>CAVQZP010000052.1:0-178671 GCA_963718505.1 uncultured Acidobacteriota bacterium | reverse complement strand
CTGTTCCGCAACGCGCCTCTTCCGGCCGATGCGCGGAAGACCCAGATCGCGACGCTGCGCCGTGGCCTCATCCCTGCATTAACGCGCATGAAGGACTACGTCGGCGCAGTCGACCAGTACATCGAATTGATCAACAATTTTCCGGAACACGATACGCTCGTGACCGAAGCGTCACTATACGCGTTGCGCTATCAGCGCCAGCAACAGCTGACTGATTTCTACGCCAAGACTGTCGAGCAGTCCCCGCGCGACTATCGCTGGTCGATGGTACTGGCCCGTATCCAGACGAACCTCGAGAACTATCCTTCTGCTATCGACGTCTACGCCAAGGCGATCGCGATCCGTCCCGACCGGAGCGACCTCTATACGGCCCGTGCAGGACTTGAGGAACGCCTCATGCGCTTCGACGAAGCCGCCTCCGACTACGAGCGCATCTATCAGCTCGCCTACAAAGATCCGCAGTGGATCGCAAAGGTCGCCGAGGTCCGCGCTCGCCAGGGCAAGACGAAAGAACTCGTGGCTGCCCTGAAGACTGCCTACATCGACGGCCGGCCACAAAATCCGTCGAACTACTTCGAAGTTGCCCAACGGCTGGAAAGCTGGCGCATGCTCGAAGAGGCCCGCGGATTTGCTGAGCAGGGCATTCAAGCCGCTGGCCCCGACTTGCTCGCGGTTGCGGAACACCACGGAGGAGCGAAGACCTACATCCGCATCATGACTCGCCTTCGTCGGCATGAACAGGCGTACACCACCATGCGGACGGCGCTCGAGGACGCATCTGCGAACTTGCCTTTGCTGAAAGAGCAGGTCGCGAAGCTGGGAATCTCTGGCTTGACGGACGATCAATGGCGCAATCGAACGCGCGAGTTCCGCCTCGAAACCGTTCGCAACGGCATGGCTGGTGTCCTTCAGGAGATGGGCACGACGGTCGACTCCTGCTTCACCCCTGAAGAGCGCCTGGCCTTCTCCCACTTTGCCGAATCTCTCCGCGCCGGCATGAATATGAGTGACATAGAGAGTTACGCCATTCCACTGGCGCACTCGGCGAATCTAGCAGAGCAGGAAGCGCACTGGCGCTTCGATGTAATGATGCAGGATCCGCGGTCGGTGCGAAACTACTCGCGACAGCAGCAGTTGGTCGAATTGCAACGCCAGCGTACCCGCTTCGCCGAACTAGCGGAACAGATGGAGCGCTTCTCGAAGGTGGTTGCGCCCGTGGAGCGCAACTCGCCGCTCGATGCGGCTGCCGACGCCTACCGTTCCGCCGGAGACGCGCAGAACGAGTTGCGCGTGCTGGCAACGATCTCTGCCTTCTCACTGGATGACATTCACCAGCAGCGGCTCTTCGAGCTGCAGTTAACCCGCGCCTCCAGGACCTCGTGCAGACCTCCAGCGCGTGGAATCGCCGCGAAGGAGAGAGGCCGCCAAGCTCCATCATTGCCACGCGGGCCCAGGCTTCCGCATCCGCGGTGCGGGCCCTCAGCGAATCCCGCCCGCCCGTCTGGAACAATGCTCACAACGCGCTCGTTGGCCTGTACTTCGGCGAGCCGGACTCCCGAGGTGAACAACGCCTTTGTTGGCGCTCTCGGAGATCAGACCATCGCCCAGCGTCTTGCCGGACCCGTCGGATCTCGGCTTGCGGCAACTCGCCGGAGTAACTGGTTCTACGATCGGCTCGCGCTATCGGGAGTATCTCGGCATCTCGAAGGTCGACAAGCCCCCCGATCATTTTCTCCCAGCGATCCTGGAGTAGAGCCCGGCGTCTTCCCTGGTCATCTCACTTGGCCGATTACTATGCCGGCACCGGTCAAACGAAGCAGCAATCGCCGACTACGATCACACACTCGAGCTCCTCACCCACCGACCCGACGTATACGACAGTCTCGCTCCGCGTATACAACAGGGCGACCGCGCTGGAGCGCTGGAACAATGAAGCAAGCCTTCGCTGTCCTACCGCTAACTGAACGGCGCTTGTGTCCCGAAACGTACTGGCCCACTTTTCGACGCGCCTTGACCAACTTCGTACGCGCGCCACCTGTTCGCTGAACTTAAGCCCGTGCCGACGCACTTCTCCGCACCTACCTGTGCTCGTAATGGCGATTACCCGGTCCAAATGTCACTGCTACATCCTGCTTACCTCGCCTTTGTAAGACCCGGCTCCAGCGACCGCATCGCTCCTCGATGTGACCTCCGCTGCGCACGATCCCACTGTGATCCTTGCCAACCTTGTGGAACGCGTCCTCGATCCGCTCGACGAGCGTGCTCCTATTTACGAGCGCATTCCTGCAATAAAACAGGATAGTGTCGCCCGGCTGAATGGACTCGAGCACGATCTATGGCGCAGCAGGATCTTAATGTCTTGGCCAGGTCAACTCGATTCGATACCTCGTCCGCGCAAACAGTATTCCCAGCGGCCGACGGCGGTGGCCGCGCTCTCCAAGGAAAGCCGAGACGCGCCAGGACCAGCTCTTGGTCCCGCTTCGAACTGCCCGTTGCCGCGCAACTCGGAACTCTCGATGCAACCATTGTCTGTCGTCGTGCCGATCCGCCAGACCGCCGAGCTTCTCGGTGTTGCCGCCGTGAGCGCGGGCGAAGCTTTCGGGCGGGCGATAGGCAGTTGGCGCGCAAGATCCTCGATTCGTCTTCGCCCAGGAAATCGACGCACACCAGTTGGCGGCCAGCAACCTTTGGGGTCGCCGAGATTCGTCCGGCTTCCGACGATACTCCGGCGCTGACCTGTTGCGCCGCCTCGTCGTGGTGGTCGAAATCCATTCGAAAATCTCGACGTGCCGCGTCGCTTCTCGAGAAGACCGGACACGACACCGAGGCCATAGAGTTCCTTGATCAGCTTGTAAAGTCTGCGCCTTGGGATCCGGTCTATCGCCTGCGCTTGGCCAAAGCCAGGATTGCGGCCACCCAGGATGCTTCTTCCGCTCAAGACTCTCTTACCGCGATCGCGTCGGACAAGTCAGTTGCGTATGGGATTCGCCTGCAAGCCGCCTTGGCAGTCGCCGGTCGATCGCACGCCGATCTCGGCAGCGGCGAGTTGAACTTGCTGGCGAATCCATCGTCGCTCACGCCGGCAGCTGCCGATAAGTTCTACTTCTCTACGAAGCACGCCTCAAGGCGGCTCAGAGCGCGAACGACGCGACAACAAATCCAGTCGCTCAGTCATTGCGTGATCGATTTTCCGCAACGGCCGGATGTGCGTTATCCGCTGTTTGAAGCAGAAGTGAGCACGCGAGCGTATGAACAAGCTATCAGCACCCTGGAACCAGTGTTCCACACCGGAATTCCAGCCGCCTGAGCCGGAAGTCAACACGGAGAGAAATCGTCTCCGCTGATGAGCAGGAAGACGAAAGCTCGGATCGTACAAACTCGCCGATATCCGGCTCCGTTCTTTCCCGCGCACAGACCGCTGACATCGCCCAAATGGTCGCCGACACGATGGTTGTCTCGGCCGATTTGAAGAGGCGCTCCCCTGCTACAACACGGCACGCCGTGCCGAGTCCTCAGCGACGACCCGCAAAGCAGCTTGCTCGTAAGATCGCCGATGTGCGGGAAACTCTCCGAATTCAGCGGTTGAACACCACTCGCCGGCCGGCTTCCTCGCATGAAAGTGCTCGAGCAGGATCGCGTGGATCGCCCGGCTGATCGCCGAGCATCTCCGGAACCCAAACCTGCCGTGAAAGGAGGCCGAAAGCCGTGAAGCGTTGTTTGATCATCCTCGCGATTGCCACTGCCACGGTCGCGTCGGGTGGGCTGCGTTTCAAGCCGCCGCTCCCCCACAGCCCGCGCTATCCACGTACGTGCGAGCCCCTGGTGCCCTGCTGTACCTCGAAGCCAAAGATTTTTCGGGTCTCGTTTCCGACTGGAACTCCTCCCCGCAAAAGCGCGACTGGGTCGAGAGCGCGAACTACGAGGTGTTTTCGCGCTCACGACTCTTTCTCCGCCTGAAGGGGGCAGGCGATCAGTTCGCCGCCGCGGCCGGCCTTCCGCCCGACATGAACTTCCTGCTCGCAAGTTGCCGGAACGCGTAGCGCGCTTGCGCTTTATGACATCGGCAACCTCCAGTTCCTCTACATCACCTACCTGCCTTCGGCAAAATCAATGCAGGGCACGCTCTGGCAGACACGCCAAAGTTCGAGCCGCGCAATGCAGGCGGCGTCGCATTCTATGTTCGCCGCGATCCGGAATCGCAGAAGGAAGTTGCCTTCGCGGTCGCAGGCGATTACCTGCTCCTCGCCACGCGCGAAGATCTGCTGGCTGGCGCGCTGCAACTGATGTCGGGCGGCAAGGATCGCACCATCGAGACCGAGCAGTGGTGGTCGCAATCCGTGGCGGCCGCCGGTTCAACTGGCGACTTGCGCATGGTTCTCAACCTGGAAAAGCTGGTGCCCAGCCCGTATTTCCGCACCTATTGGGTACAGCAGAACATTACCGACCTGAAACAGTATTCGGCTGCGGTCTCCGACCTCTTCCGCCCCGGTAAGGAGTATCGCGAGGAGCGCGTGCTGATCCAGAAGAAGCTGGAGACAGACCGAATCAGCACCACCTCCTTCCGCTCGCGATGGCCGCGAACTCGTTCCACTGGTCCCCGGCGGCGGGGATGCTGTCGCCTCTGACTTGGTGCGCCTCGTTCCCGAGAACGCCGGATTCTACGAGGCCCGTGCCTATCCTTCCCCGGATGCCTGTTTCCAACTACTCGAGACCAAATTGCTCGCGCCACATCTGGGCCCGGCGCCGCCTTCGAAGCTGGCTCCCTCTGTGCAATTGTCATCAGGCGAGGCCGGGATCCGGCTCCGATCTCGAGACGCGCATCGATCAATCTCCGCTGCCGGCGGCGGCTCCAAAAACCATTTCTGCTTTGAAACAGTTGCTCGACAAAACGTCGACCATCGCATCACTCGAAGTGCAGTTCACGGATCGCGACAAGACCGGCGTTTTCGTGCGCACGCGCTCTGCCATCGTCTTGGTATCTGGTTCCGAGTGGGACCAATCCACCGTTCAATCGGCGCTGGTCGATTTCGTTCAGCCCGGTATGACGGCCAGCCAGCTTGGAGTTGCATGGCAAGCGAAGACCGGCTACCAGCAACTCGATGGGCTCTGGCCGCTGGCCGTTGCGGCTCACGGTAAAGACCTTGTCGTGTCTGACGATCCCGCGCTTATGGAAAGCATCCTCGCGAATTTCAACCGCAAGGTCGACGCCAAGCCGGCCGTCTTTGTTGGTGGCTTCAACCACGCGCGCGAACGGGAGAAATTCGGCCGTTTCTTTGGCCTGGTGGACGGTCCTCGTAGTTCCGACCCGGCTTATCCCGGAATGTCCCGCCAGCCACAATTTTTCTCCGGCAACATGGCAAGCCTTAGCGCGGCGCTATCGACCGTCACAAAGGAAAATATCGTGGTCCGCAGCGATGGAAACAAAGTTCTCCAGACAGTGACCTACGAATGGGCCCAGTAAGAAATCTCGCGATCCTCGCGACTGTGGTTGCTCTGCTCGCCGCCCCCGGCCGCACCGAGCCCGGCTCGAATCGTGCTGGCACTACCACGTCTCTGTTCGACCAATCCGCCGAACGAGCTCTGATCCGCGATTTCAACCGCCCCGGCATCTCGTTTCTTCTTCTCGACGCGCAAACCGGCGCCATTCTGGCGTCGCGCTGGGACGATCCGGAAAGACCGATTCCCCTCGGATCGCTGGTCAAGCCTTTCACCGCGCTTGCTTACGGCGAGGCGCATGCCTTTCGTTATCCCCTGCATTACTGCCGCGGGACCGCCACAGGATGTTGGCTACCACGCGGCCATGGTCAAGTGGATCTCACCTCCGCGATCGCGCACTCCTGCAATTCGTACTTTCGCACTCTGACAGCAAATCTCGCTCCTTCCGACATTTCTTCCACCACGACTCGGTTCGGCCTGCAGTCTCCGCCCTCGGATGCTCCCGGTTCCGCGCTCGCGGGTCTCGGTAGCCGCTGGACAATTTCCCCTCTAAGCATGGCCCGCGCCTATGTCGAACTGTTGCGTCGCCGCGATCAGCCTGGAGTGCAGCAGATCCTGACCGGGATGGAAGAATCGGCGGAGCGGGGAACCGGGGCTGAGGTCGATCGGGCGCTGCCGTATCCCGATGCATTGGTGAAAACCGGTACAGCCCCCTGTACTCACGGTGACCATGCGCCCGGCGATGGCTTCACCGTCGCAATTCTCCCCGCACATCAGCCGAGAATCTTGCTCCTGGTTCGCGTGCACGGTGCTCCCGGCGCCCAGGCCGCCAAGGTGGCTGGCGCCATGCTGCGCCAGGTAGAGAACTAATGAAGACCGCTTCCCACCCAGGCGATGTGCGCGTTGCAGGCGTTGGTCGTGCTCGCAACTCTACGCGCCCTGCTTCGCCCAGAACGTCCGCATCGGCGTACTCGGACTGTTTCATTCGCGCGAGATCGTGGTACGACCAGTTCCGGCTTCGGCCGTCGTCGTTCGTGTTGCCGACCGTACTCTGGTACTGGAGCAGAGCTCCGGAAACGACGAAATCGACGTGCATCTCGATGGCAATGTCATCGCCGCTCGCACTCGAGACGGCGCGATCCGAGCGCGATCGTTGACCGTTGCCGGTCGGGATAACGGTCCATCAGATTTTTTTCTCTCAATTCCAGGAAAAATCACCCGCCGCTATCACGGGACGCTGGAAGTAACACCCTCTTCCGGTGTACTGCTCGCCATCATCCGCATGGATCTGGAGACCGCGGTCGCCTCCATCGTTGCGGCTGAGTCCGATCCCGGAACCCCGATAGAAGCTCTGAAGGCCCAAGCAGTCGCGGCGCGTTCCTACCTGATCGCCGCGAAAGGCCGTCACAGCGGCTTCGATTTCTGCGACACCACCCACTGCCAGTTCCTCCGGACGCCGCCCGACCCGCACACCCTCGTTGCCCGTGCGGCCGCCTCTACGCGTGGGCTGGTCCTCGCCTACAATACGCAACCTTTCGCGGCGATGTATACGCGAAGCTGCGGCGGGCGCACGCGCACACCAGCTGAAGTCGACTTGCCTGCCGGCCCCTACCCGTACTATGCGGTCGAATGCAAGTACTGTCGGGAGCATCCATCCGCGTGGCAGAGCCGGGTGACGCCACAAGAAGTCGTACAGCTGCATGCATCGAGCGAATCCGCGCGGCTAGAGATCGATCGCCTCCGCGGTTGGAGCACCGTGCGCAGCAATAATTACACCGTGAAAAGAGTTGGCGATCGCCTATTGTTGGAGGGGGTCGGCGAGGGCCATGGAATTGGCCTCTGCCAGTCAGGAGCGGCAGCCATGGCGAAGGAAGGCGCAACCTTCACACAGATCCTCGCCCATTACTACCCAAACACATCGGTGACGAAGTGCGTGAGCGCGAACCTGTGATCTCGACTCCGGAGACTGCCCACAAATCGACTTTCCGCAAACTCGCTGTCCGCGAAACACCTTGCTTCGAAATCCAGGCCGAACCGAGAGCCACACGAAGCCCAAAGCCGAGAGCCTATCTCCCCGACCCCAACCCCAGCATCACTGCTCGCAACTTACCGTGTCGTTGCAGAAGACGTAGATACCGCATCTCGTCGCGCCCAGACTTCGCTCGGACAATCTCAACCAGAGTTCGCTTTTCCGCTGCTGTCCACGACTTCACCTCCGGAACCAACGACAAGACCATCGCGAAGTTACAGAAGTCAGCGTACTCAGCTTGATCTTCTCTCGGAACCTTTACGCCCAGATAAACCGCGAGCGTCTCTGCGGCTGCCCGTCGAAACCGCTTCGCATCGCCCGCAAATCCTCTCGCCATTCGCGCGTTGACCCGCAGCCCGATGTTCCGCGTCGAGAACCGATCCCAGGCGCCCCGTTCACTTCCCGGTAATTCGTAAAACACGTGACCGTCCGCGAGTCGGCGCAGTGTCCTCTTCGGCGTCTTGTACTTCGGATCGCGAGCGATTTTCGCCTCCTCTCGCTCCGCAAGCCGCAGCAGGTCACGACGTCCCGGACGAAATCCCAGCTTGCGATAGAACCAGAATGCGCCTGACTCGATTGCTTCATCATTATTCTGACCAAGCTGATAGGGATACATCGAGACGCACCTGGCTCCTGTGAATCTGTCCAGGCACCGCAATACCTGCGCAAAAATCCACGCCACTTCTCCGCCGCGAAATGTGTAGAACGTGTTGAAGCCTACCTCGATCCAATCGAAAAGCCCGATCGCTTCAATGTAGTTGACGGGCACACCATTCTTTAGCGTGAGCCCCGCAACATAGGCCCGCAGGGGCAGTCGGCGGTTCGGACGCAGATTCCACAGAAAGATCGAAACGCCTCTTCCGACGTCCGCTCGTCGCACCGAGCCCGCATCGCCCAGCGTAGTTCCATAGAGTTCGCGGTAGCGCACCAGCATGACCTCGCGGATCAGGTCCATGACCGCTTCACCCTGCTTTCTCGACAGCCGCTTCAACTGGGGCGGACGCTGTGCCAGTTCACGCGCCAGCGACACATCTTTCCGCGCCATCAGCGGCCCTTGATGGATGAACGGCCGGGGTGCCGCGCTCCAATTGCGTGTGCGCGAGATCCGCGAATTCTCCAGCCGCCAGCGCACCGGCATGTGAAGGGCGTCATAAACCCGTGTCTTTTCTGCATCCGAAACGTTCAGCGCTTCAAGCCGCTTCACCAGCCATGCCGGACTCTGGCTGTGGCTACCTTGCGCCGCATCCAGCCACCTGCGCCATGGGATCGTCGCCTCTACCAGCGAATCTTCCTCCAGTAGCGGGATCACGCGCGGCCAGCCCGCTCCCATCGCGCGCTCGTCGTCGTAATCGTCCCATGCGATCTCTACCTTGCCCGGCATGCGGCGGACCAGCCAGCGCATCAGGTCAAAGCCAAGCGCGTCCTGCATGGTCGTGCCCGCGATCCCCGACACCTCGAGCGGGTCGAACTCGTCCATGTCGGCGCCGGCCGCGCGCAGTTGTTCAACGCGATGCCAGAAGCTGTTCAGTAACCTCTCGCATTGGCGCAAGGTCCGCACGCTGGGCGGGAACGCTCGCAACACCATCAGGACTTCATGGAATCGAATCAGGGAGGGAACGTCCCGGAAACTCGCGGCTTCTGCCCGTTTCAACAGCTTCGAGACACGCGCGCCTTCCGCCCGGCCAAAGCGGTAGCGGCACTGTTCGAGTTCGTCGAGCAGACGGCCAGACGAAGTTGCGGACATTTATGGAGTCTTGTATTGAACCTGCACGTTGTGCGCGGCACCAGTCCAGGGAATCCCCGTGAGCGTTAGCGCACCGCCTGCCGCCTTCCAGCCCTTCGCGGCTTGGCCGTCGAGCAAAACCTCATTTACCTTATCGTTCCCATACACGGTCAACTGGATCTGCTGAAACCACGGACGGAACGGTCCCTCTGCATCCGAAATATGAACCTTTACGCCGCCACCGGCAGATTCACATGTGAAGTGCACGCGCAGAAATTCACCCTTCTGATACGCGAATGTGTTGCCGTCGTCCAGATAGAGTTCGCCGGCGCAATTCGGGCCCGGATACACCCGCAGCTCAAGCGGCCCTTTAGGCGTTTCATCGACGTTCTGGACCACCGGCTGTTGCGGCAGAATCGTCCCGGCTCGCACGTAGACCGGAAGGGTATCCATCTTGTCCTGCACTTGCACCTTCTGTCCGCCGGTCACGCCGTCCTGCGTATTTGGCGGTGCTGGCGCGATCCGTTCTCCCGTCCAATAGTTGAACCATTCTCCCGACGGCAACGTGACATCATAGTTTCCGACGAACGGCCACACCTTCGGTGCCACCAGCAAGCTCCGACCGAACATATATTCTTCACCGTTGGTCTCAAGGATGGCCTCGTCCGGAAACTCCATGAACATCGGCCGCATCAGTGGAACGCCGGTTCGCGAAGCCTCCTCCATCCCTGTGTAGATGTAGGGAAGCAGGCGGTACCGAGTCTCGATGTAGCGCTTTCGAATCGCCTCGTGTTCCGGACCATCGACCCACGGCTCGCGATCTCGAGTCCCCTTCGCCGCGTGATTCCGATAAATCGGATTGAATACTCCCAGTTCCATCCAGCGCGTCAGTAGTTCGGGTGTGGGACTTCCGTTGAACCCGCCGATATCATCTCCCACAAACGCGAAGCCCGACAGCCCGAGATTCGTCAGCTGCGGAAGCGACAAGCGCATGTGATTCCACGAAGCCGTGTTGTCTCCTGACCAGGTGGCAGCATAGCGCTGCGTTCCCGCATATGCGGCACGCGTCAGCACAAACGGCCGCTGGTCAGGCTGCAGCTTCAGCAGGCCATCGTAAGTGCCGCGGACATTCTCCATCCCGAACACGTTATGGATCTCTCGGTGATCGGCCTTCCGAGTCTCGACATAGTGGACGGTATCCAGCGGCATGGTCTTCGTCGGATACACGAACACAGCCGGCTCGTTCATGTCGTTCCAGAAACCGCGGACGCCGTCCTTCACAAACTCCGTGTACAGCGATCCCCACCATGCTCGTACAGCCGCCCGCGTGAAGTCGGGAAAGACGCTGTCGCCCGGCCACACTGGGCCGACGAAAACTGATCCGTCGGGGTTCTTCACAAACATGTCTTTCGCCATGCCGTCATCGTAGGGCTTGTATCCAAGGACCTTGGCGATGTGCAGGTCGGTAATCGTGATGGTCTTGAAGCCCTCCTGCCGCAGATCCTTGATCATTTGTTCGAAGTGCGGAAACCGCTCCCGGTCAATCGTAAAAGGCCTGTACTTCTCCTGATAGTCGATGTCGAGATAGATGACATCGGCTGGAATCTTCCGCTTACGAAATTCACCAGCCACCTCCCGTACCCGCGCCTCGGGATAGTAGCTGTAGCGGCACTGCTGATAGCCCAGCGCAAACAGCGGCGGAAGTGGCACCCGTCCCGTCAGTGCCGTGAACTCGCTGACCACCCGTTTCGGATCCGGCCCGTAGAAGAAGTAGTAGTTCAGTTCTCCGCCGTCGGCGCCGAAGGAGTATGCGTCCCGAAATTCTTTCCCAAAATCAAAGCTGGTGCGGTACGTGTTGTCGAGAAAAATTCCGTACGCTTTGCCGTGCCTCACGCCGAGAAAAAACGGGATGTCCTTGTACAGGGGATCGGTCGACTCCTGCCACCCGAACATGTCGGTGTTCCACATGGTGAAGGCAAGATTGCGGTGATCGAGGGGCCCGGTCTTGTCCCCTAATCCGAAATAATGCTCGTCGATCGGCATCGACTTCCACACCTTGAATGCCGTCCCGTTGAACGCCACCGGGTAGCTGGGCCGATCTTCCGAGATCGCGTTACCGGCAGCGTCGGCGAACGCCACCTCGAATGGCGACTTCGTAATCCGCACCTGGAGTGCGCCCGTGCCCATCACGACCGCCTCCACCGAGTCTTTCACGTCGACCTTGGGCGAATCGCTGAATGCGTTCGGCAGAACGGCGAACGAGTGGTCCTCGGCGAACTGCCCCTGCGCGGCGTACCGCAGCCGAACTACATTGGGAGACAAGGCCGTGATTCGAGCCTTCGCCCCACCCGCCGTGATCTCTACCCCATCGGGCAGATTCTTTATGCCTGTTACATTCCCGACGGCCTGCCATTGCGCTTGCGCGTCTGGAAGGAAGGAGAAGAGAAAAATCGCAAGCAAAAGCTGACACGAAAGTCGCATTTCGTTTCCTGAGTTCGCCGAAAATCATAACTGAAACGCACAATATTACACGGGGCTTCAGCGAGATTTTTTCTCTCGATGATTCTCACACGTCGTCGATCCCGCCCGCCTCTGCACGACCGCGGGACAGGTCAACCGAGACCGGGATCGATACGCATAAAGCCCGTTTTGGGAGCGCCTGCCTCTTGCTCTTAAATTACGAAGTTGACAGTTGCGATTCAGGCTCATACTGTGTCCATTTGCTCGTTGGGCTGATTGCAGAAAGAATCTTCTCGTGGGCACTTGAAATTCACGAACCGGAGGCCAATTGGAGCACTCATGAATCCAACCGCCGCGGCTACCCATCGCGCTCTGGCACCCCTCGACCTGGCGATCATCGGCGTCTACTTCGTCATCGTTTTTTGCATAGGACTCTACTTCGCCAGGAAAGAACGCACCTCCACCGATTACTTTCTCGCGAGCCGCGACATCGGCTGGTTCTTCATTGGTGCGTCGTTGTTTGTGTCCAACATCTCCACTGAGCACTTCATCGGACTCTCCGGCACCGGCGCGTCCTCCGGCCTCGCCGTCGGCCACTTCGAATGGCTAGCCTGCCTCATGCTCCTGATCCTCGGGTGGGTCTTCGTACCTTTCTATCTCCGCACCAATGTATTCACGATGCCCGAGTTCTTGGAGCGCCGCTTCAACCGCCAGTGCGCCGTGTATCTCGCGGCCATCTCGATCATCGCCTACATCTTCACCAAGATTTCCGTGCAGCTCTACGCTGCCAGCGTTGTACTTGAACGCATCGCCGGCTGGTCGCTCGTAAAAACGGCAATTGTCCTGGTGATCGCCACGGGCATCTACACCATCGCCGGAGGACTCGCGGCCGTCATCTACACCGACACTGTACAGACCCTCATCCTGATCACCGGTGCCGTTGCTCTCACGGTTATCGGACTGCACCGGGTGGGAGGCCTCGAGCATCTGCGCACCATGGTGCCCGAGTCGTACTTCCACATGATGAAACCGGTGTCGGATCCGAATTTCCCCTGGACCGGCATCTTTTTCGGAGCGCCGATTCTCGGGATCTGGTACTGGTGCACTGACCAGGTCATCGTGCAACGCGTTCTTTCCGCGCGCGACGAAGGTCATGCCAAAGCTGGCACGATCTTCGCCGGATTCCTCAAGATCCTGCCTGTCTTCATGCTCGTACTGCCTGGCATCATCGCATTCGCGCTGTTCCCGGATCAGCTCGCCAACAAGCCCGACTACGCCTATCCCACCCTCGTTCTGAATCTTCTGCCGGTTGGCCTCGTGGGACTCGTGATGGCTGCGTTGCTTGCGGCCGTAATGGGCGCGATGAGTTCAGTTTTCAACTCGGCATCGACACTCGTCACGCTCGACTTCTACAAGAAGATTCGCCCCGAGGCCTCCGAAGCCCAGCTCGTCAACTTCGGACGCATCGCCACCGGTGTCATGGTTCTGCTGGGTCTGCTCTGGGTCCCGTTCATTCATCTCATCAGCAGCCAGCTCTACATCTATCTGCAAAGCGTGCAGGCATACATCAGTCCTCCGATCGCGGCTTGCTTTGTTCTCGGAATTCTCTGGCCCCGGCTGAACGGACAGGGAGCGATCTCGTCTTTGCTTGCCGGTTTTGTATTGGGCGCAGTCCGCTTCGTCGCTGAGTTAGCGGCGGCCCAGGGCGCCCAATTCGGCGGCCTGCTGGAATGGCTGGTGAAGATGAATTTCCTGCACTACGCCATCTTCATGTTCGTGGTGTGCTGCGTCATCCTGGTCGGCGTGAGCCTCGCAACGCCAGCCCCGGATCGCGGCAAACTCGCCGGCCTCACCTTTGCTACCGTTGACGAGAAGATGGCGGTGATTCCGGTGGGGACCCCTGTCCGCAAGCCCGCCCATGAAACTGCCGCCGAGCACCGCATGAACATCGCGTTCAGCTTGCTGCTTCTGGCTACTGTGATCGGATTGTGGATCTACTTCCGCTGAGCTAGCGACTCGCCTCAAGAAACCGTGCCCGGGAAGGGAAGACCTCCCGGGCATTCTTTCTCTCTGCATTTTCTCCAGAGCGAATTCCCTGGGCTAATCGCCGCTGCTCGTAGCCTGCGCTGACAACTTAGAACGGGCAACTGGTAACTGGTTTCAATTCATCTGCCAGATTCTAAAATTCAGGTATGACGTAAACGCGACCCAGGCGATATACGGAATCAATAGCCACGCGGCAAGAAAGGAAATGGAGTAAAAGGCAACCGCCGTTGCAATGATCATCATCCACAGCAGCAGAATCTCTGCGAATGCCGCTCCAATGGCGTGCCGCTCGAAGAAGAGAAGCGACCATGCACAATTGAGCACCAACTGAATCCAGAACAAGGCCAGAGCGCCCCCGACGTCCCTCCAACTCCCCTGCCGCCATATGAGCCACGCGCTCAACGCCATCAACGTATACAGAAACATCCACACCGGCGCGAACACCCAATTCGGTGGATTCCACTCAGGCTTCTGCAATCGGGGATGCCAGATATGTGCGGACCGACTCGTAACCGCAGCTCCGAGTCCGGCCGCTGCAAGGCAAACTGCCAGGAACGGTATAAACGACAGCCATGAAGTCCGGTTGAGCATCCACCTTCTCTCCGCGAGAACAGCCCGCATATTGACCTACCACAATTTCGCAGAAATCCGATTGTGATTCCACTCGGCAATGGTCAGTTCAATAAAAACGGCACCCGAAGGTGCCGCTTGCCTTACTCAAATTCGATAGAAATCTATTTCTTCTTCTTGCCCAGCAACCCGCCGAGTGCGTTCACCGCATCGTTGGCTTTGGTGCCGCCTAGCTTTCCGCTGCCCATCGCGCCCTGCAGGGCGCCCCCTGCTAGACCGCCCGCTAGCCCTTTGATGTCAGGTACGAACTCAGGCTTTGATGTCGTTCCGGCAATCGAGAAGGGAATCCCCTTGCCGCCAGAGATCGCTTCTCCCAAACCACCTGCAACCCCTCCATGCAATTGCGCAAGCATCTTGAAGGCTAGCGCGCCGGCGGGACTGACCGTCCCCGCACCCGTGATAACTCCAATCGCCGGCACGTTCAGATTCAAGTTGTTCGCCTGCGTGCCTTCAGGCGATACCCGCGCATTGGTGCTGAAGTTTTCGATCGTGGTGTCGGGATTCGATGCGGCCTTGCCCGCAAAGGTGGAAAGTGCCCCGAGTTTTTGTCCTAAATCGAATCCCGCCAGTTTGCTGTTCGAGAGCTTCACGGGCCCGGTGATGACGAGCTTGTCGACAGGCCCCGTGATCCCCAAGTCCGCTGATAGCGTTCCGCCCTTCAGCTGCGATCCAGAAGGCAGCACGACGCCCAGAGCCGGCAGCATCGCTTCCAGTTCCTCCACCGGCATGTTCGGCGCATCCAGCTTCATGTTGACTACCTGGGTTTCGCCCTCGGTCTTAAACGTGCCCGTCAGATGCGCAAGCGCTTTTCCGATCTCAACATCACCCTGCGTGATCGTTCCCGAGTTGTGATCAAGATCAACATCTACCGTGTGCTTGATCACGACGGTCCTTTGTGCCGGAGAACCTTTTGGCGAGAATTGCAGCTTGTTGCCTGTGAACGTGCCCACGGCCTTCGCCATCGTTCCATTCGACGTGAGTGTTCCGTCGAAGTTCGCTAGGCCCGCGATCCCGCTCGCCGGATCGATGAATCCCGATGCCACGATGTCCATGTCGTTGACTTTCACCTTGGCTTCAAACGGAGTCTTCGCGGCATCGGTTGCATTGATCGGCCCCGCCTGACCCGAGATATCCGCATTCCCGCCCGCGGGCAAGTTCGCTGTTAGGCGGAACGGAAACTGCGAAGTGGGCGAGAAATTCGATACTGTAATGTCGACTTTGTCGTAAACGTGAGGCTTTGCGTTCGAATTAGCCTTGCCGACGATCAGCTTCCCATCCGTTACGCTCAGTTTTCCTACCGACAGATTTCCCGTACCCGACGATCCCGAGCTCGAAGGCGCGGAGGTCGAAGGCGCAGAACTCGAAGGCGCGGAGTTCGACGGCGCCGAAGATGCCTTCGTCGCACTCCCTCCCAGGCTGGAAAAATTCCACTTGTTCTCCGCATTCTTCAGCAGCGTGATCTGCGGCTGCTCTAGAGTGATCTCGGTGACGTTCAGCTGTTTGGAAGTAATGAGGGGCATGATCTCGACACCGACCTTCAGCGACTTCGCAGTCACGAACGGTTGCGTCCCAAAGGCCGGGTCTTCGGCGATGGAAATGTTGTCGGCAGTCACCGAGCCCGTCAGGATGGATAGGCTGAGATTCCCCACCGCCACTTTTCGTCCCAGCGCGTCGCTCGCGCTTGCTTCGATCTTGGGACGGAAGCTGTTCACATTGATGAGGAAGGGAAGTGCGATGAGAATCACGATGAGTATAGCAAGAACGATTGCGCCGATTTTTAGGATGCGTTTCATGATCTTTTCCTGCCTTCCGAAGCTGCGCTGGTTATACGTGGATAGGAAAGAACGATGGAAGAAACTTGCGATCCTGGGTCCCAACGGGCGACCAAAGTGTACCAAAAAGCGGGCGCTTACTTCTCAGGCGGGCCCAGTTCCGGGTTCGGAATAGCCTCCCCCTCAAGCTCTTTCTGCCGTTGATCCCGGTGTGCGCTGCTCATCGCGACCGAGGTGTCCAGTTCCTTCTTGCCCTCATCCTTGCGGCCCATCTTTAGCAGAATTTGTCCGCGCAGGTAATGAATTCGGGAGGAATTCGGATCCAGTTTTCCTGCTACCGCTAACTCGCTCAATGCTTTCTCATACTGCTCCTGCCGCTGATACACCTTCGCCAATCCGAGGTGTGCCGTCAGCAACTTTGGTTCGAGCTTGAGTGCCTGCTGGAAGGCCTTCTCCGCGTTGGAGTCCTGCTCGGTGAGAAAGTAGACATTACCAAGTTCGTCATAGTTAAAGGCGACGTCCGGCTCCAACGCGATATCCTTCAGGAATGCGGCCTTCGCTGCTTCGTAATCGCCTTTTTTCGAATATGCCAGTCCCAGATAGAAATGGGCGAAGGGAAGCTTCGGACTCGCCTCGACCGCTGCTTTTAATTCCCCGATCGCATCGTCGTACGCCTCAAGGTTCAGTTTCGCCTTGCCGATCAGTAAATGCACCTCCGCCGAATCACCGCCCACTTGCGCGAGTTGTGTCAAAGCGCGGTCGCTCAGTTCCTTGCGCTCGGCCTTGTCGGCGGCAATGTACAGGACATACAGATATGTCAGATCGTTGGATTGATGCGCCCAGATCGGCTCAAGCGTGTCGACCGCTTCGACCCATCGCTCCGTGAAGAAATAACACTGCCCGAGCAGAGAGCGTGCCTGAACCGAATCCGGCTGATCTTTGATCACCGATTCAAACGCCGGCGCTGCGTGCCAGAAATCATTCTGCCGGTAATAAGCCAGACCGATGTTCAGCCGTACTCCCGTCATCGTCGGCGCCAGTCTTTCCGCTTTGTGAAGGTTGGTGAGCGCCGCTTCCCACTGCTTGCGTCGCATTGCGATTACGCCGAGGTTGGCATACGCGCCGGCCGATTTCGGATCGATGGACAAAACCTGACGGAAGTTCCTCTCGGCTTCGTCGAGATCCCCTTTCGCCAGAGCACTCTCGCCGTGCTCAAACGCGGCGCGAGGATCTGTCCCCCGCGCGAACGCCGTTCCTCCAGTCTGACCGTCGCTCTTTGCAGAGGACGCCTGTGCCTGCGCATTTCCTGACACGCCGGCGCCAACTGTCGCCACCAAAGCCAGCAGCACCATGCCCATTCTTGACAGTGTTAGCACTCTGCTGTAGTGTCCGCCAGCATTGGCTTGCTTTACAAGCGGACGGCCCATGTACCGAGGTTGTCTGCGTCCAATTGGTGATTGGGAAAGGGCTCGATGGTCACAATTCGTGACGTAGCCAAAGAAAGCGGCTTCTCTTCGACTACCGTTTCCATCGTTTTGAACAATGCGCCCTTGGCTCGCTATATTCCAGCGACCACCAAGAAGCGTATCGAGCGAGCCGCCAAAAAACTGGGCTATCGCCCCAATCTCTTCGCTCGCTCCCTGCGCAGCAAGCGCAGTCATACGGTCGGCGTCATGGTCTTCGACATGACCGATCCCTTTTGCACGCCCGTCCTGCGCGGCATCGAAAACACCCTGTACCAGTCAAACTTTCTCCCCATCCTGACCGACGTTCACAACGAGCGCAGCCGCTTTGAGCGCTATCTCGAGATGTTGCTCGACCGCCGCGTCGAGGGCCTCGTCGTCCTTGCCAACTGGCTGTTTTTGGACATCAACTTGCTCGGAGATTTAGAGAAAAGCAGCATCCCCACCGCGATCATCGGCGTCGAACTCAAAACCGAGTCGATCAGCTCCGTGATCGTGGACAACGAGATCGGCGCGTATCTCGCGATCGAACACCTTTACTCCTTGGGCCACCGCAAGATCGCGTTCATTCGCGGCCCCAAGGCCCTGATTGATAGCGCTCCGCGATGGCGGGGAATCCGCAATTTCGCCAAGTCTGTCGACCTCGAGCTCGACCCGCGTCTCATTGTGGACCTACCCGAAGCCCGCGAGTCGATTTCAAGTTTTGAAGCGGGATACAAATTAACGGAGGAATTGATCAAGCAACGCCGTCCCTTTACCGCAATTCTGGCCTTTGACGACCTTACAGCCTTCGGCGCGATTCGCGCCTTGACCAAGGCAGGTCTGCGCGTCCCGGAACAATGTTCCGTCATCGGTTTCGACGACGTTGCTACATGCGCTCTGTATACGCCGCCCTTGACCACGATCCGTCAGCCGATGGAGCCGATGGGGGCCGCGGCCGTGGGTATCGTGGTCGATGGCATCAACGCAGTGCTGGAGAAACGCGAGGCTCCCGCGTTCCACCGCAAAGTGGCTCCCGAACTGGTAGTCCGGGAATCGACCCGCAGCCCGTTGTAAACACAGCCGCCGCTCACCGTCAGCCATATTTTTCACTTGACACCGAAATGCGTGTAACGCACTATTCATACGTTTTAATAAAACCTTTTTATGGTTTTCGCGCGATCCATCCGGTCTCATTCAGCAGGGAAGTGATCGGGCGGGTTCGACTGAGCCCGGGTTTCAACTGGGCCGTTAGATGGCGTGGGGCCATCGGCAGAACCGGGTACATCAACGGCAAATTTCGAACTCGTAAGACGACAACGAAAGTTTCGACTGCAATCTCCGGCCGTAAGGCCGGAGCTTTGGCCGCGTACACCGTCTCTAAGGTGGAGGAACTTATGAAATCGCGTCTCGTGCTGCTGGCTTGTCTGCTCGTAATTCTCCTCGTAGCCGCCACTGCATTCAGTCAGACCATCGGCCTCTCTCGTCGGCTCCGTTAAGGACCCGTCGGGCGCGATCGTTGCCAACGCCGAGGTCACGGTGACGAGCGCCGACCGCGGCATCGTCCGCAACACCACCAGCAACACCGATGGCGAATGGGCGGTGACTGCTCTGAGCCCTGGCAAATATGACCTGACCTTATCAGCGCCCGGCTTCAAGAAGTTCGAAGCCAAGGCGATCGTTCTCGAAGTGGGCCAAAAAGCACGTGTTGAAGTGGCGATGCAGGTCGGCGCTGCCACCACGGAAGTTACCGTCGAAGGCACCGCGATCGCGCAGGTAGACACGCAATCATCCGAGTTGGCCGGAACGGTCACCGGAAAAGAGATCAGCCAGCTACAACTGAACGGCCGCAACTTCACTCAGTTGGTCACCTTGGTCCCGGGTGTCAGCAATCAAACCGGGCAAGATGAAGGAACCGTCGGAGTATCGGGCAACGTCGCTACAGCATCAACGGCGGCCGCACCGAGTACAACAACTGGGAGCTCGATGGCGGCGACAACATGGATAACGGCAGCAACACCACGCTGAACGTCTATCCCAGCCTGGAAGCCATCGCCGAATTCAAAGTCCTCACCTCGAACTACGGCGCGCAATATGGTCGCAACGGCTCCGGCACGATCGAGGTGGAGACCAAGTCCGGCACCAGCACCTTCCACGGCAACGCGTACGAATTTCTCCGTAACGATGCCTTCAACGCCAATAATTACTTCAATGCTGGAAGCCCAGTTCCGGAATATAAGAAACACGACTTCGGATATACCGTCGGCGGTCCGGTTTTCATCCCCAAGGTCTATAACACCGACAAGAAGAAGACCTTCTTCTTCTGGTCGCAAGAATGGCGCCGCGAGCGGGTCCCGGGCCAAATATTCAATGTCCCCGTACCGGGGGCAGCGCAGCGGACGGGCGATTTCAGTGATTTGTGTCCAAATCTTGCTGCTCCACCCACGGCTAATCCGATGGCAGACTGTCCTTCGGTCGCGGGATTCACCAACGCTGCGGGATTCACTCCAAATCTGAACGTGATTCCCGGTTTCAACGCCAACGATCCAACTGTGCAGGGACTCCTCAGCCTGATTCCTCCCCCCAACGGCGGCGGCCCCGGAGCTTGGACGTACAACGCCGCTCCGATCCTGCCCACGACGTGGCGCGAGGAACTGGTTCGCGTCGATCACAACATCAACGACAACGTTCGCGCTTCATTCCGCTACATTCACGATTCCTGGGACACCTTGAATCCAACGCCGCTCTGGACAAACATTGGCAGCTTTCCCACCGTGCAAACAAATTTTAAGGGTCCGGGCATCAGCATGGTCGCCCGCCTGACCGCTACAATCTCGCCGACTTTGTTGAATGAGTTTGTCGCCAGCTACACCGCCGATCACATCATTCTCAACAACGTGGGAGCCCTGAAGGGACCATCCGGTGCGGCGTATCATAACCTTTTCAACTCCAATACCACCGATGTCCTGCCGGGCATCAATCTGGTCGGCGGGGATTCTTACAATCAGGGGTTTGGCGAGGATGCCGGCTACATCCCGAATGGTCCTTACAACGCCAATCCCACTTACACCTACCGGGACAACGTAACCAAGATCGTCGGCCGCCACAACCTTCAGTTTGGCGCGTACTTGGTCACAGCGCAGAAGAACGAGTTTGGTGGTGAGCTCGCGGCTGGATCCGTTCCCGGCTACCTTACGTTCAATCCTTCCCTCGCACAGACAACCTCGGGAAACCCGTTCGCCGATCTGCTGCTCGGCAATATCTACAGCTTCGGCCAGCAGGACCATTTCGTGAAGTACTACAACCGATACAAGATCGTTGAACCGTATTTCCAGGATGACTTCCGAGTCACCGACCGGCTGACTCTGAATCTTGGATTGCGTCTAAGCCTTTTCGGTACCTATCGCGAGAAATACCATCAAGCGTTTAATTTCGATCCGGCACGCTATATTGCCGGCCAGACTACGGTCGACCCCGCCACGGGAATTGTTTCAGGACTCGGAACCAACCCTGCACAGCCGGTAAGCGTGTCCAATCTCCCCAACGGGATCGTGCAGTGCGGTGTCACTCCCGGAATCCCAGTCAGTTGTATGCAAGGACATCTCTTTAATCCTGCTCCCCGCATCGGCTTCGCCTACGATCCACGTGGCGACGGCAAGACCGCAGTTCGCGGCGGCTATGGAATTTTCTACGAGCACACCAACGGAAACGAAGGCAATACGGAATCACTCGAGAACTCGCCGCCTTTGGCCAATACGTCCCAGCAACTCAATATCGCCGGTTACGGGAACATCGGGGCTGCCGGTGGACAAGCCTCGCCCCAATTCCCGCTTGGCGTTGTCGCGATTCCGACCAAAGCAATCTGGCCGTATATGCAGCAGTGGCACCTCGATATTCAACACGAACTGCCTAGCCACATTGTGGCGCAGATATCGTACGTAGGCAGCAAGGGCACTCACCTGACCCGCATCAGCGACTTCAACCAGCTCTTGCCTACAGCTGCCGCCGAGAATCCATATCTAAAGTTTGGAGAGACGATCACGGCCCCCCCGCAAGGTCAAAGCAATTCTCCGGACTGCGGCTCGACTTTCGACCAGTTCGGAATTCCGATGCAAGGACAAACTGCCATGGGCGTGCCTGTTCCCTACGCTGTTGGATCGAATGGCCTGCCCACAGGTCCAGCAGTGAATCTCGGCTTGGCCGGTTGCGGTGCCAGCCCCGATCCCTTGAGACCATTTCAAGGGTATGCGAGCATCAACCACATTCAGGATGCCGCCTCATCGATTTATCACGCCATGCAGCTGGGCGCTCGCCGCAGTTTTAGCGGACTGGACCTCAGCTTCTCCTACACCTATAGCCACTCGATCGACGATTCTTCCAGCCGTCAGGACAACAACCTAGTCAACGCTTTCGCGCCGTTCGCGAACCGGGCCTCCTCGGATTTCGACCAGCGTCACATCGTCAACTTCAGCTATGTGTGGGATCTGCCTTTCTTCAAAGAGAGGGGTTGGAAGAATTTGGCCCTCGGAGGATGGGAGTATTCTGGCATCTTCACCTTCGCCACGGGTTCGCCGTTCAGCGCGACGTTCACGGGAGATAATGCAGGTGTAGGCAACGGCATCTCACAAACAACCGCCTTTGCCGACAAGATTGGTGACCCGAACGGTTCCGGTTCTCACACTCTCATCCCCGGTACAGGTGGGGGCCAGAACGCCTACCAGTTGTACAACCCGAATGCCTTTGCGACTCCAATTGGCCTGACCTTCGGCAACTCCGGACGCAATTCCTTAAGCAATCCCAACCGCACGAACTTCGACATGGCCATCTTCAAACACTTCGCGATCAAAGAGAGCATCGCCTTCGAATTTCGCGCTGAGGCTTTCAACATCTTCAATCACACCGAATGGGGCTACATCAACGGCGACGGAGGATCGGCAGCTTCAAACAGCGCGAACCTGAACTCTGGAACTCAAGGATGTTGTGGGGGAAGCTTCCTTCAAGTCCTGACCGCTCACAACCCCCGCATCCTCCAGCTTGGCGCGAAGTTCATCTTCTAGACCATTCGCGGTCCAGACAACAAAATCCCGGCCAGTCAGGCCGGGATTTCTTTTCGGCGCAGATTTCTATTTTCAACTTCGCCGCTCGAATCAACCGCGCACATCGAAAACAAGAAGCTCAAAGCCCAGAGCCTAAAGCCTAGAGCCGAGAGCTAAAGCCGAAAGCCGAGAGCCCAGAGCCTAAAGCCGAGCCCAGAGCCTAAAGCCGAGAGCCTGTTCCCACCGCCTGCCGTGCGCCCGTGCCAATCGCCGCAAACCCCCGCTCCAGATCCGCGATCAGATCATCCACGTTCTCGAGTCCCCACCGACAGCCGCACCAACTGCTCGGTCACGCCCATCTTCTCACGCTCTTCCGCGCGGATCATCGCATGCGACGTCACCACTGGCAGCGTCACGAGCGAATCGACACCGCCCAGGCTCGGCGCCAATGTGAACAACTGCAGGGCTTCCGTAAAACGGCGTGCGTCGTCTCCCGTGCCATCCACTTCAAAGCTCAGCACCCCGCCCCCACCTCGCATCTGATCCATCGCTAGCGCCCGCTGCGGATGTCCCTCCAGAAACGGATAGCTCACGCTCCGCACCTTCGCATGCGCCTTGAGGAACTCCGCAATCCGCAACGCGCTTTTGTTCTGCCGCTGCACCCGCACGGCGAGAGTCCGGATCCCGCGCAGCAGCAGCCACGCGGCATGCGGATCCATGTTGCAGCCCACCGTCGTTCTCGTCGCATGAATCGTGTCGATCAGGTCCTGCCGCCCCGCCACGATCCCGCAGATCAGGTCCGAGTGCCCGGCAAAATACTTCGTCCCCGAATGCATCACCAGGTCGATCCCATACTCCGCAGGACGGCAGTTGATTGGCGTCGCGAACGTGCTGTCAATCGTCGTAATCGCGCCATGCTTTTTTGCGATCCCCGCCACGCGCTTCAGATCCACGACCCGCAGCGTAGGATTCGTCGGCGA
Organism: uncultured Acidobacteriota bacterium; assembly: GCA_963718505.1. Lineage (GTDB taxonomy): Bacteria > Acidobacteriota > Terriglobia > Terriglobales > Acidobacteriaceae > Gp1-AA133. Next base: position 155,117 of record CAVQZP010000052.1, on the reverse strand, counting down.
CTCCAAATGCAGGATCTTCGTATTCGGACGCATCGCCCGCTCGTGCTGCTCGTAATCCGTCGTATCCACAAGCGTGGTCTCGACCCCGAACTTGGGCAGCCATTGCGTCAAAAACTTCGTCACGCCGCCGTAAATGTCGCGCTGTGCCACGATATGGTCGCCGCTCTTCACCAGCGCGAGGATCGACGTCGTGATCGCCGACATTCCCGACGCGAACAGCAATGCCGCATCCGTCCCCTCCAGTTCCGCAATCGCCGATTCCGCCACCGTGTGCGTCGGATTTCCATACCGCGTGTAGAACATGTCGGTGTGCGTCGCGCGCAACTGCTCTTCATTGTCGGTGACTTCAAACGTGGACGTCTGGTAGATCGGGGTCGCCAGCGGCCCGTTCTTTTTGTCTAAATGCGTTCCGCCGCGAACCGCCTCAGTCTCTTGATGTCGAGAATGTTTCTTCATAAATCCTTCCGCTAAACCACTGTCATCCTGAGCGACGCGCTGCGAATGCAGCGCTAGTCGAAGGACCCCATACCCTCCTGCAGTGCCCCAAGCCCAGAGACATTTCTCACCAATGAGGAGTCGAGCAGTCGCAATTCACCATTCGAATCTGAGCCTCGTGGCTTCTGTTCGAAGAGCGCTTGATCCCCTCCTACCCCTTCACCGCCGCATCAAACGCCGGCACCGGCGAGAACCACTGCTTCGATCGCTCGTGTCGACCGCTCGTGAGTTCGTCGAACGCCCGCTGAAGTTCCCGCGTCACCGGGCCTGTCTTCCCGCTTCCGATCGTGCGGAAATCAATCTCGCGCAGCCCAATCACTTCGGCCGCAGTTCCGCAAACGAACACTTCATCCGCGATGTAAAGCTGATCCCGCGAAATCGGCTCCTCGGTCACGATGTATCCCATGTCGCGCGCGATCGTGATCAAACTGTCGCGCGTGATGCCCTCGAGAATCGAGCCCCGTGGCACCGTATAGATGATTCTGTTGCGAACCACAAAAATGTTCTCGCCCGTACACTCTGCCACGTAGCCGCTCGGATCCAGCATGATGGCCTCGTCAAATCCCAGCCGGTGCGATTCCGTCTTCGCGAGAATCGATCCCACGTAATTTCCCGAGACCTTGGCCTTCGTCATCATGATGTTCGGGTGCAGCCGCGTAAACGAGGAAATATTCGCCCGGATGCCGTGCTCCTTCGCCTTTTCGCCCAGAAACGCCTTCCATTCCCACACCGCGATCATCAGCTTCGGCTTGCCCGCGTCCACCACCATGCTCATCGCGCCATCCAGGTAAATCAGCGGCCGGATGTAGCACGAGGAAAATCCGTTGGCCGCGATCACCTGGTGAATGCCTGCGTGATCTGATCTTTCGTGTAGGGCAAGATCACGGAATCCCACCACCAGCGCCGAATTCAGCAGCCGTTCCACGTGCTCCTCGAGCCGGAACACCGCCGGTCCGTACTCGGTCGCGTAGCAGCGAATGCCTTCAAACACGCTGAAGCCGTAATGCAGCCCGGCATTCACGAACGGCACAACGCCCTCCGCTGCCGGGCGCAGCTCGCCTTCCATCCATATGTACTGTGGGGTCGCTGGCATGGCTCTCCTGGTCAGTTCCGTTTTCGACTCGCGACAACGCTCTCAGATTATCTGTGCACCGCCCGAGGAGCAAGAACAACTCGCGTTCCATTTGCCGGGCCGCGTTCCCCCCATTGCTATAATCCGTCGCTTATGGAAACCGGCCTACGCAATCGTGTCGCCATCGTAGCCGCCTCTAGTCAGGGAATCGGATTTGCCACCGCCCAGGCCTTCGCCGCTGAAGGCGCGCGCGTCTCCATGTGCGCGCGTAATCCCGAGACCCTCAAGGCCGCCGCCGACGAGATTCGCCAACAACACAACGCCGAAGTGTTCGCCGAACCTCTCGACGTCACCGACGCCGACGCCGTCCATCGCTTCGTCGAAAATGTCATCAGTCATTTCGGTTCGGCCGACATCTGTGTGACCAATGCCGGAGGCCCGCCCGTCAAAGGTTTCCTCGCCACCACGACACAAGACTGGCGCAAAGCCATCGATCAGAACCTGATGAGCACGATTTACTTCGCGCGCGAAGTCATTCCTCACATGCAGAAGAAGCATTGGGGACGCATCATCACGATCACTTCCATCACCACCAAGCAGCCCGTTCCCGATCTCATCCTCTCCAATGCGGTCCGCGCGGCCGTCGTCGGGCTGGTCAAAAGCCTCGCCAACGAATTCGGCAAAGACGGCATCCTCGTCAACAACGTCGGCCCGGGCTTCACGGCTACCGATCGCCTGAAAGAACTCGCAAAAGCCCGCTCCTCTACCAGTGGCAAGTCCGAGAAAGAAATCTTCGACGGATGGGCCGTCGACTCAACACTCAAGCGCATTGGCGAACCGCGCGAAGTCGCGGAAACCATCCTCTGGCTCGCCTCCGAGCGCGCCTCCTTCATCACCGGCCAGACGATCCTCGTTGACGGCGGCGCCTACAAGGGACTGTGACTCGATGTCTGAAGCTAACTGGTAAAACGGTTTTGAAAGGGCACGCCTTCACACGCTGCGGAAAAAGTCGAGGTTCGTATCAGGGCGCCGCTTTAGCGGCGCCGTAAGCCCTGTAACATCAACGCCCCTTCAGGGGCTGAGGTCCGCTCTGAGTTTTCTCGCGGTCTTTTCAGCCATTCCGTTAAAAGCCGCTAGAGACGCGGCTTAGCCGTGCCAAATGCGTGCCGAACCTTGGGGCTTTAGCCCCTGGGGACTCGTCGGTGAGCTTCGTGGATTCGCTATGTGATATGCCGTCCTATTATTTCTCGTAGAACTATCGACCTGCCTCTCGTAGGTATGTTCGTCTTAAGTCGATCGATACGCCCAACTATGTGCCCGCGTGCCTACTCTATTATTGCCAACTCTACTTGCTTCTAGTAACCTGTGGCGCAACTCTCAAGCCAGTCTCTGTCGACCCGGGATCAGCAACTCCACCGAGTTGTTGTGGCGGGAGAATTGTCTATGCGGACAACCCGTAACATCCACCCTCGGGCCTCGATGTTCGCCAACATGCGCGCCGTAGCCCGCGTTGTGGACGGTTGTTGTCCCAATTGCCCTGCACTTTTCAACAAGTGAAAGCAGTCCTAACCAATAGGACCCCGAGTGGGGGAGGAGTGTATGTCCAAGCCTTTCCGCAGCCTCTTCTGGATCGTAGTTTTCAGCGCTCTACTTGTGACCCAGACGTTCGCCCAGGGCGGGGCCACTGGCGCGATCAGCGGCACTGTCGTCGACCCCACCGGTGCCGTCGTTGCCAATGCCGACATTCGCATCATCAATCAGGACACTGGCGAAACCACGCGAATCGCCAAGACTGACCCTACTGGTTCCTTCACCGCCAACCTGTTACCCGTCGGCACTTACAACGTCGTTGTTAGCAGTGCCGGGTTCGGCGAGGCCAAATTTGAAGGAATCGTGGTCCGCATCACGGAAACCACGCGTATGACCGCGAAGCTGGCGCCACTGAAAGTCTTGGAAAAGGTAGAAGTCCAGGCGGAGGTGCAGGCGGTCGAGACGACTTCCGCTGCCACGGGACAGGCAATTGAAGGGCTGACGATTCGTGAACTCCCCCTGGCGACGCAAAACTTCCAACAGTTGCTCACGCTTTCGACCGGCGCGCAAAGTGAACTGAATGCCTCCACGCAGCTTGGCCGAGGCGCTACCAAGATCTTCGTGAATGGTCAGCGCGAGGACAACAACAATTACCAGATCGAGGGGATCAGCGCGACCGACTACAATGTCGCGCAAGGCACCAATGTTCCACTCCCGAATCCCGATGTGATCGGCGAATTCAAAGTCCAAACCTCGCTCTACGATGCCAGCCAGGGCCGCAACGGTGGCGGCAACGTCAACGCCATCCTCAAGTCCGGCACGAAGTCATTCCACGGCGACGCTTACGAGTTCTTGCGCAACGACGTCCTCAACGCCAACGAATATTTTCAGAAGAGCGCCGGCCTGCCGCGCCCGCCCGTCAAACAGAACATTTTCGGCGGCAGCTTCGGTGGACCCATCGGCAAAGAAGCGCAAGCCGGATTTTTCTTCGTCAACTATCAGGGCACACGTCAGCGCAGCGCGCTCTCTCCCGGAACGCTGATAACCACCACTCTTCCCGTCATCCCCGGGTCGGTCCGCGTCGACTCCACCATGGACGCGCAACTCGAGTCCGCCTTCAACGTGCCCTCGATCGATCCTGTCATTCACAAGCTCCTTCTCGTCCAAAGCAACCAGTTTGGCGCGCCCGCCGGAGGCTATTTGTTCCCAGCTCTACAGGGAAATCTCGGCGACTCCGCTCCCTTCGTCACCAGCAAACCGGGCCGGTACACCGACGATCAGTTCACCACCACATGGGATCGCGAATTCCGTGGCGGCAAGGACAAACTCGCAGCCCGCTTCTTTTTCTCGAACTCCGAGTCGTTCCTGCCCTTTGGTGCAGGCGGCTTGCAGGCCTCTCTGGGTGCAACTCTTGCCAGCAGCATCAACGCGACGGATCTCGACTTCCCTTACGATCTTCCCATCAACGCCCGCTTCCTGAGCATCGACGAAACTCACCTGCTCTCACCGGCTATGGTGAACGACTTCCGCTTCGGTTATGTGCGCATCAACAACAGCCTGCAGAACATTCCGCCGGTGACCGCGTCGGCACTCGGAATCGATCGCCCCACCAATAGCGTTACAAATTCAATCTACAAATTCACGCTGAACAGCTCCGGCTTCCAGTTGGGGCCGAGTCCCACCGCCAACCAGTTCCAGACGCAGAACAACTACAACTTTGTCGACAACGTCAGCTGGGTCCGCGGCGCGCACGTGTTCAGTTGGGGCGGGGAAGCGACGCGGGTCAATCTCGATAAGCTCTTCCCGCAAGTGTTCAATGGCCAGCTGATCTTCGCCAGTTCACCCGGTGGGCCCACAGACTTTCAGCAGTTCCTCGAAGGCGCTCCGCCATTCAGCTTCGGTGGTGGCGGCGTTTACAACCACCAGTACCGGGCGAACGATTTCGGCTTCTATGCGCAAGACCAGTGGAAGCTTCGCTCCGACTTCACGCTCAACTACGGCCTGCGTACCGAAATCCTGGGCGCGTTCCACGACAACCTCTGCCACATCGGAAATCTTGATCCGGCCCTCGCCAGTAAGGGACAGTATCCGTTCATCTTCGGTAGCTGCGCGAAGTCGCTCAACATCGCGGGCCTAAATCCGACGGGAAGCAACACGACCTATCACAACGACTACGCAACGGGCCTCGCGCCGCGCATTGGCTTTGCCTGGGATCTCTTCGGACGCCACACCACTTCGCTGCGTGGCGGCTACGGCATCTACTATGTCCGTGAGGACGTCGGCAGCGTCGACCAGTTGAGCTTCCAGGCGCCCTTCCTGCCGGTCGCCTTTGGCGGTGGTGCTCCCGGATGCGCCGGCAGTTTCTTCTCCGCAAATCCGCTGCCCGGATGCCCGAACCCAAATCCAAATGCGCTGCCGAACGCCGGCGTCATCGACCCGAATTTCATTCCGTGCCTTGCGCTCTTCCAGGGATTCCCTGGGAACGACAGCACGCAAGCGCCGAACTTTGCCTGCAACGGCGCAGGGATTTCCTCCCAAGGCGTCTTTGGCCTGGTGGTTCCTCGCCACTTTGTAACTCCGGCCACCCAGCAATGGAACCTGACATTGCAACGGGAGCTGGGACGACAATGGATCCTTGAGATCGGTTACGTCGGCACGCATTCGGTCCACTTGCGCGAAACTCGCACCAGCCTCCAGGCACAGGACGTTCGCAACAATCCGATCACCATCACCAATCAGAGCGGTCAACCGTCCACCATTTCCTTCGATACGTTCGCGAACGGCCCAGCCCGCTCTCGCTCCCTGCCCATCAACGGCTACAGTGGGATGCAGTTGTTCGCCGATGACGCATACTCGCATTACCACTCGCTCCAGACGACTCTCTCGCGTCGTTGGGGAGCCGGCTACTTCCAGGCCGCCTACACGTTCTCGCATTCCACCGACGCAACCTCGAGCGGCAACACGGCCTTCAACACTGCCTTCAACGACGAATCGTCGCTGGTCGCCTCCCGTGGCCTGTCCGACTTCGATCGCACGCATCGTCTCGTCGTCAGCTATCGCTACGACTTGCCGTTCGTAGCATCCGCTACGGGTGCCAAGGCGGTTTTGCTCAAGGGATGGTCTGTCAGCGGCATCACCATCTTGCAGTCCGGTACGCCTTTCTCCGTCATCGACTCCGGGGCAGGCAGCGCCTTCATCGGCCCTGGACTCACCACGACGCTCGGCGGTCAGCTTGCTCCCGGCGGTTCGATCGCAGCGGGGAAGACGAGCGGCGACATCCACAGCCGCCTCAACAGCTATCTGAACATCAACAACTTCACGACCGCGCCCTTGTTGTATCCCTTTGACCCGGCGAATCCCGCGACCACTTGCGACCCAGCCACCAATTCGAACTTCTGCACCACCAATTTCGGTGATCTTGGTCGCAACATCTATCGCGGACCTCACCAGCAGAACTGGGACTTCTCACTCATCAAGAATTTCCACCTCGGCGAGCGGCAGGCCCTTCGCTTTACGACCGACTTCTTCAATATCTGGAACCACGCGAACTTCGCCAATCCGGCGCAGTCCGACGTTGAAAACCCATCAACCTTCTCGAGAATCACGCAAACTGTGGGCACGCCGCGCCTGATTCAGTTCTCGTTGCGGTATGCTTTCTAACGTGACGGAAAAAACGATCTCGCCCCGCATTCCGCTGCTCGAGCGAGACCAGGTCTCTCCGGAAATCGCAGCCATCTACGACGCCCTGCTCAAGCAGCGGGGCGTCGTACCAAACATGTTCAAGACGCTGGCGCACACGCCCGTACTCGCGCAGGGAATCGCCGGCTTCCTGAAGTCGCTCCTCAGCGACGGCGCTTTGCCGGGTTGGTACAAAGAGCTGGTAGCCACGCGGCTCTCGGTTCTGCTGAACTCGCGCTACGCCGTCTCGGCTCACGCGCTTTCCGCCAAGCAAAAAGGCGCCTCCGATGCCCAGATCGCCGCCGCTCAGGCCGACTTCGAATCCGGTCCCTTCACCGAGGCCCAAAAGCTCGGTTTCCGCTGTGCCGAACGCCTGCACCACTCGGCCGAAGATGTGGATGAGAGTTTCTTCGCGCAGATGAAGTCTGCGTTCTCTGATCCGCAGATCGTCGAACTCGTCGCGACCGCCTCCGCCTTTGAACTATTCCCGCGCCTGGTCGATGGCCTCCGCATCCCCATTACCCCGATCCCGGCCATCGCAGGAAAGAAGGACTGATGCGTCCTCTGGCTTCCAGACTGTCCGTCATGAGTGGCGAAGGTGCGCTCTCCGTTTTTGCGCGCGCCAAGGAACTTGAGCGTCAGGGCCGCTCCATCATCCACCTTGAACTCGGCGAGCCCGATTTCCACCCGGCCGAGCCCGTTATCAACGCTCTCGAGAAAGCGCTCCGTTCCGGCAAAGACCGCTATTGCACGGTCGCCGGCGTCCCCGCTCTGCGCGACGAAATCGCGCAATACCTTCATCGCACCCGTGACCTTCAAGTAGAAGGCAAGAACATCGTCATCGCCCCGGGTTGCAAAATCATCCTCTTCCTCACGATGATGGCCATGATCGACCCCGGTGACGAGGTCCTCTATCCCGATCCCGGCTTCCCCGGCTATCCCTCGATCACGGCCGGATTCGGCGGAGTTCCCGTACCTTACGAACTCTCGGAGCGGCGCGGCTTCCAGGCCGATCTCGAAGAAATCGCGGCGAAAATCACTCCGCGCACGAAGGCGATCATCACCTGCTCTCCGAACAATCCGACCGGCACCGTTTATACCGATGCCGTGCAGCGCCGCATCGCCGAGCTCGCCGTCAAGCACGACCTCTACGTCCTCTCCGACGAGATCTATGCTCGCATCATCTACAGCGACCGCTACCTCTCCATGCTGAGCTATCCCGGCATGCCAGAGCGGACCTGTATCATCGATGGTTTCTCCAAGAGCTTTGCGATGACCGGATGGCGCCTCGGCTACGCCGTAGCGCCGCCACACATCGTCGAGCAGTTGGAACTGCTGGTAATCAATACCTACACGTGCGTTGCGGAATTCACACAATACGCCGCCATCGAAGCCCTACGCGACACCACCGGTGCGACCCCGCGCATGGTCCAGCAATTCGCCGCGCGCCGCGAGCAATTCGTGCGCGAATTGAATCAGGTCCCGGGCTTCCGATGTCCCGCGCCTGACGGCGCCTTCTACGCCTGGGTAAACATCACCAGCACGGGACTGGCCGCTGAAGAAGTCTGTCGCGTGATGCTGGAAGAAGCTGGCGTCGCCGCGATTCCCGGGGCAGCATTCGGCCCCTCCGGTCGCGACTTCGTGCGCTTCTCCTTCGCGTCCTCCAACGCGACCCTGCATGAAGCCGTCGACCGCATCCAGAAAGCATCCGTAGCCTGGCAGGGAACGCCCGCCGGGAGATAACCTCGATCGTGGAGAGACGGGCGTCTCGCCCGTCGTGCTTTCCCAAAGAGAGTTCGCATCTTGACCGCTCGAAGCTCGGTCCGTTGCAAAAGAAATCTCAGTTGCAGTTCTTTGCGAACTTCGCGTAACCTTTGCGTTCCTTGCGGTTATCTTCTGTTTTCTAAATTTCTTAATCGCGCCGTTTTTCCCAGCGCGTCGTAGCGAAGGACTTCACGTGCGGAGGCTTTGCGAGCGGCAGGATGATTCGTATTAGGGCGCGCCTTCAGGCGCGCCGCTAAGCATGAAACGATGAACTCGCCTTCAGGCGCTGGCTTTTCAATACATGAGCTACATATCACGGAGATTTACCCCATGACTCCCTGGCTTCCTCGATTTCTTGCGGTCTCTACCGCTTTCGTTCTTCTCGCAACGACCACGGCCTTTGCTCAGGCTCACCCTTACCCATCCACCGATGTCCGCGACATCTACACCCGTCTGCTCACGCAGATAGAGAAGATCCCCGCCTTCGACCATCACGCGCACCCCGGCTTTCCCGACGATCCCGACGTCGACGCCATGGCCGCGCCTCCCGGCAGTTCGCCGCTCCGAGAGCGCGACACCAATCCCGAACTCGTCGCTGCTGCCAAAGCGCTCTTCCAGTATCCCTACGACGACCTCTCGCCCGAGCACGCCAAGTGGCTCGTGAACAAGAAAGCCGACCTCAAGAGGCAGCAGGGAATTGCCTACTTCTCAAATCTCCTCGACAAGCTCAACATCGAGCAGGGCGTCGCCAATCGCGCCATGATGGCCGACTATCTCGATCCCAAGCGCTTTGTGTGGGTCTTCTTCGCCGACTCCTTCATGTGGCCCTTCGATAATAAGCAGCAGACCGCCCGCAACGTCGACCAGGGCGTTTACATCCCGCTGCAGGAAAAAATGCTGCACCGCTGGATGGCGCAGGAAAACGTAAAGCAGCTTCCCGCCAGCTTCGCCGACTACCTTACCTTCATTACCCGTGTCCTCGAAGACAATCAGAAGAACAAGGGCGCCATCGCAATGAAGTTCGAAGTCGCCTACTTCCGCACCACGAAGTTCGGCGATCCCAGCCGCGAACAGGCCGAAGCGATCTACGACCGCTACATCTCCGGAGGCATACCTCCCGAGCAGGATTACCGCACCTTCCAGGACTACATCTTCCGCTACCTCGTGCGCGAAGGTGGCCGCCTCCACCTGCCCATTCACATTCACAGCGCCGTCGGCATCGGAGATTACTTCAACATCTCCGAAAGCAACGTCATGAACCTCGAAAACATCCTGCGCGACCCGCGCTATTCCAGCACTGTCTTCGTGCTCATCCACGGAGGCTATCCGCTCGAGCGCGAAGCCATCTGGCTCGCTTCGGTCAAGAACGTCTATATGGACTCGTCACTGATGGAAGTGGTCATGTACCCGGCCGCTTTCAAAGATTCGCTCCGGCAATGGCTCGAGACGTTCCCGGACAAAATCACCTTTGGCACCGACGCTTTCCCCTACAATGATGCGTTGGGTGCCGAAGAAAGCTACTGGCTGGGCGTGCAGACCGCGCGTATGGGACTCGCTGCAGCCCTCGCTGAAATGGTCGCCTCAGGAGAAATCACCGAACCCAAAGCGCTCGAGATGGCCCATGCCTACCTGCACGACACCGCCGTGAGCCTGTATCCCGGAAAAGTTCACTGATATCCACTCGTTGCCGGGAGGAATCGGTCTTTCGATGGCAGGCCTGCCGTCTCGGATTCTCAGGATGCAACTAGGAATTCCTTTTCTTTTCGCTCTTTGCGGTTTTTCTTTGCGCTCTTTTGCAGTTAAATGCGTCGCGTTAGTTCTTTCTCGAGAGTCTCGGCACTTCTCTGCGGTTTTGCCCGGGACCCTGGACTCGCAACTCGGGACTGTTTTTCCTTGCGTCCTTTGCGGCTTTTTTTGCGATCTTTGCGGTTAAAAGCTCTTCTTCGCATACTGCGCGGACCTTTTTTCGTCCGTTGCGGTTAAAATCTTTTCGCCGTTAGGAGTCGAGCCGCTGTCGCAGTGAACGCCGCGAGTCGCTATCACAGAAAGGTCTTCCGATGCCGCAAACCAAAACGAAACCCGCCAAGAAGAAAGCTTCCAGGAAGCGAGTCGCAAGGAAAGCCTCCTCCGCATCCAAAACTGCGCTCCGCATGACCGTCGCCAGGAAATCGGGGAAAGCCGAACTGCGCTACATTCCCTGGACCACGGTCCCCCTCGAAGATCTCAACCCACTTCTGCAGCGTCAGTTCGTCGTCGGCGAGGACGTCATGGTCGCCCGCGTCCTCCTGAAGAAGGGTTGCATCGTCCCCCTCCACAGCCACTACAACGAGCAACTCACCTATATCCTGGAGGGCGCTCTGAAGTTCTGGATCGATGGCAAGGAAATCGTCGTCCGCGCCGGAGAGGTGCTCACCATCCCGCGCAACATGCCGCACAAAGCCGAGGCGCTCGAAGACACCGTCGACCTCGACATCTTCAACCCTCCGCGCGCCGACTGGATCAACAAGACCGACCAATACCTGCGCGCCGCGAAGTGACTAATGATGTAGCGCCGGCATCCTGCCGGCCGTTCGAGAGCCTGCCCTGAGCTTGTCGAATGGGCATCTTGCCTCGTCACGTGGGGACAGCCCGCCTCGACTGTCCGGCGGAGCGAAGCTCCGCTGCTTGAATGCCGGGGTCAAACTAATGTCATCTTGAGCGACGTGAGGCGTCAGCCGAACGAGTCGAAGGACCCCTTGCCTGTCATAATCGGCCAGAACCTAAGCGGGCTTTTCTACCGGGGAATGCCGCGTGCGTCCCATCCTCAATCACTTTTCATTTCGGGTAGATGCGACACACTTTGGAAATCCGCGCCTGTCCGTTATTCTGAACTGCGACACGAACCACGAACGGCCAAACGCAGTCGCAACCGCCATCAATGAATCCAACCGCGCCCCGTGCCACCACAACCGCCGTCTCCCGCCTGCGCTGCATCAACTGCGGCAACATCGCCGACCACGCGGATCAAGACTTTCGCTGCCCAAATTGCGGAGACCTCTTCGAAGTCTTCTACCCCGGTTGGCAGACGCCGCAAGGTCAGAAAGCGGCTGGCGTCGATGTCCAAACACTCAAGCAACTCTGGCGTGACCGCCGCTCCTCTTTCGCCCCCGCCGATATCAGCGGCGTCTGGCGCTTCCGCGAACTTCTGCCCGCCCTCAAGCCCGGCCACGACCCGATCACGCTGAAGGAAGGCAATACTCCGCTCTATGACCTTCCTCGTTGTGCTCGTGCGGCAGGTGTGAACGCACTCCAGGCCAAACATCAAGGCATGAACCCGACCGCCTCTTTCAAAGACACCGGCATGACTACCGCCGCATCCTTCGCGCGCCAGGAAGGATTCCGCTGGGTCGCCTGCGCGTCGACTGGGAACACGTCCGCGTCCATGGCCGCCTACGCTGCCCGCGGCGGCATGCGCAGCCTTGTCCTTATCCCCGAAGGCAAAATTTCCTGGGGCAAGCTCTCGCAATCGCTCGACTACGGCGCCGTCACCTGCCAGATCCGCACCGACTTCGACGGATGCGTCAAGGTCCTGAACGAACTCGTGCGTCGCAAGCCCATCTACCTGCTCAACTCCGTCAATCCATACCGGCTCGAAGGCCAGAAGACCGCCGCCATCGAACTCCTCGAGCAACTCAATTGGGAGCCCCCCGACCACATCATCGTCCCCGGCGGAAATCTGGGAAACTCCTCCGCACTCGGCAAAGCGCTGCTCGAGATGAAAGATCTCGGCCTCATCTCTCGCTTGCCCAAGCTCTCCGTCATTCAGGCCGAAGGCGCAAATCCGTTCTTTCGCAGCATTCGGGAATACGGCGGGGAAAAACTCGTGCCCACGCAAGCCGACACCCTGGCCACCGCGATCCGCATCGGCAACCCCGCATCCTGGAAAAAAGCCCTGCGCGTGCTTCAGGCGACCGGTGGAACCGTGGAACAGGTCAGCGAAGTCGAAATCGCCCGCGCGAAAGCAGAGATTGGTTCCGACGGCATCGGCTGCGAGCCCGCTTCCGCCGTCACTCTCGCCGGCCTGAAGAAATTGGTCCAGCAAGGATTCGTGCAGCCATATGAGTCCATTGTCCTGATCCTTACCGGGCACATCCTGAAAGATCCCGAGTTTACGTTGAAATTTCATCGCGGCGACCTCTTCAATGGCACCGCGCACGAAAAAGACGCGCCCGCCCTCGCGGCTCAGCAACGCGCCCCGCTGGTCCTCGACGCCGACGTCGACGCCGTCCTGAAAACGCTCGACCAGTTCGAAGGCAAAGAATGACCAGTGAAGGCCAAAGTCTGACTTTTCTCGGGCTCCGCGAATCTGGTTTTCTTTGCGACCTTTGCGGCCCTTCTTTGCGTCCTTTGCGGTTAAAAGCTTTTCTCCGGCTTTCAGCATTTGCCCTGAACTCGCATGCCGAAAACTAAATCGCACCCCACCTTCCGCATCACGCTTCCTGCGACCTCCGCCAACCTCGGCCCGGCTTTCGACGCCGCCGCGCTCGCCTTTGACATCAATTTGAAACTCGAAGCACGTCCCGCTGCCACGGACTCCATCGTCGCCACCGGCCGCGACTCTGCCATCTGCGGCGCGGTCGAGAACCACCTCATCCTCACCACCTACCGCGAGGTCATGCGCGCGAACAGCCAATCGCCGGAGCCGCTTGCCCTCAAAATTCACAACGACATTCCCATCGGCAAAGGCTGCGGATCATCCGCAGCCGCCCGCCTTGCCGGCATCGTGCTCGCCAACCACTACGGCAGACTCCGCTGGACGGACTCACAGATCGTCGGCGAGGCTTCCCGCCGCGAGCACCATCCCGACAACGCCTCCGCCTGCTGGATGGGCGGACTCACCGTCGCCCGCATGTCCGGAGAAGCTGAAGCGCAGGTCGCCCGCTTCCAGCCCAAAGGGAACTGGCCCCTGTTGCTCGCCATTCCTCCCGACCCGCTCTCCACCGAAGAAGCTCGTCGCGTACTCCCGACGCAATACTCGCGTGCCGACGCCGTCACCAATATCCAGAACTCCATGCTCTTGCTCGCCGCCTTCGCGCAGGGAAAACCAGACTTTCTCCGATCCGCGCTCGACGATCGCATCCACCAGCCCTACCGCGCCGCGCTCTGCCCTCTGCTGCCCGCGATTCAACAACTCGCTGGTACAGACGGCATCCTCGGCGCCGCCCTGAGTGGCGCCGGTCCTTCGGTCCTCATTTTTCTGGATCCCCGCCGGAAGATTGCCGCAAAAAAAATCGCCGCCCGTGTGGCAGCGCATGTAGCTCATAAAAATCTAAACGCTGAACTAATCTTTACCAAAATCGCCGCGAAAGGCGCAGCAGCAAGCGCTCAGCGTTGAGGCTTATCCCCGCGCTCTTCCACTCTGGTGCCGCCCGAACGCGAAACACGATTCGCCGAAAACCGACGGCTCGTGATTCAGTGCTCGCAACTCGGTACTCGGGACGCGCAGCTAGTTCGCGTACCCGGTCTCCAGTTCGGCATACACAGTCCAGCAATGTGTCTCGAAACTCACCTGCGGTTCCCGCGCAACCCGCGCCGGGTACGACTCCACCGCAAGAAAGTAACTCAGAATTTCGTGTTCCACTTCTCGCCGCCGGTTCTCTTCCGCCAACTCAAGACTCGTTTTCGCCTTCATACTGATTCCCAACCTTTCGTGCCACGCAAGTTCGCGCTGGCTTCAAATTTCTCAGGAAAGCTACCGGGTCGTGTCAGGTACCTTTGCCTTCGATTGGGGGAAAACTGGAGATTAGTGTCAGAAGGAGGGATCGTAAATAGCACAGCTGTGCTAGTGATGAAAGCGGTACCGCCGAAAATGGAAGGCAACCCATCCCGAGCCCACTCAGGCGGCTTCACTTCACATCTTACTGGCTGGAGGCACAATCCCGTTGTGCCGCAAGTAGACCACCATCTGCCCATAATGATCGAAGCAGTGCCCTACGATCAGCGTCGTCAAGCCCAACCGCGTTACCGTGCTCTGGCCCCAAGGACTCTTCAACGATTCCACTTGATTCTGCGGTGTGATTGTCGCCACGGCCTTGTGCAAATAAGCAAACGAATCCTTCAAGAACTGGATGATTTCCGCTTTCGTCTTGATCGACGCGGGACCCGCCTCATCGTCTCCGATCTCAACCGGCGACTTTACCTGAAGCATGGCCGCCCCGATTTCATAATTCGTCGCCGCCACGTGCTTTATCTGCTGCGCATATGTCCGCACGCCCTTGAACTCCCCATCCGTGGGCGCGTAGTCGAACTTGTCTTCCGGCATGACCTCCGCAGCTGGCACGATCTCCCTTTCCACATTTGTTAGCGCGCGATCCAGTACCTGTGTTACCGTGCGCTGCGGTTCCGGCTTGGGCATCGCCTGCCCAAATGCCGTTAGACCCGCTCCGAACACCACCATCCCTATCCATGCAATCAATGTTTTCATAGGCCCTCGCCAAATCAAGATCTTGCTCCCACTCCTCAATCCCTCACCATTGACGGCGCCATCGCCAGGTGCTGCGCACTCAGCCGATGCTTGCGAATCGTCAGCAGTCCCGCCACCAGCGCCAGCGCCGAACACAGCAGCGTATCCGGCAATCCGATCTTCGTCGCCAGGGCGCCCCACATTGTACTGCCGATCGCCATTCCGCCCTGCAGAACCAACAGATACATCGACAGAGCGCGCGCCCGCACCCACGGCGGACACATCGTCTGCGCCGCCGTATTCAGGCACGCCAGAATTCCGATCCACGCCCCTCCCGCCGTCGCCATTACCAGGCACAGCGACGGAAACGTGTGTACCCGCCCCGCCGCGAATGTCATCGCTGCGAAAACGACAATCGATGCTGCCACCACCCCGTCCACGGACAATCTGCGCTTCAGCCGCGGAAGAATCGTCGCGCCGATCAAGGCTCCCACACCAAACGTTCCCAGCAGAATTCCAAAGCCCGTTGCGCCAAATGGACGCGCCACGATCGGCAGCAGCGCCAGCAACGCAATCGCCCCCACACTGAAGGCGCCCGTGCGGATCAGCACCGACTTCACCAGTGCCGACCGGCGCACATACTGAATTCCTCCCATCACGGCGTCCCATAGTGCCGCTGTCTCCACTCGCTCTGGCACCGGCCGTTTCCACTTGTAAAGAACGAGAATCACACCGAAGAACGACAGCGCATTCAGCAGAAACGCCGTTCCCGATCCCGCCGCCGCAATCACCATTCCTCCCAGCGCAGGACCCACCGCGCGCGCCACGTTGAAGCCCGCGGAATTCAGCGCCACTGCCGCCGCGTGCTGCTCCCCGGGAACCAGTTCCGGCGTAATCGCCTGCCATGCCGGATCGTTCATCACCGCGCCCAGTCCCAGCGCAAACGTGAACCCCAGCAGCACCCACGGCGTCACCACGCGAAAAAGCGTCAGGACCCCCAGCGATCCTGACGCCAATACCATCCAACCCTGTGTGACTAGCAAGAACTGCCGACGGTCTACCATGTCGGCTAAAGCGCCCGCCGGCAGGATCACGAGGAACACCGGCAACGCCACCGCGGCCTGCACCAGCCCGACCATGAGCGGCGATCCGCTGATCACCGTCATCATCCAGCCGGCGCCTACCGCCTGCATCCATGTGCCGATATAAGAGATTATGGCGGCAATCCACATCGCCCGAAAAAGTGGCTCCCGCAGCGGCGCCCACGCCGAAACATCGTCATCCATCCTCGGAGGGATGGGCGCGGGCGTCTTCACCATCTCGGCCATCTAGCTCGCCGCCTCCGCCCTTATTGCACCACGCCCAAATGGCCATTCACGCTGACGCCATGCTCGTACCATGTAGACCGCCAGACCCACGACCAGAATTACCACTGCGTAACGAATCTCCTTCAGCGCGTTCACGCGAATGAACAGGATGTAGCTGAACCCAAGCGCTGCAATCAGCGCAGGCAACGGGTAAAACCACATGCGGAATGGCCTCGGCAGATCTGGCCGCCGTACCCGCAGCACAATTACGCCGATCGCTTGCACCAGGAACTGCAGCATGATCCGGATCACCACCAGCGCCGCGATCACGTCCGCCAGCTTGAGAAAGCAAAACAATGCCGCCACGACCCCCAGACTTACCAGCGAGACATTTGGGAACCGGTACTCCGGGTGCACGCGCCCGAACGCGCGAAAGTAATTCCCATCCAGCGCCGCCGCATACGGCACCCGCGAATATCCAAGCAACAACGAAAACACCGACGCGAACGCCGTCCACATCACCAGCCCGGTCACGAGACGCGCGGCCCACGACCCGTAAATCTTCTGCATGAACAACGACACTACGTACAATTCGTTGTTCCCGTGGCTCGCCGCGATCATCTCCCGCCACGGCACCACCGCCAATATGCTCAGATTCATTACGATATATAGACCGCCTACCAGCAGAATTGATAGCAGCAGCGCCCGGGGAATGTTCCGCGCCGGGTCTTTCACCTCGTCGCCGAGGAAACAAACGTTGTAATAGCCCCAGTAGTCGTAGGTCCCGATCAGCATCGCCCCGCCCAGGCCGTGAAAAAAACCGCGCGACAATGTAAACGCTCCGGGAGGGAAATCAAATGCATATGTGCTGTTGAAGTGTGTCAATCCCGCCACGATAATCCACCCGATCGTCCCGATCACCACCACCCACAGCAGCGTCGACAGCCGCCCGATCGCCGTGATCCGCCGGTACAGCAGCAGCACTGCAAATAAACACGTGCCCACGGCCACGAGTGTCCCTGTCGTGGCTACCCAACTCACCTGCAGCACACCCACGAATGGAATGTGCAGGATTGAATTGTGCAGGAAGTATTGATGTTGCAGACCCGGCACGAGGTAGGCGGCATATCCCGCCAGACCCAGACATCCCGACGCGATCGAGAGCGGTGCGCTAAACGACAGCTGCCAGATGAACAAAAACGAAATCAGCCGCCCCAATCCCTGGGGCCCATAACTCTCTTTCAGGTAACGATACGATCCGCCCGACCCCGGCAGCGCCGCACCCAACTCGGCCCATACCAGTCCATCACAGACCGCAAAGCCCGCGCCCAGCACCCACCCCAGCATCGCCTGCGGACCGCCCATCGCGCTGACGATCAGTGGCATCGTCACGAACGGACCGACCCCGATCATGTCGATCATGTTCAGCGACGTCGCGCTCCACAGCCCCATCCCGCGGATCAGCTGCGGCGACGCCTCTCCTGCCTTCGCGGGCGCGTCCGCATCCTGGGTCGATTTCTGCGTGGATGTCTGCATGAACGAAATTCAGAACGAAGTCGGGGTCTAGTGTCCTCCTGAAGCCGAAAGCCCAAAGCCGAGAGCCGAAAGCCCAGAGCCGAGAGCCTGACTTCCTACTGTCCCGCCGCCAACAAATTCACATACAGCCGCACCGCTCCCGGCACTCCCGCCGGTAACTGCCGGAAGAAAGCGTACCCCGTGTAAATGTAGGTCCCTTTTCCATACGACGCGCGCAGCAGGCCGCCCTTCAGCTCCTCTTCTCCCGGATCATGCGATCCCAGCAGCGGCGTGTACTTGTCGTCCCACTTCTCCATGAAGTACAAGCCCCGTTCCTGCACCCAACCTTCAAAATCGCGCGCTGTGATTTCGTTTGGCGTGTGAAAGATCGGATCCTTCGGCGCCAAAATGTCTACTGCCGCCTCCTCCACCGACACCCTTCCTCGTCCCAGCGTCGCCGGATACGGCGTGAACTGCCCGCCATTAAAGTTCCCGATATCGGTCTCGTACTGCACAAGGAGCGTTCCACCCGCGCGCACAAAATCGAGCAGCTTCTTGTTGTTCTCCACCAGATCTTTCTGTGTGTCGTACGCGCGAATCCCAACCACGATCGTCTTGTACTGACCTAAATCCTCGCTCGCCAGTTTCTCTGCAGGAAGCAGCCTCACATCGATTCCCAACTGCCCCAGCACCGTGGGAATCTCATCCCCCGCACCCATGATGTATCCGACCTTCAGATTCGCCGGGACCGTCACCTCCACCACGCTCACGCGCTGCACTGCGGGCTGGTGGTAATAAAACGTGTCGAGATCGTCGCGCGTCACCACCGTGAATCCTTCGGAATACGCCCTTCCGTGATACTCGGCGGTCGCCTTCAGCGTGTATCGGTCCTCATGCCTCGCGGAAGGCGTTACGCGGAACTCGCACTCTTTCGACTCGCCGGCTTGGCCCATGGTTACTTGTTGGACGCTCGGTTCGACCGTCCATCCTTGTGGCGCTGCCAGCTTCACGTTTGCCGCGAGCTGTTCCGCGACTTGGCTCCTGACGCTCACTTTCACCGTGCGCGCCCCGTGCTGGCCGAGCGGGACTACTTGCGACGTCGGATCGATCGTCACCGACAACGCCGGCGCCACCGCAAGCGCTCGCAGCTGTTCATGCCTCTCGGAATCCTTGAACGCCACGTGAATTACGCTCTGCGCCGAACCCTTGTGCCCATCGTCGCTGTAATTCACGCGCGCATGAAACATGACCGGCGGGAAGGGAAGCGTTTCGTACCGTGCGTCATCGATCGTGTTTAACGCATCCCTCTCCGGATCATTCCTGTGCCAGTAAGGACGCGTGTACGCGGCGTCTTCCGCCGCTGTCAACCGAAATTTCGCAGTCGTCGATTGTCCCGGCGCCACCGCAGCAACCTTGGACGAGGTCGCGGCAACCTTCCATCCCGCCGGCAGCTCGAGCGCAAAATCCTGCAGCGTGAACGTCTTTTTCCCAGCGTTGGTGAATGTCGCCGTCACCCCGAACGTTTGTCCCGGGACCGCCATGAAGGCGTCCTCCGCCGTAGGCGCAACTCCTGAATCCACTACCGCGCTCACGCTGATCCCGAGCGCCAGGTTCGCCGCTTGCTCAAATTGCCCTTGCTTCTCGCGAAGATGTTCTAGTAACTCCCGCCGCTCAATCTCTGCCAGTTGCTTCTCGGCGACGACGCGGCCAATCAACGCGCTCACTACCTGCAAGCCATCCAGCAATGGCTCCGCTGCTCCCTCCTGCGTACCTGCCTTCTTCGCCGCCTCCACCTCGCCCTGCAACTTCACCAATTCCGGACGCAGCCACGGCACCTTCGCTTCGTCGCTTCCCAGCCGCGACGCCAGTCCCGGCAACGTCGTATCAATCCCATCGAAGAAATCCTGCTCGTGGCCGTCCTTGCCCGCTGTCGGCGGCAGCACTGAATCCACCAGCCGGTAAAACGAGTAGTGCGGACCCGCGTCAATCGACCATCCACCCGCTCCCTGTGACAGCTGATGCTTCAATCCTTCCATCGCAAACTGCGCATACGACATTCCCAGTAACGGATCCTTCTCTCCCGTTGCCAGCTTGACTGTGTAATTCTCGGGTGCGCACTCGTTGCTGCGGAACGGACACACGTTGTCGAAGTAAAACTTCTTTGCCTGCCACGGTAACAACCCTTCTTTGATTTGCTCAGGGAATTTATTCGGATCCGCCGCCGCGCGAAATGCCTCCCGCGTCACAGTGCCCGACGCCTGATGATTTCCGTGTCCATCACGCGACGATCCCTGAAACCGCGACACCAGCACGTCCGGCCGAAACGTCCGAATCACGCGCACGATGTCGGCCATCGCCACATCGTGCCCATCCCACTTCTGAAAAGTCTCGTCCTGGCTCTTCGAGAATCCGAAATCCGCCACTCGTGTGAACCGCTGCTCCGCTCCGTAGTAACGATCCGAGGCGGTCAATTCCAGTGTCCGCAGCACGCCCAGCACATCGAACAGATTGCTCCCGACCTTGTTCTGCCCGCCCTCGCCGCGGTTCAGCGTCAGCAACAACACCGTGTCGCCCTTGCCGCGTGATTCCAGCGTGAGCATTCCTCCGTCTTCATCATCCGGATGTGCGGTCGTATGCATCAGCCTCGCAGTCGTGCTCAGCCTGCGTAGCATTTGCTGAAGACCCGTTGCACCCGAATCCACCGGCAACGGATCGGATAGGCGAGGGTTGTCCATCGTCGTCTGTGCAACTGCGCGCTGCCGCGAACCAACTAGAAGAAAAAAAACCGGAAGCGAAGAGAGAAGTAAGAGAAAGAAGGCGGAAGTTGGAAGAGTAGCGCTCCGGACCGCATTTCGCTGCAACTCGGTCCACCTGCGAGCCTTAAGGTCGATCATGTTCTCTAGTAGATGGAGTTTTCGACCGATCGGACGCAAGTTTCTCCAGAACTCCAGCAGAATTCACCCGAAAATCGCGGAACGAAATAAGACTCTCACGCGCCCAAACGGTGAGCAAAAGATCAGGGCGATGTGAACAACTTACTTAATGATTGTCATCCTGAGCGGAGTGAGGCCCAGCCGAACGCAGTCGAAGGACCCCTTGCTTCTCGATATCACCACCGGCCCAAAGATGTTTTCTTCTTCAGTCTTCAGCCTCTAATCCGCCAAGGCGTCAATCCGCCTTCTGCAGCCCTAAGGTTTCCAACTCGCAACTCGTTACTCGCGACTCGTAGCTACTTTCCCTCCGCCAACAGCGGTTCCTGGCAGAACCGCGCCGCCTTCAGCAGTTCCGCAAACTCCGGCGACGATCGGATCTTGTCCAGCGCCGGATCATTCTCCAGAGCCGAGTACGCGCAATAATTCTGCTCAATTGCCATCCGTAAAAGGCGTAACGCCGCGTCCTTCTTTCCCGCGATCGCCAACTCCGCGCCCTGCTGATAGGACGTCTCCGGATCCTCACCCGCCGATACCAACGTCGACGCCTCTCGCGCCATCCGGTCCAGTTCCGACGGCGGCCGCAGCCCCACCACTGCCTCCATCAAATCGCGATGGTAGCGCGGCAACGGCAGGACCTTTGGGACCGCCTGCCGCGCCTCGCTCATCTTTCCTTCGCGCAGCAGAATCGATGGCGTCACCCAGTTCGCCCACTCCGAGCCAGTATCCAGATGCACATAGTCCCACGCCCGCTGCGTCTTGCCCATGTACAGAAACGCCCAAGCGCACGACCGGAAGAAATAGTTGCCCGGATCCAGCCGCAGCGCCTCGTCGCACTCGCGCATCGAATCCTCGAGCATGCCTGCGTATCGATCTACGTACCCCATCGTGAAGTGCGCTTGCGCGCTCTCAGGGCGCTGCTTCAGCAGGACTCGCGCCTCCTGATAAGCCTTCGCGAGTTCTCCCCGCTCCACCCGGTTCGTGATCAGCTGTCCCGCCGCGAACACGAGATTCGGATCGAGCGACAGTGCTCGTTCATAGTCGGCATTCGACTTCTGAAACGCTTGATCGCCGCCACTTGAGTATTGCGAATCGTAGTAATACCGAATACCCAACGCCTGCCACGCTGGGGCATACGTCGCATCCATCCCGACGGCCCGCTCCAGCATCGTGATCGCTTCCTTGTTCGGCTTCTCGTCGTGCGGAACCGCCGCGCTCCGCAAATAAAGATCGTAGGACTCCTGGTTCTTCGGAGGCGTGCTCGTCTCCAGGTATTCTGTGCCCGCGCCCAGGCTTGGCAACAATCCCGACCGCACTTGCTTCTTTAAACCTTCCTGCAGCGCGATGAAGTCCTGGCTCGGCGCAGTCACGGGCGCGCTCTGCCACGCCACGCTGTCTGTCCCCACGTTTATCGACTGCAGCGTGACCATCAGCTTGTTACCTTGCTTCATGTAATGGCCGGTGACGATGTTCGCCACATGCAGTTCACGGCCCGCCTGCTGCGAATCCACGTCCGGATTCACGTACTTTCGCGTGCTCCCTGTCGGCCGCACATCCAGCCCGCGGTTGTACGTCAGCACCGAAGCAATCTCGTCCGCGAGCGCGAACCGCAGGTAATCCATCCCAGCGTCGTTCGTCATGTTCTGCAGCGGCAGCACCGCGATCGTGTTATTGGCCGCCACCGGCACCGCCGCCTTCCGATGCTTCAGCCACCACGCTCCCACTGCGGCCAGTACCGTCACCAGCAGCGCCCCCATCGCGAGCAGCAGATAAGTCTGCAGTCTTCCCGATCTCTGGAATGTATTCGACGCCACCCGCAGCGGCTGCTTCAGCTTCGCCGACGTCCGCGTCAGCCCCGACTCCGACTCTTTCTTCAGGTGCTGCAGGTCCGCCTTCATCTCGGTCGCGCTCTGGTAGCGCTTGACCTTGTCCTTCTCCATCGCTCTTCCGATGATGTTTTCCAACTCCACCGGAATCGCCGGATTCACGCTCGACGGCGGCGCCGGCTTCTGATGCAGCACCGCATCGAGCGTCGTCACGATGTTCGTCCCGGAGAACGGCTTCTTCCCGGTCGACATCTCGTACAGCACCACCCCAAACGAAAACAGATCGCTTCTCGGATCGAGCGCCTCACAGCGTGCCTGCTCCGGCGCCATATACACCGCGGTCCCCGGAATCACTCCCACCGCTGTCAGCGACTCGTC
Source organism: uncultured Acidobacteriota bacterium (assembly GCA_963718505.1). Lineage (GTDB taxonomy): Bacteria > Acidobacteriota > Terriglobia > Terriglobales > Acidobacteriaceae > Gp1-AA133. The sequence goes on along the minus strand of CAVQZP010000052.1, from coordinate 132,180 downwards.
AATCGACGTATCTGTACTCGTCGCCAGCTTCGCTTCCGTCGTCAGCTTCGCCAGACCGAAATCGAGGACTTTCGCCTGCCCCAGCGTCGTCAGGAAAATGTTTGCCGGTTTGATATCGCGATGGATGATGCCCTTGGCATGCGACGCCGCCAGCGCATCCGCAACCTGCACCCCGATGTCCAGCACCTCGTCCAGGTCCATGGGCTTTCCATGGATCATCTGCTTCACACTCTGGCCCTCGAGCTTTTCCATTACGATGAACGGATGCCCGTTGTTGTCTTCAATTCCGTGAATCGTGCAGATGTTCGGATGATTCAGCTGTGACGCCGCCCGAGCCTCGCGCTCGAACCGCTCCAGGGACTTGGGATCCCCAGCCAGATTGTCAGGAATGAATTTCAGGGCGACCCGCCGGCCTAGGCGAATGTCTTCCGCCTCGTACACCACTCCCATCCCACCGCCTCCGAGCTTTCCCAGGATGCGGTAGTGGGAAACTGTCTCGCCGATCATGTCCGAGACGCCCATTCTGGCTCGGCGGCCATGTTAGGGGGAAAGCGGCCTTTGGTCAACAGCACAAACAACTTAGCGAATCTCGCCGCTTCCTGTATCGGGCGATAACCCCGTGCCCTCATGGGCCAGGCCGGTGAGCTGTCTACAAAACCTGAATCAGCTTCCTTGCCGTCATAGGTAAACGCACAGGGCTGCGGCTTCACCGCATAAACCTAATCGGCCTCAATCCTTGGGATCGTGAAACCCCCAGCCCCGCAGGGGCGACCGATATTAGCCCAGCGCTTCAGCGCTGGGGAAAGTTGCAAAAATCGGCGCAGTCCCGGAGGGACGACCGAGTTTGGGTGCCGGCATTTCCGCCGGCAAATTCGGGCAATTGATGCCAAACGCGCCCCTGCACGGATCTTCCCGCACAACGCGCATACCGGAAATCACCGAAACGCGCTACAATCCAGCGAATCTGGTCGTGTCCTGACCGATTCCAGGGTCCGCGACGGCACTTGGATCGTTAGATTCTCCAGCCGGCTGGCTTGCAATCGGGAATAGGCTCACCACTCAGGCCCTTCTAACCGCCTTGTCCCGGAGGTCGATATGAAGACTCGCACGTTCTTCGCGTTACTCCTATCCACGTCGCTCGCCGCCCCCGCGCTTGCGCAACAGAGTGGCTCCGCCTCACAATCGCAATCGTCCTCGCAGAGTTCCAGTTCCGCCCCTGACCGCGAACCGCTTCGCCCCGTAACCAGTAGCGATTTCTGGGACGGTGAACAACCCAACCTCGGCAATCTGCTCGCGCACCCCCTCACCACCAAGAAGTACGTGCAGAAACAGGTTGCGCCCATCCGCGATCGCATCAATGAACTCGACGACATCGCGGCGACCAACACCCGCATGAGCAAGGACGTCGACGATCGCACCCAGCGCGGCCTCCAGCTCGTCTCCAACAAAACCACCGAAGCGGACCAGCATGCCATCGACGCCGGAACCCGTGCTACCGGAGCGCAGCAGGCAGCCCAGGCTGCATCCACGCACTTAACGGTCGTTGAGCAGAAGGTCGCAAGTGTCGGACAGTACAAGCCGGGCTCGGAAACGGAAATCCGTTTCTCCGCCGGACAGACCGTTCTCAGCAAGAAAGCCAAAGACGCACTCGATGAAATGGCTACGCCCTTGAAGGATCAGAACGGTTACGTGATCGAAATCCGCGGGTTCGCCGCGGGCCGTGGCCAGGCTGCCATAGCCAACTCCCGGAAGATGGCCGACGCGGTGATGCGGTACCTCGTTGAAAGCCAGAACATCCCGGTCCATCGCATCTACGTGCTGGGCATGGGAGACGCACCGGCGGAATCTGGTGCAAAGAAACCCAGCAGCGGCGGGAAGGTCGAAGTCAGCCTGCTGAAAAACGAGCTGGTCAGTTCCAACCAAAACTGACCTCATGTAGGGACAGCCGCCCTCGGCTGTCCTGCGGAGCGAAGCTCCGCTCCGTTTCGCCGCGTTGCCACGCACATTCTTGTGCGCGCTTTCTTTTGCCCGTTTGATGTCATCCTGAGCGACGTGAGGCGTCAGCCGAACGAGTCGAAGGACCCCTTTCACTCGATCTCCCCCGTAGGCTTCAAGAGGAGTTCTCTCCAAATTGTGAAGGTTTCGGATGCTCGACAGAAACCGACCATCGATCACCAAAAAGCCGATTGAACGGCACTTGATTTTGACAACAAGAGAACCAAGGCAGGAGGAATCTCAGATACAAATAGCCGGTGTCGCCGCACACACTGGTGCGCGTTATCCTCTCTGAGAACTGAGAACTGAGAACTGAGAACTGAGAACTGAGAACTGAGAACTGAGAACTGCCTTCTCCTACTCCTGCCTTCTCGTCCCCCCGGATCCCGACTCCAGCTCCTCGACTCTCTTGAGCTGTGCCTTCGCTACCAGCGCGTCGTCAGCCGCCGGCGCCGTCCGTAAATAACTCAGAATGTGTTCCGCCGCGCCTTTGTAGTCGTGCTTCTGAGCGAGCGTCAGGCCCAGCAAATACTGCAGTCTGGGAATCCGATGCTGTATATCGGCCTCAACCCCGCGCAGCGCGCTCTTTAACGCTACGTCATACTTTCGCTGGTTGTAGTTTGCTGCGGAATTGAAGAACCAATACATCGGAAAACTCACCGGATCCAGTTGCAGCACCTGTCCCGTGCTGTCCGCCAGTTCCTTCCAATTCTGCTCCTTTAGTGCGATGTCGATCAGTCCGTGATACGGCGGCAAAAACTTCGGATCGGCGGCAACCGCTTTCTGGAAGGCCGCTTTAGCCTCGCTCTTCCGCTCCTGCTTCAGTTGGGCCCGGCCCAACTCAACCCATGCATCCGCGTACTTCGGATACAGATCCACGGCCGCCTCAAATTTCTGCTGCGCCGCCGCCCATTTGTCCTTCTTCTCCAGCGTCAGGCCCTTTGCAAAGTTCTTCTTTGCCTTAGGAGGCGCCGCTGCGCTGGTCGCGCTCACCATGAACCCCTGCGCCTGCGCCATGCGATGCACCACAATCCTGCCCACATCTACATAGCTGTCGCCGTTCAGCCGTGACGCCAACTCAATCTGTTCGGACGTAAATCCCGAGGCAATCGCCTGCAACTCGCAACCCCGGTAGTCCGTGATTTGCGAAGAGTTCGTCCCCGTATTCGGCAGGCCTGACACGACAGTGTCCGTCGCATCCGGCGTCTCGTACGTCTGCGTCTGTGTCTCCCCGCCGAGCTCAAAACTGAACTGCCCCGTTCTATCGGTGTGCCCGACGGTCAGCCGCTTTCCCTTGCACTCGAGTTGCAGAGTGGCGATGTCCGTCAGGGCGGAACCGTCGTCAATCGCAACTTTTCCGGAAAGAAAGAAGACGAGGCTCGACGGATTCACATTCGGTAGATTGGTATTCGGAAATCCTGTCGTCGGGGTGTTCCCGACGGTCGTGCCTGTTCCGCCTGGATGACCGCCGCCGCCCGTGGCCCCGCCACCCGTGCCCCCGCCGCCCGTTCCTCCTCCACCGCGCTGCGCCGACACGCTCGCACACAGGCCGACCACACTAAGGACGATGAGGGCGGGAAGGCAAGGAGACTTCATGGCAACACCCCATTGCCTCACAGTATAGTGCGGATTCCTCTCCGCCACGCACCCTTAATTTGTCTCGGATTTGTAAAACCAAGCACGTTTGGCGCGCGCGCCCGCCCGTCGAGCCGTCCGTGTTGCGCGGACACTCCCTAGCAGTAACCTCTCTCTGAGACCTGAGACCTGAGACCTGCCTTCAAAACAATCCCGCCGACGATCCCACCCACTCCATGTTCCGATTGTGATCGACGCCCATCATCAGCCCCCGCCCCATACGCAGAATCGTCAGCACCGGAGTCAACTCGTCCACCCAGACATACATCACCCGAACTTCGACCTTGGTCCCGCCAAACGGCGTCTCGATCACCGGCTCGAAATGCAGCCGCTCCTGCAGAATGTACTGCGACCTCCGCTCCGGCGGCACCGCCGCAATATCCTCTTTCTTCGGCGCAATGACCACTCCCAGGCCGGCGAACGAATACAGCGGCTTCAGCGCGTAATTCTCCAGATCTTCCGGCACACTCTGCATCTGATCCAGGAACCACGTCTTCGGCACCGACGGATGCTTCAGATAGGGAATCGAGTACTTCGAAATCTGGAAATACCAGTTCGGATGTCCTGCCCATTCCACCTGCAGATCATCGCGGAAATCGAAGCCCAGTTTCACTCCCTTCCGTTCCAGTTCATCGACGATCGCCCTGTTGTAGATCCGGTGAATCGGCATCCGCTTTCCATCCAACTCCCAATAGAGCGAGCTTCCCTCTTTCTTGATCGCTCGAATATCGACCGTCCGGATCCCCAGCAGCTTCTCCGTCAGCAGAAAATCCGGCAACGTCTTCTGATGCTCCGGATCGATCTCCATCAATATGACATTCTCCGGAGCGCAATCGCCCACAATCGCCCGTTGCAGCAGCTTCAAATACGACGCCGGCTCAAGCCCGCTCAACAGGTAACGCAACTTCCCGTCCAGCCCATGGACATCCACGAACGTCCGCGCCAGCACCGGCTGATACGCATACAGGGAAGGGAAGGCCTGCAACTCCACCAGCTTCGGCTGCAACTCTCCGCCCGCGCCTCGCACCAGTCCAAAATCCACCTGGACGAACATCGGATGCGGCGACTCATTTGGAACCTTGAACTCCGCGGGAATCGACTCTTCCGACCGTGCCCGGTACTCCGGACTCTCCACCAGTTGCTGGATCAACTCTTTCCCGTCCGCCGCCATCCGCTCCAGCAATTCGGCCGGCAGAAAGCACGGCGTCTCCGAAACGCGAAACCCGATCGGCACACCGCAACGTTCCGCCAGCAGCCTGAGCAACTCCGGATACTTCTCAGCCTTATATTTCGAATTGAACGACTGCCGCAGGGAAGGAATCATGACGGGACAGTGTAGCGCGGGCATCCCCCGCGAACGGTAGCCTGGCCGGAGGAATCAACGACTTGAATTAGAAATTCGAAACCTGAGGACCGAAACTAGAAACCAGAAACTCGAAACCAGAAAGCCTGCAACCCGCTCTTCTTTGCGTCCTTTGCGGCTTTTCTTTGCGATCTTTGCGGTTAAAGGCTTTCCTGTCGTTCTCTCCGTCCTCGGCCATTGGGAGCTCTTGCCGACGACCGACGACTACGCCTCAATCAAGAACTTCCCGCCGCGCATGATCTGCTCGTCGTCGACCCAGATATCAAAATTTCTCCCTACCACATCAATGTGCGTCGACGAGTACCACTCGGCCCCCGTATGCGCTCCATACGGATTCCCGAACGCAATGTGCACCCCGGGATACTTCTCGTCCTGCAGAATCTCGCCGATCACATCCTTCAACTCGATGTTCGTCCCGATGGCAAACTCACCCACCCGGTCGCTGTTTTCGTCCGTGTGGGTGTACTTCCAGAAATCGTCGCGTAATTCGCGGTTCGTGCTCTCGGCTTCCACCAACCGGTTTCCCTTCACCCGAATCGTCAGCGGATTTTTCTTCAAGTCTCCGAACTTCGCGCACAGATAATCGCCCACCACCCCATCAATCACGAAAATCCCATTCACCTCGCCCGGCGTTGTGAACACCTCTCCACCCGGCAGGTTTCCCCACTTGTCCGGACTGATGATCCCCGAAGTCTTCAGCCATTTGTACGACGGATTCAGATCCGCCACCAGATCCGTGCCCGCCGGCGTCTTCGCCCGAATCTTCGACGCCCTCCGCACCATCTCCACAACCTTCTGGCTGATCCGGTCCACCTTCAGAAAATCCGCGCGCATCCCCTCCAGCATGATCTGCCGGTTGATGTTCACCATATGCGCGTGCCGGATCTTTCGCCGGTTCACAACTTCCGTCATCTGCATGCGCGACTGCAGTTCGTTCGGCTGAACCTGCACCGCGAAGATGCTGACGTTCGCCTGCTCCAAATCGTCCAGAAGCTCCTGCGGCAGCTTCACCAGCGGCCGCTCCGCCAACTCCTCCAGCACGAACGCGTGATATGGCGCTCCGACCTGTTCCAGTTCATGCACGATCGCCGCCGCAATTTCCAGGCAAGCCTCGTCGGTGATGACCGTAACTTTCTCCGACGGCTGCACCCGCAGACACACGCGCACCGCATTGCGTGCGCCCGGGGTCAGTTCAGAATCAAAAGGGATGGTGTTCAGAGGACGATTGGCGTGACTGACTTTATTCATTACCCTGCTTTTTGTTCGGAAACCGGGGCCGCCACCTCGGCCACGCCCACTTCCGTCTCCTCAATGATGTAGTCCACAACTTTCTTCAAATCTCCGGTCTCTTCAAACACGCGGATCTGGCGGTCCGCGCCACTGCCCATTTCCATGATCTTGTGCACGTACTCGATTTCCTCGCGCGACCCAAGCTCATCGACCACCTCATCCACGAAGTCGAGATACTCGAGAATGAGCTCCCTCACCGGAACCTGCGTCTGTTTGCCGAAATCGATCAGCTTGCCGTTCAGCCCGTAACGCGCCGCGCGCCACTTGTTCTCCATGATCAGCGCCCGCCGGTACAGCCGGAATCCCTGGTTCGCCGAATAGAGCTTGTACAGCTTCGCGACCGTTGCCTGGATCAGCGCCGCCAGCGCGATCGTCTCATCGACCCGCATTGGGATGTCGCAAACACGAAACTCGATCGTATTAAAAAACGGGTGCGGCCGGATGTCCCACCAGATCTTCTTCGCGTTATCGATACAACCTGTCTTGATCAGCAGCTTGATGAAGTTTTCGTATTCGCCCCAACTCGGAAAATAATCCGGAATGTTCGTCCGCGGAAACTTGTCGAACACCTTGCACCGGTACGACTTCAGCCCCGTGTTCATGCCCAGCCAGAACGGCGAGTTCGTCGACAGCGCCAGGATATGCGGCACGAAGTACCGCGCGTGATTCATCATGTGGATCGCCGTCTCACGATCCTCCACCCCAATGTGCACGTGCAGCCCAAAAATCAGGTTGGCCCGCGCCACCAGTTGCATGTCTTCAACAATATTCTTGTAGCGCTCGTCCGGATAAATCTCCTGCGCCCGCCAGTCCGCAAAAGGATGCGTCGCCGCCGACGCCAGCCGCAACCCGTTCTCCCTGGCCAGCGAGATCATGTCGCGCCGCAGCTTCTTGACCTCGTTCTTTGCATCCTTGATATTGCTGCAGACCGACGTCCCGACCTCCACCACCGACTGGTGCATCTCGGCCTTCACGCGCTCCTGCAGGAGCAATTTGCCCTTTTCGATGATTTCCGCGTGAATATGCGAGCGCAGGTCGCGCGTAACGGGATCCACCGTCTGATATTCTTCCTCGATCCCGATCGTGAACGTAGGTTTCATACAGCACACTTGGTAGCGCCGGCGTCCCGCCGGCCAACTGTCTCCGCGCGAATCCAACCCAGCTCCATCCCCAATTCCTGAAGAGACGCTTGCTCCCATCTCGCGGTGGAGCGACGGGCGTCTCGCCCGTCAAAGTTTAACCCTCGCAAAAGCCCCAACAGTATAACAACCGCACCTTCCCGAAGATGCGCGCCCCCGAAGCAGTGTCATCCTGAGCGAAGTGAGGCGTCAGCCGAACGTAGTCGAAGGACCCCTTCTCCCTTTGCAGCTCCCGCGGCCTCACAAGGTATTTTGCGTACTACCCTGAGACCGGACGGGTGGCCCACTCAAGCCCGGTTTTGGCTTGAGTGGGGCATTTCCGCGGGCGGCTAGCCACACAATCGTGGAGGTACCCCTTTCCATCCCGTTCCGCGCGATTAGGCGGAATTCCACTACCGATGTCCCAAGAACTCCCCGAACACAAAAGCGTATCCACACCCTTGGACGCGCACTTTGCGTTAGCGTGAGAGGTCTCGCTGCGGCACTCTGAGTTCCAGCTACCCCTCAGGCCACTCGAGGCTCGAAACCGGAACTCGAAACTTTCCTTGGCGCCTTTCTTTGCGTCCTTTGCGGCTTTTCTTTGCGCTCTTTGCGGTCAAAGTCTTTTCCGAAAACTCGCCACTTGCCCTACGCTTCCGCCACGGGCGCGGCTTTCGCCGTCGTCTTCCGCACGGCCGTTTTCTTTTTTGCGGCCGGCTTCTCCCCCTCCAGAAACGCCGCCCACCGCAACTCCCGCGCCGGATTCTCTCCGCTCGATGCTTTTTGCACCGCCATTTCGGCCACGGCGTTGACCGCCCAAGCAAAGTTCTCCGGCCCCACCGAGTTCATGTCCGCATCCGGCGCCGGATTCATGAAGTCGATCGCATATGGCACGCCGCCCTCGACCGCAAACTCCACCGTGTTCAGGTCGTATCCGAGCGCGCGGCACAGAGTCAGCGCATCCTTCTCGATCCGCGCCTTCAACTCGGGCCGCGGCGGCGGATTTCCCTTCACATACCGCTCATGATGCGGCGCCTTCGGGTCGTACCGCATGATGTGTACCTTCTCCTGTCCGATCACGTAACAGCGGAAGTACTCCTCGAACTCCACGCCGCGCTGCAGCGTCATGCACAGAACGCCGGTCTCGTTGTAGGCCTTAAAAAACTCCTCCGGCGAATGCAGCTTGTAGACGTGTTTCCATCCGCCCCCATCGAACGGCTTCAGGAACGCCGGCCAGCCCACGTACGCGAAGATCTCATCCCAGTTCAGCGGATACATCAGGTTCCGCATCGACTGATCCGTCGTTCCCGGCGGATGCTGGTTGTGCGGCAACACCACCGTCGGCGGAATCGCCACCCCCAGCATCTCCGCCAGCGCGTAGTTGAAGAACTTGTCATCGGCCGTCCACCAGAAGGGATTGTTGATCACGATCGTCCCGTGTAGCGCCGCGTTCTTCAGATACGTGCGGTAAAACGAAATATCCTGCGAGATGCGGTCGATGATCACGTCATACTGCTTCGGCTGATCCATCCGCACGCCGCCGATCTTCACGAACTCCGCCGTCACGCCCTCGACGCCCATCGAGTTGATCTTCTCCACCAGCGCCGGCGGAAACGTGTTCTCCATCCCGAAAATGATTCCGATTTTCTTCATATCCACTCCTCAAAAAGATTGTCATCCTGAGCGAAGCGAAGGACCTGCTTCGTTTTTTTTCTCGTTACTCCCAGGCGAAGTGAATCGTCAGCTGACTCGGTCGAAAGATCTCGTGTTTCGCTCCAGTGTCCCGCAAAGCTTCTCCTGACACCTGAGACCTGAGACCTAAGACCTAACACCTGTTTCTAAAAATACTTCTCCGCCATCCTCAGCCAGAACGGCCAGTCGTGCCCCGTGTGATCGCCCCAGATGTCCAGCCAGTTCGGCACGGCTTTCCCGTTCAGCACTGCCGACAGCTTCACGTTCTGATCCAGGCACATATCCCACTCGCCCGACGCTAGCACGATCTTCATCTTCCGATATCGGCTCAAATACCAGTCATCGTGCATGGCCGCAAGGTAGTCCGGTGGACAGTTGAAGTAACAATCGTCATCGTAATATCCGTCCAGAAACTGGTGGATGTCGAACGCCCCGCCCATACTCACGCAATGCGTCACAATGTCCGGATGCTTGAACGCAAAATTCACCGCATGATACCCGCCAAAACTGCACCCGGTTACCATCAACTGTCCCGACGAATTCCGCCACCGCAAGTAAGGAAGCAGTTCGTGCAGCAAGTAACGCTCGTAGTGCAAGTGCCGCAGCACCCGGATCCGCGGATGCGCCGCCTTGTTGTACCAGCTCTCCCCGTCGATCCCATCCGGACAAAAAACCTGCAGCTCGCCCCGCTCGATCTTCCCGCCCAGCACCCCGATCATCCCGCGGTCTTCGTACTCGAAAAACTTCCCCATGGAAGTCGGAAAGACCAGCAGCGGTGTTCCCCCCTGCCCGAACACCAGCATCTCCATCTCCCGGTGCAATTCCTGGCTATATCCCTTGTGATATTCGCGATTCATGAGCGGCAGTATCTTACCTGAACCCGGCTCCCTGGTTTATCTCTGCTTTGGCCCTTCGGTAATCTGCGGCATCCTGCGGAATCGTTAGCCAGACTTTCCGTGCGCATCTTTGACCACGCCGCTGGGTACTCGGAACTCGTGACTTGACTCTTCCTCGCGCCCTTCGCAGTTAAAAACTTTCCTCTGGACCCTCTGCGGCTCTTCTCCGCGCTCTCTGCGTTTTAAGATTCGCGACTCGCTTACTCGACACGCGGGATTCTCAACTCGCAGAACGTTCCAATTTTTGTCCATACATCTTTGACTCCACTTGTGGCATCCTTACCCGCAACCGGGGCGTTGCATTGCGGCATTTCGCAAGGAGAACCTCTATGCCCGGCAAACTCTCCCATCCCCCTTTGTTCGCTGCCATCCTCCTGATCATTCTGCCGCTCACGAACCTGAATGCGCAGCAAACAAACGCCGCCGTCACCGGAACCGTCACCAGCGCCACTGGCACTGCCGTTCCAAATGCCAAGGTCACCGCGAAAAATCTGACTACCAGCGAGACGACCTCCACCCAATCCGACACCGCAGGCCATTTCCACTTCGACGGTCTTGCACCCGCCGACTACGAAATCTCGGCTTCCGCTGATGCCTTCGAATCCCAAACTTCCAGGATCACTGTGACCCCCGGCGCCTCGCAAACCCTGAACCTCGCACTGACTCCTGCAAAGCCGGAAAGCAATTTGCCCAATGCGCCGTCCAGCAGCAAGACCGAGCCCTCGCTCTCAGACCTCGGCTTCACTCCCGAGCAGACCCAGGGCAACGCGAAGCAACAGGCGCTCCTCGACAAGCGCACCCACATGCTCAAGGTGCACCAGAAGCTAGGGCTGATCACGACCGCCCCTCTGATCGCGACCATAGTTACCTCCCTCGGAGCGGGCGGCAAACACACCAGCACCAGCGATCGCACCGCGCACCTGGTCCTCGGCGCTGTCTCTGGCGACCTCTATTTCATCACGGCCTACTACGCCATCCGCGCGCCGCGAGTTCCCGAAACCAAAACCCGGGGTCCCATCCGCTTCCACAAAGCCATGGCCTGGATCCACGGCCCCGGCATGATTCTCACGCCCATCCTCGGCGCGCTCGCCTACAACCAGAAAAGTAACGGAGAAAAGGTCCACGGTATCGCATCAGCCCATGGCCCCGTCGCGATCGTCACCGCGGGAGCCTTCGGAGCTGCCCTGTTGTCGGTTTCCCTGAAATTCTGAGAACGTCCATGCACCTCGCAAAAAAGATCGCGACTCTCTCGCTGCTGCTTCTGCCCGTACTTTCCCTCGCCGACACCCAGTGGGTTCTCGAGCAATGCACGCTCACCTACCACGTCTCGCACCCGCTTCATCAGACCGATGGCGTCAGCCACGCCGCGCGCGGGAAGGGAACCTGCCGCGAGGGACAATGCGACTTCCTCATCGCCGTCCCCGTCAAATCCTTCGACTCCGGCGACAGCAATCGCGACCTCCACATGATTCAGGTCACCCGCGGCGCAGAATTTCCCATGGTGACCGTCCGCACCCGCCTGCCCGAGTCCGCCGCCGACTCCGCTACCATCCACGCCGATCTCGAAATTCAGTTCGCCGGACAAACCGCTCACTATCAGCAGGTCGCCTTTCAACTCACAAGGAAGGGAAACGAAACTCACCTCACCGGAACGATCCCCGCCACGCTTACCGATTTCAAAATCGATCCGCCGACACTCCTCACCATGCCCGTAAAGAACGACATTCCTATTCGCGTCGACATGACCTGGAAGCCCGGACCCTGAAGGGACTTCCGTTCCTTCGCCGAAATCGCGATCCTCGGGCGCCCTCCATTCGTTTGTCGACCGGAAACGTTCCACGCCTTCCAACCGTTCTTCCTTATCCTTTACGATGGAATATCGCATTGCGATGAACCCGCCTGTTCAAACTCTCGCGCGCCGCACGCCTCTCGTCCTGGCGGTACTCGTCGCCACCGCAATTCTCGGCTTCTCTGCCGTCTCGCATCTCGTCACTCGTCTCAAAGCCAACGAGAAGCGTATCGCCTACCACGCCTTCGAAGCCGGAATGGCTGCGTACCGGGGCAATGATCCCGGCCGCGCCCTCGACGATTTCCGCGCCGCCCTCAGCTACGATCGTGACAATCCCACCTACCAGCTCGGCCTCGCTCGCGCCCTTCGTGACACCGGTCGCCTCGATGAGTCCGAAGCCTATCTTGTCCACCTCTGGGAAGGCTCGCCGCAGGACAGCACCATCAACCTCGCGCTCGCCCGCCTTGCCACCCGCCGCCACTCCGTCGACGACGCTATCCGTTACTACCACAACGCCATCTACGGTGTTTGGCCCGACGACCCGGATCGCAACCGGCGTCAGGCGCGCTTCGAGCTGATCGATTTCCTCCTCGAGCAGAAGACGCTCCCGCAGGCACAGGCCGAGCTCATCGCTCTCACCCAGGTCTTACCTCCACTGCCATCCGCGCACCTTGCTGTCGCCACACGTTTTCGCCAGGCGCAGGACTTATCCAACGCACTTGTGCAATACGAAATCGCGCTCAAGCTCGACTACAGGGACGCCAGCGCGCTCGATGGAGCAGCTGAAACCGCCTTCCAGCTCGGCCGCTACACAACGGCCGAAAAATATCTGCAGAAGGCCGTGGAACTGTATCCCAAGAACGACCCCCTGCGTCAGCAACTGGAATCTGCAACGCTCGTCCTGGCTACGGACCCGTTCCTGCATCATCTCTCCGATGCCGAACGCAATCGCCGGCTCGTCTCCGCGGTCACGCACGCTGGCGAAAGACTAAAAACCTGCGCGCACCAGCTCCAGATCGCGTTGCCCACTCCGGCACCTGCCAACGAGCCGCCGGCCCTTTCTCCCGCTCCGTCCACAGGCGACCTCCCCGATCTGTGGATCCGCTGGAACGCCATTCGACGCGATCTTCGCCAACTCAACACCGCCAGCAGCGCCGACCTGCCCGACATGCTGATGGATCTCGTGACCCAGATCGAGCAACAAACCGCCCAACGGTGCGGACAACCCACAGGCACCGATTTAGCGCTCCTGCTTATCTCACGCGACCGCGAGGCTGCTGATCAATGAGCCAGGCACCCGTCGCTCCAGCCGAAAACCGAACCAGCCGCGCGCGCATTCGCGGGGCCGAAGCGCTCGCCCAGCGCCTCGCGCGAATTACCTTCGACACCAACTTTGCCGAAGACCGCTTCTTTCTGATCCTCTCCGTTTTCATCGGTGTCTTCTCCGGACTCGCGGTCGTCTGCTTCCGCGTGGCAATCGATTGGAGCCGCATCGCGCTCATGGGGCCTCTGCCGCATCCATCGGCATGGCGCATCGTCGGCGCACCAACCGCCGTCGGCTTGCTCGTCGCCGTTCTCGTCATTCACTTCTTTCCACAAGTCCGCGGCAGCGGCGTCAACCAGACTAAGGCCGCGCTCTACATCTTCAACGGCTACATTCCGTTCCGCAACGCGATCGGAAAATTCCTCTGCTCGGCTCTCGCCATCGGATCCGGGCAATCTCTCGGTCCCGAAGATCCCTCCCTGCAAATCGGAGCCTCCCTCGCCTCCGCGCTCGGTCGCCGCCTCGAACTCTCGCGCGAAAAGCTTCGTCTGCTCGCTCCCGTCGGCGCAGCCGCGGGCCTGGCCGCCGCCTTCAACGCGCCCATTTCCGCTGTGCTCTTCGTCATCGAGGAAGTCATCGGGCGCTGGAGCGCCGGAATCCTTGGCTCCGTCGTCCTGTCCGCGATCTCCAGCGTCGTCGTGATGCGCTGGTTCCTCGGCGCCGACGCATTGTTCCGCGTCCCGGTCACCGCCTTCACACACCCGTCCGAACTCATCGCTTACGCCGTGCTCGGTGTCGCCGGAGCATTCGCCGCGGTCATCTTTTCCAAATCCATCGGATTCTTTCGCCCCCGCCTCCGCGCCATGCCCCGCTGGACGCAATACTTCCAGCCCGCTCTCGCCGGATTCCTCATCGGCCTCATCGGATGGTTCGGCGCGCCGCAGGTCATGGGCGCCGGCTACGACTTCATTGATCAGGCCATGCACGATCAATTCGGATGGAAATTTCTCGCCATCCTCGCTGGCCTGAAGATCGTCGCCACCACGCTCTCGTTCGTCACTGGCACGCCGGGCGGCATGTTCGCGCCGACTTTATTTATAGGCGCCATGCTGGGGGGCGCGGTCGGCGGTGTTGAGCGTCATTTCTTCCCGCTGCTGACTGTCTCCACCGGAACCTACGCCCTTGTCGGCATGGGCGTCCTCTTCGCAGCCTTCCTGCGTGCGCCCATGACCTCCGTCTTCATGGTTCTGGAGGTCAGTGGCAACTACTCCATCATCGTGCCCGTCATCGTGGCCAATACCGTCGCCTACGTCATCTCGCGCAGCCTGCAGAGTGTCCCCATCTTCGACGTCCTCACCCGCCAGGACGGCCTTGTCCTGCCCTCGCTCGAAGAACAGCGCGAGGAAGAGATCCTGCGCGTCGAAGACGCGATGAAGCCCGCCCCGGACCTCGTCCTCGATGCGGCTGCTCCGCTTGAAGACGTCTCCGTCCGCACCCGCGGCCTGCCGGACAAGAGTTTTCTGGTCCTCATGAGTCCAAGTGGCTGGAGCGTCATCTCGCGCGAACTGCTCGATCGCATGATGAAGGAAGGGAAGGGCGCCCTGACGCTTGGTTCCGTCCTGGCAATCCAACGCCTCCCGTACCTCTACCCCGATCTCCCACTCGACGCGGCACTTCGCTGCGTGAATGTTTCAGAGATCATCCCGGTGGTGAACCGCGCCGACCTGCGCAAGCTCGAAGGCATCGTCACCCGCGACGACGTCCTCAGCCGCTACCAGGCCGACTCCGTCGCCGAGTGAGATCGTGTGGCGAGGCCTTCAGTGTCTGTGTGGCGGCACACTCTTGTGCGCGAAAACATGTGGCGCATCCACACCGTACCTGAACGTTGTGCTGCTCAAACGCGCAGCCGACGCATCAGAATCTGTCAAACTCAATCTCCTTGTCATCCTGAGCGAAGTGAGGCATCAGCCGAACGCAGTCGAAGGACCCCTTGTTCCCCGACACCACCTGGGACGTCTGTGGATTTCTGCCCATGCGCTGCGAGTTGCTGAATGCTTAAGTCGTGCACCAGTGGAGCGTTCTTCGAACTGGTGCCATCCCAACACCTAACACCCAACACCCAACACCTAGCTCCTAACACCTAACACCTAACACCTAACACCTAACACCTAACACCCAACACCTGCCTCCACACTCACCAATACTTGACCTCTCCTCACCCCTCGCAATACCATACGCAGCGCTTCCCCTCCCGGAGAACTGCATGCGTCTTTCGACTCTTCGTCTGTTCGTGTGTCCACTGATCGCCTGTTTTGCTTTCTTCCCGTCATCCGCCGCCGAGCCCCAAAAGCACGCGCCTTCTGCGTCCCCAAAAGACGCAGCTCCAAAGAAAGAAGACCCGCTCCCGCTCAAGCCCGCGCGCAAAATCGAGTTCACCACATCAGAAGGCACGTGGCTCTCGCTCGACGTCTCGCCCGACGGTCAGACCATCATCTTCGACCTCGTCGGCGACCTCTACACCGTCCCCATCGCCGGTGGCACAGCCAAGAAAATCACCAAGGGCATGGCCTTCAGCGCCCAGCCCCACTATTCACCCGACGGAAAGAAGATCGCCTATATCAGCGACGCGGGCGGCGCCGAAAATGTCTGGATCGCCGACGCCGACGGCTCCAACCCGAAACAGCTCAGCAAAGACGAGCAGAGCGAATTCACCTCGCCCGTCTGGACCGTCGACGGCAACTACGTCATCGCCGGCCGCTGGACCCAGTTTCCCATCGGCGCTTCCGAGTTGTTCATGTACCACACCCACGGCGGCGCTGGCGTCCAGATCACCAAATCCCACACCAAGCCCGACGTTCGCCCCCGCCTCTGGATCAACACGCTCGGCGCCTCTCCCTCCAAAGACGGACGCTATCTCTACTACGCCTCCCGCCAGCATCCCCGCGGCTTCTACAACGTCACCCTACCGCTCTCGCAGATCGTTCGTCGTGACCTCATCACCGGGGACGAAGATCCCGTCACCGACGCGCCCGGCAGCGGCATGCGCCCGCTCATCTCGCCCGACGGCAATCTCCTCGTCTACGCCACCCGCTTCGAAACCGAGACCGGCTTCCGCATCCGCGACCTCAAAAACGGCGAAGAGCACTGGCTGAAATACCCCGTCCAGCACGACGATCAGGAATCGCTTTTTACCCGCGACTTCATGCCCAGTTACGCCTTCACGCCCGACGGCAAAGACGTCATTGCCGCCTGGGGCGGCAAGATCCATCGCATCTCGGTCGCAAGCAGTGAAGACCACGAGATCCCCTTCACCGCTCAAATTTCCCGCGACCTCGGCCCCGACCTCAACGTTGCCATGCGCGTCGAAGACGGACCCGTGCAGATGCGCTTGATCCAGCAGCCCGTACAATCGCCCGATGGCAAGCGCCTCGCCTTCTCCGGACTCACTCACCTCTACACAATGGACCTACCCTCCGGCACTCCGCGCCGCCTCACCTCCGCGAACGCGCGCGAGTTCCAGCCCGCATGGTCTCCCGACAGCCAGTGGATCGCCTACGTCTCATGGGACGAAACCGGAGGCCAGATCTGGAAAACCCGTACCGACGGTCAGGGCTCTCCGCAGCAACTCACCACTACCCCTGCCTACTACCGCGACGTCGCTTGGTCTCCCGACGGTCAGCGCATCGTCGCCTTGCGCGCACCGCGCCAGGCTCGCACCGAAGTCTTCGACGAATGGGACCACAAGGTGCCCAACCTCGATCTCATCTGGCTCTCTTCGGACGGCGGCGAGATCCACCTCATCCTCCCCGCGCGCGGCGCCGCCAGCCCGCACTTCGGACCCGAGAAGGACCGCATCTACGTCTACTCGGAATCCGGTTTGATCTCCTTACGTTACGACGGCACCGATCGCCGCACCGTCGTGAAAGTAGTTGGCAAAACATGGTTCCCCGATCCCGCGCAGCCCGACGGAACTCCCGCCGACGATGTCCGCATTAGTCCCGATGGCCAGTGGGCTCTCGCTCAAACCACCAATCAGATTTACCTGTTCGCCGTTCCGCACTACGGCGGCGACGGCCCCACCATTGATGTCTCCAAAGCCCCCGTGCCCTTGCGCAAAATCACCGAGGTGGGCGGCGACTACATGGGATGGGCCGATAACGGCAAGACTGTTGTCTGGGCCGAGGGCTCGACCTTCTTCCGCATTCCCTTGAGCCAGATCGAATTCGAGCCGCCCAAGACCGACGACGAGTCCAAGCCCGCCGCCAAAGACTCACCCAAGCCGTCCTCGAAGACCGCCTCCGTTGCCAACGCCGTCGCCGGCGACTCCGACGACAAGAAAAAAGAAGAAGACAAGAAGAAGCCGCCTAAGCTGCACCCTGAAGAAATAGCCGTCAATCTCCAGTTCCCGCGCCACAAGCCCTCGGGAACCGCCGTCCTCCGAGGCGCGCGCGTCATCACCATGCATGGCGACGAAGTCCTCGACAACGGTGACGTCGTTATTCAGGACAATCGAATCACCGCCGTCGGCAAAAGCGGCTCCGTTACCGCCCCCGCGGGCGCGAAAGTCATCGACGTCTCCGGCAAAACGATCGTCCCCGGCTTCATCGACCTCCACCCGCACTGGTTTCAGATTCGGCGCACCGTTCTCGACCTGCAGAACTGGAGCTTCCTCGCCAACCTCGCCTATGGCGTCACGACTGGCCGCGATCCTCAGACCGGCACCAACGACACCTTCGCCTATCAGGACCTCGTCGACACGGGCGAAATCCTTGGCCCGCGCCCTTACTCCACCGGCCCCGGCGTCTTCCCCGACACCGACTTCCAGTCGCTCGACGACGCCAAGTCCGTCGTCTCCCGCTATCGCAAGTTCTACCGCACGACCTATCTCAAGTCCTATCTGGTCGGCAACCGCAAGCAGCGCCAATGGATGGTCATGGCCTGCAAGGAACTCGGCGTGATGCCCACCACCGAGGGCGCGCTCGACATGAAGCTCGACCTCTCCCACGCCATCGATGGCTTCAGCGGTAACGAACACAGCATGCCCATCACGCCGCTGTTCGACGACATCGTCCAATTCTGGACGCGCAGTGGCATCTTCTATACGCCCACCTTCATCGTTGCCTACGGCGGTCCTTGGGCAGAGAACTACTACTACGAGACCACCGAAGTGCACGACGATCCCAAGGTCCGCCACTTCCTCCCGCATAACGTCGTCGACGACGACACGCGGCGCCGCCCCATCTGGACGCGCAAAGACGAACTTGTTTTTCCCCGCCTCGCCACCGAAGACAACAAGCTGATCAAAGCCGGCGGCCGCGTGCTCATCGGCAGCCACGGCCAATTCCAGGGCCTCGGCTATCACTGGGAAATGTGGTCGCTCGCCTCCGGTGGGGTCTCGAATCTGGAAGTACTCAAATCCGCCACCATTCACGGCGCCGAAGCCATCGGCTTCGCGCAGGACCTCGGCTCCATCGAACCGGGCAAACTCGCCGACCTTGTCGTGCTCAACCAGAACCCGCTCGCCGACATCCACAACACCAATACGATTCAGTACGTCATGAAAAACGGAGAGCTTCTCGAAGGCGATACCCTGAACCAAATCTACCCCGAGCAGAAACCCCTGCCGCCCCTCTGGTGGTGGAACGAAAAATAAATCGTGCGCTAGGTGCCCCAGGTTCGCGTCCGTTCTGTGGACGCTAACCCGGGATGCGACCACTGCCGACGTAGGGACAGCCGCCCTCGGCTGTCCGGCGGAGCGCAGCTCCGCAGTGTTTCACCGTGTACTGTCGTGTGGCGCGGGCACCTCGCCCGCGATAGCAATCTCCGTCGGGGTGCTCACGAGATCTGCGACTCGATGTCCATTTTCAGAGAACTGAGAACTGAACCGAACCCGAACTCCTGCCCTTAAAATATCCTCATGCGCGCAATGCTCCTCCAACAACCCGCGCCCGCCGAACAGTCTCCACTCCACCTCAATGATCTCCCCGACCCGACCCCAGCTTCCAACGAAGTCCGAGTCCGCATCCGCACCTGCGGACTCTGCCACACCGACCTCCACACAGTGGAAGGCGATCTCCCGCTCCCCAAGCTTCCGCTCGTCCCCGGTCACCAGATCGTCGGCACCATCGACGCCGTCGGTCCCGCCGTCCGCACGGTCAAAGCCGGCGACCGCGTCGGCATCCCGTGGCTCTACTCGACCGACAGCGCCTGCCCCTACTGCCTCCGCCACACCGAAAATCTGTGCGAGAACGCCCGCTTCACCGGCTACCACGTCAACGGAGGCTACGCCGAACTCTGCGTCGTGCGCGAAGACTTCGCCCACCCGCTCCCCGCCGCATTCTCCGACGAGAACGCCGCCCCGCTGCTCTGCGCCGGCGTCATCGGATACCGCTCCTATCGCCTCAGCGGCGCACAGCCCGGCCAGCGCCTCGGCCTCTATGGCTTTGGTGCTTCCGCACACCTGGTCCTCCAGCTAGCGCGACATGAAAAATGTGAAGTCTATGTATTCACGCGCAGCCACGCGCATCGTGAACTTGCCGAGAAACTGGGAGCCGTCTGGACCGGCTCCGCCAAAGACGCTCCGCCGCACCCGCTCGACGCATCCATCATCTTCGCGCCCGCCGGATCGCTCGTCCCGCTCGCCCTCAAGCATCTGCGTAAGGCCGGAACCCTCGCCCTCGCAGGAATCACAATGTCGCAAATCCCGGCGCTCGACTACGACCTGCTCTATCACGAACGCGTTGTACGCAGCGTCGCCAACAGCACCCGCGAAGACTGCCGCGACTTCCTCCGCCTCGCAGCCGAGATCCCCATCAAGACCGAGATCCGCGTCTATCCGCTCACCGACGCCAATCGCGCGTTACAAGATCTCAAACACAGCCAGCTCGTCGCCGCCGGCGTCCTGAGCGTTGCCTAGATGCTAGCCCTTCGCCTCGTCTCTATGGTTTTGCAGAGAAATGTGACCAATACAGCACTCTCATCCACTCGAAATAAGGCGCTGGCCCAACCTGGACACGTTATCGCGGTGACTCGACCTTACTTATTCTGATGTGAGGATTCGAGGACATCAGCCACGGCTTGAACTCGATTTCTGGTTTGCACGTCAACCACGCGAAACAGCTCGGCCACTGCCGCGCTCTTCGCTTAAGCATTGACAGTACGACATTTCAGTGTCCATGATTCGGACATGACCCAACAGAGCCGAACCCGGCTCGGCTATTCCCTGCACGGTAATCTCCTTGTGATTGTTTTTCTTGCTCTAATTCCGCACAGTGGCCGCTCGCAAGCATCGACCGAATTGACCTTGGGTGAAAGGCTAGCCCATGAGTATGAAAAGCACACAGGCCTCGGAAGCACGCCTGAACTGGAAGGAATCTCCGGCTACATAAGCGGCATTGGGAACCGAGTAGCAGGCGCGCTGCCCTCGCACCCTAAGTACCACTTTGTGCTTGATCCGAATCCTGCATTCAAGAGCGCTTTCGCTCTTCCGGACGGATACATCATCGTTGGCGGCGGCCTGCTGGCTCTGGCGCAAACGGAAGACGAACTGGCCAATGCATTGGCCCATGAAATTGAGCACGTGGAACTCGGCCAGGTGAGCAGCCGCGTCACAGAGTTGACGAGGCAGAAAGATATAAACCACCTGCGAGTGAATGAGTTTTTTCCTGGCTACGGAAGAGAGAAGGAACTCGCCTGTGACCTCAACGGGCAAAAGCTAGCAGCGAAGGCAGGGTACTCACCCGTCGGGATGCTGACGCTCCTTGAGACATTCAAAGCTCTTCAACGGGGACCGGCAGAGGAAGCGTCCGAGAAACGTCCGAGAAACGTCCAACCATATCTGAGCGCATCGCTCAAGCCAAGCGATTGGCGGGCGACTCAAAACAAGAGCAAACGCCACTCAATCTCCCATGACCCAGGCAAAGCCTGGACCCGACTTCCTTCTCCCAACCGCAATTGGTTTTCGATCCCAGCGAGGACAGACTTGGTGGTTTGTCGCCATTCGGAAGTTAAGCCTTTTGCGAATAAGTTTGTCGACAAGTTGAGATAGACTCACTCGGGTACCCGCAATTCACTTCACCCCCACGATCGCACTCGCCACATTCCAACCCCGCACCCCTACCTGCGCCGCCCCGCCCCCCGGATACTCGATCGCGATCTCCCGCGCCTCCCCCGGCAGCAACGACACGTAGTTGTCGCTGTAATACGCCGGCAACACCCGTGTCCCATCCGACTTCAGCAAGGTCAGCTTCGTCTCGATTGCCGCCACAGCCCCCGCGTTCTTCAGCGATACCACTACGCGCCCCTTCTCCGCTCGTGCCGACGCCGTCACCGTCGCCGCCCCCATGCGCCCCAGTTTCCGATACGCCGCGCTCGTCGTTCCCAGCCAATACAAATTCTCCGCGACGACTGCGCCGCCGGAATCCCGCAACTCCAGCTTCACCAGCACCACCCCATCGCCCATCAACGGAGCCAGATCCAGAACAAATGCCTCCGCTTCCGCATCCGCCGCCACATCTTTCTTCTCGTCCCGATGCTGCAACGATTTGTTCTCCAGCGAATACACATCCGCTCTCACCACCAGCCCGCTCTGCGCCGCCGTCGTCGTGTTCACCACCTGCACCGCGTAATTCGACAGGTCCAGCTGCACGTGCATCGGCTCGCACGCTTTCTTCACCCCATAAAACGACGCCTGCGTGTCGTAGTCCGCGCTCAGAATCTGCCACACATTGCTCGGCCACGCCGGCTGCGTCATCCACAGCATGCGCCCGCTATTCGGCGCCCACAAATGCGCGTTCATTCCCTCGAAGATCGCTCGATGATCCACGTAATCGAGCATCTGCGCCTTCCTCTCAAAATCCTCCAGCGACGTCGGCGCCCCGAATTCCGCTTGCATCTCCGCGATAAATGGCGCCATGTCCCCGTTCCCGGCTTGGTGCCAGTCGTGATAAGCCCAGTCATCGCTGACCGGCCACCAGTCTTCCTTCGGGACCCACGCCTCGAACGACTCCAGCGTCGAAAACGACGGCGTCCCCGTCTCCACCGAGAACCCGTGATTCAGTGTCGTGTAATACAACTTCGGATCCATGTATTTGTATGGCCCGCTGTTCTGCAGATTCACCTGGTTCGAACTCGGCGAGTAGTAGCGCGTCCCATCCAGCGTCCGCACCAGCTCCGTCAGCCCCTCATTAATAATGGGCTGCGGCACGCCTTCATTTCTCCCGCACCACATCGCAATCGACGGGTGATTCCGGAACCGCGCAATCGTATCCCGCGCGTTCTCCAGGAACAGCGCCGGATCCTGTGCTTCGATGTTGTAGTTCTGCGTCGAATCCCAGAAGTCGTTCCACACCAGCAACCCATACTCGTCGGCCAGATCGTAGAAGACCTCCTCCGTGCTCTGACCGACCCAGTTGCGGATGATGTTCACATTCGCGTCGTGATGCAGCCGGAAATACGGCTCCAGCTTTGCCCGCGACACCCGCTTGCGCGCGTCGTCCATTCCCCAGTTCCCGCCGCGGCACGCGATGCGCACCCCATTTACCTTGATCACCAGATAAGGCGCCGCCTTGTCATCCTCCACCGTCTTCACCGACGCCGCTTTTTCGCCGCCCGACCCCAGCGTCGCCACCCACGATTTCCATCCTTCTTTCCATTCCGGGGGATAAAACGACGGAAACGGATCCGCCGCCGGAATCTCCCGCATCCCCTGATGCGACACGTCCACTGGCCTTTCCTTTCGCGCCCGCGCCTCGGTCGGCGAATATTCCACCCGCCGCAGATGTCCTGCGCTGTCCAGCAAACTCAGTTCATACGTGATCTCGCGGATCCCAAACCGCACCTGCTTCGCATCCGACTCCGTGCCGCCCGCCGCAAAACTCACCTTCGCCGTGTACAACTCCTGCTTGCCGTATCCATTCGGCCACCACAGCCGCGGATGCTCCATCGTCAGTTGTTTGAACTCCGAAGGCGCAAGCGTTACTGAGCTTTTTCCCGGAACGACCGTCACCTCCTTACTCACGCTCACTCCTTCGAACGACGCCGACACCGTCCCCTTCACCGGCGCTGTCGACAAATTCTCCAGCGGCACCGTAATCTCCACATCCGCCCGCGATGTATCGGGCAAGGGAAGTGTCGTCACCACCTGGGGGTCACCAATCTTCACTACGCTGGTCGCCGTGAGCGTGACGGGCTGCCAGATCCCCGTATCCCGATCGCGAATCCCCGGCACCCAGTCCCAACCTTCCGTCGCCACGAACGTCGGTCCATCCAGGCACATCAACCCGCCGTTCTCCCCCGGCCCGCCTTTGATCGACTGCTCATGCGGAATCCCCGGATGCGGCGGCGGCGACACTCGCACCGCCAGCACATTCGTCCCGGCTTTGACCATGTCCGTCACATCGAACACGCCGCGGATGAACGCCCCTGTAATCGTCCCCAGCGACCGTCCATTCATCCACACCGCCGCGTGATAATTGATCCCCTCGAATGTCAAAGTCAGCCGCCGCCCGCTTCCCAACTTCGGCCCCTTGAACTCGACGCGATACCAGTAGTCCTGCTTATTTAGCGATTCGGGAATCGCCAGGTTGTTCAACCCATAATCAGGATCGGGATACACGCCGCGATCCACCAGCGTGGTGAGCACTGTGCCCGGTACCGTCGCCACATACCAGTCTTTGCTCTTGAAGCCATCCTGCGAGATCGCCGCGCCGTCTTCATTCACCTCCGGCGCCGGACGCATCCTCCATCCCCCCGCAATCGTCCACGAATTCTCTCCCGCAGCCTCCAGCGCCTCACGCGCTTCCTTCACCGGGACCACCACCGGCTTCGACGGCGACGCCTTCGACCGCGGCATCGTCTCCGGATCCTGCGGCGCCCGATACCCCGCCTGCCCGCGTTCCTGCACCCACCACGGCTTCGACCCTTCTTCAAACGCGATCACTTCAAAATTCGGCGGCGCGGCAAACATCTGCCTCGCGTCACCAGCGCTCATCACGGCGCGGCGAACCGTGAAACCCGCGATCTTCCCGCCGAAATGCCGCCACTCCGCTGCCGGATACACCGGCGGCGCCATCTGCAATGTCCCGCTCACGCTGCCCAGATCCGCCTTCCCGTGCGCCACCTCCGCCCCATCGCTATAGAGATGAAACGACTCCCCGTCGAAAGTCGCCGCCAGCAGGTGCCACTTGCCCGCGCCCAGCGTCACCGCGCCCGGCAGGGAATTGTCCTTTCCCATCCACAACATCACGCGCGACCCGTCCACCGCGAGATACCGCGAATACTCCTCTTCCGGATCGCCCATGCCCGCGATCAGCACCGGAGCTGCGATCGCCTCCTCTGTCCGCACCCACGCGTACATCGACCACGGTGAATCTGCCCGCAAGACGGAATCGTCCTTCACCATCGCTTTCTTCAGGCCATTCCCGCCCGCGAGAAACACACCATTAAACGGGCCATAGAAGGGAGGATCATTGGTCACGGCGGTTTGCGCGGTAAGGACAGCCTGACCAAGCAGGGAACTTGCGGAGAAGACACAAATGAGAATGCAACCAACGCCCGCAAGAAGGGAATTCGAAAGCGTCTGCCAGGAGATGGGGGATCTGAAGTTCATGGCGACTCCGCGACACATTGCCAAGTCACGCAGGGAAGAATCGATTACCTGAAATCGATCCCCTGCAGGTCCGTAAATGCGCCCGTCATCATACAAGACGCACCCTCGCCCCCGATGTGTCGCCCGACACAATGCCTATGTGGCGAGGGCGCCCCGCGCGTGCCCTAGGTTTGCTCTGAGCGAGCGACGTGAGTCGAACGGGGTGGCGTTTTCCCTAACGGCGGTGAATGCGCCTCGCCCGCAAGCCTTTCTACCCTCCGGAATTTGTCATCCCGAGCGCAGCGAGGGACCTGCTTTTCCTACGAACCCGCCACCCTGCGGGTCCCCACCCTTTAAATGCATCTTTATCTTTGCGACCTTTGCGGCATTTCTTTGCGTCCTTTGCGGTTAAAGGCTTTTGTTATCTTCCGAAGATCCCCTTTACGTCTCCGCCCTTAAGACTTTGCTTTTTAAAAGTCTTTCCTCAGACTCGGTACTGGCGACTCGGTACTCGAATACCCCTCTGAGTAGCTACATTTCCCCCCAAACCAGTTAAAATAGCCGTATCCATCCAGATTCCATCCGGGGAGTGCAGTTTGGCAGAGTCACGGGTTTGGTCTGCTCGTAACACGATCCTTTTGCTCTTTCTTCTTTGCTTGACGGCGTCCTTCGCCTTCGCCGACGGTGCCGCCTTCGATCTCTCCGGCCCGCCCGTGAACGTCCGCGTCCGCCGCGGGGAAACGATTCTGCCCATTTCCGAAGTCCCGAACCTGCAGCCTGCCGACCGCCTCTGGATCCAGCCCGACCTCCCCGAAACCCAGTCCGCACACTACATCATGATCATCGCCTTCCTCCGAGGCACAACCAACCCGCCGCCGGAGAACTGGTTCACCAAGGTCGAGACCTGGAACAAGCAGGTGCGCGAGGAAGGCTTCTGGGTGACCGTCCCCAACGAAGCCACGCAGGCCCTGGTCTTCTTCGCTCCCGAGACCGGCGGTGGATTCAGCACCCTGCGCGCCGCCGTCCGCGGCAAGCCCGGCGCTTTCGTCCGCGCCGTGCAGGATCTCCATCAGGCCAGCCTCGATCGCATTCGCCTCGAAAAATATCTCGCCTCCGTCCGCCTCACCGCGGAAGGCGAGCCCGAGCAACTCCACCAGCGCACCGAGATGCTTGCCCGCTCGCTCAACATGAAGGTCGATCAACAGTGCTTCGACAAACCCAGCGCCCAGCAGGCGCCGTGCCTCACGCAGAACACCGACCAACTTGTCCTCGACGACGCCCACACCCAGACCATGATGGCCACACTCACCACCGGCGCGAGCGCCGACCTGCTCGCCCAGGTCGGCGGCACACCCGTGGCCAAATCCGGTTATTACAGTCCCTACATCGGCGCGGTCATCGACATGGCCCGCATCCTGGGCACCGCGCACACCGCGCAGTACCAGTACATCCCCGCCCTCTCTTTGCCGCACAAGGAAGCCCTCAATCTTCGCTTGAACAATCCGCCATCTTTCCGGAACCCCAAGTCCGTCATCGTGGTCGGCTTCCCGCCCATCGCGGCGCCTGTGCCGCCACCGCTCCGCGCGGCCGATCCGAAAGCCGCGCCATGCATAGCGACGCCCGACCTCGTTCTTCCCATCGACGGCGCTCCGCTCGTCTTCGCCACCGAGCTCTCCCATGACTTGGTTCTCCGGGTGCCAACGAAAGCAGGGAAGACCATCGACCTGCCCGCCCGCGCCGACCCCGAACGCGGCGGCCTCGTCATCGATACGCACACGCTCCATCTCAGCGATCTCGACGAGAGCATCACCGCCACCTTGCGCGGTCAGTGGGGATTCCAGCCCTTCGACGGCCCCCGCTTCCTGCTGCGCAGCCCAAGCCCCGCCAAGTGGACCATCGCCTCCAAGGATGCCAGCGCCCTCATCATCGGCCGTCAGGACACGCTACACCTAGAATCCGCCGACGCCAGCTGCGTCAATGCCGTCAAGATAAAGAATGCCGAGGGCCACGACCTGACCACCTCATGGAAGCTTGCCAAGCCCGGCCAGCTTGAAGTGCAAATCCAATTGCAGGACGAACCCGCCGGACTCCTCAGCATGGCGATCGAAAAATTCGGCCTGCCCGAGCCCGATGCCATCCCGCTCCACACCTACGCCGAAGCCGGACGCCTCGACTCCTTTACCATCCACGCCGGAGACGCCGAAGGCACTCTCCGCGGCACTCGTCTCGACCAGGTCACCGGACTCGAACTCGGCGAGTTGCGCTTCCTCCCGCACGGCCTCACCCGCGCCAATCAGCAGGATGAGCTTCGCCTCGCCATCGAAAAATTGCCGGTGCCGAAGATCCAGCCCGATGCCGCTCTCTCCGCCTCGGTGACGCTCAAAGACGGCCGCACTTTGCCCGTCAAAGCCGCCATCGATGCCCCGCGGCCGAAAGTTCAATTAATGTCGAAGGTCGTTCAGCCCAACACCAGCGCCGCCGCGTCGCTCCTCCACGTCGACAATCCCCAAGAGCTGCCCCAGGACGCGCGCCTGAACTTCTCGATCAAAACGCAATTTCCAGAAACTTTCCCCGTCGGCGAAAAAATTGAAGTCGCTGCCACCGACGAGTCCTTCCACACCTCGCTCTCCATCGCCGACGGCAACCTCATCCTTCAGGACGCGCACACCGTTCTCGGCGTCCTCGATCCGCTACGCCAGCTCGGCCCCTCCGCCTTCGGCCCGCTCAAATTCCGCGCCATCGGTCTCGACGGCGTCGAGGGCGATTGGCAGTTCCTTGTGAATCTCGTCCGCGTTCCTGTCCTCAAAGAAGTTCGCTGCTCCGCCTCCGACCAGCCCTGCACCCTCGTCGGCGACAAACTCTTCCTTCTTGATTCCGTCAGCACCGACCCCGACTTCGCTACGCCCACGGCCGTCCCCGATGGCTTCGCCGACAGCAGCCTCCCGATTCCCGGCCCCGTTGGCAAAGCGATCTACGTGCGCCTCCGCGACGATCCCGCGACCATCGACGCCGTCGCCCTTCCACTGATCACCGCCCCACCCCAAAGCGATGCCGCCGCCCGCTAGCCGTAGCGCCGGCGTCCCGCCGGCCTCCCTGTGGCACGCATGCTCCCATGACCCCACGAAACACGTGGGGACAGCCGCCCTCGGCTGTCCGGCGGAGCGCAGCTCCGCATTTGCCGAATACCGAATACCGGCCACCGTGGCTGCCCGTCCAGAACCCCGCATCCGTTAGATCGAACAGATTGTCATCCCGAGCATAGAGAGGCGCCAGAGAGACCACACGATTGATTCACCACTTTTCTGAGCCTAAGCTAGAGGGTTTAGCCGATCCGTCAGGCTCCCAACATGCGGACCTCATTCTCATCCCGCCGACTCCTTCGCTTTCTTCTGGCGATTCTCTTCGCTGTTTGTGCGACCACATACAGCGTCCTGTGGATCATTCATAACCAGCACTCGAAACCACAATCGGGATTCACGAACTACCAGTACTCCGCGGCAGCCGGTTCGATGACAGTCGGCGAAGTGATACTCGGCAGCGCCGCCGACCGAGCAGGACTACGGCCGGGGCATCGGATTTATGCAATCGACGGACAGAGACTCGATACTCTCCGACCTTTCTATGAAGAAATCGTTGTCGGCCAGAACGACGTTCTCGAGCTTACGGTCGAGGATCCGAGCTCGCCAGGCAAACAGCGCCAGTTAGAGCTTCCGGTGCACGGGGGAAGACGCGTACCCCCTCGGACCATGGAACTGAACGACCTGCTGGGCTTGGCGGTTGATTACTACCCTTTAGGTTTTCTTGTCGTCGGCGTGGTGGTTTTGCTGCTCCGCACTGACGACGCCAACGCATGGTTGTTGGCATTGCTTTTTGGCGGATTCCTCGCAGTTGCCCCGCTCTTCGAGGGCAATATCCCACCACCATTCCGAGGATTCGCCGTCTTTTACAAGCTTGTCATGTCCTGGTCGGGATTGGCCCTTTTCTATTATTTCTTTGCAGTGTTTCCCTCGCAATCGCCCGTCGATCGCAAAGTCCCATGGTTGAAATATGTTCTTCTCGCAGCGGCACTGATCACCACCATTCCCATTGGAATCCGATGCCTGTTTGCGGGAGGAACCTTGCCGCTGTACCTCGGTTTTCATTGGCCCGGCGCGGAGTTTTTCAAATCGGTTCTCGCGCTGCAGAACGGATCACCGACTCCTGCTCCCCGCGGCTGGCTAAGTCTGGGAGTTACGTTCTATTTTTGGGCGTTTATCGGGGCCATAGCCTTGGGCTTGGCGTCACTCATTTCGAACCGTTTTCTATCGACGGATGCCCAGGTTCGGCGAAAAGCGCAGGTCATGGTTTTAGGAACTGTGATCGGCACTGCGCCCATCATGTGCCTGGTTTCCGCGGCCGCGCTTCTTGGATTTGTGCGGATCCCGATGGCGGTTTGGCAGGTAGCGGTCCTGCTTCTTTCGACTCTGTGGCCGCTGTCGTTCGCCTACGCCGTTGTGAAGCACAGGGTCCTGGAAATTCCCCTGCTCTTGAGGCGCAGCGCGCGCTACGTCCTGGTGCAGCGGGGTTACATCGTTTTCCTGTTGGCGGCGGGTGCGATCGCAATCACATTGTTCACACATACGATTTCACGATTTCTTGTGCAAGGTTCCAATGTCGGCATGACGGTGAGTGCTCTTTTTGGGATCGCGCTGGTGTGGCTCTCGACCCCAGCGGTGAAGCGAGGCACCCAGCGCATTGACCGCGCCTTCTTCCGAAGTGCGTACGACGCCCGCGTCATCCTTCAGGACTTGGCGGAAAAGGCACGGACGGTAACCGACCGCGACGAACTCGCGTGGTTGCTCGAAAGCAAAATCGAGGGAGCGTTGCATCCGAAATCGCTGGCATGCTATCTCGAAGGCAACGATGGGCTGCTGATCACGCTATCTGGATCACGGCATCCGGGACCAGAAACAAGTTCAGCTGCCCTGCCTCGGCCATATTTTCCTCGCCGCTTTGGCGCAGTTTTCATTCCAGAGCAAATGGACACAATCCCAACGAGTCTGCCCTTGCTCCATGAACTGGCGGTGCGCGGAAAAGCCTGGGACGTTCCGCAGGGACCCGACACGTCCATTGGGTCGACTTCATGCCCGATGATGGGCGGTATCGTGCCGTAGCTGAGTGGACCAATGATGAGAGGTATCGTCCCGTAGCTGAGTGGTGTCACCGCCGATACGCCAATGAAGGCACGGGGACAGCATTCCTAATCGAGGGCATTCCAGCAGAGGAAAGGGTCGGTTTTCTTGAAGCCACTCCAGCTTGGCTGCCCGAGCGAGTTCGTTTTCTGACTGTTCTTCCACCCCAGAGCCTTCGCAAATCCAAAGACGCTGAGGAGTGAATCACAAGAGGCAAACTGGCAGTTGTTGAAATATCTTTGAGCTCTATCGACAAGTGCGCCGGCGCCGAGTGGTCGGATGGGCCCAAGTGTGTTCCGCCGGGGCACTTGCGATAGGGGGATTTGGAGGAAGCCGCTGGCGTTTGCGGCGGACGCGGAGGGCTATATAAATATTAAGGTATGGGGATTCAATGGCCGTTTCGCCATCTCATCGCCCTCAGGCCTTGCTAACTGTAAATTCTGTTGAAACGTAACTTCATGCACAGACGCATATTATCACCTGCAGTCGAGCTCTTGCATCATCCCACACAACCTGCCGCCTCCGAACACGCGATAGCGTCCGCCGCGCCAGCGGCTTCGTGCAAATCCCCATTACACGCATTGACCTTTGGAAGGCGCGTCTTGATTCCCCCGTTGTAGCCCTATGGACGTTTCGAAGGGGTGGAAGCCAACGTCCAGTGGGTTCTGAGATTTAAGAGCACGTCTGCGAGGACACTGCATCGCGGGTCCCGTACCCTCAGTCGGTGTGCTCCCCGGTTAACCCGTGCGCTAATTCGCCCTAACCGAAAGGATAGTCTTTCGCGACCTTTGAACCAAGCCAGCCCTTCCCAATTGTCCGTTCTAAAAGCCTCGATTTCCTACAGCCTCAGATAATTGCAACAAATGAACAGCAAATGCGCGGCTATTGGAATCTTGCATGCCTCAATCGGGGGTGCGTTGGGAGCCAGCGAAGTCTGTGAACTCCAACGTAGGAGGCACACCATGTCTATTGTGTTGAAATTGATTATCGGCGGGTCGATGACCACATTCGTAATGGTTGGCGTATGGGCACTTCAAATTCTTCGCCAATTGACAGCTGCGTGTGATTGCCCGAAAGCGAGTGATGATCGGTGCGTCTGCGGAAGAGCGATTTGCCCCCTCGGGCCCGATGCGTTCGTGAACCCTGAGCCGGTTGCCGGATTCATTAAGGGCACTGTGGCCATGGAATCGGAACCAGCATTGCACTGCCTCCAGCACTGACATGAATATCGTCCTTCAGGGCGAAGAAACGAATCTCGGACATCATGCGTTCTCGACAGGTCACCTGAGTTGTACCCAGAACACCCACTTGCCGCGATCTCGCTGCGATGGTTGGCGTAACATCGCCAGAACGCTCATTGACTCAGCGGTCGCATCGTTAACCATCGTAGGTAGCGTAGCGAATCAATCTCGCACATTTCTGCTGTGAAGTCGGGGGCTTCTCAAGGCTGTTGGCCCAGTCGCCCAAGAACTCGCGCGCAATGAAGACCTCCAAGAAATACTTCATGTTGAGCCGTTCAAGGACGTCAGGAGGCATTTCCGATTCTGGTGCCACAATTGCTTCGCAATCCGTACTCCAGGGCTCGGATGCGTAGATGGTGCTTTCGGCATCGTCGCTAACGAAGGAAGCTAAATCATCGACTTTTGGATGAGTTTTATTCCCATCCATTTAACATCGTTCGCTTACTGTTGAAAATCCCCATAACACTCATCGACCCGGAGCTTGAACGCGTTTCTCGAAAGTGAATTGGCAAATGGGTTCTGATAACGCTCCGAAAAGCGTTCGGTGGCCGACTGAGTACGAGGTAAGGCGAATTGCTTACCACGTTAG
Organism: uncultured Acidobacteriota bacterium; assembly: GCA_963718505.1. Classification (GTDB taxonomy): domain Bacteria; phylum Acidobacteriota; class Terriglobia; order Terriglobales; family Acidobacteriaceae; genus Gp1-AA133. The sequence continues at coordinate 100,550 of CAVQZP010000052.1, read as the reverse complement.
TACTCTGGCCGTTGCAGCCTTGCCCGCACTAGGATCTGAAACGGAAAGAAGCTCGGGCAATCTGTCCGTGGTTGGTTGCAATCCATGCCTCAGAAGAATTCAAGAGCAGAAGGGCGCATCGCGATTTCAGCTGTTGCGCTATTCGTTTTCATCGTGGCCGGCGTTGCACTCCGGTGGGATCCGGCGCTTCACACAGTAAAAAGCTTGTTCGTGCCTAGACCGCATCTGGTTGTACTCAACATCATCGGCGCTGCATTCGATCAGTTGGACTTCGACAGGACTTTCGTCACCGCGCCAGAGTGCCGCGGCCTCACCTTGTCCCGCGGCTCGGAACCACTAGATGGAGCAACCTACATCGCCGGGATGGTGTTGCTCGACGGATGGAGATGGTCCGTGGATGGCTCCACATTCGAGGCGTCGCCGGCGGATGCTGCCCGGACTGTCTGCGCGGTTGCCAAACATCAGGGCGGCGGGCCCCCGCCACGCTAGGTGTAGGGGTAGATGTGTTCTGACTGTCGATAGCATCACCCTGAAAATCTCCCTCAGTCTGGTCGGTGTCAATGAGAGAAATCGCCTTACGACAACATTGCGATCCCGAATGGCTTCGCCGGGAGGTAGAAGCTCGCGGTTTCCACCTGAAGCACTAAAAAAACTCACAACGTGCCGGATTCCCAGTTCTGACGGCTTTATGCCAACGAACGGAGCGCTAACGATCGTCGTAGGATATTCTCATGCTCGAAAGCGATCTGCCGTGCCTTGACCTTTTGGAAGCGACGCCGGAGATTTTGCGCAGCCTGATGCGGGAAATCTCAGACGACGATGCTCGCTGGAAGCCCGCTCCCGACCGCTTTTCTATCGCTGAGGTGCTTGCACACCTCTCCCACTCGGAGGGCCACTGCTACCGCATGCGGGTGGATCGCTTCCTGGAAGAAGAGAACCCATTTTTCGAAGCTGACGACGCGCAAATGTATCGCGACCTCTATCGAGATGCCGACCCCGAACACTCCTTCGATCATTTCGAAGAACAGCGCGAGAAAAATATCGAATTCCTGGAGAATCTGCCGCCCGGCTCGGGAGACCGTAAGGCGAATCACGCGGAAGTCGGGGAGATCACGCTTGCCCAGATGCTCCATGAGTGGGCGCTACACGACATCGGACACATCCGCCAGGTCGCGGAGTTGGTGCGAGCCAGGAAATATATAAACGGTGCCGGACCACTCGGAAAGTTCTATCAATTGAAACCATGATTTGCCAATTCTTAGCATTTCTTTTTGCCCCAATCGCGTGAGAGCTAAGCAGAGTGATTGTGTGGCTAGCCGTTTGGATAGAGCACTGCTCCCTCGCAAGCCATCCTGCGAATCTTCCTCCTAAAGCATGATTGGGTTTAACACTCGGATAGTGAGCGTGTTACCAGCCTGTTGGAAAACGCTTCCAAGGCGGCAAGCCGTTGTGGCACGCAGCCTGCACTCAAGAAACTTGTGAGCTAGAGGATGGCGGCAAAGCCATGTTAACCCGAGTGATGGGAGAAATTATTACAGAGATATGAGCACGATGACGGTAGGGTACGACGTAACACGCGACTTGGAAAGTCGTTTATCGAGGCGCAGAACAATTGAATCTGCAATGCACGTACACAAATGTGAGGATGCTCATCGAAATTCGTCCATCTTTTGGGACAAAATTGCCGGGCCGGTCCTGAACACTTTCCTGAAGGCCACGGGGCTCTACTCGCGAGGTGTCCGCAACGCTCTCTGCCCTATCGTGCGCTATGTGCGGCTGGAATTTGAGGACCTGCCGCGAAGCTTTGACGGCTTCCGAATCTTGCACCTTGCAGACCTGCATATCGACGCCTTAGATGGCCTGGCTGAGGTCGTCGCGGACCTCATAGCGCCCCTGGACGTCGATTTGTGCGTCATGACAGGAGACTACCGCTTCAAAGCTCAAGGCCCGTGTGACGCAGTCTATCCGGGCATGCGGACGATTCTTTCCAGCATCCGTACCGAGCAGAGTGTTCTCGGCATTCTTGGGAATCACGACGAATCCGAAATTGCGATAGAACTTGAGAACCTCGGAGTACGCATGCTAATCAACGAAACAGCCGAAATCTCCCGGGGAGACGAGTCGCTTTATGTGATCGGTGTCGACGACCCGCATCGCTATGGCTGTGATGACCTGGAGGAGGCGTTAGAAGGTGTGCCGGAGGATGGCTTTAAGGTTCTGCTCGCCCATACGCCAGAGATCTTTGAGAAAGCTGCGAGAAGTGGAGTCCATCTTTATATGTGCGGTCACACTCACGCCGGACAGATCCGATTGCCTGTGATCGGCGAGATTTCTCAGAATGCCCATTGTCCTAGAGCTTATGCCCAGGGCGAGTGGCGACACGATCGCATGCTGGGGCACACGAGCGCAGGGGTGGGTTGCTCAATGGTTCCGGTCCGATACAACTGTCCTCCCGAAATTCCCGTGATCGAGCTCGTGAGAAAGTGAGTACCGCGCGAGGTCTCCGGCCGTTTGAAAGCTCCAGCCTCGAGCGCGTCCGGCTCGAGAAAATCAGCGTGCAGGAAGTCGGCGCGAGAACCAGCCTCAGATTCCGCCTTAAGAAGTAGCCGACATTCCGGACTGACTTCGAAGAATGCAAGGCTCAGTTTTCGCGGGCGAGGACATCCGCGCCACACGGAAATCCCCCCCTGACGCAGAGAACGCGTCCAGGGTGGGGCAGCCGCCATTGGCCCGGTACCGAGCCGCGTCGGGCTCGGGTCTCCAGCACCAGACTCCCAGCAATTTCAAACTGACTCACGATCGCAACCTACGATGGTCCGGTTCGCGCCGGGTAGAGAAACCATTCCAGATCTCCGGAGGATCGCCGGGGATCGGGGAGGAGGTAGTGCCAGGCGTCGCGATACTGCTCGAAGCGTGCGTGGCGCGCGCGACGGTGCGGGTAGAAGCGCAGAGAGGCGCTCGGGGGCAAGGCGTCGGCGGGAACGAAGTACCAGACGTCGAGAGGGAGAATGTAAGTGGCGAAGAGGTCGATGTCGTCGGGGGTGAGGTGACCCTTGCGCTTGCCAACGCAATAAGTGGCCTGGACTTCGTATCCGCCGACGGTCTGGGTGGCGGTGGCTTTGATCTGCACGCGCCAGAAGCGGGAGCCGGCGTCGACGATGAAGTCGTAGCGTTCGCTGTCGCCCCAGGGCTTGGCGACGCGGATCTGGCGGAGTTGGGCGGCGTGGAGGAAGGCGGACTCGGCGAGTTCTCCGATGCGCTTCGTGTTCGGCCGGGGCCGGCGCGAGGCGCGGGCGCGACGAGGGGGCGCGAGGTTGGGGTCGACGCAGGCGTAGAGGAACGGAATGATTTCTGGTTGTGGTGACTGAATTGATACTGATCCCATGACGAACACTGTCCTTTATATAAAGGTGGCCGATATGAAGTGGCGGGGTGCGCGCGGGTGGTTGGCCGGAATCCCAGGTTTAGCGTCCAAAGAACAGACGCGAACCTGGGGCACCAAGCGCACGCGCGAAGGCAAAGCCGGGATAGCGTGAGCTAGAGCCCGGCGAGTTGAGGTCGAGTTGTCAAAGAAAGAGGCGCAGCTTTTAGGGCTGCGCCTGAAGATGCGGTGGATCTTCGTGGAGCCTTGCGGCGGAAATCGCTGACAAGACTCCATCATCATTGTGGACGTTCGGGCAGGATGGGCGCAGTGATGGGGATCACGGGTCAGAGTGATAAGACGTTCTCGGTTCTCAGTTCTCGATGCTTGGATCGGTGGGTATGATGTTTGCTCCGGAGCTGTTCGAGACGGAATCAGGACGCAAATTAGCGCCGAGAGAACGGACGCGAACCTGGGGCACCGGGCTGGTGGAACCGCTGTGTGGAGGGACTGGTGACGGCCAGTGGGTGAGTGAACGGTGAGCCGTTCGGCTTGCCGGTCGCCATCGCCGTACCGGTGGTGGCGCGAGCGTGAGAGCCGGATTTGCCCGCAACCCTCAGGAGGTCGCATGAAAACAAAAAGGGCCACTGCCGAGCAGGCTGAATTGATTCTGCGCTTGTACGAACTCCGGCGCGAAACAATTATGCGCGAGGCTCGGAGTTTCGTTGGTGGTCCGTTCTTTCCTAAGTCGGAGGACGAGCTCGTTTCCATCATCACCAAGGGCGGCAAAGAGAGCGGATTTGTGCTCCAGGTGTACGGCTACTGGGACATGGTCTGCGCGTTCGTGCTGCACGGAGTGCTCAGCGAACCATTGGTATACGACACTTGCCAGGAGATGTATTTTCAATTTGCAAAAATCCATCCGTATTTGACGGGTTTCCGTCAAGCGATGAATCTTCCAGAATGGATGCAGAGCCTCGAAAGAGTAACGACCGGCTCGGCACGCGGACGTAAGCGCCTGGTGGTAATGCGCGCGAATCTGGATCAGATCGCACAATTTAAAGCGGCACAAAAATAATCACGATCGCGTTCGCCGGTCGGAGCGAGCATTTCGCAGAAGCCTGGGCGACGACTCGCGAGGCGTCGAGGGCAAGGCTTCATCTTGGCGTGTCAGGTTCATCTCTGAATTGAGAGTCGTGAGTTTCAAGAATCAAGTGGCGAGTTGCGGGGGCAGAGTCCCGAGTTGCGAGGTGCGAGCAAAATCCTAAATCGCGGAGAGCGCTGAGAGGATCCGCGGAGAACTGCTCTCAACCGGAGCTGCGGCCTTTGCAGCGGTCATTTGCCGCGTAGTTACCGACACAGAACAGCGCCGGTCCGCTAGGAATCGCTACGTTATCAATTTGTTATACGGGGAAGACTGTATTTCAGATTGGAAGCAGGGCGAAGGACGATGGTGTGAATGGGGCCAATGTCGCAAGCCTGACCAACAAAAGAGCCCAAAGCTGTCTGCTTGACGATCGTAAGACGATAGAGTGGATAGGGCAATGCCGTCTGCCGGACGAGCGAGGCCCAAAGGTATCCGCCTGACGATCGCAAAAGGAGCGCAATCAGGGCCGTTGGGGAGCGGCAAGTGGTGCAGGAAAGGGATGCTAGACTTGTGTTGGGCTCGTTCTCTCCGTCCCCGCTTCAGAGGGCGAGCTTCAATCCTCAGATGATCGCACCAGCCAAGGTCAAACCAGTATTTGTGTCGGCGATTGCACTGCTATGCCTGTGCGCGGTGGCGTCGTACATGTCGTTCGTTTACTTCCGGCTGAGCGAGCGCTGGGTGGCGCACACGCAAGACGTGCGCGTGACGACGGGAGAAGTCGATGCGGCGATGAACAATGCGGCGCGCGAGCGAATGACGTACATGCTCACGGGAAACGCAGATGCGCTGGGGCGGTATCACGCCGCGGCCGAGAACATTCGCGACCGGATCGCGGTGTTGAAGACGATGGTGGCCGACAATCCGCAGCAGTCGGCGAATGTGAGTGAATTGGAGCAAGCGGTGCAAAGCCGGCTGCAGGTCTGGGAAGATTCGATTGCCAGAAAGCAAGCCGGCGCGAAAATCGATCCCGTGCAAGTGATGACCCAGAATTTTGATTTGTCGCGAAGGTGTGCGGAAGCATCGGCACGCGTCCAGTCAGAAGAAGAAAAACTTCTGGAGGAAAGACGGGCGATCGCGCACCACTGGTTCTTACTGAGCAGCGTTTTGGTGGTGGGAAGTTTTGTAATTGCCCTCCTTCTGCTGCTCTTTTATTACCGGCTGCTGCACCAGGAACTGCGTTTGCGGGAAGCGGCGGAGCATACCGCGAACGACGCGTATGCGCGCGAAGCGGCGCTACGGCAGGAAGAGCAGCGGTTCCGGTTATTTGTAGAAGCAGTAAGGGACTACGCGATTTTTACGCTCGACGCCAACGGGCGAGTGAGCAGCTGGAATGAAGGCGCGGCCCGGCTGAAGGGATGGGAGGCGGCGGAGATCATCGGACGACACTTTTCCTGCTTTTTCCCGACGGAAGATGTGGAGCGCGGGAAACCGCAGAGGGAACTGGAGGTGGCGGCGCACGAGGGCCGGGTCGAGGACGAAGGGTGGCGAGTGCGCAAAGATGGATCGCGTTTCTGGGCCAACGTGGTGATAACGGCGATCCGGAACAGCGCGGGCGAGGTGATGGGATACGCGAAGGTGACGCGCGATTTTACCGACCGGGTAAAGGCTCAGGACGATCTGCGTCGCGCCAACGTGGAACTGCTGAAAGAAGTAACGGAACGGAAGGTGGCGGAGACCAGGCTGGCGAGTTCGGAAAAGTCGTTGCGCGAACTGTCGCGGCACCTGCTGCGAAGCCAGGACGAGGAGCGCAGGCGAATCGGGCGGGACCTACACGACAGTCTCGGCCAGTCGCTGGCCGTGCTGAAGATGAACCTCGACTCGCTGCAGATGTCGTCGAAGGGCGACGGAGCCGCGCAGGCTCTTGATCCGTGTGTCCTGCTGGCGGACGAAGTGCTGCGCGAGGTCCGCACGATTTCGTATCTGCTCTACCCACCGATGCTGGAGGAGATGGGGCTAAAGTCGGCGATCCCGTGGTACCTGGAGGGCTTTTCGAAGAGAAGTGGAATTCAGACGACGCTGGACGTGGCGCCGAATTTCGACAGGCTGCTGCCTGAGGCGGAGCTGGCATTTTTCCGGATTCTGCAGGAGGCGCTGACGAATGTACATCGGCATTCGGGAAGCTCGACGGCGAACATCCGCCTGGCGGTGGCCGATGGTTGGGCGTCGATGGAGATTCGAGACAACGGCAAAGGTATCCCGCAAACCTTGCTGGAGCAGTCGGGCGAGGATTGGATGGGGTCGTTGGGAGTGGGGTTGCGGGGCATGAACGAGCGCATGCGTCAGTTAGGGGGAAAGCTCGAAGTAGCATCGACCGAGCAGGGGACTTCGGTGACGGCGAGTGTTCCGGCGGAGCGCCCGCAGGCAAAGTTGGAGCGAACGGCTTAGGTGGAGGCCTATAGCGGAAGAGGAACAGGAGGGGATATGCGAATCCTGCTGGCGGACGACCACGAGATTGTTTTGGAAGGCATTCGCACAATTCTGGGGCGAGCGCAGCGCGATTGGGAGATCTGTGGAGAAGCCAGGAACGGCAAGGAAGCCGTGGAGATGGTGCGGGCGCTGAAGCCGGACCTGGTGGTGCTGGATGTAACGATGCCGATGATGAGCGGGTTGCAGGCCGCGACGCAGATCGCAGGGTTCGATTCGCGGTGCAGGATCCTCATTTTTACGATGCACGAATCGGAGCGGCTGGGGCTGGAGGTGCAGCAGGTCGGGGCTCACGGGTTTGTGTTGAAGTCGCAAGCGGCGCGGGACCTGGTGCGCGCGATCGACGCGCTGCTGGGGGGCGAGACGTTTTTCGGAACGGCGCCGGAGGTGAGGGCGGGGAAAGAGAAGCCCGAGCGCGGACCGTTATTCTGCCAGGCGCTGGCGTTTGCATAACGCCAGGTGTCAGGTGTTAGGTGTCAGCAAGGACTCTCTCAGCGGGGAGATGGGGGCCTCGAGCAGGTGCGGTCCAATTTTCACTACGTCGTTATGCGTCATTAGCGCGCGTTTTCGGTCAGAAGCGCCTGCAGTTGATCCGAGGTTAAAAGCTCACCGTCGTTCTTCGTGATGGTATTGGTTTTGGATCGGATGCCGATATAAACGGCGTTGTAGGCAGAATCTCCGACGTTCTCGACGGTGTGCTTGAAGGGATTGAACCAGCGGGCTTCACCCGGTTTGGCAAAAACGTCGGTCACTTTGCCCTTGTCATCGGTGAACTTGAGGTGCCCGCCGGTGATGACGACGACGACCCCGCCCGGGTGCTCGTGCAAGGCTGACTTCTCGTGTGCGCCGTAGTGCACTGAGACCACCTGAACATGCTCGTTCTCAAAGTCGAGCTTGTAGTGCGTGGGCGCGACCTTGGTGGGATCTTGCGCGAGGGACTTCCCACTTAGCGTCAGTTGCATCGCGAATACGGCGAGCACCATCCAGAAGCCTCGTTTAGCAGGCATAAATCCCACCTCATTTGTCGTTTTCTGAGAAGACCATAACCCCGCGTCACCGTACTATCCGGCCGGAAGCACTGTCAATTCACCATGGGACAGTGGACGTCCGTGTGCAGGCGAGCGCGCCGGACCAGTTCGGGGCGGTGAGGCGAGTGGTGTTTTGGAAAGACCGGGGGTCAAGATTCGGGCGGGAAGATGGCGTCGCGCCAGGCGGGAGTGCCGATGAGCAGAACGAGGTCGGCGGGCGACGGCGCGGGGCAGGCGGAGGCGGAATAGAACTTGAGAAGGTCTTTGGCGATGCGAGCGGCGGCGGGGGAGAAGTAGAAGTCGTGGGTGAGGGTGTCGACACCGGAGAACATGGCGGCGTCGCTGGGCCAGCGGTTGGCGAGGAAGACGGTCTCGAATGCCTGCTGCAGTTCCATGTGCTTGCGGGCAATGACGTCTTCGTCGGAGAGAACGATGCGATACCAGGAGCTCACGGAGAGGCAGCTTATACGGGGAGCGGCGAAGTGTCGAGAGCATAAAGGGGAGCGCACGACTACGGAAGGGGAGGAATCTACCAGTGGAGTAGTAGAGGGCGGGAGCGGAGAGGGAAAGATTGAAAGTGGCGTGGAAGTAGAGCGCTTTGCATCACAGCGCTCGGATGACAGATTTTTTTACCGAGCGAGTATTGAGTCCCAAGTGCTGGTGAAGAGTTACGAGCAAGGGTCTGAATTGATCTTTCGGACAGAGGTGTCCGCATCACACGAGGTTCGAGGGCGAGTATGGCCGGTGGCCCCCCGGCCTTCCCGCAAGCGCGACCGTCGGGCTAGTTTTCCACGACAGTCGCGGATTTCTTCGCTACTTTGTGGTCTTGGCGCAGGGCGCGAGCGACATCACCGAGGGGGATCTCGACCTTCTTGGGCGCGAATTCCCAGAGCGGGCGCTCGCCGTGAGCGGAGACGTTGACGGACGTCCCGAGAAGGCTCTGCTCAGTGAGCAGGCTTTGATGATCCGCGTGCCTGGGATGGGTGGGTACCGCGACGGGCATGGGTTCAGCACTCAGAACGGCCGCGCCGGCGACACTCTGTCCGAAGGCCGCGGTGGCACACATCACACAGAACAAAAAGAAAACAGTCTTCATGGAAATCTCTCCGTGCGAGGGTGGCGGCTGGCTGTCTCTCTGGAAGCGGCGCGCTGGCCGGCGCGACCGGGAGCCGAGTAAAGCTGAGAGAGCGAGGGCATCGTCATTCCTCGATCGAGAGAGGAGCAAAACCTGGGCCAAAGTTTCTGCACTCAGAAACATGTGTTTTGCGCAGGGACCGGCTGTGAGTCGGCAATTGTTTGCACAATTGTGGAGAGGCAGGGAGAAGTGTGTTAGGGCGGATTACCCGGTTACTTTGGGGAGTTACTGGGGAAGGCGGAGGTTAGGTCTTAGGTCTGGGTGTGAGGTCTTGAGTGTGACGTGTGAGGTCTTGAGTGTAGGTCTCGGGGCTGGCTGGAGGCTCGAGTGGAGGCATAAGCCCCGGAGTGCTGTAGAGGGTTTTGTTTGGTGGCGTTAAACCCAGCGTGTTGCTGAGAAGGCGTTGCCAACCTTCTTCTTATAGAGCTGGTAGCCGCGAGGGGTGAGGCGGACGACGCCGCGAACTTCCTCTTCGACGTAGCCTTCGTTTCGGAGCTCGGCGACCATCTGACGAGCGGCGGCAGAGTCAATGGTAGGTTGCGGGAGCTGTACAAATTGCCCAGGATTCTCTTCGTAGCGTTCGGCCAGATCGACGATGATGTCATCGCACAACGCAGTTTCTAACATGGGTGGCTCCGACACAGTGGATAGTACGGTCGGAGGGACAGAGGCGGAATGGCTCTTCGGTGGTAGGAAGGTCATTACCTCGGTACATGTACCCGATTGGGTACCGAGGTTTTTTGAGGGAGTTGCGAGCGAGTACCGAGTTTGCGAGTCGCTAGCTATAAGCCCTTTACCCGCGAATGACGAAAAAAAGGGCCGAAGGGTGAAGACAGGCGAGGGCAGGATGCCCTCGCGCCAGCCGGCGAGACGCCGGCACTACGAGGGGTGGGGCAAGAGTCCGCGTGGTGCGAGCAGGACACGAACGAACGAAAGGTCTCCTTCGACTTTGCTTAGGGCAGGCTCTCGACTGCGTTCGGCTGCGCCTGACTCCGCTCGGGATGACGGGGAAATAGGATGACAGAGGAATTCAGGATGACGATCCGTTCTGGTGGCGGCGCGAGGGAAGGTGCGGGGCGAATGCGTAGTTCAGTTGCACGGCGACGATGAAGGCGATGCTCCAGTAGGTGCCGATCACGCAGAGCAGAGCGCCGAAGGCGTAGAGGGCCTGGGCGATGAGGATGCGTCTTTGGATCGCGGAGTGGACGTCGCAGGAGATGTCGGGTTTGAGGAGCTGATTTTCGAGAGCGCAGGTCCAACTGAAGTAGAGGGTGAGGCCGAGCAGAAGAATGTTGAGCCAGTAGACAAGGAGGGCGGTGCGGTAGGCGGTGAACTCGGCGAGCAATGCAGTCGAGAAGGGAACCAGCGAGACGACGCCGAGGAAGGCGATGTGGATCCAGGAGAGGCTGCGGTCGGAGCGTTCGAGATGGTTGAGTTGCGTTTGCTGTCCGACCCAGAAGATGCCGAGGGTGAGGACGCTCATGGCGAACATCAGCAGGCGCGGGGCGAGCGCGAGGAATGCGTGGGCGAGGTCGCGTTCGCTGTGGATGGCTTCCGTGGCGGGGACCTTGAGGTCGAGGACGAGCAGGGTCATGGCGACGGCGAAGATGCCGTCGCTGAGGGCGGCGAGGCGTTCGGCGCTTTGTCCGGCGATGCGGTTGTAGTCGAGGGGCATCTTGGGAGCGATCGGAGCGATTTTACATGGTGAGCGAACGAGGGCTGAGTGGCGAGTTCCGAGTTGCGAGACAAGCTTTTAACCGCAAAGGACGCAAAGAGAGGCCGCGAAGGGCGCAAAGAAAAGCTGGCAAGGAAGTTTCAAGTTTCGAGTGGATGGCGCGACCTTCAGGCGTCACGAGAAGAAATTTACTGGCTTTGGAAAAGACTTTGACCGCAAAGGGCGCGAAGAAAATCGCGAGTCTACGCAAAAAGCGCGTTAGGGGGAGGGCGCCCAGGTTAGCGTCCAAAGAGCGGACGCTAACCTGGGGCACCAAGGTGCGGAGTTGCGCTCCGCGGGGCAGACGAGGGCGTCTGCCCCCACGTGGTTCGTGGAATCCCACCCTAACGCAAAGAACGCGTTAAGGGTGGGGCACCCGGCGGTTGCGAGAATCCCACCCTTAGGCTAGTTTCCGGCGGCGGCTTTCTTCGTTGACGCTTTCTCGGCGGTCTTTTTTGTTGCTGCTTTTGTTCCGGCGAGTTCGTCGGCCAGGGCGGGCGCATTGTAGATCGTGCGCAACGCCTCCTGGATGCCACGCGAGTCGACGTGGACGGCGCGAGCCTGCTTGTCGTTATAGGCGAAGTTCCAGGCGAGCGACTGGATGTTGCCGTCGAAGATGATGCCGACGACCTCGCCCTTCGTATTCACCGTCGGACTGCCGGAGTTGCCGCCGATGATGTCGGCGGTGGAGACGTAGTTGAGCGGCGTGGAGAGCTTGAGCTTTGACTTGGCGTTCATCCAGCTGGCGGGAAGCTGGTAGGGCGGCTTGCTGTCGTGCTCGGCGGCATGTTCGAAGGCTCCGCCCAGGGGGGTGAAGTAGGGAATCTTCTTGCCGTTTTCTTCGTAGCCTTTCACGGCGCCGTAGCTGAGACGGAGGGTGAACGTGGCGTCGGGTGGCTGATTAAAGCCGCTGGTGGCGAAGCGGGTTTTGGCGATGGCGGCACCGTCGCGGCGCTCGACGGCGTCGACTTTGTCGTCATATTGCTGGCGGATGGCGCGGGCGTCGGGATCGATGGCACGCATCAGCACGATGAGCGGGTCGGTGGACACCTGTACGGCGGAAGGGCCGCCTTCGTAGAGCTGCTTGCGGACGGCGATGTCTTCAAGCTTGGTGTTGGCGATGAGGTCTTTGGCAGCGTCTTCCGGCGATTTGCCGTTGAGGGCTTTCTGGACGTCCGGATTGTCGGCGCCAAGGGCGTCGCGCAACTGGGCGAGCGAGTCGGCGAGTGTAAGGGTCTCGAGAGATTTGTAGATCGGTGCTGACGAGAATAGTTCCTGTTCCAACGACGGCAGGGCGGAGTCGCGATACTCTCGCAGGCGAACGTCATTGGGTTTGGTTTTTTCTTCCGTGGCTCGCACGATCCAGCGGGCGTAGTAGGCCAGTTCTGAGTTGAAACCGCGGCTTCGCTCCAGATAACTCAGGGGCTGATAGATGTCGCGCTGGAGCTTCACGGTTCCGGCGATTTCTTCCCATGGATTGGCGGCGTTTTTGTTTTTCGGATCAGCCAAGAATGCGGCTTCGAGCTTGGCTTCTTCGGCTTTCTTGGCGGCCATGACGTCGTCGTTGAGACCCTCCAGATATCCGGTGATGGCTTTGAAGGAGTTCTGGTAGCCGAAGACATCTTCCTTGGCAATGCGGGCGTTCTCTTCCGATTGCGCGCTGAAATTGAGCAGCAGGGCGATGCGGCGCTTGTAGGTTTCGAGGCGGGCGGGATAGTCGAGATCTTTCAAGAATTCAAGCTGGGCGACGGTGCGAAGGCGTCCCGTGGAGCCGGGGTGTCCGGAAACGAAGATGAGCTCGTTGTCCTTGACGCCGTCCCTGGACCAGCGCAGGTGGTGCTCGATGTGCGCGGGCTTGTCGTTCTCGTAGACGCGAAAGAAGGTGATGTCGAGGTCGTAGCGGGGATAGGTGAAGTTGTCGGGATCGCCGCCGAAGAAGGCTGCGTCGAATTCGGGCGCGAAGACGAGGCGGACGTCGGTGTACTTCTTATACTTGTAGAGGCTGTAGACCTCTCCGGAGTAGAAGGTGATGACATCGCAGCGGAGGCCGGAGGTGGCGGAGCAATCCTTTTCGATCTGCGCCATGGCGGCGCGCTGGGCGTGGCCGGCGTCGGCGGTGGACATTTCGGGCTTGACGGCGTCTTTCACTTTGGCGGTGACGTCGTCAATGCCGACTAACTGGTTGAGTTCGAGGTCGGGGCACTTGGCTTCCTCGGCCTGGGTTTTGGCGTAGTAGCCTTCCTTGATGTAGTCGTGGCCGTTGGTGGAAAGCTGCTGGACGCATAGGGCGCCAACGTGATGGTTGGTGAAGGTAAGTCCGTCGGCGGAGACGAAGGAGCCGGAGCCGCCGTTGTTGAAGCGGACCGAGGAGAGACGGACGTGGTCCAGCCACGCCTGCGTGGGTTCGAATCCGTACTTGGATTTGACTTTGTCTTTCGGGAAAGCATTGTAGAGCCACATGCCCTCGTCAGCGAGGGCGAGGGTGCTAAGGGCGAGGAACAGCGCAGCAAGAAAAAGAAAAAGGACGCGTTTCATGAAGGACTCCGAGCATAAGAATGCGGGCGCGGGCACAGGCTCGCGCGGGATATGGGAGCAAACATTTTAGTGTACGTCGGGGCGGCAGCGCGAAACAAAGGGTAGTGGTACAGTTTGCACCTGCGCGGCGGGGTCGTGGCGCCCGCTGGGGTGATCCCTGGAGGCAAGCATGAAGGCATCTGTCTTTTATCGAATCGCTGCTGTTCTTCTGCTGCTTTTCGCGATAGGACATACACTCGGCTTTCGCCAGTCTGATCCCGCGTGGGGAGTGGATGCCCTTCTAGGCTCCATGCGGTCGATTCACTTTGACGTGCAGGGGTTCAACCGCACGTATTGGGACCTCTTTCTGGCTGCCGGATTTTCTGTCGGCGTATTTTTTCTATTCTCGGCGATCCTGGCATGGCAGCTGGGTGGCCTCCCGGCAGAGACTTTGGGGCGAATGCGCGGCATCGCGTGGACGTTCGCCCTGTGCTTTGCCGCAATCACGGTGGTGAGCTGGAGACACCTCTTTCTCCTGCCCATCGCTTTCTCAATCGTAGTTACCTTGTGTTTGGCTGCGGCGGCATGGCTTTCGGCGAAGCAGGCTCCCGGAGCCCCATAGCGAGATGACCGAACTCCAATCGCACTGCTGCCCGATGGTGGGAGCGGTTGGAAAGTGGCCCAATTTGGGATATAACAAGAGGTTGCGGAATCCCGCGTTCGCGTTCAATCCTCCGTGGGCCACAACGAATCCCAGCGCAACTGCGAGGGAGCATGTCGACCGTAACCCACGCCCCAAAGGGACTCGAAGGTGTTGTTGCCACTACATCGAGCATTTGCTACATCGATGGCGATCAGGGCGTTCTAGCCTATCGCGGCATTGATATCCACGATCTCGCCGATCACTCCAATTTTGAAGAGACGTGCTACCTGCTGTGGTTTGGGCGTTTGCCCAAGCGCAACGAGCTGCGGGAACTGCGCGAGCGGCTGGCAGAAGAGCGCAAGCTGGATGCGTCCATCATTAACCTGCTGCGGGTTGCACCCAAGCACGCGCTGCCCATGGACGTGCTGCGCACGGCGGTTTCGGCGCTGTCGTTTTACGATCCCGAGTTCCAGAAGAACGATCACGATGCGAATGTGCACAAGGCGATCCGGTTGACCTCGCAGATCGCGATGATCGTGGCGGCGTATGACCGCATCCGGAAAGGGAAGCCGGTGGTGGAACCGGACCGGACCCTGTCGCATGCGGCGAACTTCCTGCTGATGCTGACGGGGACGGCGCCATCGCAGACGGCGGAGCGGGCGCTCGATATTGCGCTGATTTTGCATGCCGACCATGAGCTGAACGCGTCGACGTTTGCGGCTCGCGTGACGGCGGCAACGCTGTCGGATATGCATTCGGCGATTACGTCGGCAATTGGGGCGCTGAAGGGGCCGTTGCACGGCGGCGCGAACGAGGCGGTGTTCCACATCCTGATGGCGATCGACCGGGATGGGGCGGATCCGGTGGAGTTCATCAAGGGCATGCTGGCGCAGAAGAAGAAGGTGCCAGGCTTCGGACATCGCGTATACCACACGGAAGATCCGCGGGCGACGCACCTGCGCAAGATGTCGCGTGATCTGGGAGAGTCGAGCGGGGAGCCGAAGTGGTTCGAGATCTCTAACAAGATCGAGGGATTCGTGAAAGGCGACAAGAAGCTGAACGCGAACGTGGATTTCTATTCGGCTTCGACCTATCACACTTTGGGGATCGAGGTAGACCTGTTCACGCCGGTGTTCGCGGTGTCGAGAATTGCGGGCTGGTCGGCGCACGTGATCGAGCAACTCGATGACAATCGGCTGATCCGTCCGCGCGCGGACTATGTTGGACCGGTGTATCCGTCGAAATACGTGCCGATGGAGAAAAGATAGCCGCGAGGGCAAGTTAAGGCAGTCGCGAGAATCCGTAGAGGCGTTGAGAAAAGCTCTTAACCGCAAAGAACGCAAAGAAAATCCGCAAAGGTCGCAAAGAAGAACCCGTTGCGAGTCTGAACGAGTATGGCGTTGCGAGTCTGAAGACGTCTCGCGTCGCGAGTGCCGAGTAATCCCTATTCACTAGAATCGAGATCACAAGCAACTCACAAGACTGGGTGCGCTCCGGCGTTCTGAGCTGCGAAGCTGCGCTCCGGCGAGCGGACGAGGGTCCTTCCCCACGTCGTTCGGGCGGGCCCGCCCAACGCAAAAAAGCGCGTGAATGACCGGGAGCATCACGCGAAAGGTCGTAATACGAGGTTTATGACCAAGGTAATGGCACGTCTACGAGGCTTTACGGAGTCTTTACAACGGACAGAAGTGTCTGTTTTTGCAACGGCTGCCGAGGACGCGTGTTGAGGGGGCGCGGAGGTAACTAGACCTTTGGTACTTGAGGACGTGTCCTGCTGTTAATAGGCTGCAGTTATGGCAGTTGCGTCTGTGTGAGGGGAAGACGCCCCGGTTGGAGTCCGGGATCGAGGGTTTATCCGAAACACGACACTTGCCGCCATAGCGGGGCTTCTGAGGGGGAGTTCAGCTAACTCTGATGTTCACCTTTATGTAGCGGTGAACGCTCTGAGGTGCGGAAAATGAAGACGACTAAAACAGCAGCTGCGTTCGCATTCTGCCTGGTGCTGTGGACGATCTCGGCAGCAGGGCAGTCAGGATACCAGGTCATCACCGTCAACGACGGCGGCACGATCACCGGTACCGTGAAATGGTCAGGGCCGTTACCGAAGATCGCGGCGATTCCGATTAATAAAGATCCGGAAGTCTGCGATCCTCAATCACAGAAGAAGCGAGACCTGGAGCGGTTGGTGGTGGGGTCCAACGGGGGAGTCGCCAACACCGTTGTGTTCCTGAAGGATATTTCCAAGGGCAAGGCGATGGACCTGCCGGAGGAACATCAGTTTCTGAATCAGAAGACATGCCGCTACGAGCCGCATTTGCTGCTGGTTCCGGTGGAGGGTACGCTGCGGATCAAGAGCAGCGACCCGCTTTTGCACACGGTGCACATGTCGGGAGCGTCGGATTACAACCTGCCATTTCCTTTCGCAAACCAGACGGTCAGCCGCACGATGAACCGCAACGGACTCGTCGACCTGCGGTGCAATGCGGGACATGTGTGGATGAATGCGGAGATGCTGGTGGTGACACATCCGTATTATGCGGTCACCGATGCGGACGGCAATTTCCGGCTCACGAACGTGCCCGCGGGCGATTACGAGATCGAGGCCTGGCATGAGGGATGGAAGGTAGTGGGCGAGGGCGCAGTCTACGACGTGATGACGCAGATGCGTGTGCAACGCCCGGTGTTTTCGGATCCGGTGGAGTGGACGAAGAAGGTTTCCGTGTCGGCCAGCGGCACGGCCAGTGTGAACTTTGTAATCTCGGATAAGCGGCCGGAGATGGCCGCTAACCGGTAGTTTTGAGGGGGCGGCGCCCGCCGCCCGATGAACATCCGCGCCCGGCGGATCTTGGAGCGGGGTACCCAGCGGAAGCAAAATCAAAAGCCCGCGCACAAGAGCGTGCGCGCCACACGGCTCGTTGAAATGCGGGCATGCGCACCATACACGGTAGAATAGATGGGTGGGGCTGACGTCCATGCGGCGGGTGTATTTCGACAATAGCGCGACGACTCCGGTGCTGCCCGAGGTCTTTGAGGCCATGCGGCCATACTTCGGGGAGCAGTTCGGCAATGCCTCGTCGATCCACCACCACGGACAGGAGACGCGCGGGGCAGTGGAGCGAGCGCGCGAGTCGGTCGCGGCCCTGCTGGGATGCCGGGCATCGGAAGTTGTGTTTACGAGTGGGGGAACGGAGGCGGATAACCTCGCGATTTTTGGAATTGCCGGAGAAGGGGATCACGTCATCACGTCGACCGTCGAACATCACGCGGTGCTCAACGCGTGCAAGGAACTCGAGTCGGAAGGGTGTGAGGTCACGTACTTGTCGGTGGATGGGCGCGGGTGCGTGGATCCGGGGGATGTGCGGCGGGCGCTGCGGCCTTCGACGAAACTGATCACAATCATGATGGCGAACAATGAGACCGGAGTGCTGCAGCCGGTGGAGGAGATCGGGAAAATCGTGGCGGAGGCGGAGGTCTACTTTCACACGGACGCGGTGCAGGCGGCGGGGAAGGTTCCGGTGGATGTGAAGAGCATCGGATGCGATTTGATGGCGATTTCTGGGCACAAACTCCACGGGCCGCAGGGAGTGGGAGCGTTGTACGTTCGCAAGGGGACCGAGCTTCATCCGATGCTGTATGGCGGGCGGCACGAGCGGTCGCGGCGCGCGGGGACGGAGAATGTGCCGGGTATCGTCGGGCTCGGGGAGGCGGCAGAGCTGGCGCGGGCGGGTTTAGCGAAGGGTGAGGATCAGAAGCTGGCAGCGATGCGCGATCGGATCGAGCGGGCGCTGTTGCAGATCGAGTGCTCGGCCGTGAACGGAGATGGTGCGGCGCGGGTTCCGAACATTGCGAATCTTCGCTTTGATGCGCTGGAGGGTGAGGCGCTGGTGATTGCGCTGGATCTGAAGGGGCTGGCGGTGTCGACGGGCGCGGCGTGCTCGTCGGGCGCGATTGAGCCGTCGCATGTGTTGCTGGCGATGGGGGCGACGGCGGATCGGGCGCGGGCGAGCATCCGGATCAGCCTGGGAAAGCAGAATACGGACGAAGAGGTCGATTTAGCGATTGGGTTGATTCCGGAGACGGTGGCGCGGTTGCGGGAGTTGTCGCCGGTGTGGAAGGCAGCAGTCAGCACTTAGCAATTAGCACTCAGCAAATGGCACTTAGCAATTAACACTTAGCGTTCAGCACTCAGCCGATTCCTGATTGGATCGTGCGGACGACGGGACTCGCAATTGAAAAGCATGGATGTAAAGACCATAGCGGTAGCGATGTCGGGCGGGGTGGATTCCTCGACGGTGGCGGCGATGCTGCGCGCGGAGGGGAACAACGTCATCGGCCTGACGATGCAGCTGTGGAACCAGCGCCGGCTGGCGGGGCGCGAGGGCATGCCGGAGCAGGTGCAGGGGCGTTGTTGCTCGCTGGACGATGTGTACGACGCACGGCGGGTAGCGCAGACGATCGGGATTCCGTATTACGTGGTGAATCATGAAGAGCGATTTGAGCGCGAGGTGGTGCGGCCATTCGTCGAGGAGTATCTGTCGGGGCGGACGCCGATCCCGTGCAGCCTGTGCAACAACCATCTGAAGTTTGATCAGCTGCTGATCGTGGCGCGACAGATTGGCGCGGACACGCTGGCGACTGGTCACTACGCGCGCGTGGAGTATGACGAGCAGCGCGGACGGTGGCTGTTGAAGCGTCCGGTGGATCACTCGAAGGATCAGACGTATTTTCTGTTCGGGCTGACGCAGGAGCAGCTGAGCCGGACGATTTTTCCGCTCGGGGGAATGACGAAGCCGGAGGTGCGCGAACTGGCGCGGGCACACGGGCTGGCGATCGCGGAGAAGCCGGATTCGCAGGAAATCTGCTTTGTGCCGGGCGGGGATTACAAGCGCTTTCTGGATGCGTACCTGGCGGAGCAGGGCGAGTCGTTGCCGGATACGTCGGGCGAGCTAGTGACGAGCGATGGCCGAGTGATCGGCGAACACGAGGGGATTCATAACTTCACTGTGGGTCAGCGGAAGGGACTGGGCGTGGCGACGGGGTCGCCGCTGTACGTGATCCAGATCAAGGGCGACGCGGGGCAGGTGGTGGTGGGTGGCAGCGAGGAACTGTACTCGAAGACGCTGCGCGCAAAGCGCGTGAATCTGATTTCGGTCGCGGGGATCAAGGAGCCGATGCGGGTGGCTGTGAAGATTCGGCATCGGCACGAGCCGGCGGCCGCGACGCTGGAGCGCTCGGGCGAGGGTGAAGTGGTGATGACATTCGATGAGGCGCAGCGGGCGGTTACGCCAGGGCAGGCGGCAGTGTTTTACGATGGAGATGAGGTGGTGGGGGGCGGGTGGATTGGGTGAGGGAGGAGCGGCGGGCCTTAAGAGCGGAGAGCGAGACGCTCTCCGGGCAGCCGGCGGGACGCCGGCGCTACAGTTAGCGGAGCTTCGCTCCGCCGGACAGCCGGGGGCGGCTGTCCCCACGTGGCTCGCGGTGCTTCTTGAACCCGTTTCCCTCAGACAGGCTGTCACTTAAACCAACAGAATATAATCGCGGGACCTTATGGCGTCCGCTCAGCCCCCGAGTCTCGCGCGCACGAGTGTTCCGGAGGAGCGGGCGCCGTTCTGGGTGCGCGAGTCGCGGCATATCCGGCAGGGGCTGAAGACGGGAATTGCCGGGCTGATCGCGTATGCGATCTACATGGCGTTTCACTTGCCCGAAGGCTACTGGGCGGTCTTCACCGCGCTGGTGGTGACGCAGGCGAATCTGGGCGCGTCGTGGAAGGCGGCGCTGTATCGGACGGCGGGCTCGACGGCGGGAGCGTTTGCAGCGGCGCTGGTCACGCCGGTGATTGGCATGGGGCCGGTGCGGACGGGGCTGATCCTGTTCGGGCTGTCGGCGCTGTTTGCGTTTCTGACGACGATTCATCCGAGTTTCAGCGCGGCGGGATTCACGGCGGCGCTGGTGTTGCTGCTGGGGTCGCAGATCCAGCCATGGCATCTGGCGTGGTTGCGTGTGCTGTACACGGTGCTAGGAGCGGTGATCGCGTTTCTGGTGGGAGTGCTGGTGTGGCCGGTGCGGGCGCGGGATCACCTGCGCACCGAGATCGCGGATTTCCTGGAGAGTTCTGGGCGGTTGTACCGGACGATTACCGATGCCAACGAGCGAGAAAGCTGCGGCGATGAACAGTTCGAACGACTGCGTGAAGCGGTTCCCCACGGTCGGACCCGGGTGAGCGACGCTCTGGATGAGGCGCGCAGCGAGCCATCGTTCAGCCGCTTCAACGATGCGCCGTACACGGCCGCCGTGCAGGAACTCGATCACTTGAAGCAGCGGCTGCTGGCGATGTGCCGCGATACTGATCTGTACTCCCATGCGTCGGTGGTGCGGACACTGGTTCCCGAGTTGAAGGTGCTGACAGACGAGACCGCACGAGCCCTCGCCGGCCTGGCTGCAAGCGTACGCGACGGACGGAGCGAATTCGATGTGTCGGGCTTGAATGAGGCCGAGCAGACGCTGGATCGGCGGTTGCAGCAGTTGCGGGATGCGCGGGTGACGTCGCCGTTCAGCCTGGATCGGATGCTTCCGTTCTGGTCGTTCTTATTTAATCTCAAAGAAATTTCGGGGAGCCTCCGGCTGGTAAAGGAGAGCTTGGGAAAGCTTTCGTAGAGCTTTGGTGAGATTCTTTGGAAAGAGCGAAAAGACTTTAACCGCAAAGGGCGCAAAGGAGGGCCGCGAACGAAGTTTCAAGTTTCAAAGTTTCAAGTTTCGAGTGGGTGGCGCCACCTTCATGCGTCACGAGTAGAAATTCAGTGGTTTGAGAAAAGACTTTAACCGCGAAGGGCGCAAAGAAAGGTCGCAAGGGCGCAAAGAAAGGTCGCAAAGGGCGCAAAGGAGAGCTTGCCAAGAAGTCTCAAGATCGCGGGTGATGGCACCGACGTCCGCCCCCACGCGCATCGTGGGGATGCCGGCGCTGCTGATTTGGGCCGAGGATTAGATGAACAGTTCGTCCTGAGGAACGCCCACTCCATCGCCGCGCTGACGACGGCGGCGCCCGAGGAAATATTCGAGTCCGGCACTGAGGCCGGTCATGAGACCGGAAAGCTGACGGATCGGCGAGACGACGGTTTTGTGGACCATATCGCTGGTTTCCTCGACGCGATCCATGGTGCGGGTGACGAGTTCATCGGCGCGAATGACCTGAAGGCGGGTGCGATCGACGATGTCGGAGACGGTGACATCGAGACGCTCCATTTGCGCGCGCGCCATGCGAGCGGACTCGTCGACGTTGGTGACGATTTCGCTGATGCGCGGGCGCAATTCCGTCAGCATCGATTGAGCGTTCTCAATGGTGGGAATGGCCTTCGTTTTGACTTCGGTCGCGAGCGACTCCACGCGCCGCGTCGTTTTGAGGACAGTTACGAACAGGGCGACCAAAATGCAAGCCTGAATGACCACGGCGACGGCAGTCGCGATAATAAACATCGAAACGTAAGTTGGCATAACCATGACCTCCGCTCCGGTCAAGCGTGACGGATCCGCGGAGCAGCGTCGAGCGCGCTACAGGTTCTTGGCGGCTGCGTTATCGTCGGAAGTGGCCTGATGGTAGGCCTGACGACCGGCGTCATACGCGGCGCGGAACTGATCTTTCTGCTGGCCCAGAGCGTCGCGGCCCTTATCCACCCATTCGGAAGCCTGGGAGCGCGCCTGGCGCGCCCGCTCGCGGACATACTCCCGGCCTTCATCAGCCTTGGAGCGTAGTGCCTCGCGAGTCTCGTTTCCGGAGCGGGGAGCGTAGAGAACGCCGACCACGGCGCCGACTCCCAAACCCGCTAAAAACCAGAGGAAACTGTTGCTATTACTGTCCGACATGTTCTTCCTCCTCACTATATCTTATCCTCGGATGGTAGCACCCGTACCCCGGAAAAACAATTGAGAGGCGGCGGGAGAAGGATGTAGAGGGCACGATAAAGACCCGGAAATACGCATTCCGCGCGCACTTGTAGAGGGGCGGGAGTAGCGAGACAATGTGGCGGGAAGGCAGGGCAACATGTCCGACCGAAAATACCGTCAACACGGATACCAAGATAGCGGGGACAAACCGCAACAGAAGTCCGGAGAGAGACCAGCGCGCAAGGATACGTTCGGGCCGCGGCCGCTGCAGATGCCGGCGAAGCGCACGGTGTCGCGCTGCTCGCAATGTGGCACGATCCTGCCGAATCTGGGGGAAATGCCGGAGACGTGTCCGAAGTGCGGGTTTGAACTGCACTCCTGCAAGCAGTGCATGTACTTCGACCCGTCGAGCCGCTTCGAATGCATGCAGACGATTCCGGAGCGCATCCCGCGCAAGGACGTGAAGAACCGCTGCACGTTTTACGCGATCCGGGTCACCACCGAAAAAGAGACGACGACCCCAGTAAGCGCCAAGCCCTCCGACGCGCGCGCGGCGTTTGACAATCTTTTCAAGAAGTAGCGTCTATTCGAATGGCGCGTTCATCCGTCCATGCGGCAGTGCCGCGCCCGGAACGGCAAAGAGCGCCTTCAGAAAAGTCTTAAAACTCAGTGAGGTGCAGAGGGCTTCGCAGAGAACGCGGAGAAAAGCTCTTCACCCATAAAGAACGCAAAGAAGACCTGCGAAGGACGGAAAGAAAAGCCTCACTCTAACGCAAGGGTAGAGGGCGCCCGCTTTCGATGCCAGCCGCGCATCCAGGCATAGGACCACGGGCGTGGGCGCCCGCGCCACGCGACAAGAATCCACAAAAGACTTGATCAGGGTTTCATGGTAGGGCGGAGGAGGACTTCGCTCACGAAGGATTGGGGAGCCTGGGTCACAAGCATGGCGACCACTTGGGCAATGTCATCGGGTTGCAGCATGCGGGACGGGTCTTTGCCGGTATGGGGCGAAAGATCGGTGTGCGTGGAGCCGGGGCAAATGACCGATACACGGATATTGTACGGGCGCAATTCTTCCGCAACCGAGATGGTCAGGCCATTCAATCCCCACTTGGAGGCGGCGTAGGCGGCGCCTTTGGGCAGGGGATTTTTACCGGCGAGGGAAGAGATGTTGATGATGTGGCCGCTTTTCGCGCGGATCATCGCCGGAGCGAAGGCGCGAATCATGTAATACACGCCGCGCAGGTTGGTATTGAGGATCTCATCCCAGGCCTTCGGTGTCAGTTCATGTAATGGGAGGGAGAATCCACCGATACCAGCATTGTTCACGAGGATGTCGATCCGGCCGAAGCGGGCTTCGACTTCCCGTGCGAGGGTCTCGACCGACGCAAGCAGCGTGACGTCGCATTCGAGCGCTGCGGCCGAATGGCCATCCTGATTGATAGTCCGAGCGGTTTCTTCTAGGTGCGCGCGATTGCGAGCGCAGAGGATGGTGGAGGCGCCGAGTCCAGCGAGCTTGCGCGCGATGGCGGCACCGATTCCGCGTCCGGCGCCGGTTACAACCACGACCTGGTTGGTTAAGGGCTTCGTAGAATCGCCCACGTGTACCACCTTTGTGCCATGAACTTGTGCTCGGGAGAACCATCCAGCAGTGCCGGACCCGGCATCTTAACAAGAAAGGAGGCTCGGGTCAGTTTAGCGGCTTGCCATATAGCGGAGTGGATACTTATAATCCGCTCACCGGAAACGCACCTTGGCGGCCATCCATCTACAGGTGAAGCGTTGGGTAGGTTCCGGAGCTGCGGCACGGGCGCGGAGTACGCCTGTGTACGGACGTGGCGTGCGGCATGGATGCCGAGCAGGAAGACGTCGCTGATTTTCCCGAGAACTCAAGGAGCCATTCGAATGAACAAGATTCTACTGACGGTTGTGCTGGGTACTGCTGTTGCTGCGGTGGCACAAGATGCCGCACAGCCGCAGGCGCAACCGGCCGCGCCACAATCCGCGCCGCAAGGTGCGCCACAGCAGAAGAAAGAGATCAAAGACCCCGCTGAGTACAACGCCTACATGGGGGCGGTGGGGCAGCAGGATCCGACGGCCAAGATCAGCGGCCTGGAAGCATTCCTGACGCAGTATCCCAACAGCGTGATGAAAGAGGACGCGCTGGAAACGCTGATGGGCGCCTACCAGGCAAAGGGAGACGTCGCGAAGATGGGCGACACGGCGCAACGGCTGCTGCAGGCAAATCCGAACAACATCAAGGCGCTGGCGATTGTTACTTACAGCAAACTGGCGACGAATAATCTGGCCGAAGCGGATCAGAATGGACAAAAGTGTCTGGATGCTCTTCCGAATGCTCCCAAGCCGGACAATATTCCAGCGGATGAATGGGAAAAGACGAAGACGCAAATCGGAGGCATTTGCTATCGCGCGGTTGGCTTGGCTGCTTTGAATAACAAAGATTATCCGAAAGCCGTGACCGCGCTGCACAAGGCGGTGGAAGGGGCTCCGAACGACGTCAACGTGATCTATCCGCTCTCGCAGGCGTACCTGAAGCAAACGCCGCCTGATACTTTGAACGGTTTGTGGTTCACGGCACGGGCGGCGGGGCTGGCACCGACGCCGCAGGGCCAGCAGCAGATCGAGAAGTACGGCGCTTCGGTGTATCGGAAGTATCACGGTTCGGACCAGGGTTGGACCGACCTGTTGGCGCAGGCGAAGAGTACGCCGTTCCCGCCTCCGGACCTGGCGCAGAAGTACACGCAATATGTTCCTCCCACGCCTGCCGATCAGGCAGCGGATCTTGTGAAGACGAAGAAGGTCGAAGAGATGAGTTTCGCGGAGTGGGAGCTTGTGCTCTCCGAGGGCAAGCCCGAGGATGTAGACAAGGTGTGGAGCGCGCTGAAAGGAAAGCCGCTGCAGATGGTGGCGCAGGTGATGGAAATCACTTCGCCGACCAACCTGAAGCTGGCGGGCAGCTCCGACGACATCGAGGCGAAGAAGCCGGACATCGATCTGACGATGAAAGCGGCTCTTCCCGCTCGGCTAGTGCCGAAGGTGGGTGCGGACTTCCAGTTTGAAGGGACGCCGGTCTCGTACGTGCCCAAGCCTTTCGTGATGACCATGAACGATGGAGCAGTTCTGCAAGCCAAGGCGCCTGCGGGCGCGAAGAAGCCTCCGGTTCACAAGAAGACGACGCAATAGTTCGAGAAACCCGGTTGAAGGACGAAAGGCAGCCATGCGGCTGCCTTTTTTGTTGTAGCTCTGCCTCCGGGTTACGACTTACAGAAAAGCTTTTAACGGCAAAGATCGCAAAGAAGAGCTGCAACGGACGCCAGGTAGTACCGAGTCGCGAGTTGCGAGACCCGAGTGACCCCACATCTTTGACGTGCAACTCGAACGGTTAGACATCCGTCGGGAGAAAATCTTAAAACGCGGAGAGCAGAGAGAACGTCCGTAGAGACCGCAAAGAAAAGCTTTTAAGCGCAAAGGGCGCGAATAAAAGCCGCAAGATCGCTCCAAAG
This sequence comes from uncultured Acidobacteriota bacterium, assembly GCA_963718505.1. Taxonomy (GTDB): domain Bacteria; phylum Acidobacteriota; class Terriglobia; order Terriglobales; family Acidobacteriaceae; genus Gp1-AA133. The sequence continues at coordinate 75,182 of CAVQZP010000052.1, read as the reverse complement.
CGCCTAAGTAGGTTGAAGGCTGCCGGCGCTTAACGAACAGCCTTCTTTTCCAAGGGGACGGGGCGGGCGCTGCGCGGTGGGCGACGGGCTCCGTCGCGGAGCAGGCGAACGTCGATTTTGAGTTCAGCGAGGGTACGGCTCAGGGTGTTTCGGTGCATGCCCAGTTCGCGGGCGGCGCGGCACTGGTTGCCCTTGTTCTCCTGGAGAACAGTCAGGATGAAGCGCTTTTTGAATTCGCGGACAGCCTCGGAGTAAAGGATGTTGCTTTTGTACATCTGCATGATGAGGGCTTCTAGTTGATCCTTCACGGGCTCTCTCTTTCTCTGGCAAAAACGTCAGTATGAGCAGCATCGGACCTAAGCTACTGTGCAGGCTTCGCGGCCGGGCCGGGTCCCGGCACGATTTCCTGCGGGACATGCGCACGATGGAGCATGCCCAGTCCTTGATAAAACTTGCCTCGTAACTGGGAAGGTGCGATCCAGATCGCAGCCCGACCCACCACCAGGAAATACGGCGCCAATTCCGAACCTTCCAGGAATCGGGAGGTGGGTGTGAACGCGGTCATTCCCATGAGAATGACGGCGATGAACAGCGAGCCTTTTAGCAATCCCAGTAACCCGCCCAAAATCCGGTCGAACACGTTCAGACCGGCTTCCTTCATGGCCCAGCGCACGATCCGGCCCACAATTCCTGCCACGATCACGACGCCGACAAAAATTAGGACGAATGCAGCGATCTCGCCGAGCCAAGGCGACTTCAGATTGGGCGCAAACCAATCCGCCAGACGGTGGTACTGCCAGGCGGCCAATAGATATCCGACGACCAAACCCGCAAGGCCGAAGGCCTGGTGGAAAAAGCCTTCGGATGCGGCTACGGCTACAGACACCAGAATCACAAACAGGATCGACCAATCAACAATATTCATTGGTCTGTCCTGCGCAGCGGCGCGGGATCAGACGTCAAGCTTTTGTCCCGTGAGCTGCTGGTAAGCCTCCAAGTACTTCTCGCTGGTCTTGCGGGCCACCTCGGTGGGAAGGGCAGGCGCGGGCGGCTGCTTGTTCCAGTGTATTGCTTCCAGGTAGTCGCGAACGTATTGCTTATCGTAAGAATCCTGAGCTTTGCCCGGTTGATAGCGATCGGCCGGCCAGAAGCGTGAGGAATCGGGGGTGAGGACTTCATCGGCCAAGGTGACACCCTTGGGCGTGCGTCCAAATTCAAACTTGGTATCGGCGATGATGATGCCGCGCTGGCGGGCGTAGTCGGCCGCTTTCTTGTAGACAGCGAGCGTCAGGTGGCGGAGTTCTTCGCTGAGCGGAGCGCCCACGATGCGGACCATCTTGTCGAAGGAGATGTTCTCGTCATGACCCGTGGTCGCCTTTGTGGCCGGGGTAAAGATCGGCTCGGGAAGCTGGTCGGACTCGCGCAGTCCCTTGGGTAGTTCGATTCCGCAGACCTTGCCGCTGGCCTTGTATTCCTTCCAGGCGGAGCCAGAGATGTATCCGCGGACGACGCACTCGACGGGAACCATGTTGGCGTTCATCACGATCATGGAGCGGCCGCGGAGCTGATCGGCGTAGGGGCGAAGCTCGGTGGGGTACTGGGAGACATCGGCGGTAATTAAGTGGTTAGGGACGACGTCTTTCAGGAAGTTGAACCAGAATAGTGAGATCTGGGTGAGGACGTGTCCCTTGTGCGGGATGCCGGTCGCCAGGATGTAGTCGAAGGCGGAGATGCGGTCGGTGGCAACGAAGAGAAGACGGTCGGCGTCAAGCCGGTAGACATCGCGAACCTTACCGCTGGCATGAAGCTGGAGAGTCGGGATTTCGGTGTGAAGGAGGACGGTATCGAGTAGATCGGTGCTCATGAGAGAAATTTTACAGGTAAAAAACGTCGCGTATTCTAGCCGCCCATAAATTTTTGTCAACGATTTACGTCATGGATCAATGTGACATTTCCATGTGGTTGATCGAAAGAACGTTGACAGTTTGCGGCCGCTTGGAAAACGCGCTCTGGATACGGCATTTGAAGGATATTGTGATGTGGAAAACCTGAGGACGTGCGTGGATAACGCGGTCAGAACGGAAGGGACGCGGAGGACCGCGTCTCTAGCATGAAGATTGAGTTTCGCGCAAGGATTTCAGGCCATTCCGCCGAAGCGCACCGATACAAGTTTTGAAACGCCCGGCTCTTGCATGGTGACTCCGTAAAGGACCGGAGCGATGCTCATCGTCTTCTTACTATGGGTGATGAGCACGAACTGGGTCTGCACGCTCATATCTCTGACCAAGTCGGTGAAGCGGCCGATGTTCGCTTCGTCGAGCGGCGCGTCGACTTCGTCGAGGATGCAGAAGGGACTCGGCGCGTACTGGAAGATGCCAACCAGCAGCGAGAGAGCGGTGAGCGCTTTTTCACCGCCGGAAAGCAGCAGGACGTTCTGCAACTTCTTGCCTGGAGGGGAGGCGACGACGTCGATGCCGCTTTCGGCGCTGTTCTCTTCGTCGGTGAGGCGCATGAAGGCGTGGCCGCCGCCGAAGAGCTTACGGAAGGTTTCGGTGAAGTTCTCGTTGATCTTGTGGAAGGCTTCCTCGAACTTCTGGCGCGAGACGGTGTCGATTTCCTTGATGGTGGCGATGGTGTTCTGGATGGAGTCGAGCAGATCCTGACGCTGGGTTTCGAGGAACTGATGGCGCTCGGCCGTTTCTTTGTATTCCTCGAGGGCCATCATGTTGACGGGGCCCATGTTATCTAGGCGCGTGCGCATCTCGCGGTAGGCCTGGTCTTCGATGGCAAGCTGTTCGCCCTCGACGATCGGGATAGTGGTATCGGCCATCAACTCATGGCGCTGGACGCCCAGGTCGTTTAGGCAGGACTCGGCCATGTACTGCGCGTCGGATTGGAGCTTGGCGGCGGTAGCGGCGAGTTCACCACGGCGGTCGCGAGCCTGATCGAGCAAGAGGCGGGCGGCACGCAGGGCTTCGTCGATTTCGCTGAGGCGGGCGCGGACCTGTTCGGATTCCATCTGGAGCAGGCCTTCGCGGGCCTCACCGGCGTTCTTCTCAGCGTCGAAGTCGAGGAGTTGATTGGCGAGGAGCTGATTCTCATTCTCACGCTGAACCTTCTCGGCGGCGGAGGCGTCGATCTGCGTGCGGAGTACGTGGACCCGCTCACGCATCTCGGCGACGAGGGACTCGATACGCTCAAGGACGGCGGAGGCGGAGCGGTGGCGTTCCTCGAGTCCCGCGACGCGAGCGACGTGCTGCGAGGTGTTCTGGGCGGCGAGATCGCGGCGCTCCTTCAGGAAGGTGAGTCGCGACAGGCCTGCCTGCATGCCGCGTTCGAGTTCAGTGCGCCTGTCTTCGGCGGCGGTGATGTCGGTTTTGCGCGCGGCGATGATGCCATCCTGTTCGGCGCGTTCCGCAATGAGGCGATGCAATTCGGAGCGGCTCGTATTGAGGCGCTCGCCGACGCGTCCCATCTCGGCCTCGAGTTGCTGGAGCATGTGGCCGGACGTCATGGCCTGCTTTTCGGCGACGCGCTTCTCTTCCTCGAGGCGATCGAGCAGGGAAGTGTGCTCCTTGATTTCTCTGCCCAGAAGAAGGACGCGGGCTTCGCCGTCGCGCAGAGAGTGCTCGAGTTCTTCCAGGGCGCGCAGGACTTCGCGAAGTTCGCGCTTCATGGAAAGCGGACCTTCCGCGCGCTGCTTGCCGCCGGTGACGGTCACGTTGTGGAAGCACTCGCCGGAATGAGCGAGGAAGAAGGCGTCGGGATTTTCGAGGGCGAGTTCACGCCCCAGGCTCGAGTTCGGCACGATGTAACCGTCGCGCAGTTTGGGCAGGATGACTTCGAGCGATTTGCCGAATCCATTGAGGACACGAATGGTGCTCTTCAAGGGAACGATCGGTTGTCCCGGTGGAGCGGAGTGCGCGGCTTCATCGACGACGAAGGAGAACTTGGCTTGAGAATCTTCGGGATGGACCAGAAATGTGGCGCGGCCATCGACGTCGCTACGGAGCAGGCGCAGGCCTTCGTCGGCGGCATCCCAGGATTTGACGACGATGTAGTTGAGTTCGTCGCGGAGAAAGTCTTCGACCACGCGCTCGTGCTGCGGTTCGACTTCGAGGAAGTCGGCGAGCACGCCGACAGGCGCGTGTCCGCCTTGAAACTGGCCTGATTGGAAGAGGCGGCGGACCGATTCAGTGGAGTAGCCGTGTTCGGCGATGACGGCTTCGAGCGATCCTTTCTTACCGAGGGCAGAGGCGTATTCCGCCCGCAGGCTGTCGAGACGAAGCTTGGCTTCGCTTTCCTCATGGCGCTTGGTTTCGAGCGAGTGGCGGACCTGGATGATCTCGGCGGCGAGGCCAGAGACACGCTGGGAAACGGACTCGAATTCGATGGCGAGTTGGCCGCGTTGGCCGCCGAAAGCTTCCACCTGGGAATTTGCCGTGGAAATTTCGGTTTCAAGGCGCTGGGTCTCACGATCGACTGCGGCTAAACGCTCTTCGGCCTGCGTCAGTTGATTGCGCAGCTGCGAGGCGGCGGCTACGGCTTCCATGATGGAAGCGCGGCCTTGTTCGAGTTCGAGTTCGATGGCGGTGAGATCGGCAGTGGCGGTCGCGGCTTCTTGCTTCGACAATTCGAGTTCGTGCTGCGCGGCGGCGAGTTCGGCAGCGGCGGACTCGAGCGTCTGACGGTTGGAGTCGAGTTCGGATTCCAGATTGGTGAGGCGGCTGCGGGCCTGGGCCAGTTCCGCGTCGGAAGACGCGGAGCGCGCGATCAGCTCGGCGCAGCGTTCTTCGTTGGTGCGACGGCGCGCATGGGCGCGGTCGATTTCGATGGCGATCTGGTTGAGACGATCGCGGTTCTGGCGAAGTTCGCCATCGATGGCATAGCCACGCTGGGTGCGGTCGGTGTGCTCGGACTCGAGTTGCTGGACGTCCTCGGTCTGCTGCTGCATGGCCTCGGCGAGGGCGGTCAGGTGGCCGTCGATCTGCGCGCTTTCGAGATCGAGCTGGGTGAACTTGCTGGCGAGGACGACACGGAGCTTGGCGCGCATCTCATCGCGAAGCTTGGCGTAGCGCTCCGCTTTGGAGGCCTGGCGCTTCAGAGAGTTCATCTGGCGCGTGACTTCCTCGAAGATGTCGTTAACGCGGTTGAGGTTCACCTTGGCGTATTCGAGGCGGGCTTCGGCGAGGCGCTTCTTGGTTTTGAACTTGGTGACGCCGGCGGCTTCTTCGATGATGGCGCGGCGGTCGGTGGGACGGCTGGAGAGAATCTGGCCGATGCGTCCCTGCTCGATCAGCGCGTAGGACTCGGGACCGAGGCCGGTGCCCATGAAGAGTTCCTGAATGTCGCGTAGGCGGCAGAGCTTGCCGTTCAGGAGGTACTCGCTATCGCCGGAGCGGAAGAGGCGGCGGGTGACGACGATTTCTCCGGAGTGGTACTGCTGCTGGTTGAATTTGCGGCGACGGATTTTGAGGACGACACTGGGGGGGCCGGCGACGGCGGCTGCAGTCTCTGGCGTGCCAGCGCTAGCCTCTGCTGGGTTCGAAGGGACAGCGCTTCCTTCCGAAGGCGTACCTTCTGCGGCGGCGACCGCGGAGGCTGATGGCGTGGGGGTTCCTTCGACTTCTTCCACCTTGCCGGGTTGGGCTTCATCAATGGCGTGAGCAGTTTCTTCGGCGGCGCGGGCGCGGAGTTCGGCCTCGTCCCAATCTTCTTCGGGGACTTCGTCGCGGACTTCAATTTCCGTCGGCTCGTTCTTGCCGGGGCCGTCGTACTGCTCGGGATCAATGAGCGTGAGGGAGACTTCGGCCATGCCGGTGGGCTGGCGATCGCGCGTTCCCGCGAAGATTACGTCTTCCATGCGGGAGCCGCGCAGGGTTTTGGCGGACTGCTCGCCGAGCACCCACGAGATGGCGTCGGCGATATTGGACTTGCCGCAACCGTTGGGGCCGATGATCGCGGCCACACCGTCGCCGGGAAACTTCAGCTCGGTGCGGTCGCAAAACGACTTGAAGCCGAGAATCTGGAGCTTTTTCAGTTTGAGCAACTTCGACTCCTTCAACGCTCCATCATGCGAACAGAACGCGCGATGGCGCACCCGATCTCCGTGCGCTGGCTGGGGCGCGCTATATGCATGACTGCGGCTGGTTGGACGCCCCGGACCCCGTTACCACTTGGATGCCTGGCCGCAAGCGCCCGCACATAAACCCTCCCGGCCGGAGGCAGGGAAGGCATGGATTGCAGCTACTGTAACGGCGAAATCGGGCGTGGGTCAAGATATAAAACCCCATATGTTGTGGGTATCTTGTCCGAACTACGTCAGATTGCACACGCAATGCAGCAACCGCCTGGAATTAGGGTGATGAGACGAAGAAGGAGGGGAGAATCGCGAGAGCGGAAAAAGCTTAGCGCAGCGGGGGGAGGCAATCAATTGAGAAGTTGGACATTACCGGGATCACCTCGGGGTTTGCAGCTTGCGGCGGAAGTACCGGATGGGTCTGGAGAAAAGCTTTTAACCGCAAAGGGCGCAAAGAAAGGCCGCGAAGATCGCAAAAAAGAACTCTTCACACCAAGGGCGGGAAGCATTTCCCAGGTTAGCGTCCAAAGTGCGGGCGCTAACCCGGGTATAAAAATCCCCACTGAGTAGTTGGATGAACGTTCCAGAAATTGTGGCGTGGATATGTCGATTTTGACCGTGTTCGTTCGACGGTCATGCAGGAGGGGAATGAACTCATGCTGAAACGAACTGTTCGTGGGACCTTGGTCGCGGAAATGATGCTGGTATCGGTCCTGGCGTTTTCGCAGGCGACGGAAGCCAGTCAAGGAGGGGGGCCAGTGAAGAGCGGATACGCGCCGGTCAATGGGCTCAAGCTGTATTACGAAATCCACGGCTCGGGGGGGCCGCTGATCCTGCTGCATGGCGGGGTGGGGTCGACGGGAATGTTCAGCGCGATCATGCCGACGCTCGCCAGTGGCAGGCAGGTGATTGCGGTGGATTTGCAGGCTCACGGGCGGACCGCCGATATCGATCGTCCACTGAGCTGCGAGGCGATGGCGGACGATATTGCAGCCTTGATGAGGACGTTGAACATCCCGAAGGCGGATGTGATGGGGTATTCGCTGGGCGGAGGAGTGGCGTTGCGTGTGGCGATTCAACATCCAGAGATGGTGAGAAAGCTGGTGCTCGTGTCGACGCCGTGCAAACGAAGCGGCTGGTATCCGGAGATTCAGGCCGCGATGGGGACGTTCGATCCTGCACAGGTCGAGCAGATGAAACAGTCCCCGATGTACCAGGCCTACGCGAAGATTGCGCCCAGGCCCGAGGACTGGGGATTGCTCTTCAAGAAGCTTGGCGAACTGCTGAGCAAAGACTACGACTGGTCGAAGGAGGTGACAGAGATCAAGTCGCCGACACTGCTGGTGGTCGGCGATGCGGACGCGGTGCGCCCGGCACATGTGGTGGAGTTTTTCGAACTGCTCGGCGGCGGAAAGAAGGATGCGGGCTGGGACAGATCGGGGATGTCGAATGCGCGGCTGGCGATTTTGCCGGGAACGACGCACTACAACATTTTCATGTCGCAGAAGATGGCGTCGGCGGCTGCAGAATTTTTGGCAGCGCCGATGTCGGCGGGGAAGTAGACGGAGCTTCGGCGGCCAAGGTTTACTCGGGTTCATTGATCCCAGGTTAGCGTCCAAAGAGCGGACGCGAACCTGGGGCACCCAAGCCGGCGGGGAAGTAGGAAAACTCCGAGAAAAAACGTTTACCACAGAGGCCACGGAGAAGCGCCCAGAGCCTGTATCACGGTTTCCTCTAGCCATTGACATGCCGCTGAACGGCGACAGGCATTGCTTAGCGATGACAGGCTTCGCTGAAGTCTTCATTGCAGTGGGCATGAAAGATGTGCGTGCCGATCAAATAGCCGAGCATGCTGCCCACGAAAATGTCTGATGGGAAGTGATTGCGTCCGGTGAAGCGAGTCGCTGAGACGGAGAACGCCGCGCCGTAGGTGACGATCTTCACCCAGCGCTTGGGATATTCGTGGGCGATGACGCTCGCCATGGCCCACGTGAACATGGGATGACCTGCCGGGAATGACGTATTGACGCTCCGGTGCTGCCAGAAGCGACCGTTGCCGGTGGCGTCATCGGGGCGTTCGCGTCCGGCGATGATCTGCATGGGCGTGTAGATGAGGAAGGTGTTGGCGAGCGATTCGAGCGTCAGGTAGCCGGTTTCTTTGGCGTGCGAGTCGTGGGCGCGAATGCCGTGCAGCCAGATCAGGCCAGCACTGGCTCCCGTGGTGCCGATGCAGAGCAGTGCGACGTCGTGACTGATGTTGACGTGATCCTTGGGAACGGCTCGGGAAGCGTGGCGGTCGGTGGCGAGGAGAGCTCCCGTCGTGAGCAGGAACAGCGCGTCCCATTTGAGGTTTTTACGTTTGAAAGGTGCGGACCAGAGTTCTTTCTGGTCTTCGAGGCCGCGCTTGAGGTTGCGGACGAGAAAACCCTGGCGCGTGTTGCTCGACTGCGCGCCGTCTTGCGGGGACTGGTCGGGAAAGTCAGCGAGCGCGGTGACGAAGCTGGGCTCGGAGAAACTCTCCGCGGCAAAAGATTGAACGGTGAAAGATGGGGAAGGAACCTTTGAGATCTGCGAAAGAGCCTGATTCGAAGTCACTACAAAAAACAAACCCATGACTGGCACAACCAGCCAGCGGAACCCGAACATCCTCAATCGACGCCCCCGAACTTGTGCGTTGCTCTGCGGAACCCTGAGATGCAGCGTGAAGGGACAGCGCAGGATTTTTTTGAAGGCGTGTCGTAGCGTCGATTGCGACCATCGTTAAAATTTCGAGACAATAACCACGTTGCAGGGGTAGGGAATCGTTATGCCGTCATCTAATTCGTTGCGAGTGCGAGAGTACCTGAGCGCGATCGAATCGATGGGACCGTTCGAGACCGTCTATGAATTCTTTGCGCCCGAAGCTGTGGTTCGGGAATTTCCGAATCGGGTGGCGCCCCAGGGGCGCATCCGGCGGCTTGAGGACATGCGAGAGGCGTATGAACAGGGCCGCCGGATCATGCGGTCGCAGAAGTACGAGGTACAGCACATCCTTGAGGACGGGGACGAGGTGGCGGTCGAGTTGGAGTGGACCGGCGTGCCGGCGGTCGAGGTGATGAATTTGCCGGCGGGGAGCGAGATGAAGGCGTTCGTGGCGATGTTTCTACGGTTTCGCGACGGAAAGATCGTGGAGCAGCGGAATTACGATTGTTATCCGGCGGTGGGGACGGGGGCAAAAGCTGGCTGAGATGGACGGCCTGTGCTACAGATTCCGTCGCACACAAGTCCGGCCCGAAAAAAGTCCTAACTGCGGCTAAAAGAGAGCCGAGCTTCGCTCGGCCGGACAGCCGAGGGCGGCTGTCCCCACGTGGTTCTTGACGATGCGGGCTGCGCTGCTGAAGCTGTGGAGAGCACCTGCGCGATGCGCTTACCTGGTTCTGCGGCGAGGGCAAGGTGCCCTCGCGACAGCCGGCAGGATGCCGGCGCTACAAGAAAGGAGCGGCGCGAACTGAAATGTTCGCGCCGCGCAAAAGAGGCGGCTTCGAAAAGCCGACACTGCTACTTTCCGAGCTTCTCAAAGAACAGGCAGATCGACTCGATCCCACGATGGAAGTTCGGGATGTGGAACTTCTCGTTCGGCGCGTGCAGGTTGTCGTCGGGCAGGCCGAAGCCCATCATCACGGACGGGATTTTCAGAACGTCCTGGAAATCGGTGACGATCGGGATCGAGCCGCCGGAACGAATGAACACCGTGTCTTTCTTGAAGATATCGTGCATGGCTTCGGTGGCGGCCTTGATGTACGGGTTGTCGGTCGAGACCACGCAAGCCGGGCCTTTGCTCCAGATTTTGATTTTGGTTTCGATGCCCTTCGGCGTGAGTTTCTTCACGAACGCGGTGTAGCGTTTCAGGATGTCGTCCGGGTCCTGGTTGGGGACGAGACGCATGGAAACCTTCGCCGCGGCCTTAGCGGGAATCACGGTTTTTGCGCCGGGAGCGGTGAAGCCGCCGGGCATGCCGTGGACTTCGAGGGTCGGGCGCGCCCAGGTGCGGTAGAGCACGGAGTATCCGGGTTCGCCGGTCAGGACCTTCGAGCCAACTTCGGTCTTACGGTAGTGCTCCTCGTTGAAGGGGAGACGCTTCCAGGCCTTGAGTTCGTCCTTGGTGGGGGCTTTTACTTTGGAGTAGAAGCCGGGGATTAGGACTTTGCCCTTTGAGTCTTTCAGTTTGCTGATGATTTCGATCAAAGCGAAGAACGGATTCGGAGCGGCGCCGCCGTACATGCCGGAGTGCAGATCGGTTTTCGCGCCGACGGCTTCGATCTCGGTGTAGACCAGGCCGCGCAGGCCGACACACAGCGTTGGCAGGTTAGGCGCAAACAGTTCCGTGTCGCAGACGAGCGCGAAGTCGGCTTTCAGCTTGGCTTTCTGCTTGCGGACATATTCGGCGATGGACTCGCCGCCCACCTCTTCTTCTCCCTCGAAGATGATCTTGACGTTGATGGGCAGCTTGCCGTCGTGGGCCTTCATGAGCGACTCGAGGGCTTTGACTTCCATCCAGAGCTGGCCTTTGTCGTCGACGGCGCCGCGGGCGTAGAGGTTGTTGTTGCGCTCGGTGGGCTCGAAGGGCGGGCTGAGCCATTCATCGAGCGGGTCGGGCGGCTGGACGTCGAAGTGGGCGTACATGAGAACCGTGGGCGCGCCGGCCGCGTGCAGCCAGTCGGCGTAGAGGAGAGGATGTCCTTTGGTAGGGATGATCTCGACGTTTTCCATGCCGATGCGGCGCAGTTCGCTGGCGACAAAATCGGCGGCTTTCTGGACGTCGGTTTTGTGCTCTTCGAGCGTACTGACGCTGGGAATGCGAAGGAGATCTTTCAATTCGCTGACGAAGCGTTGCTGATTCTCACGGGCGAAATCGAGTGCTGGAGATGCCATAAGGGAGTCCCTTTCTTGCGCGGAACCGCGACGATGAGGGTTGTTGAAAAACGTACAAGTATACCCGAGGGAACAGGCGCCGTTCTGTGACGAGAGCCGATTGCGTCCAGGGGGAGACGGTTGGGGAAGGAGGGACAAACCTTTCGCCCGAGAGGTCGCGGAGGGTTCGGAGAAAAGCGATTAACCGCAAAGGGCGCGAAGAAAATCCGCAAAGGTCGCAAAGAAAAGCAAGTTGCGAGTCCCGAGTTGCGAGTGGCCGGAAAGTTCTTGACCGCGGCGGTGCGCGGAAAGGCCGCAAAGGGCGCGAAGAAGAAAGTGATTCCTTGCTTATGAAAGCGGGAGTATGGGACATCTCGCTGCGAACTACCCGACCTGCGCTCGTCCGGACAGACGAGGGCGTCTGTCCCCACGTAAGTCTGGCTCGAAGATACACATTTGAGGAGCAAGAACAGGGGCATCTACCTCGACTCTGTCATCAAAACCGTCGAAGCTCGAAATCAAGACTTGAAAAGTAGCTAGGCGGCTTTCGTGGCGAAGCGCTCGGCGGAGAAGTGGGAGAGATCGTAACCGGGGGCTTTTTCGGAGACGACCTGTGCCATGACCAGCGCCGTGATGGGAGCCAGGAGAATGCCGTCGCGGAAGTGGCCAGTGGCCGCGTAATAGTTGGGTGTCGGCGTTTGGCCTAGGATCGGGAGGTTGTCGGGTGTGCCGGGGCGGAGACCGGCCCAGTCTTCGAGGATGCGCGCGTTCTCAAGGGCGGGCAGCATGCGGATGGCGGCATGGCGAAGGCGTTGGATGGTTTCGGGCATGGTGCGCTTGTCGAATCCGGCTTCTTCAACGGTGGCGCCAGCGAGCAGCCGGCCGTCGGAGCGGGGAATCAGGTAGATTTCAGGCGAGCGCACGACGTGCCGCAGCAGTTCGCGCTTCGGCATGGCGAAGCAAACCATCTGGCCTTTGACCGGGCGGGTCGGGAGCGGGTAGGGAAAGATCTGTCCGGCCCATGCGCCGGCGCAGTTCACAATCTTGCCGGCGCGATAGAAGGTCTTGTCGGTAGTCACGCCGATCACTTTGCCTTCCGCGTGATCGACGGAGAGAACATAGGTCCCGGAAGAGATGTCGACGCCGCGATGTTTGGCCGCCTTCAGGGCGGCACGGGTCAGAGCACGAGGACAGACGCTACGTTCCTTTAAAAAGAGAGGAGTCTGGTCCGAGACAGAGAGCGCGGGTTCGAACTCGGCAAGCGGGGCGGGCAGCGGATGAGAGCCCGGAATCTGTTTGGGATTGTCGCTGGGCTCGAGGAACAGAAGCGTGCCCTCGGAGCGGAGATCGACATTTTCCCCAGACTCGTCCTGGAGTTCGTGAACGAACTCGGGATACATCTCGGCGCTGGCGGTGGCGAGGGTTTTCAGGACGGCGGGAGTTTCGTCGCCGCAATTGACGAGCATGCCTCCCGCAGCGTGGGAGGCCTCGCGGCCCGGTTCGCCGCGCTCGACCACGAGCACCGACGCGCCCTGCTTGCGAATTTCGCGCGCGAGAGTGAGCCCGATGATGCCGCCGCCGATGATGAGGACATCCCAGGTCTTCACAGTTGCATTGTAAAAGAGGGGAAGCGAGAGTGCGCCAGGCTTTCGTCCACAGCCGTGCGTGTTGCATTTCCGAGAGGACGTTCCAGCCGCCAGAAAGAAGATGTTCGTTCGAACACCGCTTTCGCGTCCGCGCTAGGAGTTCTACTTCAGTAGCGCGTCAATGGTCGCCTCGAGTTTCCGGAACCCGTCATCCGGCGCTGGTGCGGTCTGCAACTGTCCCTTGCGGTCGACGAGGATGAACGCAGGATAACGAGCGATGTCCTTATAGAAATCGGGAACGCCTGCCCCAGTCGTGAGCAGCGGGAAAGTCACCGGCACCTGCCGCACAAATTTTCGCTGTACCGCCGGATCCTCCGTCGAGAATCCAAACACCACGAACCCCTGATCCTTGTGCTCCTGATACAGGTGATCGAGCCTAGGGAACTCTTCGCGGCACGGCCCACACCATGTCGCCCATATATTCACCAGTACGACTTTGCCCTTCTGATCCTGAAGGTGCTCCATCTTGCCCGAAAGGTCGACCGTGTCAAATGACGGCGCGGGCACGTCGCGCATCGCCAGGTTGCGCTGTTGCTTGTATCGAATCACGCCATCGCTGATTGGCTTCCACATCAATCCCAACGACAAAGCTGCTATCGCGAGACCGGCTTTCGCGGAAACGGTAAGAGGCCCGGTCGTTCGATCCCTGGATAGCCTTGACATAATCACGCTCTTGCGCGAAATCCGAACTTCCTTCTTGCTGGTTTTTTCGATCCACGGCTCAAATGCCTGCAGAAACTTCGTCAGGACTCCCGTGTGCTCTGGTTCGTCAGTATTGCCTTCGGCGTCGAACACATGGACCGCGCTGCCAATATACGCCTCGGCCCCCTACGTGGTGGGACCATTCAAGGCCCTGCCTGACAGCGTAATTCGCTCCAAACCCACCCAGCACCCCGGCGACACGCTGATCATCAGCTATACCGGCGGCCCGGGCGGCGCTCCCGGTGACTTCAGCTTCGGCGCGTTCTGGTGTGGATTGGTTAAGAACAGCGTGATTTCATGATCGAGCCGCCGCCCTGCCGCACTCTGATCGGCGTGCACGATCTTCTGCATATTCATTACGCCGATCAGGGCCGCTGCCTGCACCTCCGGACTCACGTTCCCATCCGCCGCCAGCAGCATCAGGTGATCCGCAACCTGCGCCTGCACCGCGTCTGCAATCGCATGTTCTCCCCCCGAGCCCGAACTGCCCGCAGCCGCCCCCAAATCGCCCGCACCAGTCGTCCGTGCCCTAAAGGCCGCCTTCACCAGCGCGCCTACGACATCACTCGGCGACAGTGTCCCCGCATACATGTTGGAAATCACTGCTAACCGCTGCATGCGCTGTGGATCGAGCAGGCCTCCGGAGACGATGTCGGCGACAGCGCGAGCGCCGTCTTCTTTGCTGAACAGATATCCGGCGGATGAGGTGAAGCGCTCGGAATCTTCTTCGTCAGGTTCCGGCGGCGCGAGAAGTTTCCAAAGGCTTGCCGGAATTTCCAGTTCTCCTGGATCGAGCGCCTTCAGCACCAACTGCAAGGCTTCGCGCTGCTGCGCGTCGGGCCAGACGGCGAGGGGTTCCTGGCCGTCGCCCACAAGGGAAGGCGGAATCTTCGCGCTGCCGATCACGTTGATCGCGGCACCGAGGGCGTAGCGATGGAACAGGTAGATCAGCGGAAAGCGTGAGGCGACGCGGGAGGCGGGTTCTCCGGGACGCTGCAGGCTCGCATCGTAGTGAGCGAGCAAGGCGTCGCGTACAGGCCAGACTTCCTTCAGCCAGGCAACCGGATCGCTACCGTCGTCGTAGGAATTCCATCGTGGATCGAGATAATTTCCCCAGACAATACCTTGCGCCAGCGATTTGCGGACGATGGCGTCGAGACGCGCGCGGTCTTGCTCGCTGGTTGTTCCGGGGGCGCCCTGGCTGTAGCCCCATTCGACGGCGAAGCGGTCGTAGCTCCCTGTGCCTTGCATGTAGGCGTCGGAGAGGTCGGCGGTGCCGTCGGGGCGAATCTTCACGCGCGGGGCGTAGTAATCCATGACCGATCCGCGATCGAAGGTGCTGGCGACGAAGTTGTGATCGAGGCCAAGGACGTGGCCCATCTCGTGGCAGGTGAGCAGCGCCAGACGGTTGAGCATGACCTGCTCCTCGGAAATTTGCGGATCGAGCCGGTCGATGGCGGCGAACCCGTCGAGGGACGGTTCTTCATTGCCTTTTGCGGAAGGGACAGTGGCTTCCCAATAATTGTTCACCGTTCGCATGCGATGCGAGTCAAGTTGCACGACGGCATGCACGATCTCGCCAGTGCGCGGATCGGTTTGAGTCATGCCGACCGACCAGCCGCGGCCGGAGCGGTTCGTCCACTGGATCGTGGGATAGCGTGCGTCGAGCGGGCTGGCGCCTTCGGGCAGGTCTTCGATGCGGAGGGCGTCCTTGAATCCGGCTTGCTCGAAAGCGGCGTTCCACCACAATGCCCCGCGCTTCAGGACGGAGCGCATGGGCTCGGGCACGGCGCGGTCAAGATAGAAGACGATCGGCTTAACAGGCTCGCTGACTGCGGCGGATGGGTCTTTCTTCTGCAGGCGCCAGCGCGCGATGAATTTGCGCGTGAGGGGCTGATTGTACGGCTGGGAAAAATCCTGGAAAGTTTCGCCGAAAAAACCGACGCGCGGATCGGCTGCGCGCGGTTCGAAGCCGGGCTCGGGTAGCGCGACGAAGGAATGGTGTTCGCGGACGCTCAAAATGTGCGTATCAGGCTGATTGAGATCGACCTCGCCATCGTTGGTGAAGGTGAGCAGAGCTTCGAGTTCGGTATTGCGCGGGAAGCTGCCGGAGGAATCGAGGTCGACGACGCTGCGCGAGTCATCCAGCTTCCAGTTCGAGTCTTTCGATTCCTGGCGAACCATGACGCCGTTGACAGCCTGTGTGGGACGGCGGAGTTGGGACAGCAGGTCGGTGGCATCGCGCAAGAGCAGAGGGTTGGCATTGACGAGCAGGGCGCCGTCCTGCTCGGCCTCCACGGGGAGGGCGGCAAGCACGGAAGTAGGGAAGCTGAGTTCGACGGAGCGCTGGAGGTCGGCACTTCCGTTTTGTGCACGAAAAGACAGGTTCTCGGCGACGACCAGAACCTTTGGCCCCGATCGGCGCAAGCGGCAGACGGCGCTGGACGCGGTTGTGCTCCGGTCGGCGAAGACCTTGATGGAGCCCACGCCGCTGCCCAGGCCCGTAAAGTAGAGGAACTCGCGGTCGAGCGCAGCCGGAGACAACTCGATCAGAAGTTCGCCCTTCTTCACGTCCCAGTAATAAGGAAGGAATCCGTCGTGTTTTTCGAGGCCGGCGGCGCGGGTGGCGATCGTCGTGGCAGGCGCGGCATCTTGCGCGGAGGGAGCGGGGTTCTGGGCGGAGAGCAGGGAAGACAAAGACAGAAGAAGAGCCAGCAGCGTGCGCTTCATAGGGCGCCCTTATACAACAACGAGGGCCGGGTCTCAAAGCAGGGCGAGTGCCCGCGGAAATGCGTGTGGCGGCGATTGGGCCCGTCCTTAGGGATAATCGTCGGTTTCTCTTGACGCGCCACGCCTCTCAAGTCCACTGAGAACCCCGCCGATAACAAAATCGAAAGCAATTTCAACAAAAGCTGTTACCAACCATGTATGAGAGCTTTGAGAATTTGAAAGGTCTTTTAACAGGCCACAATCCCAGCCGGGAGTCTTCCGTGGATTGTCGAATTGATGCCGACCATAGGCGTGTTTACGTGCGATTCGCCGGGAAGTTGACGGTGAATCTGATTGGGCGTTACGCGGATGCGCTGCGGGAGAATCGAGCATTTGAGCCCGGGTGGTCCGAGATTGTCGATCTGCGCGCGGTGGAAGAAATTGAGATCAATGCCGAAGAGACTGTCGCGTTGGCTGATCAGATCGATCCGTTTTCCCTGGGTTCGCGCCGAGCATTCATTGTGAGCAATGAACTACAAAGACACCGCGCCCGCATGCAGCAGATCCTGCGCAGCCCCTCGAAGACAATCGGAATCTTCGAGACCATGGCGGAAGCCGAGGCATTCGTGGCGTCGCCGATGCGCGCGGCTGCGGCGGCGGGAGCCCAGGTGCTGCCGTTTCCGTCTCGATTCCGGTCGTAGCTTCCTGGCCGTCGACCGCAAAATCATTTTTTTCATTGCGCGAATAACTGCCGTCGGATATCCCTGAATGGGCTTCTTTTGGCCCTTCAGCTTTCCTATGTTTGAACGTTTCACCGAAAAAGCGCGGCGAGTGATCTTCTTCGCGCGGTACGAGGCAGCGCAGTTCGGCAGTCCCTACATTGAGACAGAGCACCTGCTGCTGGGCGTGCTGCGCGAGGACAAAGCGCTGACGAGCCGGTTTATCGGTAAATCCTCGTGGGATATCCGGAAGGAGATCGAGGCCAATACGAGCGTTCGCGAGAAAACGTCAACCTCGGCGGATTTGCCGCTGAGTGACGAGTCGAAGCGAGTGTTGAATTTTTCGGCGGAAGAGGCCGACCGGCTCAACGACAAGCACATCGGCACGGAGCATTTGCTGCTTGGCCTGCTACGGGAAAAGAAATGCTATGCGGCGAAGTTGCTCGCGGCACGGAATGTGAAACTTGACGTCGTGCGCGAGCAGTTGCACCAAACGCCGCATGAGCTGCCAACATCGGGGGTAATCGCCGCGAGGGCTACGGATGCGCCGAAGGCAGCTGCCAACTTGTTGCGCGTGGAATCGCTGCACCCGCTGATCGGACGCAAGGAGGAACTGGATCGCGTGATTCATACTCTGGGTCGGTATCGCGGCAAGAATCCTGTGCTTGTGGGTGAGCCGGGAGTTGGAAAACGGACGATCGTGGGTGGACTGGTTGAGCGGATCGCGGATGAAAATGTGCCCGGGTTTCTCAGAGAAAGGGAAGTGATGGAGTTAGACCTGCCCCCGTGGAAGGCCATGGGCAGCGCATGGTTCGAGTCGTTTCATGCCGCATTGCCGAAGGCGGCGGAGAAGGGTGCGATCCTGTTTGTCGACGATCTGCATACCACACTCGATGGCGTCTTCGGCCTCGCAGCAAGCCATCTGCAGGAGATCTTGAAACGCCCGGTCGTGAGCGGGCAGGTGCAATGCATCAGCGTGGCGACACCGGCGGAATATGCGCGGTCGATTGCGAATCATGGGTGGCTGGAAAGCTGCTTTCAGCCGATCCACATCGGTCCGGCGAGCGAAGCGGACACGTCAGGAGTTCTGACCGGAATCAAGCAGGTGTATGAAGATTTTCATCGCGTAAGTTATTCCGACGATGCGCTGGTTGCGGCGGTTACGTGCGCAAAGTTGTTTCTTGTGGGCGGGCATTTTCCAGGCAAAGCGGTTTATCTGATAGATGAGGCGGGGTCGTGCGTGAAGGTGCGGCAGGGAGAAATGCCGGCAGACGTTGCGGAGTTACAGAAGCGTATCCGATTCATTGCCAACCGCCACGCGAGCAGTATCGAAAATCATGGATACGAAAAGGCACGCTTCTATTCCGAAGAAGAGAAGAAAGAGCGGGAGAATTTGCGCCGGGCCATGCAGAACCATCACATCGACGGAGACGCCGTGTTCGCAGTGACCGTCGATGACATCGAAGCCGTCATCTCGCGCTGGACTGGGTCGAGCGTGGATGTGATTCGAAAGGCGCGATCCGGCCATGCTGGACAGGAGCCGAGCAGCGGCTAATCGCGCATGTCGTATCAAGACGATCGAGATGGAGTCATATCGTGGCTGTTGAGGTGTAGTGCTGTGAGAGACCGTCCAATTCTGGTTGCGTTCGCGATCTTGCTGTGCGGGATGGGCACTCTTGTAGTTCCGGCAGTTTGGGAGCACCTGGTATCCCACTCCTGAAACGAAAAGCGCCTTTCTCAAGAACTACACGCCGAAGAGCGTGATCGAACGGTTCGAAGAACGAGGAGAAAACTCCGCCTACAGCAATCACAAGGGCGGAAGCGCTGGGAGCAAGTTTGTCACGCATTCGGCTGGATTTGAGTGGCACTTCACGATGCGCTCGGAAAAATGGATGGCGCTGATGGGCGGCCTTGAGGACGACGTTCATGCACAGCTTGTGGGAAGCGGAGCACAAATTCTCAACCAGGTTGGCGATGCGCGCGACGGATTTCACTTCGAATACAAGCTTGGCAGGAGTTTTGGCGCCGTAACCATTTCCCCACTGCAGGTCAACTCGGGAATTCATCGCGCAACGCCCCTCCGCCCGGGGTTGGTAGACACGGATGCTCGGATCGAACAGACCGAGACGTGGTTTCCGAAGCCACCAGGTTTGATGGTGGTTCGTGTCAACGACAAGCATTAGACAGGCCTGCAGGAACCCGCCTTCGATGTTGTACCTGACGTTCTGACGCTATCTAGCTACAAACTAACGAGTTAGTTGTGCGTGGACGATCCGGGTCTCGCCCTTGCATCTTTCTCGGGCCCTCATCCGTATATCCGGTAGCATGAACGCCGCTGCTTATTACTTCGTGAATGGCATGGAGTCCGAGACCAGCGCAATTGCTCGCGGTCTTCGCCGGCGCGACCCGGACCTGCTCGATCGCCTGATTGAACAGTATCAGCATCGGCTGCTTCGCTATCTCATTTACCTCTCCGGAAATCGCGAACTCGCCGAGGATCTTTTCCAGGAGACGTGGATTCGTGTGCTCGAGCGCGGCCATCAGTATGACGGCCGGCACGAATTCTCCACATGGCTCTATGCGGTTGCGCGAAACCTCACGATTGATTATTTGCGGAAGAAGAGTCCCGTGAGCCTGGACGGGCTGATGGACGACGAGGACGCCGCGCCATACGAGCCGGCGGACGTCCGTCCGATGGCGTGGGAAGTGATAGCGCAACACGAGCAGGCCGAGCGCGTGTCGGCGGCTTTGGTCGGAATTCCGGCGGAATACCGGGAGACGGTGGTGTTGCGCTTCCAGGAGGGATTGGCCTTGGAGGAAATCGCGAGAGTGACGGGGACGAAGTTGGGCACGGTGAAGTCGCGGCTGTATCGCGGACTGGACATGTTGATGTCGCGGTTGGGGAGGGCAAGGGCGTAATGCGAAACGATCACGACAAGGCGAGGGAGCTGATCGCGCTGGGAGACGGGCTCGCGGAGAGCGAGCAGGCCTGGCTGAGAGGGCATCTCGGGCAATGCGAGGCGTGCTGCGAATATGGGGATCGCCTGAACGGGATGCTTCGCGCGCTGCGGTCCACTCCGGTGACCGCCGACGCGCGCCTGGTGCGGGCGACGCAGATGCGGGTGCGCTTCCATGCCAACCGTCTGCGCGAGACGCGGCAACGCATGTGGCTGGTGGGCTTGTCATGCCTGGGCGTGGGGCTCTCGGCGACGTTGACCGCGCCGCTGGTCTGGCGGCTGTTTGCGTGGCTGGGAGAAGATGCTGGAGTTTCGAACGTGGTTTGGCAGGCGGGATTTGCCTGTTTCTGGGTGCTGCCGGTGCTGGTGGTCAGCGTGCTTTTGATGGCGCGCGGCACGCACCTGGCGAGCGACGGCGGGCGATCAGAACATTGGAAGTAAGAAAGCGGGCCACTTATGCCAGTGAAAAATGAAAATCAATCAATCTTTGCGAGGGAACTGAAGATTGTTCCCGCGTGGGCGTGGGTTCTGGCGGGAATCTGCTTCATTGCCGCGCAGATCTTTTTCAACGTCGTGATGCCTCATCATCACCCCGTCGGCGGGCCACCGGCGTGGGCGAGGCCGCTGCTGGGTCTGCTAGCTGGAATTGGCGGTGGCTGCTATCTGCTGATCATTGGCTACATCAATCGCGACTCGAAGCGGCGCGGCATGAGTCCGGCGCTGTGGACGATCGTCGCCATTCTGATTCCCAACGCGCTCGGGATTCTTCTCTACTTCGTGCTGCGGCAGCCGCTGCACAGCGCATGTCCAAAGTGCGGGCACTTGCTGCAAGGCGGGTGCGCTTTCTGCTCGCAATGCGGCTGTAAGCTGAGCATGAATTGTCAGCAGTGCCAGCGCATGGTTGGCGGCGACGATCTCTTCTGCCCGTATTGCGGATGTTCGTTACGCACTCCGGCGGCTTCGTCTGCGGCGCCAACAAACCAGCCGGGATAGCAGCACCTTCAGATCTCGTCGGATACGCCGTTTGCGGGAGCACAGAAATGCGATTGCCGTTGCTAGTGCTGCACATCTCCGCCGGGATCGTCGGCCTGCTGTCCGGAACGGCGGCGATGATTTTCCGCAAAGGATCGCGCCGGCATGCGCAGGCTGGGGACGTGTTCGTCGTCGCCATGCTGACGATGGCCTTGTGCGCGGTCTGGCTGGCGACCCTGAAGCAGCAACCGGGGAACGTGGTCGGCGGCGTGTTTACCTTCTACCTGGTCGCAACGGCATCCGTGCTGCCAACTGGCATGGGGTCCTTCGACGCGCTCGGCTTGCGCCTTGCTTGCCCAGGATGACAGTTCACTTGTGCGACGGCCGCAGTACGAACACCGTGCGCGTCTAACTACAGCCAGCCTTTCGTGCGGGCAATGCGGGCGGCTTCGACGCGGTTTGCGGCGCCCAGTTTGCTGATTGCTTCGGACAGGTAGTTGCGAACAGTCCCTTCGGAAAGTCCGAGTTCGTTGGCGATGTCGCAGCTGGCGCGGCCGTCTCCGGCGAGGCGGAGCACCTGGCGTTCGCGATCGGTGAGGGGATCCATCTCGCTCCACGCTTCGGTGGCGAGTTCAGGATCAATCACGCGCAGGCCCTGATGGACGCGGCGGACGGCATCGGCAAGTTCCTCGGCGGGACGATCTTTCAGAAGATAGCCCGATGCTCCCGTGTCCAACGCGCGGCGAAGATAGCCCGAGCGAGCGAAGGTTGTCACAATAACCACGCGCGTACCGGTGCGCCGCCGCTTGAGTTCGGCGGCGACCTCGAGGCCGGTCATCTTGGGCATCTCGATGTCGGTGATGAAAACATCGGGTTTATGCGTGAGCACGGCGTCGAGCGCCTCCTGCCCGTCGCGGGCGCAGGCCGCGACGGAAATGTCCCCTTCGATTTCGAGCAGCGCAGCCAACGCGCCCAGAACCATGCCCTGGTCCTCGGCGATGACGACGCGGATAGTCTTGCGGCCACTCTTGGACGTGGGGTTCAAGACTTCGAGGTCTCCCGGTCGGCAGGGACGGGCAAGGTGATTTTGAGCCGGGTGCCGTCGCTGGTGTCGCGCTCGAGTTGGCCGCCGAGCGATTCGACGCGCTCGCGCATGCCGCGCAGGCCATTGCCTTCGATCTGGTAGCCGCCGCTGCCATCATCGTGAACTTCGAGGCGACAGTGTCCGTTGGTGCGTTCGAGCCGTAAGGAACACCGAGTGGCGTGCGCATGGCGCACGACGTTGGTGACTGCTTCGCGCAGGGAGAGAGCCAAGACACTTTCGTGATTGGCCGGCAATTCGATCGGGGAGGACTCGAGGTTGACTGTTACTCCGGCGGTTTCGAGCGTGGTACGAGCCTGGCGGATCTCGGCGTCGAGCCCCTTCGAACGATAGCCGCCGATGGCCTGTCGTACCTCTGCCAGTGCCTGGCGCGCGGTCTGCTCGACGTCACGAATCTCAGCCTTTGCCTGGGCAAGATCGCGATCAATCAATTTTCCTGCAAGCTCGGACTTCAGCGTGATGAGCGACAAAGTATGCCCGAGGACGTCATGCAGATCGCGCGCGATGCGCTCGCGTTCTGCGACCTTGGCAAGGTGCTCGATTTCTTCGTGCGCGATGCGCAGCTTCTCCATGCTGCGGTTCCGCTGGGCAAAGTAGATGTTGGCAGCGCCGATGAAAGTTGAGAGGAAGGTGGCCGGGAAGAGGAAGCCGTTTGAGATGTGGAGGAGCCAGCTTTCCAGTCCGGCGATCCCTACAACGATAGCGATCAATAACCCGGCCGCTAATTCTGTTTCGACGATGAACGGCACGAACGAAGCCGCGTAGATGAAGAATGCGGCCGCGCCGCCGTTGTACGGTGCGTAGATCACCCCGAGCCCGACGATTCCGGCGAGACTCAGTCGATTCCATGGCTTGCGACAGGAGAAGAAGGCAAAGTAAAGCGCGAGGAAGGCGACGAGTCCGACAGCGGTGAGGCACCACTGGCGGGCGCCCGCGTGATCGGCGATCGGTCCCCACAGAAAGAAGACCAGGTACACCAGCCAGATGTAGGCGACCCAGCCCGGATCCTTGTGGGGAATCTTCATGCTCATGGTTAGTCTAGGCTATTTTGCAAGCTTTTTTGTACTCGTCATGCCCGGCGATTGCGTGGGTAGCACCAGGCCAATCCACACGAGAATTGCGCCCGGAACGATGAGGGCCAGCCAATCCCAGCGCAAGTACATGGCGGCGGCGAGGAACAGGATCAGCGCGGCCGTCGAAGCCATCGTTCGTTTCGAGTGCGAATGCATTACTTCCTCCACAAAAGTTCCCGGGGGGGCGCGTGCGAGTTCCCAGGTTAGTGCCAAAGAACGGCACGAACCTGGGCCACCCAGCTAGACGCCCTAACCAAACGACTTGTCTTCGCTCCGCTGAAACCCGATGCGCGCGATTCCCAGACAGATCAAGGTGAATCCCGCCAATGCCTGCCAATGGCTAATCGCCGAGTGCGTCAAGGGCACGCCCACGACGCCCAGCGCCAACTGACCGAGGTGATACGGCGGCAGGAAGGGCGCGAACTTCTGGAGGAAGCGAGGCAGCATATCGATCGGGATCCACAAGCCGGACGCGAACGACATCGGAAGATAGAGCAGGTTCACGACGGCCGGGGCGGAGTTCGGCCCGGCGAAATAGCCGATTGCCATTCCCATCGCGCAGAACGCGCTCGCGCCGACGACCAGCGTGGCGATTAGCTTCGCCGCCATCGCGATCGAGATTTGGACTCCACCAAACAGCACGCCCAGGGTGAGAAGGATAAGAATGATGATGAGGCTGAATGCCATGCACACGATCGTCTTCGCGGCGAAGTAGGCGAAGGGGGGCATCGGGCTGGCGCGCTTCACCTCAAGCCAGCCGAGGCCACGCTCGCTGGCGAGACCAGCACCAAAGCCGAAGAGCGAAGCTCCCATCACGCCGAAGGTGCCGTAAGTCGCCATCAGGTACGTAGCCACCATGACGCCGTGTTGTTCGTGACCCCGATTGAGCAGCAGTCCGAAGAGCACGTAGAACATCACAGGAAACAGAATGGTCGAGAGCGAGTAGATGGGAAGCCGCAGCAGCTTCAGGAATTCGTATTTTGCTTCCTTAACGTAAATCTTGAAGCTTGCGGCAACAGAGCGGCTGAAGACCGGGGCGGGCAGTGTACTGGAGGCGGCGCTCATCGGATCACCTCGGAGTTGGAGTTGTCGTTGGTGAGGGCGAGGAAGGCTTCTTCCAGTCCGACGCTGATCACTTCGATTCCCGACAAGCGCTGGTCGCGACGGAACAACTCGCGAAGGACATCGTCCGGACAGGGCGTGCTGATCAGCAAGCCTTCGCGATCCGCGTGGACTTCGAGCACTCCGGGAATCGCGCACACCTCGGCGATGGGCAGAGAAGAGATGCAGCGAATCTGGCGGTTGGCGGTGCGGGACTTGATTTCGGTGGGCGCGCCCTCGGCGATGATGCTGCCTTTATTTAAGAGGACGATGCGGTCGGAAAGCGCATCCGCTTCTTGAAGATAGTGCGTGGTCAGCAGAACTGTCTTGCCGCGAGCGACGAGCTTGCGGATCTCCTCCCACAAGGTGCGGCGCGCTTCGACGTCGAGGCCGACGGTTGGCTCGTCGAGGAAAACCAGATCGGGATCGCCGCAGATGGCAAGCGCAAACAACACGCGCTGCTTTTGGCCGCCGGAGAGTTCGCCGAATTTGCGGTTGGCGATTTCTTTCAGTCTGGCGGCGGCGAGGGTCTCGGCGAGGGGGAGAGGCTTCGGATAATAAGAAGAGAACAGGTCGATGTGTTCCTTCACGCGCAGGGTCTCGGGCACGCGCGCCACCTGTAGCATGGCTCCAGTGCGCAGGCGGTTCCGCGGATTGCGTGGGTCGCCGCCGAACACATTCACCGTGCCTGCGCTCGGTCCCGCCAAGCCCAGCAGCAGTTTGATCGCGGTGGTCTTGCCGGCTCCGTTGGGTCCAAGGACCGAGACAAGCTCTCCGGCATGGACATTGAGGCTGACGTTGCGAAGGGCGGCGACGCTGCCATAATTCTTGCTGATGTTTTCGAGGTGGGCGACGACGGCGCCTGCTGTGCGTTTTTCAGGGCGGCGAAGAACTTCTTCCATCGATGCGATCATTGCCGGGCCTCACTGCGGGAATTCGTGTCTCGTTGAACCAGTAGAGGCATCTTCGCCGCGTTGCTCTGCATCTGCCAGTGCGGATCATCACGAGGCTTGGATGACATTTGTCATGCTCATCCGTTGCCTCCACGGGACCAGCGAAGCAATTGACAGTACGGGACTTCTGCTGAAAAAATCAGGTATCCAAAAAACCAGAGTTGTCTGGGAGGCAACGCATGTCCGAGCAGGACGAGCTCACTGTCGTACAGGACGCAGGCGGAAGTAACGCCCTTAAGTGGATTCTTCTCTTGTTGGCCATCGTCTATGTGGCTGCCTCGATGTATTTTCTCGTCGACCTGCGCGGACGCGTGACCAAGCTTTCGCAGGATCAAGCGGCGAGCCAGAAAGAGATCGGTGATCTCACCAATCGGATGCAGGCCGCCGAGGCTGAGGCTGAAACGCTCGGCCAGCAGGTGGGCATCACGAAGAAAGAACTCGCCCAGCGCGCCCAGCAGTTGCAGGCTGCACAGCGCGCGGCAGAAGAGCGCCTCGCGAAAGAACAGAAGGAACAGATCACCGCCGTTTCGGGCGACATCGCCGGGGTCAAGACGGATGTGGGCGGCGTGAAGACCGATGTCGCCGCGACCAAGAGTGATCTGGCCGCGACCAAAGCGAAGCTCGAAAGCACCGTGGGCGATCTTGGATTGCAGAGCGGCCTGATTGCGAAGACGCGCGATGACCTTGAAGTCCTGAAGCACAGGGGAGACCGCAATTACTACGAGTTCACGTTGCTCAGGGGCGCGAAGCCGCAACCGGTTTCAACGGTGAGTCTGCAGATCAAGAAGATCGATCAGAAGCGCGGCAAGTACACGCTGAACGTCACCTCCGACGACAAGACGATCGAGAAGAAAGATCGCAACGTGAACGAGCCGATCCAGTTCTATACGGGGCGCGATCACATGTTGTATGAGCTGGTCGTGTGGACCCTCGATAAGAACAAAGCGACGGGCTACGTGAGCACGCCGAAGAGCGCGCCTGTACCGGTGACTGCGTCGCCATCGCCGAGCGGTAACCAATAACCTAAGATGTTCCCCCATCCGCAACCGTGCTGCTCAACATCGCGTTGAGGACGACGGTAATCTATCTGCTCGTGCTTGCAGGCGTCCGCCTGAGCGGCAAGCGCGAGGTCGGGCAGATGACTCCGTTTGACCTGACGCTGCTGCTTCTCCTCAGCAACTCCGTGCAGAACGCGATGACCGGCCCGGACACGTCGCTGGTTGGCGGCATGGTGGCGGCGACGGTTCTCTTGATCCTCAACTACCTGGTCGCGAATCTATCTGGCGTGAATCGCCGCTTCCGCAAATTCGTCCAGGGACAACCGAGCATGCTGATCCATGATGGACAGATCATCGAGTCGCACATGGCGAAGGAGCACGTCAGCATGGATGAATTGGAGCGGGCGATGCGCGAGCACGGCATCTCCGATTACCACCAGGTGGCGATCAGCGTACTTGAAGTGGGCGGCTCGATCAGCTTCCTCAAGTACGACGATATCAATCCCACCGCGAATACACATCTGGTGCGGCGCAGGGGAATTCAGAAGAAGCAATAGTCGGCAGCCAGGTTGACGTCGTGCGTAGTGCGACAAATCGACGGGCAGGGACGCCCGTCTCTCCATCCTTATTTCGTTAGCGTGACGGGCAGGGGCTGGTCGTAGGGCTGGACGACGACGCTAACGGATTGCCGCTTGTCGAAGACGTCCTTCGTGACCGGAAAGCTGACGATCACGGTCCCGTGGGCGTCGTTGCCCGGAAGGATCTTTGTTTCCGGCATGAGCGCGGCCTGGGAGCCCTGCTTGAGATCGGGGAAGGCTTGGAAGTAGCGGTCGAAGTCGACGGCGGACGCGGCGTCGTCGGAGTATTCGTCGGAAGGCGTTTTCAGCTTGCCCTGAATGGTATGGATCCAGAGCGGCTTCTCGCCGCTGTTATGCAGGGTGACGGTGACGGCCACCAGCATCGAGTTCTGGCCGGGGATCTCGACGGCGGCGATGTTGTCGACGGAGCCTGCGCCCTGCGGCTTCGCACGGCCGATGAAGCCCCAGACGATGAGGACGACGGCCAGGCCTCCGATGGCGTAGAGAAGAATTTTTATCGGTGGCAGCTTGCGCTCGGGGGCGGCCATGTCCTGGGTGACGTTGATGCCGACGCCGGGGCCGAGGTCGAGCGCGGGCGGACGGGCGGGCTCCGGAGGGGCGGCGGGTGGCGCGGATGCAGCTCCGGCGGACGCAGGAGCCGTGGGCGCCAGTTCGGCCGGGAGCGAGGAGGTGGGCTGGAGCGGGGGAGTCGGGTCGTCGGGCATAGGGATGTCTCGACCCGATTTTACGCGCCTGCAGGGGAAATCACACAGGCTCAAGGGACCGTGGTGGCATAACGACGTGGCTCGCCAGTAGACAAATGGGCGGACGGGTCTTGCTATTCCTTTTCTTCTTCGCCGCGGTGAAGCTGTTGTGCAAGATAGTTTTCGATGCCCATTTCCGCGATGGCGTGCAGCTGACCCTCTAGGTAATCGACGTGCTCCTCTTCGTCCACGAGAATGTCCTCGAAGAGTGTACGGGAGGCGTTATCCCCGACCTCGGTAGCGATCTTGATAGCTCCGTTCAGATGCTTGACGGCATGCATCTCAAGCGCCAGGTCACTCTCAAACTGCGCTTTGACGTTCGTGCCAACGTTGATTTTGCCGATGTCGGTCATGTTCGGAGTTCCGTCCAGGAACAGAATCCGATCAATCAGTTTCTCGGCATGAACCATTTCCTCGATGGACTCTTTGCGGTAGTGCGCCCCTAGCCTGAAATAGCCCCAGTTGTCGCACATCTTGCCGTGGAGGAAATACTGATTGATGGCTGTGAGCTCCGCCTTCAGCGCTTCGCTCAAATCCTTGTGAACTTTATCGCTTCCGCGCATGCGGGGATTCTAACCACCGGAGATCGGAGTTTCAACTTCACAGTTCTTGCCGTTCGTCAGCCGAAGAGCAGCGTCCGTCGTGCCCCACTCTGGCGACTCTCGGACAGGAGAGACGATGTGATTCTGGGCGCGGGAATGTGCTGATTGTTGTTGAAGATTTTTCGTCAACTACAGATTCAGGGTGCCCATTTAGCGACTACGAAAGAAAAAGGCCGACCTCGCGGCCAGCCTTGGTTGTGGCTGTCGCCGCTATTCGCCCTTTACCAGCGAGCAGTGGGTCGAAGCCGTTTTCCATGTGCCGGAATCATTGACCCAGGTGTCGCTGCAGATGACGGTTCGCGCCCGGTGCTTGCCTTGGAGTTCGGCATCGTAGGTGAACGTGTAATGTGACACGGCGGCGTTCGGGCCAAAGCTTGCCACCTTCACGTCGGTGATGTTGCCGCTCTTCCACTTGTTTGTCTTGTTCTGCAAATCCTTGATGAAGCCCTCTTTGGTTTCCCAATCTCCCCAGCTGTTCCCGGCGACGAATCCGTCGGCCAGATGCTGCTGAGCCCATGAAGCGTCGTTTTTCATTTGCGCATCTCTGGACTCCTGCTGTAGTTGCGTGATCTGGTCGGCGACGTCGCCGCCTGCCTGAGCGTCAAGGTTAATGCAAAGAGCTATACACCAAAGCAGGCTGATGGCAATAACGATTCTTGTTGTCATGTGTAATGTCCTCCGTAGAACGGCAACGATTGTGCTATGCGGATGTCTTCAAGGACGCCCGTTGGGAACCATAGGCCTAGCAGTCGTGGCTTGACTGTTCATAATTGCTCACTTTCTCCGCAACTTGAGGTGGGTGAACTGATAGATGAAGTAATCAGATGGGATGAGAAGGCCGGTCTCCGGGCGGGATGCGGTGTACGCTCCCAAGTTATCGACGTGCTCCGAGGCACAAGAGATAAAAGGAGACCGGCAATGAAGAAGGTTAGCACCGCCGTGGCGAAGCAGAGCAGGAATATTTCCCAACAGAAACTGACCATCGGATTGGATCTGGGAGACCGCAATAGCTGGTACTGCGTGTTAGATGAAGCCGGCCAGGTACAGCTGGAGCAGAGAGTGCGCACCCATGCGAAAGCATTGGGGGAAGTCTTCGGTGCCATGCCGCGCAGCCGGATCGCGCTGGAGACGGGGACGCATTCGCCCTGGATCAGTCGCTTGCTCGGCGAATTGGGGCACGAAGTGATCGTGGCGAATGCGCGCAAGGTGCGTCTAATCGGGGAGAGCCGCAAGAAGGACGATCGGCTGGATGCGCAGACTTTGGCACGGCTGGCCCGAATCGATCCCCAGTTGCTGTGTCCGGTGAAGCATCGCAACGCGCAGGCGCAAGCGGATCTAATGATGATTCGGGCACGAGCCGGACTGGTGCGGGCGCGCACGGGGCTGGTCAACACGGCTCGCGGACTGGCGAAGTCTTATGGCGAGCGGCTGCGCGGATGCAATGTGCGCAACATGAATCCGGAGAAAGTGGAAGGGCTCAGCCCGGAACTGCAACGGGCACTGGAGCCGTTGCTGTCGGCGATCGCAGAGCTGAGCGAGCAGATTCGTGAGTACAACGAGCGCATCGAGAAGTTAGCGCAAGAGAGTTATCCCCAGGTGGCGCTGCTGAAACAGATCAAAGGAGTGGGCACGCTGATCGCGGTGACCTTCTTGCTCACGCTGGAAGATCCACATCGTTTTCGTAAGAGCCGCGACGTAGGCTGCTATCTGGGACTGCAGCCCGGACGCAGAAACTCCGGCCGGAGCGAACCGCAGATGCACATTAGTAAAGAAGGAGATCCGTATCTGCGCACGCTGCTGGTGCAAGGAGCGCAGCACATTCTGGGGCCATTCGGGGTGGACTGCGATCTCAGGCGCTGGGGGCTGAAACTGGCAGAGCGCGGTGGGAGGAACGGCAAGAAGCGAGCCATTGTGGCGACCGCGAGAAAACTGGCAGTGCTACTACATCACCTGTGGGTGAGTGGAGAAGTATACGAGCCATTACACAACAGCAGCAGTCGAGCGATCGTAACTGCCGCCGCGTGAAACAAAAAGCAAAGACAAAATCAAAATCGTTCCAGGAAGAGAAAAGACAAAAGCCCAAAGCCGAGTTCCGGTGACTGCGTCTAACGCCAGGCCCACGTTCCACGCTTAAGTGAAACGAGAGGTCGCTAATCAGGTTGCAGCACCGGCTGAACCGAGAACGCCCAACATGCACCGAGCGAAACGATCGCTCCTCGAGAGTGCGAATGGAAGCATGGCGACAGTGGCTACTCGGCGGGAGAAAAAACGTTGTTCAATGAAGCCAGACGAGAATCGACTTGACTCCGACCGGCCTTCTCATGGAAGGCGTTTGCGCAAGCTTGCGCTTTTCATTCGCCTTTTTTCGTGACAATAAGTGCAATCGGGGATTTTTCAACAACTGGCCGACCAGTTAGCGCGACGTCGGATTGATCGTGACAGTGATTGTGGGGCTGTGGAACCCAGTTCCCTTCCAACTCACTTCATGTTCGCCATTTGAAAGGAAGTACTCCACGATTGGAAGCGACTTCGCCAATTCGTATGACTCGCCCGGCTTTAGGATGTGGTAGCCGCCGACGGGCATCGGTCCATTGCCGAATATTTCGCCCGAGTTCTTTAGCTCGCTTCCGTTTATAACTATGCTCCACGATCCGGCTTCAACATCAATCGGCGCGTCCGAATCATTCAGCAAAAGGAATGAGACCATCACACTTGGAGTCTCTGTGTAGGGGGGAATGATCTGTGCGCGGATTCCCGCGTGCAGACCGGAGCAACTTTTGGCAGGTGTGCCCGGCTGTCCGAGACTCTTCTGTGCAGCCGTTCCCGGCACCAATATGGCGGAAAACAACAATAGACCGACGATGGCGGCCACAGTGCGGCGAACCATAAATCATGATGATACGCCCATGATTGTCGCAATCAGCGATTGCACTCAAAACCCCTCACTTCCGAACGAGCAAGAACCATTCTCGTATCTCACCCTCGAAGTAGGCAAGTTTGCCTGGAATGCACGAAAGCACAACGCCCGTCCCGTAGCCAACGATTTCTTTCAGGGCAGTGAGCAATTCCATGTCCTCGCCGTCGCACTGGCCACCAATGACATGGCAAGATTCGGGCGCGCCCATCGCTCGCAGAATGTCTGCGATCTCTGGCGGGTGCGGGTATCGCGGTTCAATCGGACGGATACATCCAGGAATTATGTAATCGCGACCATGATGGGCAAACTTGCCGGTGAATTTGTGTCGGTTCTTGGAACTGGCAAGAAGTTCCAATGTTCGTTCTCGATGTGGCTTGACGATGAAAGCCTCGACGAACGCCGATTCGTGGGGGTTCATAGCTGCACTGTATACCGAATACGCACCTGCCACCGCCATGTGGCTAATTGCTGTTAACAGGCAGGCGATTCACCAAAACTCCGCGACTGCTCGCCACGGGAGGCTGCGAAATCGTGATTTGCACGAAGCCGCTGGCGCGGCGGACGCTGCCGCGTGCTCGTGATCAGCGGTTAGGAGAGGTTGAGATAAGGTTGGGTCACAGAAATTAAGGAGGTCCCTGTGACCCAACTTCGCAAAAAGATGCTGGAAGAACTCCAGCGCCGTAATTACTCCCATCGTACCGCAAAAACCTACGTCCGGATCGTCGGCGAGTTCGCGGAGCACTTTCACCAGTCGCCCGACAAGCTCGGGCCCGAGCAAATCCGGCAGTATCAGGCCCATCTGTTCCAAGTGAAGAAGCTGGCTCCGGCGACCGTCAGCCAGTATGTGTCCGCCTTGCGTTTCTTGTTCGTCAAAACTCTGCGACGGCACTATCTGGCCGAGTGCATTCCTTTCCCGAAACGCCCCCAGCGACTCCCTACCGTGCTCAGCCCCGAAGAGGTGGCCCGGCTGATTGACTCTGCTCGGAACCTCTATCACCGCACTCTGCTCATGACCCTGTACTCCACCGCCATCCGGCGAGCCGAACTGTGCCGTCTCGACGTCGACAGCCAACGCATGATGATTCGCATTCGCCAGGGCAAGGGTCGCCGTGACCGCGAGGTCCCCTTGAGTCTCAAGCTGCTGGAAACCTTGCGCGTCTACTGGCGCTGGATGAAGCCCGCGACCTTTCTGTTTCCCGGTACGGTGAAGGGTCGGCGCGCTGACGTGCCCATCAGTCCCAACATCATCTGGTTAGCCTGTCGGGACGCGGCCCGAGCCGCGGGCATCACCAGACACTTGTCTCCGCACAGCTTGCGCCATAGCTGCGCCTCTCATCTACTGGAAGCGGGCGCCGATCTGCGCACCATTCAGGTGCTACTCGGACACTCCCGACTGGAGCACACCCTGGTCTACCTGCACCTGTCTCCCAAGCATCTGCAGGCCGTCCCCAATCCGCTCGATACCCTGGAAGTCTCCAATCTCGACTGCGTCCCTCGTTCCCGGAGGCTCAAGAAAAAATGACTCGGCCACCCCTGGAGGTGGCCGATATCGTTCGCGCACAAGGCAATCGCTTCATCGAGAACCACTGCCGCTGGATCCACTGGACCCACCGGAAAGTCCTGCACGCCATCGCACGCTGTCGCACTGCGGCACTGGGCGGGCATCGCGACCTGTGTCCTCGCTGCGGCTATCGCGCCATCTCCTATAACAGCTGTCGCAATCGCCACTGTCCCAAGTGTCAGTGCGGGGCTCGCGATCACTGGATCGCGACTCGTCAGGATGAGCTTTTGTCCGTGGCTTATGTCCACGTGGTCTTCACCCTGCCACACCAACTCTCGCACCTGGTGCTACAGAACAAACAGATCCTCTATGACCTCTTATTCCGCGCCAGTGCCGAGACCTTGCAAGAGATAGCTCGTGATCCTCGTCACCTCGGAGCCGAGATTGGATTCCTTTCCGTCCTGCATACCTGGGGTCAGAACCTGCTTCATCATCCGCACGTTCACTGCCTGATCCCAGCTGGAGGGCTTTCGTCCGAAGCTACGCAGTGGATCCATCCCCGCTATCCCTTCTTCCTGCCCGTGGGCGTACTCAGTCGGGTGTTCCGTGGGAAGTTCGTCGCCGGTTTAAAACGCCGATTCCGCCAACGGCAACTTGTTTTTGCGGGATCTCTCCAGCCTCTCGAAAATGAGCAAGCCTTCCGTTCCTTCCTGCGTCCCCTGTTCCGGCAGAACTGGGTCGTCTATGCCAAGCCGCCTTTCGGCGGTCCCCAGCATGTGCTGGGCTAGCTCGCTACACCCATCGGGTCGCCATTACCAACCACCGTCTCGTGGCTTTCGAGCACGACCAGGTCACCTTTCGCTGGAAGGATTACGCCCACGGAAATAACAAAAAGAAGATGACGCTCTCTTCGCACGAGTTCCTGCGACGTTTCCTACTGCATGTTCTGCCCCGCGGCTTTGTCCGTATCCGTTCCTTCGGATTCCTCGCCAATCGCTGTCGCGCCACCCTCTTACCCCGCTGTCATCGTTTGCTGCTGGACAACCCAAAACCTCATGCCCCCGCACTGACTCATTCCTCTCCCGCCCAGCCCGGTTGCTTCCGTTGTCCAAACTGCGCCATTCCCATGCTCATCGTGGAAAGACTCTCGCCA
This sequence comes from uncultured Acidobacteriota bacterium, assembly GCA_963718505.1. Lineage (GTDB taxonomy): Bacteria > Acidobacteriota > Terriglobia > Terriglobales > Acidobacteriaceae > Gp1-AA133. The sequence goes on along the minus strand of CAVQZP010000052.1, from coordinate 41,766 downwards.
TGGGCGCTTTCCCAACTCACGATCAGGAGTCCCACCCTTGACTCTTCCTGACCCACTACCCATTCCGCTCTCTCCAGCCAGAGCCTTCGCTCTGATGCTCGTCGTGTCTCTACTCGTCGCCGCCCAACCTGATCTACCCTCTACTCTTACCAAAACCCCCCCCACCGATCCCGCTCCACTTACCCCACAAACTCCAATCTCTCTTACTTACACTGCCCATCCGTTCATCGTGCACACGAACAAACTTCGAAACCCCAAAGCAAATCCCATAAGCTCCCCCCGCGTCCGCCGCAAACGCCACCGGCTTCGTCCAAATCCCCCTATCGCAAGTGCCCCGGCGGGAACCTTCCCGGTCCACCCGACCGCTCGGCGCCGGTGCACTTGTCGATAGGGCACTAAGATTTATCACCAACTCGGAAAGCCGTTGCGCTCGAAGAAATCGAAAATCTATACTGCGACCAGAAAATCCCAGACCCATATGAGAATCTGTGGATGCTTCGCGTGAATGCTGGGTGTCTTTGTCGATGGTTGTGTTCCTGAAGGACCGCGCGCTCCGACTCTGACGCCGGAATTACAAGAAAGATGGAATTCACCACAAGACTTTGTAGACCCGGCGACGAAGAAGCACTTTCCCTTGTCGCGCAAGGCACCATCCTGGAAACATATGCCGGGATGACCGACGGCCATGATCTGGTTACGTATGTGGCCGCCGAGTTGTCGCCAAGTGACTTCAATCGAATGCTGTCTGAAACTCGTATCCGAGCATGGATTGCCGAGACAGTTGCTGGGAAATGTCCCGTGGGATATGCCTTGGTAGTTTCTGATGAAGGTGCGAATTCGTTTTCTTCTTTTGAACTAAAGCGGCTCTACATCTTCTACCGATTTCACGGGAGCGGGTTAGGCAAGAGGCTGATGGAAGACGTGTTGTCATTTGCCAAGCGGATGAAGTCAGAAACAATTTGGCTTCAAGTCCACGAAGCGAACAACCATGCCATCGAATTCTATAAACGCCTCGGTTTTGTCCAAACTGGTGCCGACCTGTTTCGCGCCGGTGAGGGCTCTTACCGGGTCCTGACTTTACGTCGGACTCTTGCGAGCCGACTGTGACTTCGCTGCTATCGACAGCCTCAAAAACGCGGCAGCCAACTCTTAAGATCTTCGGTCTGCTGCGCCACGTGCGCGAGCGAGAGGGTGCTCCAGCGGTCGTTGTATCGATAATCGCCGACTACGGTGGCGAACTCGGTCGCCACCCGCATTTCGTAGTGCCACTCGTGGATGTCAATAAAGCCGGTTCGCTGGTGCTTCATTCGAGTCTGTAAAATTCACAAATTCGAGCAGAATTTGTGAGCGACGGCACAAGGGAGAGTGATTCGCGTCATTTTGAAGATGAGTGGGATCACTTAATCTTGTGCGCGAACGGCATCTCGGGGGAGGGCTGTTCGACGAACGTCCTGAGACTCGATGTGAGTCCGGGGCGTTTCGCTCATGTGCGGGGCTTCGCTGACTACGAATCTCAAAATACGCTTGAGTTACGAGTGCCGAGCTGCGCGTGGGAGAAATCTTAAAACGCAGAGCGTGCAGAGAAAGTTCGCAGAGAGCGCAGAGGAAAGACTTTAGCCGCAAAGAGCGCAAAGACGGGCCGCAAAGGGCTCAAAGAAAAGCGGAGACCTCGAAGCCAGGGATGCATTCGGTCACTCGCGTGCAGAATCGGTCTGATGGCGTTTACCGGGCCTTCTTCCCCTGGGTGATATCGAGGTTAACCAGAAATTGTTTTTGAGCAGGCTTACCAAGCCTTCTTCATTGCTTTCGCAAATTTGTCAGGCGGCAGCGTGTTGAGGACGTCGTCTTTGGTGAGCCAGGCACGCCGCGCCTGCAAGATGCCGAAACGGATCTTGTCCATGTGCGAAGTGTGATGCGAGTCGGTGTTGATGACGATCTTGACGTCGTGCTGCTTGGCCTGGCGCAGATGAACGTCGTTGAGATCCAGTCGATCGGGGTATGCGTTGAGCTCCATTGCGACTTTGTGCTTAGCCGCTGATCGGAGGATTGCGTCCATGTCGAAGGGATAGGCATCGCGGCGAAGGAGCTGGCGGCCGGTGGGATGGCCGAGGATCGAGGTGTTCGGATTCTCGATGGCCTTGAGCAGGCGGTCTGTCATCTGGCTGCTTTCCTGATTGAACTGAGAATGGACGCTCGCGATGACGAGGTCCATTTGCGCGAGGACATCGTCGGAGAGATCAAGGTCGCCTTCTCCGAGGATGTCCACTTCGATTCCAGCGAAGATCTTGATGCCTTCCATGCGATCGCTAACTTCGCGGATGCGTTGGATGTGCGCGAGGGCGCGAGGGTCGTCGAGGCCGTTGGCAAAGGCGAGATTCTTCGAGTGATCGGTGATGGCGATGTATTTGTAGCCGTGTTTCTTGGCGGCCTCGGCCATCTCCTCGATGGTGTTCTTGCCGTCGGTCTCGACGGTGTGCATGTGGACGTCGCCCTGAATGTCGGCGGCGGTGATCAGTTGCGGCAGGGCGTGCGCTACGGCGAGGTCAAGCTCGCCGAGGTTCTCTCGCATCTCGGGCGGAACATAATCCATGTTGAGCTTGGCGTAGATTTCCTCTTCCGTTTTTCCAGCGACGGGCGCTTCGGTCTTCAGGTCGGCGAGGCTGTACTCGCTGAGCGTGTAGCCCATCTTGAGCGCACGCTGTCGCAGAGCGACGTTGTGCGCCTTCGACCCGGTGAAGTACTGCATGGCCGCGCCGAAGGATTCGGGCGGCAGCAAGCGAACATCGACCTGCATGCCGCTACGCAAGCGGAAACTGATTTTGTTGTCGCCGCTGGCAATCACTTCCATCAGCGGCGGGTACTTGGCGATGTGCTGAATGGCGGCAGCGCGTTGGGCGTCATCAGCACAGCAGGTGCCGGTGACGAGGATGTCGAGGTCGCCGACAGTTTCGCGTCCGCGGCGAAGCGAGCCGGCGGGGGTAATCTGGTCGACGCCGGGCAATTGGGAAATGTAGGCCTTGAGTTTTTCGGCTTCGGTCTCGGCGTGATCGATCTGGTAGCGTCCGCCAATGCGCCGATACGATTCGATCGCTTTCAGCAGCTTCTGCTCGTGCTTCTCGCCCATGCGCGGCAGTTCGCGGATCTTTCCTTCGCGTGCGAGTTTCTCGACACCATCCACGTCCGAGACCTTGTAGGCGCTCCAGATGAGCGCGATGGTCTTCGGACCGAGGCCCTGGATCTTCAACAGCTCGAGCATGGACGGGTGATATTTCTGGATCAGATCGCGATGAACAGTGAGAAAACCATTCTTGAACAGCTCTTGAAGGTTCGTGAGCATGCCCTTGCCGATACCGGGGATCTCGAGAATCTTCTTTGGGTCAGGCAGCAGGTCGACGATGCGCTGGGGCAGGTTCTCGATCGCCTGGGCGGCGTTGCGATAGGAACGGATCCGAAAAGAATCCTGGCCGTCGATCTCGAGCAGGTCGGCGGTTTCGAACAGCAGGTTGGCGATGGCCTTGTTGTCCATGAAAGATACAGATTAACGAAGGTAGGGGAGAAGAGGAAGGCAGGCACGTCGAGGAAGAACAGTTCTCCTGCCACGCCGAGACGGGAGGCGCGGTTCCGAATCACCTGCAGGGAGCAGGCATCTTCGCGGTCAGAAGAGAGGATGAGGATTACAAAAATCAAACGTCACTAAGAAGGTTTGCTGACGTTCGCCGCCTGAGGTCCTTTCTGGCCTTGCGTAATTTCGAACTCCACTACATCACCTTCCTGGAGGCTCTTATAGCCTTCTGCGGTAATCGCGCTGTAGTGGACAAAAACATCCGGCCCATCGTCCCGACCGATGAAACCGTAGCCTTTCGCGTTATTGAACCACTTGACCGTACCTTTCATGCGTTCCACGTTCGCCCCCTCCGGCCGGCAGCTTACACTCCAATCACTCCCGGGGCTCGCCTACGGGTCCACCGGCCGAATTCTGCCGACATTGTGCGGCGGGGGTGGGGGGCTGTCAAGGAGACAGGTCACCCAAACCATTGTTTATGTGACTTTTGTCCTCTTTTGGTGAAGGGAAAGCCAGAGGATGGAGGAGATGGTTTTGGCGTCGCGGATGGTGCCGCGGAGGACCATGTTCGCCGCCTTCGAGAGTGGGACGAGGTGCTGCTCGATGACTTCGTCTTCCTCCGGTTGGGCAGGGCCAGGCTTCAGTCCGCGTGCCCAGAAGACGGTCATGGTTTCAGCGACGAATCCGGGGCTGGCGTAGAAGTTCAGGATGCGCTTCCACGAGCGCGCGGTGTAGCCGGTTTCTTCCAGCAATTCGCGCTTGGCGGCGGCGAGGACCCTTTCGCCTTTGTCGATGCGGCCGGCGGGAAGCTCCCAAAGATAGTCGTCGGCCGCGTGGCGATATTGCCGCTCGAGCAGCACAAAGGGTTCGCGAGGGCCGTCTGTCGTAGCCAGCACCACAACGGAGCCGGTGTGGCGGACGACTTCGCGGAGAACGCGAACGCCGGATGGTTCCTCGACGCGGTCGGAGGTGATCCAGAAAACCGGGCCCTTGTAAACAAGCTTGCGGGACAGGATGCGCGCAGTCTTTCTCTTGATTTTGGTTTTGTGCTTTCGGGAGGGAGTTGCCTTACGAGAGCGTGCGGATTTGGCCATGCCAACAATATACGGGACGGGGCGCGGATTCCGGGCGAGAGAGACCGGGAAGGTTCGAGAGGGCGCCGATCGATTTGCGCAACGTTTCGCCTCAACTTCTCAGTGTTTGTGTGCGCTGTTATGCTTCGGGCGATGACAAGGAAAGGCGTGAAGAAACCAAGTATCGCGATCGTCGGCGCGGGCAGCCTGGGCAGTGCGCTGGCAGTTTCCTTGAGTAAGGCAGGATATCGCGTGACTGAGGTTGTCGGGCGCGGGAGTCGCTCTTCGCAGCGGCGAGCGCAGTCGTTGGCGAGAAGAGTTGGAGCGCGGGTGGTGACGGTCGGCAAGGATCCGATTCAGTCGGATGTTGTATGGCTTCTTGTTCCGGACCGCGAGATTCGCCATTGCGCCGAGACGCTCGTGGGTTTTGGGGAATGGAGACGTAAAGTCGTTTTTCATTCCAGCGGCGCGCTGAGTAGCAGGGAATTGCGATCTCTCCAAAGACGCGGGGCGGCGGTGGCGTCGGTGCATCCGATGATGACATTTGTGGCCAGCGTTGTTCCCGAGCTCGCGGGCGTGCCCTTTGCGGTGGAAGGAGACGGCCTAGCCGTTCAGGCCGCCCGGCGTATCGTGAAGGCGCTAGGCGGGGAATCATTCGACATCGATAAGAGACGGAAACCCGCTTATCACGCATGGGGAGCCTTTGCTTCTCCCTTATTGCTGTCGCTATGGGTGACGGCAGAGCGAGCCGCGGAGTTGGCGGGAATTTCGAGGGAAAACGCTCGCAGCAAAATGCTTCCCATCATCCGTCAGACGCTAGCCAACTATGCGGAGCGCGGACCGGAGCACGCGTTCAGCGGGCCGCTTATCCGCGGCGATGTGGCGACTCTCGAAAAGAATTTGAAAGCTCTGCAACGCTTGCCCGAGGTGCGAAACGTCTACCTCGCGCTGGCCCGATCGGCCGTAAGCAACCTGCCCGCGAAGAACCGGACGAAACTGAGGCGCACCCTCCATGTCTAGGCTGGTTGGTCGACGAGAGCGGCATTCGTTTTAGACTTCGTTTCGCGTAAGCGTAGCAGCACCAGGATGCAGAGTACCGCGAGCAGCACCAAAGGGAACGATGCAGCCGTGATGAGCGGGAGAATGACGACACCGGGAGAGACGAACGAAGGCGCGATTCCATAGATGATGGCGACCACAGGAGCGGCGATCCATTGCCAGAGAAACGCGGCCGCCAATAGGAGCGTTGCGAATCGCACGGTTCGATTTCGCTGGATGGTTTGCCGATTGATCCACACCTGAAGCACGGCCGGCAGAAGCAAGAACTGATCGTAAACGGCAATGCTGCTCGAAATAAAGACGACACTGGCGGCGAGAAAAAGAGCAATGAGAAGCGAAAACTGAGCCGAGTCTGCGGTGGCGTTCCTCCAGCGGAATGCGGCCAGCGCGGCTAACGCGAGAATTCCCACCGTCATCGCGCGTCCGATGATTTTGCCGAAGACCAGTTCGGCGAGCGCCGGGCTGTCGTAAAGCCGATAGTTGGGCAGCTGCTGCCACCAACCCATCCACCATCGTGGTAGCCAGATTTCGCTCAAGACCAGCAGGACGAGCCCGCTCACTGTGAGTGCGAAAAGCAGCCGTCGCCGGCGAACCCAGTCGCTGCATGTCCACAACAAAAGCCACAGCACAAGCAGGGCGATCAGTTGAGGCTTGATCGAGCATAGAGCGATCGAAATCCCTGCAGTGAGCAGATGACTGCGCCGCAGAGCGGCAACTGCGACTCCAAGAAGCACACCCACCAGGATAGTCGGCTGCAGCGCCCACACTCCCTCCATAACTTGCACGCTGAAGAGCGTGAGCAGGGCGGCGCCGATCAACTCAACGCGAGAGAACGACGCTCCCATTCCGATGGCCCACCATCGCACGCTGAGGATGATGAGGATCGGGAAGGAGGCCAATAAGACGATCTGAACGCTTCTGAACGAGACCAGCGTGAGGGGGATGGCCAGGACATCGGCGTAGAGGGGATAGGAGAATCCGCGATAGTTCACGCCCGCATCGACCGAATTGGAGCGATCCAATGGCCGCGCATAGAGTCCCGTCTCGATGCGGTGCTCCATCGCTGGCGTGTAGGGATTGGTCCGGTGAGCCAGCAATTCTCCAGTCGTGAGCCAGATCGGATAGAGATCATTTCCGCAGAAATATCCGCCAGCTCGATTCTGCAGGCGCATTCCCGCGCGGACCTGGGGCAGCAGCAATCCGAAAAAGTAAAAGGCCATGCCGAGAGACAGGAGTACCAACACTGTCAGAGTCCGCTTGGGTGGCAAGGTCATCCGGTGACCGGATTTATACACGCGGTCATTGCGAGGAGCAAGAGAGGAACATGGACTTCCGTCGTTAGCGAGACGTGAACAGGTGACCTAGCTTTTCTTTTTTCGTCTTCAGATAATCTTCGGCATGCGGACTGGGAGCGACCTCGCAGGGAACGCGCTCGACTACGGCGACGCCCGCTTGTTCGAGGGCAGCCACTTTGTCGGGGTTGTTGGAAAGCAGGCGCACTTCGCGGATTCCCAGAGACTTGAGAATCTCCGCGGGCAGCGCGAACTGCCGGTGATCGGCCTTGAAGCCGAGACGCTCATTGGCTTCGACTGTGTCGAGTCCGGCGTCTTGCAGTTCGTAGGCCTGCAATTTAGCCATGAGGCCGATGCCGCGGCCCTCTTGCTGCTCGTACACCAGAACGCCCGCGCCCGCATCAGCGATCATGGAAAGAGCCATTTCGAGTTGCTGGCGGCAATCGCAGCGCAGCGACCCAAAGACGTCGCCGGTCAAGCACTGTGAATGAATGCGCACCAGGGGCGGAGTGGAGGTGACGTCGCCCATCACCAGCGCGACGGCGTCTTCCTTGCGGCGGTCGGGGTCTTGTCCGAACGTCCCCTCGAAGCCGTAAATACGAAATTTGCCCCAGCGAGTCGGGAAATCCGCCGAGGCCACTTGCCGGACCGAATCTTGAGAGCTCACCTCTTCATTATAGACGGGGGTACAGCCAAAGCCGGTGTTCCGAGGTCGCAAAGGCCAGGACCCACGTTCGACAGGAGCTGCCACGAAGTCGTTTACAGGGGCGCGCCAGCTTGCGGCTTGTCTGTGTTTTAAGTGCGAAAGCGGCGCAGGTGATGGATTTCTTGGTTTGGTCGAACCGCGGGATCACTGTTAAAATCAGAGTCGATCCTGCGTTTCATCCTTTCTGTGGGGCTGTAGCTCAGCTGGGAGAGCGCCTCGTTCGCAACGAGGAGGCCACCGGTTCGATCCCGGTCAGCTCCACCATGTTTCCAAAAACTTACGGGAAATCCGGCAAGGGAAATGTCCGACCTCATCTCGCGGGCCGCGATTGGCTTGACGCTGTCGCGGGGCTGTTTGACTATTTTTCCTGAGTGCCCCTTACTGAGTGTTCACAGTTGCGAAGGTCACGCCTTCCCTGAGGAGAAATGGATATGCCCGCTCTTCCGCCGCAGAGTCTCGCCACTCACCGCCGTTTCGATCCATTGTTTCATTTCTTTGCGCTGCCCGTGGTCGGGCTTAGCGTCATCGCCGCCATCGTTCACGCGGCGCAGCGACCCAATTGGTTCTCCGCATGGCTTGTGCTGCTGAGCCTTGCCCTGGTGATCGTCACGCTGAGGGCGCGCATGTACGCACTACGTGTGCAGGACCGGCTGATTCGGCTGGAAGAGCGGCTGCGCCTCAATGAGCTGATCGCCGAGCCGTTGCGTTCGCGGATCTGCGAGTTGAGCGAGGGGCAGCTGATCGCTTTGCGGTTCGCCTCCGATGCCGAGGTGCCGGGGCTGGTGCAGGCCGCTTTGGCGAAACAGCTCTCCAAGGCGGACATCAAGAAGTCCATCACGAGCTGGCGCGGGGACTTTTTCCGGGTCTGAGAGCCGCCGAATTCGGATTCGGACAATCCATCACGAGGCGACGGACTTCAGCACCTCTTCGCGCGCAGCGCTCAGGCTTGTCACGGGGTCGCCGGTCGGCAGGAACTCCATCGCGACGTATCGATCGTACTTAAGCTGGGCGAGCTTCCGGTAAATGTTGGGGTAGTGGATTTCACCGGTCCCGGGCTCGTGGCGGCCCGGGACGTCGGCGATGTGCACGAGCCCGACGAAGTCGATGTTCTTCTCCAACTTCTCGATCAGGTTGCCCTCCGAGATCTGCTCGTGAAAGAAGTCGTAGAGAAACCTCACGTGCGGAGAGTTGATTTCGCGAACGATCTCAAACCCCTCCGCGACCGAAGTCAGAAAATATTTCGGGTTCTCCTCCGGGTCGATGTTCTCGAGCAGTATCTGCACATTTTTGGCGGCCGCCAAATCAGCGGCTTTCTTCAATCCTTCCACGCAGCTCGCATGGTGCTCCTGAGGCGAGAGGCCCGGGACCTTGTTTCCAGTCAGAACAATCAGCCTGTTGCACTGCAACTTTTCCATGACGGGCAGGATCGCGCGCACTTCGGAGAGAAACTCATCTCGCTTCGAGGGATCGCAGAGGCTGGCGTGAAGGCCGGAGGTGGCGTCGAAGGTCAGGCTGAGTTCGCGCTTCTTGCGGTCGACATTGCGGAAGTCCTGATCAGACCAGTCTTTGAATTCGCCCACCAACTCGACCGCGTGGTAGCCAGCCTGGGCGACTTTTTCCAGGCGTTGTTCGAAGGGAAGATCGCGATAGATGGTCCAGAGCATCACGGAGAGCGGAAACGGCTCGGTTGCGGGAGGGATCGGCGCTGACGTCCCGTCCGCAGCCGCAAGAATGGTTCCGGCCGCAACGCCAGCCACGGTGCGCGCAAATTCACGACGGCTTAACGACATGACTTTGCCTCGATGAGGGCAGAATTATACGCCGTGGTACAGGGACCGACGGTCGGAACAATTTCGGGAGCACCGGGTTAGTATTTCGTGAACGGTCAAAACAGTATGCGAACACTTTATCTGCGAGCAGTATTGGCATCGCTCGTTTGTTTGGTTCTGCTCTCTGCGGCCTGGGCGCAGCCGGCTTCTGCGGGCGCGGAGCGAGTTTTGTTGGACTCAGTGAATCATGAGCGCCGGGCGCAAGGTTTACCGGCGCTGCGTTGGAATGAGGCGCTCGCCGATGCGGCTCAGCGGCACGCGCAGGAGATGGCGCGGCAGGATTCGGTCTCACACACGTTGCCGGGCGAGCCGTCGCTGGCGTCGCGCGCGACCAAGGCGGGCGCGCGGTTCAGCTGGATCTCAGAGAACATTGTGCAATCGACGAGTGCGGCAGGCGCGCACGAACAGTTTATGAAGTCGCCCAATCATCGGGCGAATATCCTTGATGGCGACATGGATTCGGTCGGCATTGGAATCGCCGAGCGTCATGGACAGGTGTTCGTGGTCGAGGACTTCGCGAAGATCAAGTAGAGAGAGCTTGGCGGTTCAGAAATGCCGGCAAGATGCCGGCGCTACGCAAGCGCTATACACGCGCTTCCATCACCCAGCGATCGCGACGATAACGAATAACGGGCGCGGCTCCTGCGCCGGGCCATTTCCGCAGCGCGCCGATCACCAGCTTGCTCCAGAGCTTCTCTAACGCGGGTGTGCGCAACATGCGCTTGCCGAGGGCCCGAAACGCGCGAATCGCGTCGACGTCTTTCATCGTCGCCAACTCGTTTTCGATAATCTCGTCCTGGATGCTATGGCATTCTTCCAGATTCTGCAGGCCGAGTGAGTCGGGATGCGAGCGGAAGCCGCCGATCAGGGCGTCGACCGGATAAAGCTTCGCGTAACGGAAGAAGCGCACCCAGAGTTCGAAGTCGCTGGCGCTGCGCCGTGAGTCGTCGACTCTGCCACCGGCGCGATCCCACAAACTACGCCGCCAGAACGTCGACTCCTGCTGGATATAACGATTCGCTCCCGCAAGGAAGGGGAAGCGGGACCACTGCCGCAGCTTCAGGAATTCCACCGCCATGCCGTCGTCATTGAATCCGGTGGGGCGTCCGGTAATCCACTCAACCTCGGGGAACGTTCGAAAGACGCCGCCCACAACAAACAATGATCCGGCATGCAGCAGATCGGTCGCGCTGATCCAGCCCATACATTCGCCGGAGGAGCGGGCGAAACCTTTGTTGATGGCGTCGTACATGCCGTGATCGGGCTCGCTGATCCAGGCATGGAGATTAGATTCGTAGCCACGGATGATGTCGACGCTGCCGTCGGTCGATCCGCCGTCGACAATGATGTACTCAAGATTTGGGTAATTCTGGCTAAGGACCGAGCGAATGGTCGTGTCGAGGTAGCGGGCCGAGTTGAAGACGGGCGTGACGAGGGAAATGGTCGGCCACGCTTGACTGTCAGGGCCGGAATTAGCGGCGGATTGGGAAGAAGGCGTGCTCGCCACGGGAAAGAGTGTACCGCGCCGCTACTCGGCCAACAGCGAAACCAGTTTAGGGTTGTGGAGTTCCTTGCGCGAAGCGACAAACATGCAGCGCAGATTGTGACCGTCGCGGGAGCAGTCGAGATTGTTCTTCCATTCGAAGCGGAAGTCTTCGTGAACCGGCGGAGTGATAGGCGCGTAGACGTACGGGAAACCGACGCGACTCAGGCCGACACGACATAATGTGGCGACGGGCGGCAAGCGATCCCCGCCAGCGCCTGATTGAAGTCTTTGCTTTCGTCGTCGATGCGGACGATGGGCAGGTTGTGGTCACAGATGATCGTCTCGAGGAGCAGCATGTCGCTGCCGGCAGCGGCCATGTTGCGCAGAGACTGCAAGGGATTCTCGAGATGGTAAAGCAAGCCGTAGGAGAAGACGACGTCTACTTGGCCGGTGCGTGAGCGGCTCCGCTTGCACGTTTCCGACGTGCGCCTCAAATTGCGGATACCGTTGGCGCAGGCTCTCTACGTTTTCCGGGCGACCCTCGACGCAGACGACCGAGCAGCCCATCTTTTCCAGGCGCACGGCGAGGTGGCCAACTCCGGCGCCGACATCAAGAACGCGTTTGCCCGCCAGGCCGAGGCCGAGCGATTCGAGATGCGTCATGCGCGCGTCGTTCAGCGCGAGGGCTTCCGGCGTATCGAACACTTGGAGTCCGCCGCGCTTGCGGACGCGTTCCTCCTCATAGACTCGGCGCCGGACCTGCACAGGGTAGGGAAGTCCTTCGGCCAGAGGCGTCGGCGCTTGGGATTTCTTCTTTCCGCCGAGCTTGCCGAAAAGACGCTGCACGCTGCCCATCTACGAATTCCTCGGAACAGCGTTTTTGGGCGTTGCGGGGCGAGGCGTGGCAGAGAGGGCACGTCGAGCTAACTTCACCATCCCGAGCGGCCGCGAAGAGTAACGCTTGAATTGCTTCCACAGGCGGCGAGGATTGGTGCGAATTCCGTCGGGTGTCAGCTTGTAGGTCGCATCGTCGATCGTATACGCGTAACGCCAGAAGAAGCCTTCGTCGTAATCACCGGGGTTCTGTTCGCAGGTGAGGCGGGCGTTCAGGATGCATTCTTCGCTGGCCATCATCTCTTCTTTGCTGGGGCCGTAGGCCGTGTGCGAGTAGTCGTGATTCTGATGGATCACCATTACGGCCTTGGAGGCATCGACCACCCTGGCGCCGAGCGAACGCGCTTTCCAAAGGAGCCAGTTGTCCCACCAGAATCGGCCGATGGCGAGGGCCGGCATCTCCGGATACAGTCCGCGAGAAAACGCGAAGTAGTCGACGCTGCGCGCGATCTGAAGCTTGCCCTCGCTCTGAGCGCGCCTGCGGATCTGCGTGTCCCAATCCCCGGCGAAATCGACCGGCCCGGTAATGTCAACATCGGTGCGGCGTCCCACCATCAGGAAATGATCGCTCCAGGCCGAGACGCGAGCGATTGCCTGCGGAAAGTCGTCGAATAAAAGGATGTCAGCGTTCACGTAGCAGAGAGCCGAGCCGCTGCTGACCGCCTCGGCCTGTCCGAACAGGTCGCTGACGAGCGGTGTTCCCCACTGGTTGGTCTTCACGCTGGGTACGTACCGAAGGCCGAGTGCGCGGGCGATTTCGGCAGTGCCCTCTTCCGTCCCGAAGAGAATAATCTCTGGCCTGGGATTGAGCCGCGTCCAACTCGTGATTGCGTTGCGCTGGAAAATCCAAGGATAGCGATCGCGGATATTGCCGCCGCATAGTGAATGACCGTGACGTAATCCAACAGTGCAGCATCTCTTTTCCCTTGCCGCCAAACATAATCCTCACCGTTCACGGCGACACTCCCGCCCCAATGCATGTCGTGAACACCGAAATCGACAACTTGCCGCAGCAGGTTCGACGCCGACGCCTTTAACTGCTCGAACGGATGGCGCTCTATGGCCGCGAGCACCAGCGGCACCTCCTCATGACGTAATCGCTCTCGGATATCGGGGCCAGCGCTCATATACACGCTATTAGGTGCCCAAAGAAAGTACCAAACAAAGTCGGTGTTGGCTTCCGGCACTGCGTCGAGGTATTGACACATAACATAACCGCTGCCGGGACAGCTCTCGTGGAGGAGGAGCCTTGCCGGACCATCTTCCAATGCGCGAGCAAGAAGGAACGGCGGGCTTTGAGGAGTGAGCGACAGCGTGCCGAAGCCGACCAAACCCACCAGCAGGGTGCCTACCAGGCTGAGAATAATCGGCGCTGCAAGGCGCGATGCCAAAACGAGACATTCCGTCCACGTGGCCCGTGCGCATGCGGCCAGTGACACTCCGGCGGCGAACAGTGCAAGTGCGACAAGCAAATGAGACGTGTGCGTCGAGATCGCAAATGCCTGTAACAACATGAGGAGTCCCAGTTCGATCCGAGACAGCTGCGTGCCGCAAAGAAGCAGAACGATACTAATCGCGATGACGACGCCGGTGAACACGTCCGGCATTAGCTCCGCTGCAACCCAAGGAGCGGATGTGCAGAGACAAATAACGGCGATCGCGGCCAAATAGTCGAGCAGCGAGGAGCTCGGCGCGAACACGCGAAACAGCAATTGCACGGCATACGCGACCGACATCGCCTGCAAGAGCACCACTCCCCAAAAGGAGAACGCCTCTTCTGATAGGTAGAGGAACAGACTATAGAAAGCCGAGCGTACGCCTGCGGCAGCCCTTATCGTGTCGCGAGCGTCGTGAGCCCCGCTGTTCTCGCTGGCGCCGGCGGCCGCCGGCGCCGGATGTCGCAACTGGCGATCGACGATCGCCACCGCCAGCCGCGTCGCAGCTTGGCCCCCGACCCAGTAGGAACGGCTGTCCGGAAACGGCAGAGGCGAGCGGTTGATCGCCGCAACGAAGGATAGCATTAACGCGGCGACGACCAACGAGGCAAGCACGCTCGAGCTCATCCACGCGCGCCGGCGATGGGACCCGGCGAATGGCGCTGTTACCGGCACTGTAGCCATTACTACGACCTCGATCGCCCTAGACGCGTCCGCTCCAATCTATCGCGACACAAACAACCAACCAACAAAGACCGAAAACATGGGCAAGGTCACGCTCGCTATCTAGTCAACCTTACGCCGACCCTCGTTCGCATCGACCGCGATGCTCCGGCACTTATCAGATAGCGTCCAAGTGCCATGGCCGGGGCCTCGACGCATTGATGCATGACATGCGCGGCCGCGAGAGACACCGGGACAGCGGCCGCGAGAGTAACCGTAATCGGCGCTAGACCGTCGAAGAGGTGTACCATCGTCAGTATCACCAGAAGATGTACCAAGTAGAGGCTGTACGAGACCCGGCCTAGCCACCCAAAACCGCGGCGCTCGAGCAGGCAAGTCGCGCGCACAGAGGTTAGCGTCAAGACAATGATGCCCGCAGCTGCGATGCCAAACGCCAGATCGACGCCGGGGGTCCTATCTGGAAGCGCCAGTGTCGCAAGCGCCCCTGCCCAAAGCACCATCCTGGTTCGGGCGCTGAGGCGATTGGCGTATTCGGTCACCTTACCTGAATGGATGGCGAGAGAAATGCCCATAACGAAAAAAAGGGCAAACTTTATCGTCATGCCAATATTTGCCGCCGCCGGTCCTGGGGCAATCACCGCGAGGAGCGCCGCAAGACCGTAGAGAGCAACGCCAGCCAATAGAGAAGCGGCCGCCTGCGTTCTCGTAAAAAACACCAGCAACGGGAAGATGATGGACATGCGGACTTCCGGCACGAGGCTCCACATCGCATTGTCCAACGAGAACTTCTCATTCCAAAGCGCTAGATGGTCGAATACCAGTGCCGCGCTCGCGGGAGCGGACCAGGAGTCTTGATTGAACCAACGGCTCGAGCTCTCGATCCAATGCGGCTCGATCGCGGTGTACAAGCACGCGGAAAGCAGGACGGCTACGGCGAGCGGCGGGTAGAGCCGAAAAAAGCGCTTCACCAAATACTTGCCGTAGCTTGGCTGCGTGCCCCGCACAAAGGGCAAGGCAAGGACGAAGCCACTCAGAATGAAAAATAGCAAAACAGCGGGCCTGCCGGCGACAAAAACCCAGAGAGGAGAGCATCGCAACCATGTCCAGGGGTGTTCCCATGTCTCGAGGTCAAGCAGGCTGCGGGTCTCGTTTCGGAGCTCCTCTGGAAGAGTGATGAGAGCGTGATGAAAGACGACGGTCAGCGCTGCGACACCGCGCAGCGAATCGAGCGCGCGTATCCGCATCTGAGGATCTCGGCCTCGTTGCGCGTGCCCGGGAAACTCAAGCGCGCCTGCTCGATTCATGCCTGCGACACCACTATGCCGATCGCGATGAGCGCCGCACCCAGCCAATAGCTTGCCGCCTGTGCTTCGCCGAAAAGAAAAATGGCCAGCACAGGAACAATGACCATCGGTAGCGCCATAAATGGATAGGCGGAGCTGAGCGGCATGCGGGAGAGGATCCACACCCAAAGAAAGGTGGAAGCGCCGTAGAGAACGATCGCGGCGTAGAACGCCGGCTGCTGCAGCGCGAGGAGGACGCCCCCCGACAGAGAGCTGCCGCTCAGGGCCTTCGCGCTGAGTTTGAACAGCAGATTGCCAATGGACAGGATGGCTACAAAGGCCAGGAGCGGAACGAGATTATGCATCGCGGCCCCCTCTGCGAGGTACGTCGAGGGGCGGCAAAGGGTTGATCGGGCATACAAAGCCGCGGTCGCACCCGGCACCCTCCTGGCAACGCCACGCGGCCGGCCGCCGAGAGGACGCCGGGCGCGGCGCGCTTGCGGCGCCCTGCGATCTGAACCTCGCATGCGCGACCCCGATGGCGCGGGACCCACCGGTTGGAATGCAAAGATGATACGCAGAAAAGAAACGATCAGGCGGACTTTGTCTCGTCGGCCGGCCGGTCACTGGCTGGCTGGGGGCGCTCATCTGGATTTCTCCGGAAGAGAATGCAACTTTGGTTGTCATTGTCGGATACTTCGCAACAATCGCCATCTGGGGTCGGTCCTCGCCATTCATCGGCTCAACCGAGAGCGGATAGTCGCCCCACCAAGGGCCCCCGGCCCAATAGGTCGCGGGCAGGCCTTCCTTGCGAACGGCCTCCAGAAACCTATCGAGAACCACGAGCCACCGGGGGTCATCTCCAGGAACCCCGTATTCTCCGACAAACCCGCGGTACTGATGTTGTCTCAGCCATTCGGCAAAGGGGCGCAATCGTTCCGAGCCGATCTCGGGATAGGCGTGCTCTTGATCGTAGGGGCTCACATACCTGCCGGACCCGTCATGGTCGAAATAGACGTGCGCCGAAAAGATAATACGGTATGACGGGTCGTTGATGGCGAGCGCGCTGTTGATCGACTGCCAGTGCGCGGCGTTGCTCCACCCGTCGCCTTCGACGATGATGGGGGTATTCCTGTCGACGGACCGGATCCCGTCAACCGCCGCCTGCGCCGCTTTGGGCCACGTCGCGGGGTTTCCCATGTCGTGGGGCTCATTCTCGATATCGTAGCCTACAACTCCAGTGACGCCGACGAATTCCGCGGCCATCCTGGTCCAGAAATCTTGAAAACTCGCGATAGGCGCTGCCAACGATCCGATGACGGTGGCCTCGTCGAAGGGGCGGTAACGGCCAAAGTCGTGCGCATCGAGGATAACCTTCATGCCTCGGATGTTTGCCGAGTTCGACGAAGCTCTTTATCCGCCTTACCTCGTCGCGGTCCAACGGACCGAACAGTGTCGGTTGGACGCGTTCCCACGAAAACGGAAGCCTGATCAACGTCAGGTGTTTGCTGTTGTAGTAGTCGAGCTCGTGGTCTGGAGGATAGACATATTCGACGCCGTACCTTCCGGGCCAATCTGAATATTGCAACCCGAAATTTGCGCCGGCCAAATTGATGCCCATCAACGGTGGGCACTCGACCTGCCGAGGCGGAGTGGCGACAGAAAGCGACCCCGGCGGCGCGGACGGCGCGCAAAGCAAGCCAAGGATAACAAAGCGGCCGGACAATACCGCCGATACATGCGGGCCTCGAAACATCTGACGATCGACCTCCGTCACGGCGGATTTTCCCGCCAGGGCTGTTACATTCTTATCGTATTTGCTGCACGTCGCAAGTCATTTCCCTGCAGGTGGTACAGAAAAGAGCAGCGTATTGATCTTTTGCCGATAACATGATAGACAGCACACGACAGTTTTGGTTGAAGCGAACGGCAAGCGATGGTGGTGCCGGACATAAGCATCGTTATATGCACCTTGAATCGCCCGGAGCACCTCGAGGAGGCGCTGGGCTCCTGCTTGGCGCTGCGCGATATAGAAACTTATGCGGTCGAGATCGTGGTCGTCGACAACAGCCCGGACGCGGTTGCTGAACCTATCGTCGCACGTCTCAGTTTGAATTCGCCGATTGAGATCCGATACGTGACTGAGGCACGTCTCGGCATCGCCCTTGCCCGCAACGCAGGGGTCGCTGCAGCTCGGGCACCGCTGATCGCATTTGTCGATGATGACATGCGGCTGTCGCCGGGATGGCTTGGCTGCGTGATGCGGCGAATGACAAAGAGTGCGGCCGATGCCCTAGTCTGCGCGATTGCGCCCGTGGCGGAGGATCCACGTCAGCGTGTCGATGCTCGCGCACTGGACATCTATCGACGCGATCTGGACCTGTCGGACGGAAGTCCGGTACGGGTGAAACGAAGCGGACACATTCCGGGCGCCGGAGCTGGAAATTCGGTGTTGCGGCGCGCCACATGCATCGACAGCGACGAACCCTTCGATCCGGCCTTCGGCAATGGCGGCGAGGACACTGACTTTTTTCTGCGGCTCGGCCGACAGAATGCCAAGGTCGTGTGGTCGGCGGACAGCCTCGCCTATGAGATCGTCTCTCAGCGGCGCACGACGATGGAGTTTCTCACGCATGGCGCGGTGCGCGGCTCGCGGAACCTGGCGAGAGCGCTCGTCA
Source organism: uncultured Acidobacteriota bacterium (assembly GCA_963718505.1). Taxonomy (GTDB): domain Bacteria; phylum Acidobacteriota; class Terriglobia; order Terriglobales; family Acidobacteriaceae; genus Gp1-AA133. Next base: position 23,784 of record CAVQZP010000052.1, on the reverse strand, counting down.
AAAACAGTCGCTGGCGAGCGATCACCAAACTGATGCTGCTCGCCATCGGCGTTGGGCAGGGTTTGTGCCGGATGGCCTGCTATGGTGGTCTGCTTCTAGTCCGGTCCGAGGACGCAGACTATATGCGCCTCTCCGCCATGCGAGGGTTCGGCAAGATACCGTGGGCAGCCCGGCATGGATCCTGGTGGGCCATGCCGCGGTAGTGGCTTCTCTCGGCTTACCGCCTGCTTGCCGAAGTCGGCAGTGGAAGCCGATGTCGCCTGTCCCTCGGCAAGGCTCAATCCCTCCGCAAGGCTGATCGCCAGCGTTCAGCCTGAACGGCGATAACGACAAAAAGATAACCGATTGGATTTGAGGGCGAGAAGATTTCGCTCTCTGTAAAATTCGCCACCGCAAGAGCCACAACGAGGCCGAGCAACATCGTGCAGGCTATGCGGTCCTCGCGACGAGCCTGGGGCGCCGCAATCACCGAGCAAAACCTCCAACCGGCCCGCGTGATAATCAATACCGTAAGGGTCAGTCCCACGTAGCCTGCCTGCAATGCAATGTCGATATAGCCGTTGTGCGCCTCATTGATAACACTAGCCGTCATGAAGAAAGCGTCAGGACGAGCATTTGTGATCGGGTTGAGCGCCTGCCCCGTCCCCCAGAAGGAACCGAAGCCTGTACCCGTCCAGGGATGACGGGCAATCTCCGGATAGAGAGCGTCCCAGATATACGTCCGGTTCGTAAAAGTGAGGTCACTAAAAACTGCTTGTCCCAATTGCTCTCCTGTGATGTCGAGGAGCTGCACCGATAAAAGAAACATCCCCAGCAAGAACGCGCATGCCCCCGTCGCGATTACTTTATGTGGCGTTTGCCGCGACAGGAGATAACTCAACAGCGGCAAGCCGGCTGACAATACACCCGCGGTCGCTATCGACGTCTTAGCGTGGGTAGAGATTAAAAAGGCCCAGGCAAGTATTGCCACGCCCACCGAAAAGAGCTTCATCAACTTATGACGATAGAGCATGACCGCCGATGTCGCGACGATAATTACATAGAGGGCGAGGGCGCCTGCTCCATTCTTTTGCGCATAAATCCCGTTTACCCCCATCTCAGCGTCTATCGGCGCGACCATATGCGAAGAGATGATATTAGCGAGGAAGACCAGCACGAGCCCTTTGAAGAGAGGCCGCTGAAAATCCATTGCACGCTCGAAGCTGACCGCCAGCGACACGGAAATCGCGAAGATAAAGACATAGGCGACTGTGCGCCGCACGCTGAGATCGGGATAAGCGGACCACCGCGACGTGATCAAAAGCCACACGAAGAGCGCGCAGATCGGCCAAGCCCGCTTGAGGAGTTGCATGGCCGCGGCGATCCGGTGCACCAGCCCGACGACGGCAATGGTTAATGCCACGAGTATTGCGAAGCGAAAGAACGCGTTCCCGTCTTCTGCGCTGCCGGGCATCGGCACAAAAAAGGATCACCAAAGCGAAGGCGAGCTGACCGCTTATCCATAAGACGATCTTCTGCTGGCGGATCAGTCGCTGCGCGCGCCGGGATGCGGACTGAACGCGATCGAAAGTCGGGGACCGATGATCAGGCGTGGCGAAGGCCGCTTCCATCCGCGGCAGTGGTCCCGTCACGACACGCGAGCCGGGGTAGCACGGCACGGCTCCGTCGCGTCCGCGAGCCCGTAGGTCCTATGGTGGAAGCGCCTCATCCACAATAGCTTGCCAGCGCCCGCTGCGGTCGAGCACATTGCTGCCTTGGCTTTTTGGCTGCGCGCGAGCGAAAGGACGAGGCATGATCCGGCGCCAACCATCATTTGAATGGCCCCCACCATCATCGATAGGATGAGGCGCTGGTATTGCCGCGGTGTGGTCATCAGGCAGGTGGCCGATGTGATCTGGCCGTCGCGAAACCGCCTGCCCAGCACATAGCCCATCTTCAGCCGCTCGTGCGGAATGCGCTCGAACACGGCGGCTTCGCGGCACCAAACGACCTTTTTTCCGGATAGATAGAGGTTATGAAAGAACAGCAGGTCCTCACCGCCCAAACGACCGAGTGCCGGCGCAAACGGTTCGTCCGATGCCACGCAATGCCGCCGTTCAACTAGCGCGTTGTTTGTCGCCATGGTCCGGTAGCACGACGCCGGCCGGAGCAGGACCCGCAACGGCGACCGGGGCTCAACAAGCGCTCCCGTCGGTCGGTCGGAGGTCTGGGTAAAGGTCTTGCGCAGGAACGCGTCCTCCGAAGCGCCGGGAATATCAAAAACCGGATAAACCGGCCCAAGGACGACATCGGCGCCATATTGCGCCCGACAGGCGAGCATTGACATGAGCCAACCGTCGGTCGGTAGTTCGTCATCGTCGATGAACCCGATGATGTGTCCGCGCGCAGCCTGCACCCCAGTGTTTCGAACATGGGAAACCCCGGGACGCTTTTCTGCACAATACCGCACGGCCGGGCCGTACTTCCGCTGCAGCTCCATGACAACCTGCTTGGCCGATTCCTCGGGACAATTGTCGACAATGATCAGCTCCGCGTGAACACCGCCGCATTCCACCTGGCGATTGAGCAGCGCGACAAGCTCGGGCAGGAAGGCCTGGCGACGCATCGTCGGAACAATGATGCTGACATCGATCACTAATCCGGTTCCTCCGCCGCTGATGCGGTCCCATAACGCCGTGGCGCCGGCCAGATGAAGAGGGCGCGTTGTTTCCACACTCATTCCTGCGCCGGTTCAGCCGATCGGTCCGCTACCTCCGCGCTGGCAGTGACGTGACCAGCCACGGTCGGCGCGGCTCTTCGGTCGCAAGTCACGCGAATTTGCCGGGCCGTGGGGCGCGCCCCCGTGTCGCCGCGAGCCCCTCCATGAAGGCAGCGAGCGCCGACGGCGGGGCTTAACAGGATGGCATCGATCAATCCGCATCGTCCGGCTGCAGGAGCGACGTACCTTTGTATTGTTATCGTATCTCTTTGCAAAAGTAAACATGGGTCGTACGCCTTCGGTGATAAGAAAGCCGATTGCAGCCTGCTCGTCGCCGGCGGAGCGCCAAGACCGGCCGCGGCGCTCGCTCCGGCGCTGGGTAAAAACGGGCGTAACCTTTTCGCTTGACAGCTTCCTATCTTATGTTTTCTATGTAAAAAGAAGCGCGGTAACGATGCGAGGCGATTCTTGAGCGACGCTCTGTTAGAGCACTGTTCCCCGGTCCGTGCGTCCGGCGCGGCGCCCGAACGAGAGGCTGAGCAGCGGCCTTGTGAGCTAACGGTGCTCATGCCGTGCCTCAACGAGGCCGCGACCCTCGACACTTGCATCGCCAAGGCTCGAGCTTTCCTCGCGAGAAGCGGAATCTCCGGCGAGGTCGTTATTGCCGATAACGGCAGCACAGACGGCTCACAGGCGATCGCCCGAGCCAGTGGCGCCCGCGTTGTCGAGGTGAGGGCGCGGGGCTATGGCAGCGCCCTGTTAGGGGGCATTCGCGCCGCTCGAGGACGTTTCGTCGTTATGGGCGACAGCGACGATAGCTACGACTTCGAGCGGCTGGAGTTCTTCATCGAGAAACTTCGCGATGGCTACGACCTCGTTATGGGAAACCGGTTCCGGGGGCACATAAAGCGCGGGGCGATGCCGGCGCTGCACAGGTATGTCGGAAATCCGGTGCTCACCACCGTGGGCAAATTATTGTTCGGCAGTCCCTGCGGCGATTTCCATTGTGGACTGCGTGGCGTTTCAAGAGAGGCAATGCTTCGGCTCGACCTGCGCGCGCCGGGAATGGAATTCGCGAGCGAGATGGTGGTAAAGGCGACCTTGGCGGGCCTTAGGATCACCGAGGTACCGACGACGTTGTCGCCCGACGGAAGAGACCGACCGCCGCATCTGCGAAGCTGGCGCGACGGTTGGCGTCACTTACGCTTTCTGCTGCTTTTTAGCCCGCGCTGGCTGTTTTTTTATCCCGGCTTTGCACTTTTCGCCGCCGGGGCATTGGGTGTGATGTGGTTGCTGCCGCAGCCGCGGACGGTGAGTGGCATCACCTTCGATATCCACTCGCTCTACTATGCCTCTTTGGCCATGATCATTGGCTTCCAGGCGATGTCGTTCTGGGTGTTCAGCAAGATCTATGTCGTGCGCGAGGGCTTTGTATCGCCTTCGACGCGATTGAGATGGTTCATGGATGCCGCGACGTTAGAGACGGGGTTGGTCAGCGGGATGACATTGGTGCTTGCCGGCGTTTGTCTGGCGCTGGTCGCACTAGGTTCCTGGGGCACCGAACGTTTTGGACCGTTATCGGCAAGTGAAACGATGCGGCTCATCATTCCATCTGGCACGATGATCCTGATTGGATTGCAGGTGATGTTCGCTGGCTTTTTCGCGAGCGTGCTCGAGGTACGTTCCGCGCGTGTGCTGCCGAGCGACTCGCCCCCTGACTCGCGGAACGAAGCGTCAAGTATCCTTGTCTCTCGTTCGAAACCCGCTCGAGTTCTGGTTGGGTAGCAACCGTTGTTGGCTACTCGACTGGGAACCAGTCGCGCCATCCGCCATTCCACCAGGCCGAATACACAACGCCACCGCGACCCACGACAAACAGGTCAATGCGATTCGCACCGCGCGCTACTGCTGCGATCGGCGTGGTCGGTTCGAATCTGCGCTCGAACAACCGGAACCATTCGTGCCATTGCCCGTCCCACCACGCGGTATAAACTGTGTCATCGCTCCCGACGGCGAATAGGTCGATATGCCCAGGGTCACGCGCGACCGCTGCAACCGGCGTCGCTTGAGCAAACCCGGGCGCACTTACGGGAAACCAGTCGTGCCAATGACCGTCCCACCAGGCCGAATAAACGGCTCCGTCGAGCCCCACAGCAAACACATCGATGTGAGTGTCATCGCGGGCAAGAGCTGTTAGGGGCGTATCCGGGGAGAATGAACGTTGAAAGAGCCGGAACCAATCATGCCACTCGCCGTCCCACCAGGCCGTATAGATCCCTCCGTCGTCGCCCGTGGCGAACAAATCGATGTGTTGAGGGCCACGCCGGATCGCGGCAATCGGCAAATTCTTCGCAAAGGTATGGTCGAAAATGCGAAACCAGTCATGCCAGGTCTCGTCCCACCACGCGGAGTAAACGCAGCCGTCGGTACCGATAGCAAACAAATCGATGTGGTTCGCATCGCGAGCGATTGCGGCGATTGGCGCTTGGGCAGAAAATTCGCCACCAGCGACTCGGAACCAGTCATGCCACTGACCGTCCCACCACGCAGAATAGATTCCGCCGGCGGCGCCCGGAGCAAAGAGATCGATATGGCGCGCGTCGCGCGCAATTGCGGTGAGTGGCGTCTTTCCACTGAACGTGCCCCGCGGGATTCGCGCCCAATGGTCCCAGTGTCCACCCCATTGCGTCGAATACATACCGCGTTCGACGTCAAAACCGAACAGAGCCAGGCTGTCGGCGTCGCGAGCGAGCGCCGCAATGAACGATTTCTGCGGGAAGATTGGAAGCGAGGGATCCCGCACTATTCCGTCGAGCGCTGCGCTACTCCATCGAGCAGTCGACGTAGAGCGATCATTCGGTTCAGTATCGTGCCAGTTCAAGAAATTCAACCCGATGCCGCGCGGTAGCGAGACGTCCGCGCTTGTCGAACTCGTGGGCGCCCGGGGCAGCCGGGGCTGTCCGCGGTCCGCCGACCTCCGGGGAGAATGTCGGTGTGGGCGAAGCGGCGGTCTGCCCCAGAGTGCAGCACCCGTCGAAGAAGCCGGCCGCGGCAACGGCGGTAGCCAGGAGCAGATGCCAGCCGGCGAACCGGCTTTCGCGATGAAGTTGAGCCTTTTCAACGAACCCCGTTCCCGGCATCTGTCACCCCCCACTCGTAGAAAACACCCCTTCCGCGTGAGCGGCGCAGACAGCGGATGGGCCCGTGACGCGTGGGCTTCGGTTCCGCCGCCCGCCCGTGTCTCCTCGGTCAACTACCCGTGGTATCCAGCGTACTTTTTGTGGAAATAGGCCGAAATCGCCGTAGTTGTAGCGCGCGTGCTTGCGCATGTTGACGCGCGTTAAGAGGACGCCGGCGAGTTTTACCTTGTTCTCGCGCAAAACTTTGAGCACATGTCCGACGACCGCGCGCGGGGTGCGTTCCCAGCGCACAACGAGCAGCATCATATTAGCGAGCTTGGACAGCAACAGGGCGTCACACACGGCAAGCAGTGGGGGCGTGTCAATGACCACATAATCATAATGCGCCCGCGCTTCGTGCAACATCGAGGCCAGTTGCGGCGAATTGAGAACGGCGTGAACGCCGCAGCGTTCCGTTGCGACGGGAATGTAGTGCAGGCCACTAGCTCCGTCCCGTATGACACGTTCGGACAGGCTGTTCGGGTGGGCAAGGATCGACGACAATTGCTCGGCCGCCTGGTCGTTGAACAACCGCGCAACGCTAGGATGCCGAAGGTCGCAATCAAGAAGAAGGGCTTTTTTCCCGGCTAGCGCGATGCATCGTGCCAATGACGCGGCAAAGACGGATTTTCCTTCACCTGGCAGCGCGGAGCTCACGACGACAATGCGCCCACGCGTATCACCGGCGCTGTCGATTGCTGGCTCGCTGTATCTCTTGCGCCGCTTGACCTGCTCGTCCTCAACCGCGCCCGAGCATTGGAGTGCCGCATACACGGCTTGAACCGCCTCCGGATACATTGAAATTGGATCGTCTACCAGGAGTTCCACGGGGTGAGTGCGCCGGCCCAGTTCGGGGATCAGACCGAAGTTGCGAACGGGACCGAGCGCTTCGATCGCTTCGACGCTGTACAGGCCGTTGCGCGACCATCCCAGCAGCAAGGCGACGGCGACGGCCAGGCCGGTTGACGCCAAGAGGGCGGACCCTAACAACATGGGTGAATTGGGGGACGAAGGACGGAGCGGGACCGAGGCAGCCGCCAGCAATCGCGCATCCGGTTCTTGGCTGTGCTCCTGCGGTGAGATTTCTTTGAATTTTTCAAGGTAACTGACATAGAGGGACCGGTTGGCGTTAGCCACCCGCTCGAGGGCCCGAAGTTTCAGCTCAGCGCCCATTGATTTCGGCCCGCTCTCTCTGCAGGTCGGTCAGTCGGCGCCTAAGATTTCCCTCTGTCTCCTTCGCCGCGTTGTAGTCGCTCATTTGTCCGGCGACGATCTTTTTGATCTCTATGTCAATTTTGCCCCTGATCTCTTGCAGTCTCGCGCGAGCCTCCTCGACGACGGGATGCTTGGGGAGATAATGAGCGTCGAACTCGGCCAACCGGTCTTGCTGTTGCGCTTCTTCAACGCGCAGTTGATGAATAAGCGGCGACGACAGGACAGGGCTTGCGCCATCGATGGCACCCGGGCTCTTCAGCAACTTCTGAAGCTCCCTGATGCCGGCCTCTCCTCTGAGACCGGTCGGCCGACGCGGTAATTAGAAGGCTATTCACTTGCGCGATCTGGTGGTCTAGCAGCGTCGATCCGTTCTCCTCCGCCAAGCCGTTCTGCTCACGGAAATTGAGGAACTCACGTTCACTTTTCAGGACATCTCCCTCAAGGTCTTGGATCCGGGTACCAAGCCAAGAAGCGGCGTTTCTGGTCGTTGCGAGCTTCACATTTTCCTGATCGCGCAAGTAGATGTCGGCAAATGCGTTGGCCACCTCCGCCGCAAGTCGCGCGCTGTGCGCCTTGAACCTTATCGTCAGAACGTATGAGACACCGTCGGTGGTAACCGATAGCGCGTCCTGTACTCGCAACATGGTGAGCGGTAGCGGATCGAGCGGGGCGGAATGCTCGTCCTGCTCCGACGCGCCCGTGGATAACGTAGCCTTCATATCGGCAATCGCCCTGGCCACTGCCGTCACTGCTTGCTGTACCATCGGGATATTATAGATGCTTCGCAGCAGTCCCTGCTGCTGCCGCTCGAGAAGCGGGTTGAACTCAGGCTCCTCGAGCAGGTTTTTTTCCTCTATCACACGCTGGATAAGCGCCGGCGACATAATGGTCTCGATCTCGGTGCGAAGAACGGAAGTGTCAGCCGCGGGCACACCGAGGAGCGGTTTCGAGATCAGTGATTGAAGATCGGCTATCTTATTGCTGCGACTGTTCATCACCACGGTCGCTTCGGCGGTGTATTGTTTAGGGAGTCGAACGATGATGACACTGGCAATGCTCATCGAGACGAGAATGATCGTCGCCATCAGCCAAAGACGCTGACGCAGGATCTTGACGACATCTAGCAGGTCGATGTCGCGGGGCACTTGCATGGTCAGGACACCTTTGGAAGAAGTGGATCAAACCGCGTGTGCGTTGGGATCGATCGCGTTGGAACCGTGCCGAACGGCGGCGCCGAGGCGCCCGCCGCCAGATCGTATGCGGCGCCGATAGGCCGGCTGGCGATTATCGGCATCATGCTGCGAGGAGTCCGTGAGGACATAAGCTACCGACCCCCGGTAAGGAGCCTATAACATATGTTATCTTATGCATTTTGCGTGGGGTGTAAATAGCTTTTTTTCCGACCGGACGATGGCCTTCGGCTGCGGCCACCGCGCGACCACGGCGCGTCGCGCCAGCGTCGGCAAAGTGGGGCCGGTGTAGGCGTTGGCATCGGCCTTCACAAGTTCGTTTACATAGCTCCTTTGTTTTGGTACAAAAGAAAAGAAAGCCCGGATCTATCCAGGCGGCTCGATCAACCCTAGGTGGCTCGCTTGTGATCTCGCCTCAAGACGCCCAAGTGATTCACTACAGCATGAAAGCGGCACGCGGCGCTGGCGGGACCGGATTTTCCGTCGCCGTGCCTTCCCTTTCACGCACTCGCCTTTCGGCTTACGCTGGCGATAGCCGGACAATTTTCTTTGGAGCGATGCGTGTCGCTGACGAGATTGTCGTGGCGCTTACCGGTGTGCTCAGTTACTGGGCGCGACACGCGACCGTGACGCTGCCGACACATACATGGTGGCAAATTGCCGTAGCGTGTTTGATAGCTGCGAATGCTTTTCATCTTGCCCGTGCCTACAGCTTTGCGAGCTTCCGACGCCGTTCCCGTCATCTGGGCCTTCTCGCTCTGGGCTGGACCGCGAGTGTCCTGACGATGATCGCGCTGCTCTATTTCACGAAGACAGCAGATGAGGTATCTCGCGGGTGGATGTTGACCTGGGCGGTAACGAGCCTTATGGGGTTGGTCGGCCTGCGCATGGCGTGCTGGCTCTGGCTTGCTCGCTGGCGCCGGCAAGGCATTTTTGTGTTCGAAGTCGCGGTGGTAGGAGAAAAGGAGCCGGCGGAGCGCCTCGCCCGACGGATCGAGCAGGCGGCCATGGGCGACGTGCACGTGCTTGGCATTTTTCGACCGCGAGCGGTGGAGCGAGATGCACCCGATATCGCCGACCTTATGCAATTCAGCCGCCACGCCCGCGTGGACGAAATCGCGGTAGCAATACCAAGTACCGGCATGCTGGAGTTGGATGCAGTGGTTCGATCGTTGAGTACGTTGCCGGTTGATATAAAGCTCTGTCTCGACTTCCCGACCAACGTGCCGCGCGGGCTCAACGCGACCAATCTGCCGATGGTGCTGCTCTCCAAGCGCCCGCTCGCTGGCTGGCGCATGATCGTAAAGCGGGCCATGGACGTCACCATCAGCGCGGCGTTGCTCGCACTCTTCTCCCCCCTAATGCTCGCGATCGCTGTTCTGGTCATACTTGACAGTCGGGGACCCGTCATCTTTCGGCAGGAGCGGTTCGGTTTCAACAAGCAGCGCATCATCGTCTACAAGTTCCGAACCATGCACGCCGCGGCCGCAGCGGACGCTTCGGTCCCTCAGGCCAGGCGCCGAGACCCGCGTATCACTCGGGTCGGACGGTTTCTGCGGCGCAGGAGCCTCGACGAGCTTCCGCAACTCTTCAATGTCCTCGCGGGTGACATGTCGTTGGTGGGACCGCGGCCCCATGCAATCGCTCATGACGAGCACTATGCGCAATTGATTGACGGGTATCTCGCGCGGCATCGCGTCAAGCCCGGTATAACCGGTTGGGCGCAAGCAAACGGCTATCGCGGCGAGACCGACACCATCGAAAAAATGAAAGGTCGCCTTGAGTATGATCTGTTCTATATTGATCACTGGTCGCCGGCATTTGATTTGCGCATTCTTGCGCGGACGGCGGTAGTGGGATTTAGTCAAAAAAATGCATACTGAACGGAGAGGCTATCGGGCCACTCATCTTGTCGCATCGAGGAGCGCCGGCTCGGCGTAGCCCGGCGGGATGGGGGCTACGTCGCCACCAAGCGACTCTAGCACAGCAAGATAGTGCTCCCTCTTGTCCCATTGTTTGGTCGCAATGGAGTTCAACCAAAGCGACAAGAACTTACGGCGCAGCTGTTCACGCAGCTGCCCTACCTCGGTGCTGTCTGGCCACTCCGCGGCGAGCGCCTGAAGTGTCTCGAGCGCGTTGTCGCCTTTGGGCAGATCCAGCCGTTGATCCTCGATCTCCTCTTTTGCCCTTTGCAGAAGCCTTTGAAGCGGCGAGCCGTCCGCCGCGGCGGCTGTTACATGGTTCGAGCGTCCTGGCGAAGACGTGGCTGCGCCGGACAGTGGCGTGGCCGTCTCAACGCGAGGCGAACTCGTGGCGGACGCGCTGCTGGTCGCCGGCATCGCCGCTCGCTCGTCGTCGCGGTGCGCGACCATAGGCGTCTCCTGGCGAGCGGCGGCAAGCGCTTCGTCGACGGCGCGGCGAATTTCCGCTTGGGTCTCCCGATGTTGAACTGCCATAGCAAGATAACAGCCGCCAGCGCCGCCGAAGAAAGTGGCCATCAAACAGATGAAGAGCAACACCGGAAGACTCGGGTAGCCCGGCGATCCAATGTAATGTCGCCTCGTGACCTGAACAGGTCGGGGCGCGGCAGATGGTGGCGGCACCGTCAGCCCATGGCGCTTCGCGTCCGGTTCCGACAGAGCGGTTTCGCCTCGGCAATCTCCGGAAAGCGGCCGCTCGTCAAGGAGCGGCGCCGGTTGCGGCGAGTTGTACGGGCGTGGTAGGCGGTTCCCCTGTCGCAACGCTTTGCGAAGCCGGCTGGCCTTCAGAAGGACCGCCTTGTTGCCGTCGTATTTGTTGGGCGGCTGCGCCGCCGTGTCCGGCGACGGCGCAGGCGCCTCCGGTGCAGCGAGAGCGCCGATCAGATCCGGGTTCAGTAGACCATTCTTCGGCCGGAGCATCTCGTAGAGTTCGCGCGCACGCCCTGAGAGTTCATGGCAGGGTAAGGACGCCGCCAAAACTGTCATGGCTGTGCTGACCCGCACCATCTCGTCGCCGAACTTCGCGCCGAGATACCTTTTTACGGTTTCGGGCTTGATCGGCTGTGTTTTAGCGATCGCGCGGAACCCACCGCTCGTGCGCAAAATTTGCAGTGTGTGCTGCATTAGTTCGACCTCGAGCACCTCTCCCTGTCGCAGGTCGTCGCGCAGCCACCTCACCATGTCAGGATTAGAGCCCAATAGGATCTTCGGCCGATTTCCGACGGGTTGCGCCCGCGGCGATGGCTCGAGTTGATTTGGCGATGGCTTAGCATCGGGGCCCTGGCTGTGCGCACGGGCCACGGCGCGGCCGAGGGTGAGAGCTTCGTCCTTGTCGAACCCCAAGCGCTCGGCAACAGTGGTGGCCCAAAGCACAAGCACGGGCGGGCGGCCTACCTTGATCATCACCATCTCCCGCGCGCAGCGATCGACGGCTAAGCTGCGCTGTAAAGGCGTCGCACGAGGCGCCGCAGCCGTTCGCTGCGCTTCGCCCGCGCCATGACCTGTTCGCGTATCCCGCGATAAAGGCAGAAAAGCTTGCCGCGGATCGTCAACCCGCGCGTATAGTCATAGAGTGGAAGAGATCGATCGGCCCATTTATCTTTGTAGCCTTCATCGCCGACAGTGAGGTCAAACACGCGCAGTCCTGCCGAAATGCTCCATTCGAGCAAGCTCTGCATGAGCAGTCGGCCGACAGAGAAACGGGCCCAATCGCCGGCCTCATATCCCGGCACAAGGTAATAGAACCGGCCGCGGAAGACGGCGCCCAGATGCGCCGCCACGACCCTGGGGCCCACCCTGAGCGCCGAGAGGTGGACAAGCCCTGGAGTGATAAACTGTTCGGCCAAGGTTTGATAAAAGTCGAGGTAGCCCGGGAGACCGAACAGATCGCGTGCCCCGGTCTCCTGCCAACGCCTCCGCTTCTGCCGGGCTAAGACATCGAGAATTTCGGCTATCGCCGCGGGAGTCCGGGCAATGTCCAGCCGCGTCTCGCCGATCTGAGACAGGCGCCGCCATTGCCGCTTGGCGTCGGTGAATATTTTGGCGCTGCGCCCCCGCTTGAAATCCTCGAAGGACGTGCCGAGGATCGCCATGTGGGCGGTCCAGACGTGCTTCGCTCGAGGCAGGCTTGCGAGAGGATTGTGCATACCCTCGCCTGATCCGGGCATGCGCTCGAGCGCGAGAACATCGGCGCGGGGGACTTGGGCCAAGATCCACGAGAGCAGCTCGGCGACGCTTACCGGGTCGAGAGATGCGGCGAAGTCCGCTTCGACGATGGGTGCGTGATAGTCCGTGACGATGCCTCCGAGGAAGCTCAAGAAGGACAGACCGAGCCGACGGTAAATGCCGAGCGGCAGCAACATCATGGTCCTTCCGTGTCCATCAGCGACATGCACGATGCAAGGCTCGACGCGCAGGGCGGCGCCGATGGTCCTGTGCCAGGTCGCAAGCCAGTCGAAGGTTTGAAATACGTAGCAAGGACACCGATTCTCGGCGGAACGCCACGTCGTCTCCGCCGCTTCAAACGAGCCATATATTTCCAATCGAAGCAAGCCGACATCGGTCGCCGCGATGCCGTCCGGCCTCTTGGCTGCAGCAATCGACAAATCGGTCCGGCGCCAGCGAGCGCCCACGGCCGGGTCTGATCTCACCATGGTCGGAGTGAACACGCTACCGCCACGCGCTGAGACGAATAGCCGCTCGTTCAAAACGGAGAATAGGCGGAAGCTACCAAGAAGCGATCGCATCATCGTCCCGACATCCGACATGAGGTTTTCTACCCTGCGGAACTGCGTTGCGCGTCTCGGCATCTTCTCTGGCCGCTACCCATGCGGCATGCGGCGCCGCGGGCCGCGATGAAAATCCCGCAGAGCCCAGGGCAAGCCCGAGATATAAGCGCGGGATACCAGCAAATCTTCGGTCTCGGGCACAAAGCGTGGTATCGTATAGGCTGCCTGTTCCCCGAGAGGGGTTGGTAGTGACCGGCGTGACGTGGTGAATGCTGCTTCGAAGCCGCATTCTGCGACGATGCGGGGCGCCTCGGCGCCAATTTCGTCGCCGCCGCCGTAGGGGTAGGCGAAAAACTCAGGGGCGACACCAAGCTCGTGGGCTAGGCGGCGGCGACCGTCGACGATCTCGGACTTGCAACTCGCGGGATCGAGCAGTGCGAGGGCCGGATGGGTCACCGTGTGGCAGCCAAAGGTGGCGAGCCCCGTCGCAGCCATCGCCCTCGCCTGGGCCCAGTCTAGGGACGCTGCCAAGGCCGCACCGCGCGCCTCTACTTCCGAATTTAGATCGAAAAGCTGTGCAAAAAATCGCGGGAGGCTGTCGCGGGGAAGCCGCCTAACGAGCGCGTCGGCGGCGGAAAACGCGCCAACCTGGTCGACTGAAGCACCGGCAGAAACGGCTTCCTTGGGCAATGCGATGGCGCCGCGCTCGCGCAGGATCATTTCGAATGCCACCCACCACATGGGAATAATCCGATCGATGAAACCGCTCGTCAAAAACACGGTAAACGGCACCGCGTGACGCAACAGGATCGGGAAGGCGGTTGTAAAGGTGTCGGCATAGCCGTCATCGAATGTGAGCGCAACGAACCGGCCGCCCCGACCGTGCCTCAGTCGCGCCACAGCGTCCGACAGCGAAACCAACTCGAAGCGTCGGTTGCGAAGCTCGACTATGAGAGCTTCGAAAAAGCTTGCCGATATCGCGAGGTGGCGGAGTGTACCACAACTGTCGCCACCCTCCACGTCGTCACGAATGGAATGGAAGCACAGGATCGCGCGCCCCTGCACCCAAATATGGTCAGCGAGGCGGCCGAGGCCGCGCAGGGCGACACGCTTCAGAGCCTGCTTCATCCGACGGCGCTCCAACTGCCGACAAAACCCATTATGGGGCCACCGTGATCGTTTTTCTATATGAAAAGAAAATAAACTCGTCGAAGCCGCTCGAGCATCGATCGATAAAACAGTGGCAATGGCCGTTACCCGCCCTGCGGCAACCTCGGGGAAGCCTTTGTCCGCTCGGATGGCCTGCGCCGCTGAACCGTTGACGACAGAAAGATAAAAAGTGTCGTCGACTCGCCGGCGCGCGGTTGTTATCATCAAAAAATTAAGGTCTTCGATGGAGGCGACTGGCGGTAAGACGCAAGGTCCGAAAAGGCGAGACCACGCTCCATAGAAATGTGGTTACGGCCACCGGTTCCGCGGTGGCAGGACAGCGGTGTCACAAGGAGATGCATTTGTTTTCGTCATGCATGCCAGAACAAGTCGTTGCTGGAGATCGAAATGACTCAGTTGGAGCAGTTCTGGGCTGGTGCCGAGCCCGCGGCGCCGGCGGGGACGAGTAAGGCCGCCAGAATTATTCGTACCCTCCCGGATTTCGGCGACATTCGGGGCGAGTGGGACACGCTTGCTATGGCGGCCGATTGGGGAAGTCCCATCCAACATTACCTCTGGGCGCGAAGCTATGTCGAGACATTCGGCAGTGGGCGAGGGTTCTATGTCGTTGCGACCGGGAGCGGGCGATCCGCCGCCATCGCGCCGCTATTCCGGCCAAGACGCTTCGGCGGGCCGCTCGAGATGCTCGGCGTAAAGCAACTCTTTGAAGTGATGGACTTCGTTTACACCGATGCTTCAGACGTCCATGCGCTGGCAAATGCCCTGTCGAGTTCAGGCCTGCCGATCGTGCTCGGGCGCATCCGCGCCGATTCACCAGCCTTGGCCGCGCTGAGAACCGCATGCAGCAGGAACTCGGTGACGTTCTGCCGGCCCGCTCGGGGATGCCCCTTCATTGTGCTCGACGCAAGTTGGCTGGAGCCAGAGCGGCACATAAATACCGGCCGGCGCTCTGACCTTCGCCGCTCGCGCCGAATCGGGGAAAAGATGGGAGCGGTGACATGCGAAATCTTGTCTCCATCCGTTGATCGTCTGCCATTGTTGCTGGACGAGGCATATGCGGTGGAGGCCGCAAGCTGGAAGGGCCGGGAAAAGACGGCGCTTCGGTTCGACGCGCGGCTCGGCGAGTTCTATCGGCGCTATGCAGCCGCCGCGGCAGAGCGGGGGATGCTGAGACTGTGCTTCCTTCGGATTGGCGGCGACGCGGCAGCAATGCAACTTGCGGTCGTCGCTGGGAATCGCTTCTGGCTGTTGAAGATCGGCTACGCCGACGAGTTTGCGCGGTGCTCGCCGGGTGTTCTGCTGATGGTTGAGACAATTCGCTACGCGGCCCAGGCTGGGCTCCGATCGTACGAGTTCCTCGGCGCAAGCAAATCTTGGATACGACATTGGACAGAGCTCGAGCACCCCTGTGTCTCGTTTCGTGCCTACCCCCTTAACCTGCGTGGAATGACGTCGTTGGCGAGGGACGCAACAGTGGCCATTGGAAAAAAGCGACGTCGAAAGAATGAGCGGCCATGATCGGCAGTCCGCGGCGCCTAGCGCTGGCATTGGCGCGATACGCCGCCCGCGGTTACGTCGTCGGGCCTGATCTCGGCGACGCGGTAAATGCGTGTCGGGGCTTTGCGGCGCAAGGGTTCGCAAGTACTATCTGCGCGTGGAACGACGAGAAGGATTTGCCCGGCGACAATGCCGGCCGCTGCCTCAGCAGTATTGAGGCGGTTGCCGCCGAGCAATTGGACTGCTATGTCTCGCTCAAGGCGCTGGATTTGCAGTTCTCGCCGCTGCTCGTCGGCGAAATTGCCGAGCGGGCCTTGCGACAGAATGTCGGCATCCATTTCAATTCCATGGGCCCAGAAGCCGCCGACGAGACGTTTTCAATTTTGAATCAACTCGCGAAGATGCGTGCGAAGCTCGGTTGCACTATTCCGGGGCGATGGCGACGGAGCCTCCTCGACGCGGAACAGGCCGCCGGTCTCGGTTTGCGGGTGCGTGTTGTAAAAGGGCAGTGGCCGGACCCCGACGCGCCCGCAATCGACTTGCGCAACGGCTTTCTTCGCGTCATCGATCGTCTGGCGGGAAGAGCGCGGCACGTCGCGGTCGCAACGCACGATCCGAGCACTGCGCAAGCGGCATTGGCACGCTTGCGCGACGCCGGCACCTGCTGCGAATTAGAGCTGTTGTTTGGATTGCCCTTCCGCGAGGCAATCCGCGTCGGCCGTGCGATGAACGTGCCGATCCGGATCTACATACCCTACGGCCGCGCCTGGCTCCCGTATGCATTTGGACAGGTCAGGAAGAATCCGAAGATCGCGTTGTGGGTGTTGCGAGATCTCGTCGTCCAAGGCGGATCCGATGTTCGTTTCGCTCTTCGCGCAGGAAAACCATGACGGCGGTTCGCGACCTTGCCAGAACCCCCGCCGAGCAAGCTGACGCGGACGACAACAAATCCCAGCGCAACGCGGGGCAAATCCCTTCGGAGGAGAGCTTCTTTTCCTTCTATGCTTGGTGCCTCAATCCTCTTCAGACCGTGCTCGACCTTGTCGGTCGAGTACGCGACGAAATCGCCCGATACGACTCTCTCCGTGCGGGCTGGCAAAGGGAAGAGTCGCGGACGAATCTGTACCTGTTTCTCTGCGCCGCTTGCTGTGCCACCGACGACTATCTCGCCCATCGCACTTGCGATCTCTCGCGTGTCGCTCGCCGCCTGCCCCGGCTGGGCGGCTTAATTGAGGCTATCGACACTGGCCTTAATGCGGTCGCCGCGCCCGTACACTCAATCAGTCGGCGTCGGGCAATGCAATGGCGGGAAGAGCTGGCCCGCTGCGTTGATCTCATCTGCGACATCTTGGTCGCCGAAGATCCGACCCGACTGGCCGATTTGGCCGCCGCCGTACGACGCTTGTCGACCGCGGGCCTCCCGGCATCCCTTCTCGGCTGGAGGGCTCGGATTCCCGAGGCATTTCGCTGCCAAGATATGACGCATCATGACGTTTTCGCTCTCGCACAACGCTTTCTTTGCGCTGTTCGCCATAGTGGCGAACCGGTCCTGATCGTTGGGCCACGTACGGCCGGGGCCTATTTCGCGCCACTCGTTAGAGCCGCTCTCTCTGCGCAGGCGATTCCTGTCCTTGGCTGGGTAACGATCCGTCCAAAACACGGCCTTTCGCCGAGAGAAAGACGATGTATTGCAGAACTTCTGTCGAGGGCGCCGCGCGTACTCATTGTGGATGACCATCCTAACACAGGTAACACGTTTGCCATGATGACGACGCTTCTCGGTACGCTGGGCACTGCGCCCGAGAAGATTATCGTCCTCGCGCCCGACCATCCGGCGCAGTTGGATTGGACTCGGGCGGTGCCGATGGTCCGGGCCATCGTGCTTTCCTTCGATGACCTTTATAAGCGCCGGCTGCTGAGAGATGATGCGGCGATCGCCTGCATCCTTCGCGAACTCTATGCGCAGCAGGGGTGGACCGACATCCGCCTCCAAGCCTCGACGCAAGTCGATCAGTTGAACGTGCAACTAGCCGCTCGATTGTCCGAAACTTTTGAAGTCCGGTCCAAACGAGTCTATAGAGTGCGGCTTTCGCGCGGTGGCGCGCCGCCGGTTGAACGACACGTGTTGGCCAAGAGCGTGGGCTGGGGGTGGCTCGGCTACCACGCTGCCATTGCGGGTCGGCGCCTGCGCGAGTTCGTTCCCCCGATCGTCGGAACGCGCTGCGGGCTGCTCTTTACCGAGTGGGTCGGCGCCCTCGATGATGCCGGTAGGGACCCGACGGAAAGAGAAATCCTGAACATCGTTCCATCATACGTCGCGGCTCGAGCAACCCGTTTGTCTCTTGACGAAGACCCCTGCTTCGGGACCGTCGGCTACCGCCGAACGGGCTGGGACACATTGCTGCGCGCTCTCTGCGAGCCTTACGGCCATACCATCGGTCCGCTCTTGGCCTTCGGACTCAAGGCTAGGTTAAAGCCGTATGTGACACCGCTGCCAACCTTGGTGGATGGGGGGATTGGCGCAGACTGGGTCGCGTCCAATGGACGCCTCTATAAGGCCGATTTCGAACACCACAACTTCGGCGGAGCGCAACCGGACGTGGTCGATCCCTGCTACGACCTGGCGTGTGCCCTGCGCGACCTCAACATTTCCACGGGCGAAGAAAAAGTGATGCTCGAGCGGTATGTGCGCGAAAGCGGCGATGCTGGGATGCATAAACGACTGCCGTTGTATAAGCTCCTCTGCGGATTACTTGCCATGCAGACTGCCGCCTACTGTGTCGTTCGCGGCTCCTCGCGTGACCGGCAAGAGGCTTGGAACAGCCGATACAACGCTGCCCGCAACTTCCTCAACTACCAAATGGCCCGGCACAGCGTTCGGCATTCGAAGGAAGAGCCGACGACATGGCTGCCCAAACTTTTCCTTCTGGATATCGATGGCGTATTCGACTCGGAGCTCTTCGGGCCGCTCTTCCAGCACACGACGCCTGACGGTCTTGCAGCGCTGCGGTTGCTGAAATCCCACGGCTATTCCGTGGTGCTCAATACCGGAAGAAGCCTACAACATGTGAGAAACTATTGCCAAATCTATTCACTTCCTGGCGGCATCGCCGAGTACGGCAGCGCATTCTTCGATGCCATCCAAAATATCGACTTGCCGCTGATCGACGAGGAGGCGCACCGTCAGCTGCACCAGTGTCGTATCCAGCTCGCAGATATGCCGGGCGTCTTCGTAGATCCAGGCTATCAGTGGTCGGTCCGCACTTACCGTTACAGAGGCGACGTCACGGTCGGGCTGAGCGAGGGTGAGCTCAAGGAATTTCTTCGCCGCTTCGAACTCGATCGCCTATCGTTTATTGCACGCGACGCGGACTCCTATTTCATACAAAAGGGCGCAGACAAAGGCAGTGGAACCGCATTCGTCAAGCGTCAGCTCGCCAACTTGGAGCGCCCCATTGTGGCGATTGGTGATTCAGCTCAGGACCTTGCCATGTTCGATCAAGCGGATATCGCCTATATGCCGGCGAACTTCGCGCCCGCGCACCAAAAAGCGATGCCCGACAGCAAGTACCGGGCAATGCGGCACGCGCGGCAGAGAGGCTTACTCGCGGCGGTACGTGATCTGACCGGCGAGGCATCGAGCCCAAGCGGCACTGACAAAAGTGAGCCAGGCGCCAGGGACCTTCTCGACGAGATCTTGCGCGTGGCAGATAAGGCGCGGCACCGACGGCTGCTCGGGATCCTAAGAGCTTTGGCGGGTTAACGGGACCAACGGACGGGATCTGAAACAATGAAATTAGCAGCAACGCGTCACTCGGCTTTTTCAGCGGGTGGCCACGGGTGACGAAGCGCGTCGATGGATTGGCACGCTGGTGGCGCGACGACAGCCTTTCTCTCGTCCGTAGCAGCGTGGTATCAATGGCGTTCAAAGCAGCCGGTCTAGCGCTGGTCATGGCGGTGGCGGTGGTGCTAGCGCGGCAGTTGGGCGCCGCTGAATACGGGCGGCTCGCCTTCATTCAGTCCGCGGCGTTTGTGCTGTCGGCTGCATCCACGTTGGGATTTCGCGACAGTGCGAACAAGATCGTAGCGCGGTATACGGTAAGAAGACAGAACGTCCTATTGAGTCGCTTCATCGTGTTCGGAGTTCTTGTCATTGCGCTGTCGTCGGTCCTTTCGGCGGTGATCGGCCACAACGTGATAGCGCATACGACAGCGTTGTCGGGGAAGTACGATTTCCCGATTTTGGCGATAGTTGGGATGGTGGTGACGCTGGCACTCTTGTCGTTCTTGGCGCCCGCGCTGGTCGCGCTGGGCGAACCGGTTCTCAGTTTCGCACTAGAGAACGTTGGGCCCAGAGTGATCGTGCTCGTCGGTGCGTTGGCGCTCGGCGCGATCGGGGCAGGGCTCACGGCGGACACGGCGCTCTACCTGAACATCATTGGTAATCTCGTTCCGGTGATCGTATTGGCCGCAATCATTGTTAGTCGCTTCGAGTTTTGTATCCGGATGCCGCGGCGCTTTTCAATAGCAGCGAGAAGCGGCAAGGCTTGGCTTTCCATTTCCCTGTTTATGATGACATCGCCCATTATTTCACTTGTTTTCTCGGAGACTTCGATCCTTATCCTCGGTGCCTTCGCGCCGCCCGGCGATGTCGGGCTTTACCAGGTCGGACGCCGATTGTCCGAATTGGCAACGGTATGCGGGGGTGTCGCCATATATGTCGCGTTGCCGAGCATTGCCAAATTCCACGCGCTGCGTCGAGCCGACCAGGTTCAGCGCACCGTAAATATAGCCAACAGCCTGACGGTCGTACCCGGCCTTTGCGTGTTGCTGGTGCTGATAGCCGAGGGCGGTCGAATCCTGAGCATATTTGGACCGGGCTTCGTTGGCGCGTACGTCGCCACACTGATCTTATCGAGCGGGCGTGTCGCCGACCAGCTCTTTGGCCCTGTACTCGAAGTGCTATTGATGACCGGCCATCACAAGACCGCCAGCTCCATCAACATCGGTTTTGCCCTCGTCAATATAGGTGCGAATTGCTTGCTTGTGCCACTCTACGGGCAGGTTGGCGCCGCGATCGCCACGGTTGTCGTGACCCTGGTGTGGAAGGCGAGCCTCTATGTCGTCCTTCGGCGCAGGAGCTCGATAGAAACTTGTGTGCTTCTTGCACTGCCAATGCGGTTCCACAAAGGCGCGTTGGGCCGCAGCGTCGTATCGCGGTAACGCGTTGCCTCACATCGAGGCCCGCGGGTACGCGGCACATAAAGAACCAGGCTGGGATCTCTGAAGCGCGTCTTAGCTTAGAGTCTGAACTCATAATTCCGCGTTCTGTCACGGCCTGGCGAGGCGTCGCTAGAGCAGCTTGACACTGGCGATGAAGAGCCAAGCCTGCGCGCTTTCGACGGTGGCCTCGAAATCCTTGGCGAGGCGACGATTGCGGTTGAGCCAGGCGATGGTGCGCTCGACGACCCACCGTCGCGGCAAATGCTCGAAGCCCTTGGCGGTATCGGAGCGCCGGATGATCTCGAAGGTCCAGTCGCCGAGTTTGGCAAGCGCCTGTTGAAGCTTGCCCCCCGCGTAGGCGGCATCGGCGAAGATGTGGCGCAGCCAGGGGAACGCGCTGCGCATGGTGGCGAGCAGCAACGGCGCGCCGTCACGGTCCTGGATGTCAGCGCGATGCACGATCGCGGCGATGAGCAGTCCCATCGTATCGACCAGCAGATGGCGCTTGCGGCCGTTGATCTTCTTGCCGGCGTCAAAGCCATGGGGACCGGCCGCCTCCGTCGTCTTCGCCGACTGGCTGTCGATGACCCCGGCCGTGGGGCTCGCCTCGCGCCCTTCCATCTCGCGGGCGCGAATCACCAGCGCGTGATTGATGCTCAGCCATGTGCCGTCGTTGCGCCAGGCGTAGAAATAGTATTGCACTGTCGTGAACGGCGGAAAGTCCTTCGGCAGCATGCGCCACTGGCAGCAACTCTGCGCTATGTAGAAGATTGCGTTCACGACGCTCCGTAGCGAGGTCTGCCGCGGCCGGCCGCGACGGCCCGACGGCGGCAACAGAGGGTCGATCAACGCCCATTCCTCGTCCGTCGTATCGCTTGCGTAGCGCAGCCCATCTCGCCGATACTTCAGCCGAGTGATTTCAGTCCAGGCCATCGCTGACTCCGTCGTAGCTCGCAACCACGACTAAATCACAGGTCGCTGAAATCACTCAACTTATTTTTCGGTCAGCCTCTTATGCTTTGCCTCTAGTTTTACAGGCGGTGTGATGACCGTCTCATGTAAGGAGTGTCGGCTGTAGAATGGTACGGCGGTGATGGGCGTTTTTGTCGAGACCGTCGGTGGAGGCGGCGAGTAAGTCGCGCTTTTTGCAACCGAGAGCCATCCGTCTAACTGATGAAAAACTTAGGGCGACACCGCGTGGCCAAGTTTTCTTATGAGGGAGGGGGATGAGTGGTGTCACTTCCGCCGTCTGACGATGGCTGATGCAAAAGACGATCGCCGCGATTTGGACGTCCGTCGAAGAGTACAATTTGCCAGGTGCCAGTTCTGGGATTCGAATTCGATGAGGGAGGATGTTGGCTGAACATGCATGTAAAGTTCGATGAAGAGAATGACGAGACCATCGCAACGATTGTGGTGTGGCGCCTTACGATCGCTATAACAGCGTGTGGAATCTTAGCCACGGTTGCACCGGCGTTTTCGCGGAATTGGCAGTATTGTCTCGGCCGGCATAGTATCAATTTCGTCGTTAAGACGGCCAGGAAGGGCACGAGCCGCGGCGGCAGGGTGTCTATTCCCTATGCGACTTAAACAAAAGAAGCGGATAAGAAATAAAGCACGGGTGGGTCGGACGCTTTGCGTCGCACAGTGTTGATACGGTGGGCAGGGCAATTGCGCGAGGCTCTGGTTAATAACCGTATGTTGGAGGTAGTCGCGCCGCCGCCAGCAGCTTCTCTATTGATAGACGAAGCGCGGGCTGCTAAACCCATAGCGTTCAAGCTGCTCAGGCGAGCAGGGGTAGGAAATGAAATGACACAAAAACGAGAGAAGGGTAAGATTCCGCACAGCGAATGGCGGAAGATTGTCGCTCGATATGAAAGCGGCGAAACAATAGCCCGGATCGGGCGCGACTACGCATGCACCGCGCCGGCCATACGCTATATCATTAAGCGGACCGGCAAATTGCGCGGCGACGCGGCGGCCGGTGGTGATCCGAGTGTCCGCTCGGAGGTGGCGCCTCGGCAGTGGCAGGCGAGTGCCGACAAGCTTGGCGAGCCGGTCGGACGTTCCGACGGGCGCGAGACGGGAGCACGCCGCTCAACTTCCGCACACAGCGGAACCGGCGGTATCGCGTTGGAGCTGCGCAAGCGTGTCACCGGGGACGTGGCGTCGTTCCTCGTCGCTCTCGATCAAGCGTCCGCCGCCGACGCAGAAAGCCTGAACATGCTTCAGGAGGCGACAGACTGCCTGATGCGATCCGCCGCGCGGGTACGCATTGAACTCGAGCGGTCGCTGAGCGGACATGCCAGCAGAGTGGAAGAGGGCGACGCTCGCCATAGTCATGCGCGGGTAGGCGTATCGCACGCATAAGTCTGCTTTGTGCGATGCAACCGGAAGCCGGACGGCTCCACTCCGCCGGCTCGCGAAGCAATTTTGGGCCGCTGGCGAGTTCGCGGACTGAAGTCGACCCCTAACTAACTCGGCGCGACGGCGGCTTCTTCGATCCGCGCGACCCCAAGAGGTGCGCTACGAGATCGTGCGGCACCATCGCGTCGAGGCGATGCCGGTCGCGATCCCCGCGCAGCTCTTCGGAGTCTCGCTGCCTACCGTCTATCAGGCGCCTGCCGCCTTCGAAGCGGCCGGCACGCAGGCCCGCTGCCGAAGCGACACGGGCCGAAAGCCGACGCCGAAGATCCTCGCGCATATTGCCCGACGGCGCCGCGAGCGGCCGGACCTGCGGACCAGCGATCTGCTGGCGGAGTTGCGGCAGACCTTCGGGCTCGCCATACACCCGCGCAGCCCGCAACGCCTGCCCTCAAGAAGGCGAGGCGCGGCGACTTGGTGCTGCGGTTGCCCGTCGGCTTGGTACCTTTGGCCGTGATCCTAACCTAATTCGCGGATTCG
>CAVQZP010000051.1:0-9748 GCA_963718505.1 uncultured Acidobacteriota bacterium | reverse complement strand
GCTTGACACCCGCGCTTTTCCGCGAATACCATAGGCGAACAAAAGGCGAATACGTCATGTCCACCCTCCCTTTGCTCCCCGACTCCGACCAGCCCCGCCTCATCGGCATCGCCCGGCTCGCCGCCCAGGGAGAGTCCATCCGCGATGGCCACAACATCGAGTACTTCACCCTGCCCACGCGCTCGCTGCTCAACCGCGTTGTCAGCAATCGCAACCTGCCGTTTGTGTGGGCCATCAATCCGTATCGTGGCTGCGAGTTCGCCTGCAAGTACTGCTACGCCCGCTATACCCATGAGTTCATGGAGATGTCCGATCTCGACTTCGAGCGCAAGATCTACGTCAAGCAGCATGCCGCGAACCTGTTGCGCCAGGAACTGAAGAAGGTCAAGAAGGGCGAGGAGATCGCCATCGGCACCGCGACCGATCCGTACCAGCCTGCCGAGCGCCGCTACGAAATCCGCGCGCGATCCTCGAAGAGTTCGCACGCCATCGCGGCTTCGAAATCGGCATCGTCTCGAAATCGAATCTCATCGTTCGCGACGTCGAAATCCTTCGCCAGATCAGCGAGCACAACCAGCTCTTCGTTAACATCACGATCACAACAGTGAACACCGACCTCGCGCGCATCCTCGAACCGCGAGCGCCGCGCCCCGATCTCCGACTCGAAGCGATCCGTCAGCTGAACCTTGCGGGGGTGGCCGCTGGTGTCATCTGCGCGCCTGTGCTGCCCGGGATCACCGACGCACCTCGCGATCTCGAAGCTCTCGTCGAAGCCGCTGCCAAGGCAGGCGCGAAGTACATCTTCGCCAATCCACTTTTTTTGAAGCCGTGTTCCGCAGCGATCTTTCTTCCGTTCCTCGAAAAAGAATTTCCTCATCTCGTCGCAAGCTACCGCCTGCGCTACGAGAACCGCGCCTTCCTGCCGCCCCCTTACGGCAAGCGCCTCTCCGAGCTGATGAAGACCCTTCGAGCCAAGCACGGCATACACAACCGCTACGAACGCTATGCCCGCCGCACCCATCCCGATCCGCTCGACACGGCGGGCGAACAGATGGCGCTCTTTGGCGGGACCGCGAAAACAGCCGCGTAGAACTTCGATGTCATCGCTGTGGCCAGCCGCGTTCTGAGAGGTCGCTCACAACTTTAAGATTTGTCATCCTGAGCGCAGTGAGGCGACAGCCGAACGCAGTCGAAGGACCCCTTGCTCGGTAGTAGCACCGGCGCCATGAACCGGCATCTCCTGCAAGGCTCGTGCGGCCCTCCAGTGGAGCGACGCGCGCCCCGCACGCCTCTCCATCATGTAAAATCGTGCGCTCGGGCCGCTCGTGGCTTCGAGATATCCGCCGTGCCCACCAAGCGTCCCATCTTTCGATACTGCGTTCTAGCCTTCCTGTTCGCGATCACCCTTGCCTACGAGATTCCTTATCTGCACGACGTTCTCTGGGACAAAACCAAGGTCCCACTTTTCACGATGCAACTCGCCACCGATCGGGTCGCTTATGCCGACAAAGACGCCGCAGCGGCCGGAATTCACAAGGGAGACGAGATCCTCGCCATCGATGGCCGACCCTATCACGGGCTCGGGGACTGGGCGCAGCCCATGGCAGAGACGGCGGCCGGGCACGATATCAGCGTGACCATGCGTTCCGCCGACTCTGGCGGCGCCGAGCACACCGTCGTCCTCCCGGTGCGCCCGAAACAGATCGACTACTGGGAAATTCTCGCTGAGTCCACTTTGTACTTCCTGCTGCCGGGAGTCTGCGTTCTGCTCGGATTCTGGGTCGCGTTCCAGAGACCGCGCGATCCCATGGCCTGGCTGCTGCTGGCCCTTATGCTGACGTTTCCCCACATCTTTGAAAGCTACAAAGCGGAGGCATGGCCGCCCGGCTGGCGCGAAATTGCCGTCTTCTATCACATCACGCTAGGATCGATGCTGCCGGTCATGATGTTCCTCTTCGGCCGGTTTTTTCCCGAGTCCTTCCCTGCCGGTAGCAGGCTCGACAAGACCTGGAAATGGATGCAATGGATCATGGCGTTTCCGTTCGCCATTTTTGCGGTGGAAGGCGCTTTCGAATATGCGCTTGATCTCAGCCACTATCGGTCAGCCGCCGTTCTCGAGAGAGTCACTCATCCGGTGGATGTGGTGTTGCAAATCTTTGGATATGTCCTGATCGGCACGTTCTTCACCGCGATGGGCATGAAGTACGGGATGACCAGCTCCCCAGACACTCGCCGCCGTCTGCGCGTTTTGTTCTATGGTGCAATGGTCGCGTGGACGCCCGGGCTGCTGGTGATCGTCATTTATCCGAAGATCGTGGGAAAGTCGCCCCCGGAAGCGCTGCCACAGTGGGGTCTTATCCTGGCGCTGCTCCCGCTGATTCTTTTCCCGTTGACCCTCGCGTACGTCATCGTCGTACAGAAGGCCATGGACGTGCGAGTCGCTCTGCGCCAGGGATTGCAGTATGCATTGGCTCGTGGCGGCGTGCGGGTGTTGCAGGCGTTGCTGGTCGTGGCCGTGATCGCGACTGCCGTGGCCATGGCCGAAGATGCCAGCCGCAACCGTCCGCAGAAAATCACGGTGATTGCCCTCGGGATCGTGGCGGCTTTGACCATTCGCCGCTTGGGTGAGCGTGTGCGCACATGGGTCGATCGCCGATTCTTCCGCGAGGCCTACAACGCCGAGCAGGTGCTCACCGAATTGAGCGAACAGGTGCGCGCGATGGTCGAACCGAAGTCGTTGCTTGAGACCGTCGCGGGAAGGATCTCCGAGACACTCCACGTGCCGCAGGTGGCAGTGCTGCTTGGCGGTGCCGGCCCGTATCGTCCGGCCTATGCGATGGGCTACGGCGACCTCTCCAGCGTGGCGTTTCCGCCGGGCACCGGCACCGTCAAAGTGCTCCAGGCGGAAAGAGAACCGGCGCGAGTTTACTTCAACGATCGTGAATCCTGGCTTTATCGCGACGACGCGGTGACCGACGAAGAGCGCCGCAAGTTGGCCGCCCTGCAGTCCGAGTTGTTGCTCCCGCTCGCCGTGCGCAACAAGTTGCTCGGCTTTATCTCGCTGGGTCCGAAGAAATCGGAAGAGCCTTACACAGGATCGGATGTGCGCTTGCTGAAGTCGGTGGCCGCACAGACCGGCCTCGCCCTTGAGAATGCCAACCTCATGCGCGAAATCGCCGACGAGGTCGCGCAGCGGGAGCGGCTGAATCGCGAGGTCGAGATCGCGCGCGAGGTGCAGGAGCGACTCTTCCCGCAGAAACTGCCCGCGATCGCCGGACTCGACTATGCCGGCCACTGTCGCCCGGCGCTCGGCGTCGGCGGCGACTATTACGATTTTTTGGCGCTTCCGCAAGGCCACCTGGGTGTCGCGATCGGCGATGTCTCGGGCAAAGGAATCGCAGCCGCGTTGATGATGGCAAGCCTGCAAGCCTCGCTGCGCGGCGAAGCCACGCGCGCGCCGGAGAATCTCGCCGCAGCCGTCGCCAATGTGAACCGGCTCGTCTACGAAGCCTCCGCAGACAACCGTTACGCGACTTTCTTCTACGGGCAGTATGATCCTGAGACCCGCAAATTCGAGTACGTGAACGCAGGGCATAATCCGCCGATGCTGTTCCATTGCTCGACTGGTCAATGGGTCGTCACACGACTCGACGTCGGCGGCACGGTCGTGGGCCTGCTCGAAACGTACCCTTATCAGCAAGGCTGCGTATCGCTCGCCGATGGAGACATTCTGGTTGCTTACACCGACGGGATCAGCGAGGCAATGAACTCGGCCGACGAGGAATGGGGCGAAGCGCGCATGCTGAAGACCGTGGAAGCTTGTGCCGGATTAACAGCGAAGGAAGTGCTCGAGCGCATTTTCCAACACGCTGACGCCTTCGTCGCCGGAGCCAAGCAACACGACGACATGACGCTGGTGATCCTGCGAGCCGTGGTATAGGTTTCAGGTTTCAGGTTTCAGGTTTCAGGTTTCAGGTTTCAGGTTTCAGGTTTCAGGTTTCAGGTTTCAGGTTTCAGGCTCCAGGTTTCGGATGTCAGGTGTCAGAGTCTTTGACTTCGCACCTTGCAGTATCAAATCCCTGTCATCCTGAGCGAAGCAAGGCGCCAGCAGTCGAAGGACCCCTTGCTTGATCGCACTTCCCGCGCCGCCGACGGGTGTTCTTCCCCGTTACGGTCAGTGTTTTTTGCAGATTCGTTGTCAGGCCGACGCAGCGACGTGCCTGCTTGCTTCTCTCTCACGTCTTCGACCACAAATCGGACCGCTGATGTAGCTATCACTCACTCGAAACCCGAAACTTGAAACTCGAAACTTCGGCCTGTCCTCCTCGATTCTCTATAATCAACACTCGTCCTTATGACTCCGGTCTATCCACCCACGGCAACGAGTCGCGTCGCTCCGCGGCTCACTTTCCGCGAGAAGATCAATCGCTTCTGGCTGCGCGTGACGGAGGGGCTTGCGCTCAACCAGCTCTGGTCGCAGTTCGAAAAAGACGCGCGCGCCAGCTACCGCCTTTACGCGAAAGATCTGGAAGCGAAACAAGGCGAAATCGAACGACCCGGCCGCAGGTTCATCCACGTCGCGCAACAATTCTTCTGGGCGGTGCTCGAGAAGC
Organism: uncultured Acidobacteriota bacterium; assembly: GCA_963718505.1. Lineage (GTDB taxonomy): Bacteria > Acidobacteriota > Terriglobia > Terriglobales > Acidobacteriaceae > Gp1-AA133. The sequence goes on along the minus strand of CAVQZP010000051.1, from coordinate 5,135 downwards.
TCACGCCCGCGCGGCGCCTCCTGCTGCTGATCGCGCTGGTGTTCCTGATCTTCAACCCGCAGGTCGACTGGCACGACCAGTCTGGCAACATGCACATCGTCAGCTTCGACTTCCGCCTCTACGGCGGGCTGCTCCTGCTCCTCATTCTGATTCTCGAGGTTGGTGATCGTGTCGTGATGAAGCGCGATCTGGAGATCGCGCGAGAGATCCAGACGTGGCTGCTGCCCAACGAACCGCCCAACGTTCCCGGTATTGAAGTTGCGTTCCAGACGCGCCCCGCGAACACGGTCGCGGGTGACTACTATGACGTGTTCGTCCGCCCGAAGGGCGCGCCCAACGAGAACCACGTGCTGATGGCTGTAGCCGACGTCGCGGGCAAGAGCATTCCCGCGGCGATGCTGATGGCGACGTTCCAGGCAAGCCTGCGCACGCTTTCAGTCACGGAGTCTTCCCTTCCCGAGCTGGTGGGCAGCATCAACCGTTACGCATGCACGAACAGCCAGGGTGGTCTGCGCTTCACGACAGCATTTCTTGCTGAGCTCGATCCCGCGACACGAACGCTCACCTACATCAACGCCGGCCACAACCAGCCGATGCTCTGCCGCAAGTCGGGCGCGCTCGAGCGCCTCGATGAAGGCGGATTGCCGATCGGGATCCGCGCGGAAGCGTCGTATCAATCGGGCAGCGTAGTGCTCGCGCCCGGCGACTGGCTCGTGATCTTCACCGACGGAGTGGTTGAAGCGATGAACACACGCGGCGACGAGTACGGCGAGCCGCGCCTGCTGGCGGCGATCGCGACCAGCTCCTTGGGCTCGCCCGGGCAGATGATGCAGCGCATCATGACCGACCTCGACGTGTTCGTCGGCAACACCCCGCAACACGATGACGTGACCTGCCTGCTTGTGAAGGTCGTGTGAGCAAATCGATGTAATGTTCCACGTGGAACACTTTCGCTCTTTTATGTCGCTCCGTATTAGCTTATAGATATAGAACAGGCGGCAAATAACTCGCGCTGTGAGAGTTAGGCGCCGCCTTGCAGATTCCCCAAAATTTGCGTTTATCACAAGCTTTCGCCTCGTGGAACGAAACTGCAAACTCCACGGACGGGTTGGCCGGCACATCCAGTCCCAGGGTTAGCGTCCAGAAAGCATGGACGCGAGCCTGGGGCACCCGTACCTGCGATTGGCAAATGCGTATGCGATATGATGGGCGGCCATCGTGAGTGGCTCATCCATCTCTCATCGGATCACACATGTCATTCGAAATTGTTCCGGCGGCACGATCACGCTCAGAGCACGTTAGCTTTGCGCGGTTGGCAACACTGTCAATATTGGCGGGCGCGGTTCTCTCAGTGTCGTTCGTCACCGCGCAAGAGAAAAATGCTGCACCACCGTCCTTAAGCACAAAAGCGTCGATTGTCAAGGAAGGCGCTTCCCTGTTTCGCGGCAACTGCTCGCCGTGTCACGGGTTGAACGCGCGGGGTGGCGGACGCGGGCCGGATCTCACTTCGGGACGATGGACGCACGGATCGAGCGACGCGCAGATCTTTCGCACGATCTCGCAAGGCGTGCCTGGCACAGACATGCCCGCCAACGGATTCGAAGACTCCGAAATCTGGGCGATCATCGCGTACTTGCGATCGCTCGCCCCGCAGAAACAAGCGGCCGTGGCGGGAGATGCGGGAAAAGGAAAACAACTCTTTGAGAGTGCCGGCTGCTCGAAGTGCCACATGGTGAATGGCAATGGTGGGCGACTGGGGCCGGACTTATCGCGCGTGGGCGCCGCTCGCTCCGCCGCTTACATGATCGAGTCGATCCGCGAGCCAGACAAGGAACTCAGCACGCTCATGCTGGATCCGAACAATCACTACAGCGTGCCGCTGTCGTACGGCACGGTGACGGTGGTGACCGCGGATGGCGAGAGAGTTCAGGGGGTCGCGCTCAATGAGGATACCTACACAATCCAGATGATGACCGAAGAACAGTCGCTACGCTTCTTCCAGAAGAAAGAAGTGAAGGAAGTGATTCACGAGCATAAGTCGCTGATGCCGGCCTATTCAGAAGAGGCGTTGGGTCCGGCGCAGCTGCGGGATCTGGTGGCGTATCTTGAAACACTGCGCGGGTCGGCGAACAGCGACGCCAAGGAAGGCCGATGAAGATCAATCGTCTGGTGATTTGGCTTCTTGGGTCGTTCTTTTTATTGGCCGGGACGCACTCGCAGTCGCAGGTCAGTTATGAACGGTTGCTCGGTGCAGCCCAGGAACCCAAGAACTGGCTGACTTACTCCGGCCGTTACTCGGGCTGGCGCTACAGCACGCTGAATCAGATCAACACCAGCAATGCGTCGCACCTGACGATGGAATGGGCGTTCCAGGTGGGTGATCTTGGTCAGTTCGAGACCACCCCCATCGTGGTGGACGGTGTGCTGTATGGAACCGGACAGAACGATCGCGCGTTTGCGCTCGATGCGCGCACGGGCCGGGCGATCTGGCGGTATCAGCGAAACCTCCCCGACAAGTTGCAGCCCTGCTGCGGCATGGTGAATCGCGGCTTCGCGATTCTGGGTGACCGCCTGTTCATGGCGACGCTCGATGCACACTTGATCGCGCTCGACACAAAGACGGGCAATCTTCTATGGGATGTGAGCGCGGCGGATTATCACAAGGCCTACACGTTTACGGTCGCGCCACTCGCGGTGAAGAACGAAGTAATCGTCGGAGTTTCCGGAGGCGAGTACGGCGTTCGCGGCTTCGTCGATGCGTACGATGCCGCGACTGGCCGCCGGTTATGGCGGTTCGAAACTGTGCCCGGACCGGGCAAGCCCGGGCACGAGACTTGGACCGGCGACTCGTGGAAGACGGGCGGCGCGCCCGCGTGGATCACAGGGACGTACGATCCCGACCTCAATTTGATTTATTGGCCGACCGGCAACCCTTCTCCGAGCAATTACGGTGGCGAGCGCGGAGGCGACAATCTGTACAGCAACTCGATGCTGGCGCTCGACGCGGACACGGGAAAGCTGAAGTGGTTTTACCAGTTCACGCCCCATGATCTGTACGACTACGACGCAACGCAGGTCCCGGTCCTGATCGATGCGGAATGGGAGGGGCGTGCGCGGAAGTTGATGATCCAGGCGAACCGGAATGGCTTCTTTTATGTGCTCGATCGCACGGACGGAAAATTCCTTTTTGCCAAGGCGTTCGGCACGGTAACGTGGGCGAGCAGCATCGGCAAAGACGGCAAGCCGATCGTCAACACGAGCCTTCCAGCGAAACCGGAAGGCAGGCGAGTCTGTCCCGGAGCGCTCGGGATGACAAACTGGTACTCGCCGTCGTACAACCCCGACACCGGTCTTCTTTATGTAGCGACGTCGACCGAGTGCGACATTTTTACGAGCGCGCCGCAGAAGTATCGTGCCGGGCACGATTTTCTGGGGAGCGTGTACGTGCCGGATCCCGTAGAACGTCCGACGGGAGCACTGAAGGCGCTCGACGCGTTGACTGGCGACGAGAAGTGGTCGTTCCCGTATTTCAGCAATCCGAACGGTGGAGCGCTCTCGACCAGCGGAAGCGTGGTGTTCGGCGGCGACTCCGACGGAAACTTCATCGCACTCGACGCGAAAACGGGCCACGACCTGTGGCACGTGCAACTGGGAGCGGCCGTCTACTCCGCTGCGATTACTTTTGAAGTCGAAGGCAAACAGTATGTCGTGATTCCCTGCGGGTCGGCGCTGTTTGCGTTCGCACTGCCGTAGTGTCGGTGGCCGGGTTCGGGTTCGGGGTTCGGTGTTCGGTTTTTGGTATTCGGCGTTCAGGGCTCGGAGTTCGCGGTTTAGAAGCAACCGTTCAATGAGCGTTATGGCGATATTTCAACAGCTATCCGAGGGAGGAGTGATCCCGGCATTTTCAAGGCTCCGTCTCAACGTCTGAATCCACTCGTTGCTCGTATCTTCCAAGCAATCCCACAATGGCCAGTCGGGGGCTGATTCGACCAGATGCAGAACGGTCCACGCGAGCCCGTAATAGTCGTCCGGGCCGAACAGGCTCATGAGCGCTCGCGCTTCGTCATTCGACACTGGCCGCTCAATACTGAGCAAAAGGTATTCTTGTTTTTTAATCACAGCCAGATCAACAGCATTCGAGGAGGGAAATGCGCCCAATCTACACAGTTCTATGATTTCCTGCCGCATATGTGCACTTTTGTATAGCAGTCGCAAGAACCCGTCTACTCCCACTTCGTTTAAGGGTCCTCGACCTAGAGTTGGCGCAACCAGGTGATAGCGCGTCTTGGCCAGCAGTCAATTTGTGCTACGGGGATTTGCACGAAGCCGCTGGCGCGGCGGACGCTATCGCGTGTTCGGGGGCGGCAGGTTGTGTGGGATGATGCAAGAGCTCGACTGCAGGTGATAATATGCGTCTGTGCATGAAGTTACGTTTCAACAGAATTTACAGTTAGCAAGGCCTGAGGGCGATGAGATGGCGAAACGGCCATTGAATCCCCATACCTTAATATTTATATAGCCCTCCGCGTCCGCCGCAAACGCCAGCGGCTTCCTCCAAATCCCCTATCGCAAGTGCCCTGGCGGAACACACTCGGGCCCACCGAACAACTCGGCGCCGGCGCACTTGTCGATAGGGTACTAAGATTTTTCACCAATTGACTCAGGGATCAGATGTCGCTCCGGGTGGACCGACTGGGGTCCATTTCCTTGAAAGCAAGCTACGCATCGCGGATTCGGCCGCCTTCATAAACGCAGCTATGGTGCTGTCAATCTGGTCGTACCGAACATCCGTAAGTACAACCCGGCAGCCGGAATGCTGATAAAGACCCTCTAGCAAAACGTCAGCAACGCCTTCTGCGACAGCCAACTCAACCTCCGTAGCATACGAATCCGACACCGTCGGCGGCCACAATGCACGTGCCTCGAAGCTCAGGTCATTTGCGGGAGCACACTCAAATCGAACGTACGCGTAGCGCGGAGGTTCGAACGCTCGAAATTCGTATTCAACCGTTTCGGGCGAATTCAGACGCAAACAGGTGCGACAACGTTTGGTATCTCGAAGTCTTTCCAGTTCGTCCCTATCGAGGTGGGTTCCCAGCACGCGACCAGTATACTCACGCCGGACTAACCTTGAC
>CAVQZP010000050.1:0-63640 GCA_963718505.1 uncultured Acidobacteriota bacterium | reverse complement strand
CATGAGTTTTGATGGCGAATCAAAAGCGAAGATGTTGCATGTCGCGATAGTCGAGGGTCGCGAACCTCTGATCAGAGTGGGGTTCCGAGTGTCGCCCGCTGGCGCGCCAGCGCGCTCCACGTCCCCCAAGTAGGGGGGTGTAGCCGAATTTTTCCCGAAAGGTAATACCCCCTTTTGCGCTTGACACCCGCGCTTTTCCGCGAATACCATAGGCGAACAAAAGGCGAATACGTCATGTCCACCCTCCCTTTGCTCCCCGACTCCGACCAGCCCCGCCTCATCGGCATCGCCCGGCTCGCCGCCCAGGGAGAGTCCATCCGCGATGGCCACAACATCGAGTACTTCACCCTGCCCACGCGCTCGCTGCTCAACCGCGTTGTCAGCAATCGCAACCTGCCGTTTGTGTGGGCCATCAATCCGTATCGTGGCTGCGAGTTCGCCTGCAAGTACTGCTACGCCCGCTACACCCGTGACTTCATGGAGATGTCCGATCTCGACTTCGAGCGCAAGATCTACGTCAAGCAGCATGCCGCGAACCTGTTGCGCCAGGAACTGAAGAAGGTCAAGAAGGGCGAGGAGATCGCCATCGGCACCGCGACCGATCCGTACCAGCCTGCCGAGCGCCGCTACGAAATCACGCGCGCGATCCTCGAAGAGTTCGCACGCCATCGCGGCTTCGAAATCGGCATCGTCTCGAAATCGAATCTCATCGTTCGCGACGTCGAAATCCTTCGCCAGATCAGCGAGCACAACCAGCTCTTCGTTAACATCACGATCACAACAGTGAACACCGACCTCGCGCGCATCCTCGAACCGCGAGCGCCGCGCCCCGATCTCCGACTCGAAGCGATCCGTCAGCTGAACCTTGCGGGGGTGGCCGCTGGTGTCATCTGCGCGCCTGTGCTGCCCGGGATCACCGACGCACCTCGCGATCTCGAAGCTCTCGTCGAAGCCGCTGCCAAGGCAGGCGCGAAGTACATCTTCGCCAATCCACTTTTTTTGAAGCCGTGTTCCGCAGCGATCTTTCTTCCGTTCCTCGAAAAAGAATTTCCTCATCTCGTCGCAAGCTACCGCCTGCGCTACGAGAACCGCGCCTTCCTGCCGCCCCCTTACGGCAAGCGCCTCTCCGAGCTGATGAAGACCCTTCGAGCCAAGCACGGCATACACAACCGCTACGAACGCTATGCCCGCCGCACCCATCCCGATCCGCTCGACACGGCGGGCGAACAGATGGCGCTCTTTGGCGGGACCGCGAAAACAGCCGCGTAGAACTTCGATGTCATCGCTGTGGCCAGCCGCGTTCTGAGAGGTCGCTCACAACTTTAAGATTTGTCATCCTGAGCGCAGTGAGGCGACAGCCGAACGCAGTCGAAGGACCCCTTGCTCGGTAGTAGCACCGGCGCCATGAACCGGCATCTCCTGCAAGGCTCGTGCGGCCCTCCAGTGGAGCGACGCGCGCCCCGCGCGCCTCTCCATCATGTAAAATCGTGCGCTCGGGCCGCTCGTGGCTTCGAGATATCCGGTGCCCACCAAGCGTCCCATCTTTCGATACTGCGTTTTAGCCTTCCTGTTCGCGATCACCCTTGCCTACGAGATTCCTTATCTGCACGACGTTCTCTGGGACAAAACCAAGGTCCCACTTTTCACGATGCAACTCGCCACCGATCGGGTCGCTTATGCCGACAAAGACGCCGCAGCGGCCGGAATTCACAAGGGAGACGAGATCCTCGCCATCGATGGCCGACCCTATCACGGGCTCGGGGACTGGGCGCAGCCCATGGCAGAGACGGCGGCCGGGCACGATATCAGCGTGACCATGCGTTCCGCCGACTCTGGCGGCGCCGAGCACACCGTCGTCCTCCCGGTGCGCCCGAAACAGATCGACTACTGGGAAATTCTCGCTGAGTCCACTTTGTACTTCCTGCTGCCGGGAGTCTGCGTTCTGCTCGGATTCTGGGTCGCGTTCCAGAGACCGCGCGATCCCATGGCCTGGCTGCTGCTGGCCCTTATGCTGACGTTTCCCCACATCTTTGAAAGCTACAAAGCGGAGGCATGGCCGCCCGGCTGGCGCGAAATTGCCGTCTTCTATCACATCACGCTAGGATCGATGCTGCCGGTCATGATGTTCCTCTTCGGCCGGTTTTTTCCCGAGTCCTTCCCTGCCGGTAGCAGGCTCGACAAGACCTGGAAATGGATGCAATGGATCATGGCGTTTCCGTTCGCCATTTTTGCGGTGGAAGGCGCTTTCGAATATGCGCTTGATCTCAGCCACTATCGGTCAGCCGCCGTTCTCGAGAGAGTCACTCATCCGGTGGATGTGGTGTTGCAAATCTTTGGATATGTCCTGATCGGCACGTTCTTCACCGCGATGGGCATGAAGTACGGGATGACCAGCTCCCCAGACACTCGCCGCCGTCTGCGCGTTTTGTTCTATGGTGCAATGGTCGCGTGGACGCCCGGGCTGCTGGTGATCGTCATTTATCCGAAGATCGTGGGAAAGTCGCCCCCGGAAGCGCTGCCACAGTGGGGTCTTATCCTGGCGCTGCTCCCGCTGATTCTTTTCCCGTTGACCCTCGCGTACGTCATCGTCGTACAGAAGGCCATGGACGTGCGAGTCGCTCTGCGCCAGGGATTGCAGTATGCATTGGCTCGTGGCGGCGTGCGGGTGTTGCAGGCGTTGCTGGTCGTGGCCGTGATCGCGACTGCCGTGGCCATGGCCGAAGATGCCAGCCGCAACCGTCCGCAGAAAATCACGGTGATTGCCCTCGGGATCGTGGCGGCTTTGACCATTCGCCGCTTGGGTGAGCGTGTGCGCACATGGGTCGATCGCCGATTCTTCCGCGAGGCCTACAACGCCGAGCAGGTGCTCACCGAATTGAGCGAACAGGTGCGCGCGATGGTCGAACCGAAGTCGTTGCTTGAGACCGTCGCGGGAAGGATCTCCGAGACACTCCACGTGCCGCAGGTGGCAGTGCTGCTTGGCGGTGCCGGCCCGTATCGTCCGGCCTATGCGATGGGCTACGGCGACCTCTCCAGCGTGGCGTTTCCGCCGGGCACCGGCACCGTCAAAGTGCTCCAGGCGGAAAGAGAACCGGCGCGAGTTTACTTCAACGATCGTGAATCCTGGCTTTATCGCGACGACGCGGTGACCGACGAAGAGCGCCGCAAGTTGGCCGCCCTGCAGTCCGAGTTGTTGCTCCCGCTCGCCGTGCGCAACAAGTTGCTCGGCTTTATCTCGCTGGGTCCGAAGAAATCGGAAGAGCCTTACACAGGATCGGATGTGCGCTTGCTGAAGTCGGTGGCCGCACAGACCGGCCTCGCCCTTGAGAATGCCAACCTCATGCGCGAAATCGCCGACGAGGTCGCGCAGCGGGAGCGGCTGAATCGCGAGGTCGAGATCGCGCGCGAGGTGCAGGAGCGACTCTTCCCGCAGAAACTGCCCGCGATCGCCGGACTCGACTATGCCGGCCACTGTCGCCCGGCGCTCGGCGTCGGCGGCGACTATTACGATTTTTTGGCGCTTCCGCAAGGCCACCTGGGTGTCGCGATCGGCGATGTCTCGGGCAAAGGAATCGCAGCCGCGTTGATGATGGCAAGCCTGCAAGCCTCGCTGCGCGGCGAAGCCACGCGCGCGCCGGAGAATCTCGCCGCAGCCGTCGCCAATGTGAACCGGCTCGTCTACGAAGCCTCCGCAGACAACCGTTACGCGACTTTCTTCTACGGGCAGTATGATCCTGAGACCCGCAAATTCGAGTACGTGAACGCAGGGCATAATCCGCCGATGCTGTTCCATTGCTCGACTGGTCAATGGGTCGTCACACGACTCGACGTCGGCGGCACGGTCGTGGGCCTGCTCGAAACGTACCCTTATCAGCAAGGCTGCGTATCGCTCGCCGATGGAGACATTCTGGTTGCTTACACCGACGGGATCAGCGAGGCAATGAACTCGGCCGACGAGGAATGGGGCGAAGCGCGCATGCTGAAGACCGTGGAAGCTTGTGCCGGATTAACAGCGAAGGAAGTGCTCGAGCGCATTTTCCAACACGCTGACGCCTTCGTCGCCGGAGCCAAGCAACACGACGACATGACGCTGGTGATCCTGCGAGCCGTGGTATAGGTTTCAGGTTTCAGGTTTCAGGTTTCAGGTTTCAGGTTTCAGGTTTCAGGTTTCAGGTTTCAGGTTTCAGGTTTCAGGTCTCCAGGCTCCAGGTTTCGGATGTCAGGTGTCAGAGTCTTTGACTTCGCACCTTGCAGTATCAAATCCCTGTCATCCTGAGCGAAGCAAGGCGCCAGCAGTCGAAGGACCCCTTGCTTGATCGCACTTCCCGCGCCGCCGACGGGTGTTCTTCCCCGTTACGGTCAGTGTTTTTTGCAGATTCGTTGTCAGGCCGACGCAGCGACGTGCCTGCTTGCTTCTCTCTCACGTCTTCGACCACAAATCGGACCGCTGATGTAGCTATCACTCACTCGAAACCCGAAACTTGAAACTCGAAACTTCGGCCTGTCCTCCTCGATTCTCTATAATCAACACTCGTCCTTATGACTCCGGTCTATCCACCCACGGCAACGAGTCGCGTCGCTCCGCGGCTCACTTTCCGCGAGAAGATCAATCGCTTCTGGCTGCGCGTGACGGAGGGGCTTGCGCTCAACCAGCTCTGGTCGCAGTTCGAAAAAGACGCGCGCGCCAGCTACCGCCTTTACGCGAAAGATCTGGAAGCGAAACAAGGCGAAATCGAACGACCCGGCCGCAGGTTCATCCACGTCGCGCAACAATTCTTCTGGGCGGTGCTCGAGAAGCTCACGCCCGCGCGGCGCCTCCTGCTGCTGATCGCGCTGGTGTTCCTGATCTTCAACCCGCAGGTCGACTGGCACGACCAGTCTGGCAACATGCACATCGTCAGCTTCGACTTCCGCCTCTACGGCGGGCTGCTCCTGCTCCTCATTCTGATTCTCGAGGTTGGTGATCGTGTCGTGATGAAGCGCGATCTGGAGATCGCGCGAGAGATCCAGACGTGGCTGCTGCCCAACGAACCGCCCAACGTTCCCGGTATTGAAGTTGCGTTCCAGACGCGCCCCGCGAACACGGTCGCGGGTGACTACTATGACGTGTTCGTCCGCCCGAAGGGCGCGCCCAACGAGAACCACGTGCTGATGGCTGTAGCCGACGTCGCGGGCAAGAGCATTCCCGCGGCGATGCTGATGGCGACGTTCCAGGCAAGCCTGCGCACGCTTTCAGTCACGGAGTCTTCCCTTCCCGAGCTGGTGGGCAGCATCAACCGTTACGCATGCACGAACAGCCAGGGTGGTCTGCGCTTCACGACAGCATTTCTTGCTGAGCTCGATCCCGCGACACGAACGCTCACCTACATCAACGCCGGCCACAACCAGCCGATGCTCTGCCGCAAGTCGGGCGCGCTCGAGCGCCTCGATGAAGGCGGATTGCCGATCGGGATCCGCGCGGAAGCGTCGTATCAATCGGGCAGCGTAGTGCTCGCGCCCGGCGACTGGCTCGTGATCTTCACCGACGGAGTGGTTGAAGCGATGAACACACGCGGCGACGAGTACGGCGAGCCGCGCCTGCTGGCGGCGATCGCGACCAGCTCCTTGGGCTCGCCCGGGCAGATGATGCAGCGCATCATGACCGACCTCGACGTGTTCGTCGGCAACACCCCGCAACACGATGACGTGACCTGCCTGCTTGTGAAGGTCGTGTGAGCAAATCGATGTAATGTTCCACGTGGAACACTTTCGCTCTTTTATGTCGCTCCGTATTAGCTTATAGATATAGAACAGGCGGCAAATAACTCGCGCTGTGAGAGTTAGGCGCCGCCTTGCAGATTCCCCAAAATTTGCGTTTATCACAAGCTTTCGCCTCGTGGAACGAAACTGCAAACTCCACGGACGGGTTGGCCGGCACATCCAGTCCCAGGGTTAGCGTCCAGAAAGCATGGACGCGAGCCTGGGGCACCCGTACCTGCGATTGGCAAATGCGTATGCGATATGATGGGCGGCCATCGTGAGTGGCTCATCCATCTCTCATCGGATCACACATGTCATTCGAAATTGTTCCGGCGGCACGATCACGCTCAGAGCACGTTAGCTTTGCGCGGTTGGCAACACTGTCAATATTGGCGGGCGCGGTTCTCTCAGTGTCGTTCGTCACCGCGCAAGAGAAAAATGCTGCACCACCGTCCTTAAGCACAAAAGCGTCGATTGTCAAGGAAGGCGCTTCCCTGTTTCGCGGCAACTGCTCGCCGTGTCACGGGTTGAACGCGCGGGGTGGCGGACGCGGGCCGGATCTCACTTCGGGACGATGGACGCACGGATCGAGCGACGCGCAGATCTTTCGCACGATCTCGCAAGGCGTGCCTGGCACAGACATGCCCGCCAACGGATTCGAAGACTCCGAAATCTGGGCGATCATCGCGTACTTGCGATCGCTCGCCCCGCAGAAACAAGCGGCCGTGGCGGGAGATGCGGGAAAAGGAAAACAACTCTTTGAGAGTGCCGGCTGCTCGAAGTGCCACATGGTGAATGGCAATGGTGGGCGACTGGGGCCGGACTTATCGCGCGTGGGCGCCGCTCGCTCCGCCGCTTACATGATCGAGTCGATCCGCGAGCCAGACAAGGAACTCAGCACGCTCATGCTGGATCCGAACAATCACTACAGCGTGCCGCTGTCGTACGGCACGGTGACGGTGGTGACCGCGGATGGCGAGAGAGTTCAGGGGGTCGCGCTCAATGAGGATACCTACACAATCCAGATGATGACCGAAGAACAGTCGCTACGCTTCTTCCAGAAGAAAGAAGTGAAGGAAGTGATTCACGAGCATAAGTCGCTGATGCCGGCCTATTCAGAAGAGGCGTTGGGTCCGGCGCAGCTGCGGGATCTGGTGGCGTATCTTGAAACACTGCGCGGGTCGGCGAACAGCGACGCCAAGGAAGGCCGATGAAGATCAATCGTCTGGTGATTTGGCTTCTTGGGTCGTTCTTTTTATTGGCCGGGACGCACTCGCAGTCACAGGTCAGTTATGAACGGTTGCTCGGTGCAGCCCAGGAACCCAAGAACTGGCTGACTTACTCCGGCCGTTACTCGGGCTGGCGCTACAGCACGCTGAATCAGATCAACACCAGCAATGCGTCGCACCTGACGATGGAATGGGCGTTCCAGGTGGGTGATCTTGGTCAGTTCGAGACCACCCCCATCGTGGTGGACGGTGTGCTGTATGGAACCGGACAGAACGATCGCGCGTTTGCGCTCGATGCGCGCACGGGCCGGGCGATCTGGCGGTATCAGCGAAACCTCCCCGACAAGTTGCAGCCCTGCTGCGGCATGGTGAATCGCGGCTTCGCGATTCTGGGTGACCGCCTGTTCATGGCGACGCTCGATGCACACTTGATCGCGCTCGACACAAAGACGGGCAATCTTCTATGGGATGTGAGCGCGGCGGATTATCACAAGGCCTACACGTTTACGGTCGCGCCACTCGCGGTGAAGAACGAAGTAATCGTCGGAGTTTCCGGAGGCGAGTACGGCGTTCGCGGCTTCGTCGATGCGTACGATGCCGCGACTGGCCGCCGGTTATGGCGGTTCGAAACTGTGCCCGGACCGGGCAAGCCCGGGCACGAGACTTGGACCGGCGACTCGTGGAAGACGGGCGGCGCGCCCGCGTGGATCACAGGGACGTACGATCCCGACCTCAATTTGATTTATTGGCCGACCGGCAACCCTTCTCCGAGCAATTACGGTGGCGAGCGCGGAGGCGACAATCTGTACAGCAACTCGATGCTGGCGCTCGACGCGGACACGGGAAAGCTGAAGTGGTTTTACCAGTTCACGCCCCATGATCTGTACGACTACGACGCAACGCAGGTCCCGGTCCTGATCGATGCGGAATGGGAGGGGCGTGCGCGGAAGTTGATGATCCAGGCGAACCGGAATGGCTTCTTTTATGTGCTCGATCGCACGGACGGAAAATTCCTTTTTGCCAAGGCGTTCGGCACGGTAACGTGGGCGAGCAGCATCGGCAAAGACGGCAAGCCGATCGTCAACACGAGCCTTCCAGCGAAACCGGAAGGCACGCGAGTCTGTCCCGGAGCGCTCGGGATGACAAACTGGTACTCGCCGTCGTACAACCCCGACACCGGTCTTCTTTATGTAGCGACGTCGACCGAGTGCGACATTTTTACGAGCGCGCCGCAGAAGTATCGTGCCGGGCACGATTTTCTGGGGAGCGTGTACGTGCCGGATCCCGTAGAACGTCCGACGGGAGCACTGAAGGCGCTCGACGCGTTGACTGGCGACGAGAAGTGGTCGTTCCCGTATTTCAGCAATCCGAACGGTGGAGCGCTCTCGACCAGCGGAAGCGTGGTGTTCGGCGGCGACTCCGACGGAAACTTCATCGCACTCGACGCGAAAACGGGCCACGACCTGTGGCACGTGCAACTGGGAGCGGCCGTCTACTCCGCTGCGATTACTTTTGAAGTCGAAGGCAAACAGTATGTCGTGATTCCCTGCGGGTCGGCGCTGTTTGCGTTCGCACTGCCGTAGTGTCGGTGGCCGGGTTCGGGTTCGGGGTTCGGTGTTCGGTTTTTGGTATTCGGCGTTCAGGGCTCGGAGTTCGCGGTTTAGAAGCAACCGTTCAATGAGCGTTATCGAGATGTGTCGCCAATTGACGGAATGGTTAGGCGCTAACGAATCCCATCAGCCATTCCATGAAGGATCCATTCGTATTGTGGACCGGCCAGTAGGTGTTCCGTAGAACCAAGCCTCGCCTTTAGGTGATGGCGGCAGGTTTCCAGACACCAACGCAATAATCGCGTGGCCGAGTTCAATGATTGGCGCTGTGAGGACTTCCGTTGCGCTGCGAGGGTAGATGCGCAATTTGGCCGTCATCGGCCAAACTGGCAATTTCCCTCGCTGGTATCGAGTCTCGTGTTTCGAGCTTCTTACAGACGGCTTCCGCCAACTCTATGAAAATCGCCCTCTGCGCGCTTGACCACTCTTCTTCAAGCGTGAATCCAAACTCGGTTATCGCAGCTTGCACCCGCCAAGAGGACGCAGCCTTCGACAACCACGGCTCATTTGCGTGTTCGCTTGCCTCAGCCTCATCAATAAGGTGCTTCAGGAACACACCGGCGGCAACCGTCGTAGGCCCAAAAGAATCGACCTTCAAACTCGATACCTTTTGTGGCGGTCATGGCCCCAGATTATGCGCTTGCGAGCTAAGTGTCGAAAGCAGGCGATAGCGCAACTTTGCGCTTTTTGTTCGCCAGGAAAGACGAAAGGAAAGCGCACACTTGTGCTAACGCGATATTACACCAGATGACAGTCTGCGATGTCCTTGCGCGGTCAATCGAGCACGAGTAAGCTTTGCGGCCATGGCAGGGGTGAGTGCCATCGAGATTTTGCAACGGTTGCAGTCGTATCATTCCCTCCGCCGGGTAGAAAGCGATGCGCTGCCGTTTGTTTGTTCCCCTTATCGCCGCCTTTGTTGCAGGCCCGGCCGCCACCAACTTCGCATCGTCCTCGTGTGGTACTGAGGTGGTCGTCCTTAAAGGTCGAGTCGAGCCTCCATCTCGTAACGCCAGCGTTCGCGTGCACCTTCTTTATGCGAAGAAACAAAAACAAGAGCGGCTAGGGAAGCAACAACAAGAGCAGTTTGGAGAGTCCGGCGAGGTGACGGTGGACAACGGACGGTTTACGATCCAGATTCCATTCCTGACTGACTATCGCGAACCTGTAATTTTCGCGGAGTTTAGAAATAAGTGCGACAGGAAGCCTAAGACCGTGGTGGTTACGCTCTTCGAAGGCGATGAGGAACGTGACCGCATCTCATTGGACATGGCGAAGGATTTCACAAAGGCAGATGCAACTGCCTATACACCAAGGTCGGATATCGTTTTGCGGGGTTCCCATTAACAGTCTGAGATGGCTTTGTTAACACCCGTTTGCTGGCATCGAACCTTGTGAACATCGTACCAGTCAACTGTCGAGAACAGCGTTCTCGCGAGCTTGCGCTTTTTGTTCGCCAAAATCAGGGTCGGTGCGTGTAACCGGGATTTACCAACAATCTTGAAATCTGCGGCGCCTTCGGTTCTGGTAGCCTCTGGTGCGGGGGACGAAATTAACTGATGAGGGTAGCCAGATGACCCTTGCGCGGCACTTGGAGGATTGGCTCACAGACGTCGGAGCCCAAATCGTGGAAAAAGAAGCCGCGTTCGGCCATAGCTCGCTATCGAAACAGGAGCAACTCATTCTTGCGATTTGGTTACTCGATACCGAAGCACGAAACGGCGGGCTTTCCCAGTATTTTGCGAATCATGGCGTCGAACAATGGAAGAAATGTGTCACTCTTGCTTCCCCGGATGTGATTCCCAGCTTCATACCCTTTGCGGAAGCCGTGACTGTCATGCTGAGCGGAAATCCTGACCCGTACTTAGCCTTAATCGCCCGTGACGCCGAGGCTAATGACCTTTATCGTTCGTATCAGCCCTCAATTGTGAGTGAGTTGCGTCAATCAGCAGTGGCTGGCTTCTGAGTCTCGGGTTAATTGACGTAAGCAAGGCGATTACGCGTTTTGACCGCTGGTCAATGAGCGATATAGGGAGAAATTACGACAACAAACTTGCAAGGAGCCGTCCCTGAGAAGCTGGCAGGGCGCGAAGCGTGCCTGACGTGTGAGCGTTCTTGACCAGACAGGTTGGAGCCGGGTTGGTAGCATCAACTTCGATGATCCGTCACATGCCAGACGAGACTGTGGACTTGTAACCGGCTCCTGCCATCGAGTGATTCAGCCGAGGAGTAAGACCATGGACGTTACGTGATGACTAAACCGGGCCCCATCTGCAAAAAGCGATTGACCAAGCAGATCACAGAAGTCATTTTTGTTTTCTTCATTCTTTTCTCGCCCACGATTACATGGTCCCAGGCAAAAAATACGGACCCAACCGACCCTTTTGAATATGCCCAGCAAAGCCCGACATCACAGAACAACTCTGCTCCCGTCCCACCATGGGATAGCGGTGCCGTTTCGTTGCCGGACCCCGCTTCGGCGCCCCAGGACAAAGAAGGCAATTCTCAAGGTAAGCAGACAAAGCGTATGTTCGGGGTCGTTCCAAATTTTGCGGCGGTGGACGCCAATACGCAGCTTCCCCCGTTGTCCACCCGCGAGAAATTTGTACTCGCCGCGCGCGATAGCGTCGTGGACTACTCCTCGTTCACTTGGGCCGGAATCTTAGCGGCTCAAGCCATGGTCCTGAATTCCAGTCCGGAACTGGGCAGCGGAATCGGCGGTTACGGGCGTTATTATTGGCGCACCTTCACGGACGGAGTGTCGGGAACTTTTTTCACCGAGGCCATTGTCCCCGCTATCACGCACGAGGACCCACGTTATTACACCCTGGGTCAGGGAGGCTTTTTGCGCCGCACAGGCTACGCGATATCTCGGGCCTTCGTCACAAAGACCGATTCGGGGGGCACGAGTTTCAACTTCTCTGAGGTGGTGGGCAATGGACTGGAAGCAGGTTTGTCCAACGCTTATTATCCCCCCCAGGAGCGCGGTCTCAGTCAAACGACGGTGAACTGGGGGACGCAGATGGAATCGGCCGTCCTGAATCACATTTTCCAGGAATTCTGGCCCGACATCCGCAGAAAGCTTCTTCGCCAGAAGTAGGTTGAATCAAACTCCGAGACAACAGGTCTGTGGCTACGGTCGTTATTCCTCGATTTGTTGGTTTCGATGAACGAACCCGTGTTTGATTTACCTACCGCACTGCATCAAGACTCCACGGGTACCGCCCGCGCGCATTTTTTGCGGACGGATGTTTTTCGTTATTGCTGCGAACAGGGCGTTCACAGCTTGCGCAGTTTGTTCGCCAATGACCCTGGTCGATATGAAACGATGTCCTTTCGAAACCTGACTTATCAGATGGCGCCTTAGTCCCCTCGCGATTTCTCGACACGGAATAGAGCAACGCAAACACGCCCTTCACCATTCGTTCGGCGCGAGCCGCGTGTTGGTGTAGGGCTCAGTCCAGAGCACGATCTGCAGCCAGATCGATTTCGTCCAAGCCTGGTGCATCTTGTCAACGTCGATTGCGTCGTGTCCCTTCGCCGCGAGGAACGGTTTCATGATCGCGGGATCGGTAATCACTGCGCAGAACGCGATGATGTGCCGCAGATGAATGGTGGGCGTTGCAATCTGCGCGTGATCGGTCTCGTTCTTCTTGACGCTCGAGTGACGTAGCGCGATCTCCTGCTGATAGTTGAGCCAGGCCTGATCGTAGGGCCGTTGACAGGTGTCGAGGATCCACTGTTGCAGGCGGAGGCCGCTGGTTTCCGCGTAGTGCGCGTCTCTTTTCCCATCAGGACGCTGCCAGTAGATGGCGAGGTGAGGCAAAGAGGCGATGATGTCACGCCATTTCCCGGCGAGCGCCGGCGCTTGATCGGCAAGAACTTTGCCAGCCTGGCGAAGCCAGTGAACGTCGTCGTCCGTGAAATTCGCATCGAGCATCAGTTGCTCGAACTCCCCGAGCGTGACGGGCGACTTTCCGATGTTGGACGAACCGTAGTCGTAGCCCGGGATCTCCGCGGCCACCATCCCTGTGCTTTGGACAGATTGTGAACGACGCATGAATGCCTCCTTGCTATGTTGTGGGGCTGATACCAATTCTGATGACTTAGACCCGCTGAATGATCGAGCGATTCGTTGCGACGATGACGCCGCTTTCTTCCAGGCGTTGGGCGTACTTCTTATGGTCGGGATCGCTCGCGAGCTTGCTACGATATTCCTCGTATTCGGTCAGCGACGGAAACTCGATGAGTCCGAGCGCCTCATTCGTGGGGCCGGAGAACTCTGTAGGCATGAAGTAGCCAATCACCTGGCCGCCGCTGCGGCGGATCGGCTCCTGCTCCGCCTGCGCGTAGGTTTTGAAATCAGCAAGCTTGTTGGGATCGAGCGTGTAACGGATTGAAAGCGTCAGCATTGGTCGTTTGTCCTCCCATGCTTCACATGCTATGGCGGAGCGGCAAAGAACGTTTCGACGCGCACCGAAACGTCCTTTTTGCTGCCGGCGTAGACTGTCAGCATGAGACTGGATCTTGCCGAAACTGCGTTGCTGCTGAGCGATCCGGGAAGAGCAGCGATTGTGATGGCGCTGCTGGGGAATATCGCGTTGCCTGCCGGTCAGCTCGCGATCATTGCGAACGTCGCGCCACAAACCGCGAGCGGCCACCTGGCAAAACTGGTCAGCGGACAGATTCTCGCGGTCGAGCAACAGGGACGACATCGTTATTACCGTTTTGCCAACGCGGAAGTGGCCCACGCCATCGAGGCGCTGCTGGCAATCACTTCAAGCAGGAGCTATGGTTCCGGAAATGCAAAAGACATGGCGAGCAAGCATGGCCCAACGGGAGCGTTGGCTTATGCACGCACCTGTTATTCACACCTTGCCGGACGCCTGGCTGTGGAAATGGCGGCCGTCTTTGAAAAGCGCGAGTACTTGCGGCAGGCCGATTCGAAGGGATTCGTCGTGACGAGGAAGGGGCGAGAGTGGCTGGAGGAGCTTGGAGTCGACGTTGCCGAGAACCACTGGGAGCGGCCACAGTTCGCGCGACCATGTCTGGATTGGACTGAGCGGCGACATCACATTGCAGGGAAGCTGGGAGCGGAGTTGCTTGCGAGACTTCGTCAGATGAAATGGATCGCGCCGGTACGAGGGAGCCGCGCGGTGCGCGTGACCATTCAGGGGCAGGAGAAATTCCAGCAGTTGTTGGGAATTCGCGTGCCGGTCGGAGGAGGTCCGCGATAACAAACTCAGAAGAGAAAGGCGTGTGCCCGTGCTGGTGCCATCAAGCGCGGGGTCCTTCGACTCGTTCGGCCTTCACCTCACGTCGCTCAGGATGACAGGTTTATGAAATTGAGGTTACTTTGCCTAACCACACTGACTTCGCCGAGCTTCGCTCGGCCGGGCAGACGAGGCGTCAGCCCCCACGTGAGCATTGCTGATCCGCCGTCATTCTTGAGGTAGCAGAACAATCTTTCCCGACACTTTCGCGTGTTCGATGAGGTCGTTGGCGTGTTGGGCCTCGCGGAGAGGGAGGCGTTCCGCGATCTGAGGCTGAATTTTCTTTTGCGCCAACAGGTCGAGCAGGTGCGCAAGATCCTTGGGAAACCAGTCTGGATGCTTCTTCTTCTCGGTGGTGATCGAGTACCAGCGGGCGGTCTTGCCGTCGGGCAGGAAGCCGAGTAGTCCGATCAGGGCGAAGCTGGCCGCGCCGCGAAGCTTGCTGGGCTTGCCGCGATCGATCACCGAAGACATGCCGTAGCCAATCAGCTTTCCGCCCGGTGACTTCCCTCCTGAGCGTAGTGTCGTGTAGGACCGCCACCAATTGCTGCCGCCGACGGCGTCGAACACCGCATCGACACCCGCGCCCGCGGTCAACTGCAAAACACGAGCCACGAAGTCGTCCGTCTTGTAATCGAGCGGGATACCGCCGAGCGCGGTGACGAGGTCGTGCTTGCTCCGCGATGCGGTACCGTACATCTTGAGATCGGCGAGTTTGCCGAGTTCGAGCAGCGCTGTGCCTACGCCGCCGGCGGCACCGTGGATGAGGACGCTCTGGCCTGGCCGGAGTTCAGCAATGCGATGGATGAGCTGATACGCGGTCACATAGTTGAGGATCAGGCTGACGGCTTCAGCGGGATCGACGCCGTCCGGAACACGCGTCAGGTCACCTGCAGGGACGCACAGATATTGAGAGTAGCCACCGGTCATCGTCATGGCTGCGACCATTTCGCCAGGCGTGAAGTTGGTGACATTCGAGCCGACCTTGTCGACGAGACCGACAACGTCGTAGCCGGGAGAGAACGGAAGCGGCGGCATGTTGGGATACATGCCGTAGCGCATGAGGACGTCGGCAAAGGCGACGCCGGTAGCGAAAATCTTGATGCGTACCTGGTCGGGAGAGGGCTCGGCGATGGGCTCCTCGATGATCTTGAGAACCTCGGGACCGCCGTGGGCGGAGATAATGACGCGAGTGTTTGGCACGATGCTGGGGATTGGATGAGCCTTACAAAGAGCCGGATTCGGTTGAGACTTTAAGAAAACCGCTGCCGAGCTTCGCTCGGTCGGACAGCCGAGACCGGCTGTCCCCACGCGGGCATTGCCGATCCAGGCAGCACGGATTCACCCGAGCGAGTATGCCGAGACGGGGATACCGGCGTCTATCCCCACGTGAACTTTGCCGGTTCGTGGGACCTTGTTATGTCTATGAAACAAGGACCGTAAAATTTTTTTAGGTGGATTGTCGATAATGGGAATCTCGTTCGACTAACCGGTGAAGGGCAAGGAGGCCCGATCGAATGCAATATCTGCTACTGATTTATGAGCAGGAGAGTCAGTGGGGCAAGCTGAGCGAAACCGAGCAGGGCAAGATGTACCAGGAATATGGAGACTTCACGCAGTCCATCACCAAGAGCGGGCATTATATCGGCGGCAACCAGTTGCATCCGGTGGCCAAGGCGACTACGGTGCGCGTGCGGGATGGCAAGAAGGTCATCACCGACGGGCCGTTCGCCGAGACCAAGGAGCAGTTGGGCGGCTACTACATGGTTGAGGCGAAGGACCTGGACGATGCGGTGGCGATTGCATCGCGGATTCCGTCGGCGCGGTTCGGGTCGATCGAGGTGCGGCCGATTGTGGCGCGGGAAGGTCCGCGTCCCTAGAACAGCGGGAAACAGATTGCGGTGACCATTGAGCAAATCTATCGCGAGGAGTCGGGGCGAATTCTCGCGACACTGATCCGCCTTCTCGGGGATTTCGATCTGGCCGAGGAGGCGGTTCAGGAGGCATTCTCCGCGGCGGTGGAGCACTGGCCGCGGGAGGGCATGCCCGCGAATCCGCGCGCCTGGCTGGTTTCCGCCGGACGGAACAAGGCGGTGGATCTGCTGCGGCGGCGAGCCTGGTTCGAAGCCAAGCGAGACGAACTGGCGAGGTTGAGCGCGCTGGCCGAGGAAGTTTCGGAGACTCCGGAAGAATCGATGTTGAATGATGACCGTCTGCGGTTGATTTTCACGTGCTGCCATCCGGCGCTGGCGCGGGAGGCGCAGGTGCCATTGACCTTGCGCACTCTGTGCGGTTTGAGCACGGAGGAGATCGCACGCGCGTTCCTGGTTCCGCTGCCAACGATGGCGCAGCGGCTCGTGCGCGCGAAGCAGAAGATCCGTGACGCGGGAATTCCCTATCGCGTTCCTGCGGATGAGGAGTTGACCGAGCGGCTGGAGACGGTTCTTCTCGTCGTGTACCTGGTCTTCAACGAGGGATATAACGCCACGTCTGGCGACGTCCTGGTGCGGCGGGAGTTGTGCGGAGAGGCGATTCGGCTAGGACGTCTGTTACACAAACTCATGCCAGAGGCCGCAGAAGCAGAGGCGCTGCTGGCGTTGATGCTGCTGCACGATTCGCGGCGCGATGCGAGGGCTAGCGCCTCGGGCGAGATCGTTTTGCTGGAAGAACAGGACCGCAGCAAATGGCATGGGGAGCAGATTCACGAAGGGCTGGAGTTGACGGAGCGCGCTTTGGGGCGAGGCGCGCGTGGGCCGTACGCGTTGCAGGCGGCGATCGCGGCGCTGCATGCGCAGGCAAGGCGTCCTGAGGAAACCGATTGGCATCAGATCGCGGCTCTCTATGAGTTGTTGATGCAGGAGCAGCCGTCACCCGTGGTAGAGCTGAATCGGGCGGTGGCGGTAGCGATGGGGTCCGACGCGGCGGAAGGGCTTCGGTTGCTGGACGCGTTAGAGGAACGCGGCGATCTGAAAGGCTATTACCTGCTACCGGCGGCGCGGGGAGATTTGTTGCGACGCATGGGGAGTTGGAAGGCTGCTGAAGGAGCGTTCGCAGATGCGCTGTTGCTGGTGGCTAACGACGCGGAACGGAGGTTTCTGGAGCGCAGGGTCGCGGAGATGAAGGGCAAGATCGGAGGGTGATTCCGGGGGCGTGTTACGTGCCCGGTTTGTGGAGGCGTTCGAGGGCGGTGCGAGTCTGGTTCAGTTCCTCGGTAAGGATGCTCATCACGTCGAAGCAGAGCTGCGGTTGCTTGCGCAAAAGCTGGCGAAGTTTATCGGCCGGCACGAAGATCAATTCCGACTCTTCCATGATCTCGGCAGTGAGGCTGTAGGGCGAGTTGGAGAGAGTGGAGGGCAATCCCAGCACGGACCCTTCGCCGATCAAGCGAGAGGGAAAGCCGCGAGGATCGCGCTCCAGACCAAGACGAATTTGACCGCTGAGGACGAGGTAGACACCAGACATGCCGTCACCACGGCGAAAGAGGATGGCTCCCTTCCCTTTTTGAATTTTTGTGCCGATGGATTCCAGTTGAGTCTTGAGCGAATCCGGGGCAATGAGCGTGCCCATTTTTTCCTCACCGTAAACGTGGGGTTCTTATAAACCGACGCAAGCCGGCGAGGGTGTGACGGCGGTCACCGAGTGGTGTGATAGTTTGCGAGGTTGCGGAGCTTCTCTCCGCCGGACAGCCGAGGGCGGCTGTCCCCACGTGGTTCGTCCCGACGCTAGTCGCCAGAATTCTTCTGTTGCGCATTCATCGCGGCGGCGTACATGCGGTGAAAGGCGTGCACTCCTTTTTCCTGCTTCGCGCTGAAACGGCCGCGGTGGTAGCTGCGCGAGTGCAGGTTCTTCTGTACGGCTTCGCAGATGGCGACGTCCTCGTGCTGGATCTCGTCGCTGAACCGCACGGAATCCCTGGCGGCGCCACTCGCTAGATCGTTTTCCGGCAAATACCACTCGAAGATGGCGAGGCTGCGCTCGGGCTCAAGCGGCAACACAATGTTGAGCGAGACGTTGTCGGGATAGCAGTTGAGCATCCAGTTGGGGAAAGCCCAGAAATAATCCGTTGTCAGGTTCTCGCGCGCTTCTTGATAGCGGCGCGGCGTGGTGTCGCCGGGCTGGGCGCCGCGAATTGGGCTCCACTGGCGCACGTGATGAGAGTACGGCTCGACGGTGTAAGCGTTGAAGTCGAGTTCGCGATTCAGGCCCGGGTGCACCGTCGGGAGATGGTAGCCCTCGAGATAGTTGTCGACGTACGTCTTCCAGTTGCACTTCATGTCGTAGGTGCGGCGCTCGAAGAGCTTCATCGTCTGGAACGAAAAGCGCTCGGCTTGTTGGGGAAGTTCGCCCAGGCTTGTCAGGAGCGGCGCGGCGTTCGGGTCGAGATTCACGAAGACAAGGTTGAACCACTCTTCGCAGCGGACCGGGGCGAGCGCGAAATCTTCGGGGCGGAAGTTCTCGACGCCATCCATTTCGGTTGCATGGTTGAGAGTGCCATCGAGGTTATAGGTCCAGCCGTGATAGAGGCAGCGGAAGAGTTTGCGCGAGCCGCAACCTTCCGCGGCTGGTCCGGCGCGATGGCGGCAAACATTGTAGAACGCGCGGAGCTTTGCATCGGTTCCGCGAGCAATGAGAAGTGGCTCGTCCACGAGGTGCGTGGTGACGTAGTCTCCGGGACGGGAAACCTGGTCGTGATGTCCGACGACCTGCCAGGTGCGCGAGAAGATTTTCTCAGTCTCGGCAGCGGCGGTGGCGGCCTCGTAATAAAGAGGCGCGGGAAGGGTCCAGGCGCGTGCGATATCAGGATCGATACAAATGGATTTCCGAGCGTCCATCATGAGAAATGGTCAGCGCCGAGTCACGCAGCGGGCGAGACATTGTAAGTCACGAGTTCTACTGACTGGTAGATGGTGGCGGAGGGTTGGCTGCGACGGTGGTTGG
This sequence comes from uncultured Acidobacteriota bacterium, assembly GCA_963718505.1. Lineage (GTDB taxonomy): Bacteria > Acidobacteriota > Terriglobia > Terriglobales > Acidobacteriaceae > Gp1-AA133. The sequence continues at coordinate 44,854 of CAVQZP010000050.1, read as the reverse complement.
CTCGTGCCTTCCTGCAGAGGTGAGTGCACGATACCACTCGCGAAGACGATGAGTCGTCTTTAATGAAGCGTGCTGGGATTAGGAACCTTGAAATGAGATTACGGGATTACCGACAGAATTTGGTTGACGGAAAGTGTCACGTTCGCCGTTTCCGCGCACTCGTGGGATTGGAAACCAAGGCAAGCCGTGGGGACGAGACACGCTAACCCGAAGATTCTTCTCACTTGGGAAGATGCGGATCACAAAGGGAGGAGGCGATGGGAGACTTGGCATGGTACGTGCCACTAGTGAAGGCGTTGTTTGACAATTTCTAAAAAGTTGGCGAAGTACCTGGGGGAGGGTACAAGCCTGAGAGCGGCGGAAGGCAACTTCCGCCGCTTTTCTTTTTTGTCAAATCACCTCGTCTGCTGGATCTCGGGCCAGGAAGCGGCCGAGTACGAGAAAGCGAAAGGTTCCGCGACTTGTCTTGGGCGGAACCCGACGCCACCCCTCTGCCCCTCCTCTCTCACCCCTCTGCCCCTCCCTCTAACCAACACTCCCAAAGGCGGCTTTACCCAGAGCCAACGATCCACTATGCTAGAAAGTGCTAACCTCCCTCCAACGACAAGGTTTGTTTGTGCGACTGACGCAAATTGTCAGAAATCCATCGTTCTTCTTCAGGACGGTACTCAAGGCCGCGGGTTACCAAAGGCTGCCGGCATTTTGAAAATATGGATGTTAAGCCTTTGGTGCCAACGTGATTCTGGGACCGGCAATCTGTGGCACGGCAAGTGCGACAGAGAGAGACGAACGGTCGATACTGACCAGATAAAGTCACACACAGAGACGAGGATAAAAACCGAGATGCGGAAACAAAAGGGTTTCTCACTGATTGAGTTGCTGATCGTGGTCGCGATCATTCTGATCATCGCTGCGATCGCCATTCCGAACTTGCTGCGTGCGCGTATTGCGGCTAACGAGTCGTCCGCGGCCAGCGGTATCCGTACCATCAACACGGCGATGATTTCGTACTTCTCCAGCTACCAGACATACTCGCCGACCCTGGTGGCGCTTGGGCCGGGCGGACCGACGGCGACTTGCCCGAATCCTCCGGTTGCAGCGACATCTTGCTTGATTGACGGCGTGCTCGCAGCTGCCAGCACGGTGGGAACGGCCAAGAGCGGCTACGTGTATGGAGCGACCGGCACGGCGACGGGCTACACTGCCCAGGCCAATCCGGCCAGCGCGCAGACTGGTGTGCGTTCCTTCTGCTCGATCGAAGACGCAGTGGTTCGCTTCGTGCCGAGCGGCGGTATCGCGGCCTGTGCGGCGACCGTTGCTCCGCTGCAGTAAGCCTCGAGATCAACAGAAGTTTCAACCCAGGAGCACCGAAGCAATTCGGTGCTCCTGTTGCATTTGGCCCCTCCTTATTTATCGTCATCCGATACAAATATTCCCCTCAACCCGCATGACAATGTTTGTCGGCCCCACTTCAAAAAATTGTCAGCGTTGGCGCTGTTCGATAAGGCGCGGTCACCCGATCGATAGGTACTGAATGGCAAGCGGGGGTTGAAAGCAGGGGGGTTACAGATCGATGGGGGTGTTACCGAGGTAATGGCCTGATCTGGCAGGGCAAGTGCGGATTATCACGGTTGCAAGGATGGTCATACGGCCATTCGTAGTCAGTCGGAGATGAGGGAAAAAATTAAGATGCGGAAACAAAAGGGTTTCTCACTGATTGAGTTGCTGATCGTGGTCGCGATCATCCTGATCATCGCTGCGATCGCTATTCCGAACCTGCTGCGTGCGCGTATTGCGGCCAACGAGTCGTCCGCGGCCAGCGGTGTGCGTACCGTCAACACGGCGGAGGTTTCGTACTTCTCTGCATATCAGACTTACGCTCCAACTCTGGTGTCACTGGGACCGGGCGGACCAACGGCAACATGTCCGAATCCTCCTGTCGCAGCCACCGCTTGCTTGATTGACGGCGTGCTTGCAGCTGCCAGCACCGCGGCAACCGCAAAGAGCGGTTATGTGTACACCGAAGCCGGTACCGTCACGAATTATGACGTTGAAGCGAACCCGGCGAGCGCTCAGACGGGCGTCCGCTCGTTCTGCTCAGTGGAAGACGCCGTGGTCCGTTTCGTTCCCAGCGGCGGCATCGCGACTTGCGTGAACACGATCGCCCCGTTGCAATAGTCAGCGACCGAGTCGTTTAGCCTAGAGCGAGGGGAGCATCGGAGAGATCCGATGCTCCTTTCGTTTTCGCCAAAATGGAGACGCCGCCGGTCGGCGAACCCAAACGAACCGAATCGTTGACAGAATTTGTCACTTCTTGCGCCTAGAGTCTATCTCCTGCGAATCGGTCCGGCGTTTCAAACGACTTATCGGTCCATTAAAACGGCCTTGCGCTTGCAACACATAAAAGCAGGACAGAGCAGTTCTTAGGGACGTCTATGCCGAAGCACAAGGGATTTTCGTTGATTGAACTGCTGATCGTCATCGCGATCATCTTGATCATCGCGGCGATCGCAATTCCGAATCTGCTGCGGGCAAGAATGTCGGCGAACGAGTCGGCGGCGGCAAGTGCAGTGCGCACGATCACGGTCGCGGAAGTCGCCTACTTCAACAATTACCCAAGCATCGGGTATGCCGTTCAAATCCAGGACATGGGGACGCCCCCGGGGTGCGTGCCTTCATCCACGAGTGCCTGTGTACTCGATGACAGCCTGGCAACTGCGGTCCCGGGATCGGCGGGACGTACGGGATATCAGTTCTCCGCAACTGGCACTGGCGGCGGAGGCATCAACTTTGGTTTTGTGGTTGGAGCCACGCCGATCGCCCAAAGCCAAACGGGCACGCGGGACTTTTGTGCGATCACCGATGGAGTTCTGCGCAGCGAACCCGCGGGCGGCGGTGTGCCGGCGACTGCCACGGGAGCGTGCTTGGCCTATCCGATCGCACAGTAGCCAACACCAAGCTTTCTTCGGTGTTTATTCCATTAAAGCGTTCTAACCCGCCAATACTGACTTTGGTAATAGTTGCCTTCTGTCTAGCCGGTCGCCGACCAATCGCCTTTCAGTATAATTTTTTGAGAACAGCGCGATTGCGATAACGTTGATCACTTCATGGCTCCCGCGATTGAAATCCTTGGCCTCGAGAAGACATACATGGTGGGCTTCTGGCGCAAACGGCCTAAGCTCGCACTGAAGCCCTTGCGCCTCTCGGTGGAGGAAGGCGAAGTGCTCGGATTCCTTGGCCCGAATGGCGCGGGCAAGACCACGACCTTGAAGATGCTGATGGGCCTCGTATTCCCTACGGCGGGCGAGGCAAAGATTCTCGGCATGGACGTCAACGATCCCGAGGTGAAGGCGAAAATCGGATTCCTGCCAGAACAGCCGTACTTCTATGACTACCTGACTGCCCGCGAGTTGCTGTCGTATTACGGCCGGCTCTCGGGAGTTCCCGCTAAAGAGATCGTAAAGCGCGCGGAGGCGATGCTGGCAAGAGTCGGGCTGCAGGATTCTGCCGACGTGCAGCTTCGCAAGTTTTCGAAGGGTATGTTGCAGCGGGTGGGAATTGCGCAAGCCATCCTGCACGACCCCCAGGTGGTGTTCCTCGACGAGCCGATGTCGGGTCTGGATCCGATGGGGCGACGCGAAGTGCGGGACCTGATGGGGGAACTCAAGAAAGAGGGCAAGACGGTCTTCTTCTCCACACACATTCTCTCGGATGCGGAAGCACTGTGCGATCGGGTAGCGGTCATCCACCAGGGAGAGTTGCGAGGCGTGGGAGCCGTCGCCGAGTTGACGTCGAGCGTACACGGTAAAGTCGAACTGGTGTGGCAAGGCAAGTCCGTGCCGGCGAGCATAAAGACGCTGAACGGGGATTGCCAGATCAATGGCGACACCGTGCGGGCAGTGATCCCGGAAGAGAACCAGGACCTGGCAATCGATGCGCTGCGGCGGGATAAGCTGCGATTAATTTCGGTTATTCCGGTGCGTGCCACCTTGGAGGAATATTTCGTCGAGCGCCTCAAGCGCGCGGAAACCTCCGTGGGAGGCACCGCATGAACGCCAGGATCATGAGCATCGCGTCGAACACTTTCCGCGAGGCCGTACGCGACCGGGTTCTCTACAACCTGATTGGGTTCGCCTTGCTGCTGTCAGGCGCGGCGATTTTCGTAGGCCAGATCTCGATCGATATCGAGAAACTTGTCGTGATCAACCTCGGGCTCACGGCCGTATCGCTGTTCGGGATCGTGATCGCGATATTCATTGGCATCGGACTGGTCTCGAAAGAAATTGACAAGCGAACTCTGTACACGGTGCTCTCGCGGCCTGTGCGGCGCTGGGAATTTATCATCGGAAAATATTTTGGTCTGGCCGGAACGCTGGTGGTGAATGCGTTCTTTATGGCGATTGGCGTCTTCGCTGCGCTGCTGTATGTGGCGCATCACTATCAGGCATCCGACCGATGGATCCTGGTGGCGCTTTACTTCATCATTCTGCAGTTCCTGATTATCTGCTCGCTGGCTTTGCTGTTCTCCTCCTTCTCGTCTCCGCTGCTGTCGGCGGTTTTCGCGTTCTCTCTATTCGTGATCGGAAGCTTCTCGGAGGACCTGCGCGGATTTGCAGCCTTGGTGAAGGGACCCGCGGGCTGGGTGGCGACAGGCGTTGCCTACCTGGTGCCGAATTTTTCGGCGCTGAACGTCATCGGGATGGTCGCGCACGGACAAGCGATCGCGGGCCGTTTGATCGCGCTCAACACGGTATACGCGCTTCTTTATTCGGCGGTCGCGTTGGCGGGGGCCGTCTTGATCTTCCAGCATCGAAACCTGAAATGAAGCCCTCGAAAAAAGTGACGCTGACGGCCACGGTTCTGCTGACCGTCTGCATGGCAGGATCGGTCGCCGTTCTACGCGAACTGGACAAGGTTCGCGCCGGGGCCACACTGGAGGATGTCCTGTACATCTCATCCCCGAAGCTCGTTAAAAGGTTGAGCCTGGGATACGACGGCCTGATGGCCGACATCTACTGGACGCGGGCCGTGCAGTATTTCGGGTCGCGACATGCAGCGCGCGCCAGCCAGTACCGTCAACTGGCGCCGTTGCTGACGATCACGACGACGCTCGATCCACAGCTGGTGGTTGCGTATGAATTCGGCGCGAACTTTCTTTCGCCCCAGCCTCCTGCGGGCGCGGGCATGCCGGATGAGGCGGTCAAGCTCATTGAGTTCGGGATTCAGAACAATCCCGACAACTGGCGCCTCTATTACGACCTTGGCTTTCTCTACTACATGGACCTGAAGGACTATCCACGAGCCGAAGATGCTTTCGTACGCGGCTCGAGAGTCCCGAACGCACACCCGTTTCTGAAGGTGCTGGCTGCGCAGATGGCGCAACATGCGGGCGACACGCAAATGGCTCGCGCGTTGTGGACGACGACCTATCAGACTTCGCAGGAAAAACAGATCAAGGGAAACGCCATTGCTCACCTCAGAGCGCTTCAGGTCGCGGACGACGTCACGGCGCTCGAGCAGATCGTTGCACGATACCGAGAGATCACCGGACAGAATCCGACAAGCTGGTCGGAACTCGTCAGTGCGCACCTTCTTCGCGATACTCCGCTCGATGTGACGGGACGGCCTTACAAGCTGATGCCATCCGGGCGCGTCGAAGTGGAAGTCCCGGATGACATTCCGTTCATCGAGAAGGGCGCGCCGGAAGGGTATACGCCTCCGCCCCCGAAGGACCTGGAAAAGCTCGCAGATTAACCTCGCAAGCTACACCGGCGCAACAGCGCTCCTCCTGCGATAACATCTCAATCGTGAACGGTACAGCCCCCGCAAGACCAAGTCTTCATGCCGCACTGCGGGAATGGTGGGCGGAAGGCGTGCAACGCAATGGCCTTCCTTCGACTATCCGAACCCTGGTAAAGGAAGTCTGGGACTTTGTTCGCGAGTCGACTCCCGAACAAGAACGTCGCCGCTATGGCGACGTGGAATACGACTGGGATCATTCCGTGAATACAACGAGCGCGACTGTCTCGTGGCGCGACCGACTACTGGGCGTTTTCCACTCGGGGTATCAGCCGACCGATCCTGCCGGTTTTCACGAGATGATTGCGGCGATCCCGGTGGATGTTTCTGGGTTTACGTTCATCGACCTGGGCTCGGGCAAAGGACGCACGTTGATGATGGCGTCGGAATATCCGTTTGGGCGAATCCTCGGCGTGGAGCTGTTGCCAGAACTGAATCGGGTCGCGTGCGAAAATTTGCGCGTCTACAAAAACGAAAAGCAGCGCTGCTTCGCGATCGAATCGATCTGCGGCGATGCGCGGGTGTTCGAATTCCCTCCGGAGCCGACCGTTCTGTATCTGTTCAACCCTCTGCCCGAATCAGGACTAAGCACGGTGATCCGCAACCTGGAGACGTCTGCCCGAAACGCTCCGCGGCCGATGATCTTGCTGTACTACAACCCTGTTCACGAACACATTCTGTCGGGAAGCGCGATGTTGAGGAAGGTCGGAGGAACACACCAGTTCTCGGTCTTCGTGACTGCGGATTAGTCCCAGACGGACGCACCGGCCGAGGCATAGCGACGGCTACTGACCGTGGTCCTTCCGGTTACCTGAGGCGTTTGCTCTTCGACCCGAAAAGCTTACAATGTGATTGGATAGCAGGTCGCGCGAGCCCCCTGGGAAAAATCCTCCCTGTCCCCTGCGATTTTAGGCATCTGTTGAAAGAGCGGCTGTCAGGAACCCATCCTGTGCGAAACAACTCCGTTTGGATCACGATCACGGCGCTGGTTCTGTCGACGCTGACTGTGTGTGCGTGGACGGGTCCCGGCACCGATCTTGAGAGCACGACCAAGGCTGTGGACGAGCACTATAACCAGCTACGCACGCTGCAAGCGGAGTTCACCGAGATTTACAGCGGAGCCGGAATGGAGCGGACCGAGTCCGGAACGCTCTGGCTGAAAAAACCCGGCAAGATGCGGTGGGAATATCGTTCTCCAAGGGACAAGCTGTTTCTCAGCGATGGACGCGACGCGTGGTTCTATCTGCCCGGCGACAAGCAGGTCCGGAAAACACCGGTGAAGAAACTAGAGGACTTGCGCTCTCCCCTGGGGCTACTGCTCGGTAAGACACGCTTGGAGAAGGAATTGCACAGCTTAGGGTTTTCCCCAGATACAGCGCCGCTGGTTGCCGGCGACGTGCTTCTGCGAGGAGTGCCGCGGGGCGCGGAAGACAGAGTGAGTGACGTGCTGTTGGAGATCACGCCGGAGCATCGGATTCGACGGATCAAAATCAGCGCGGTGGATGGCTCAACGACCGAATACCGGTTTGCGGGTGAGAAGGAAGACATCCCGGTCGACGATGCGCGATTCCACTTCGTGCCACCTGCGGGGGTGGAGACGGTCGACGGAGATATTGGCCAGTGAGTGGCCGGGCAAGCAAGTCTTTTGTTTATATTTGTTTATGAAGCATCTTAGACACTCGCGCAAGATTCTTGGTTCGGTTCATAAGTACGATTCGACAACAACCTTTGGGTGTCGAGAGTTGGCGGTGTTGAAGCATTTGAATGTTAGACTTAGCCTAAGGAACGGCGGGTAACCAGTTACGAAATGGCAGAATTTCTCGTAAAGCTGGCGGATGAGCGCGGCCATCTGACGGAGCAGCTGGAGCACGGCTACTCGGAGGACGAAGTTCGCGAACGCGTCACGCAGCAAGGTTACCTGGTCTATTGGGTAAAGCCGCGCGGGATCTTCACGACCAGCAGCAAGTTTGGCCGCGGCGGCCGGATTAAGCAGAGTTCCTTTCTGGTTTACAACCAGCAATTTCTTACCCTAATTCGTGCCGGCCTCCCCATCCTGACGGCCCTCGAATTACTGATCAAGCGCCAGAAGGACGCGTCGCTCAAAGCTGTGCTCGAAAACGTGCGCGACCGCGTCAAGGGCGGCGAATCGCTATCGGGCGCGTTCGAAGCGCAGAACATGTTTTCGAAGATGTACACCTCCACCCTGATGGCGGGCGAGAAGAGCGGAAACATGGAAGAAGTCCTGAGCCGTTACATTGTCTTCCAGCGCGTGGCGATGACGTTCCGCAAAAAGCTCGCGGTGTCGTTGGTGTATCCGACGTTGCTGGTTTCGGTCGTGCTCATCATGGTGATCTTTCTGATCACGTACGTTGTGCCTAAATTCGCAGAACTCTTTGACAATCTTGGGGCACAACTTCCAGCTGCGACCGTTTTCATGCTGGCCTTCGGAAAGTTCGCGCAAAAGTACATTCTCTTCCTTCTGGCCGGTTTGGCGCTTATTAGCTTCGTCCTCTGGAGATGGAAGAGCACCGATAAGGGCGCCGAACGTATCGATCGATTTCTACTGTGGATGCCTCTTGTCGGCAACATCCGGCTGAAGTATCAGGTGGCAAATTTCTCGCGCATGCTTGCCACATTGTTGCAGGGCGGCATTCCTCTCGTGCCGGCGATGGAAACCGCCGGGTCTTCGATGACAAGCCGGAGCATTCTCAATGGCATCGCTACGGCGACGTTACGTGTCCGCGAAGGACAAGGGCTGTCGAAGGGTTTGGAAGAACAGCGGATTTTCCCGGACCTGGCAGTTGAGATGCTGGAAGTAGGCGAATCGACGGGCGCACTGCCGGCGATGCTGACGTCGGTGGCCGAATTCTATGAGGAAGACGTACAAACGGCTTTAGGGGCGGCTATGGCCCTGATCGAGCCGGTGCTTCTGATTTTCATGGCTATCTTTGTGGGCGGCGTGCTCATCTCCCTCTACATGCCGATTTTCACGCTGGGAGCAAACGTGCACTAAGCGAGGTAGAGGGTCGGCGATGCGACAGCATTCGGTGCGGATCGCCAGAAGGTAGATGGGATTTTGGCAATGGCAGAAAAGAAACCACTGATCGTAAATGGCGGAAATGGCGCGAAGGTAGGCGGCCCGGAAAAGCCGGCGACCGAAATCGATCGCGCGCAGGATATCGCGCGGCGCTACCGCTGTGAGTTTGTCGACCTGAATGGCTTTCAGTTGCAGCACGACCTGTTCAAGAAAGTTCCGGTCGACCTGATGTTCCGCTACAACTTCGTGCCCCTGGAAGAGACACGCGACGGCAAACTGGCGATTGCGATCGCCGATCCCAGCCAACTGATGATGATCGACGAAATCGGCCTGCTGCTGGGTCAGCGGATCATCACAAAGGTTTCGACGCTGAAGCAGATCAGCGACATCCTCAAGAAAACCGAGCAGTCCCAGCGTGTACTGGAAGAGGCCAGCGAAGGCTTCGCGCTCGACGTCATCCGCGAAGACGAGCAAACCGGCGAAGAAACGATTTCGATCGACAAGCTGACCGCGCAAGGCGACATCAGCCCGATCATCCGCCTGGTCGACACCACGATCTTCACCGCTCTGCAGCGCCGAGCCAGCGATATTCACATCGAAACGCGCGACGACTCGGTCGCGATCAAGTTCCGTATTGACGGTGTTCTGTCGCAGGCCATGCCTCCGATCGGAAAAGAGCATCACTCCACGATCATTTCCCGTATCAAGGTCATGAGCGAGCTGGATATTTCTGAGCGCCGTGTCCCGCAGGACGGCCGCTTCCGCGTGCGCTTCAACGGGCGCGCCATTGACTTCCGCGTCTCGATCATGCCGTCGATCCACGGCGAAGACGCCGTGCTCCGCGTGCTCGATAAAGAATCGATGAGCGAGAAGTTCCGCACGCTGACTCTGGACGTCGTGGGCTTCGATCCCGAAGATCTGCGCAAGTTCCGCCGCTACATCAAAGAGCCTTACGGCATGGTGCTGGTGACGGGACCAACCGGTAGCGGTAAAACGACGACACTCTACGCCGCAGTCAACGAAATCAAGACCGACGAAGACAAGATCATCACGATTGAAGACCCGGTCGAGTACCAGTTGCGCGGCATCACGCAGATTCCCGTTAACGAGAAAAAGGGACTCACGTTCGCGCGCGGACTGCGCTCGATTCTGCGTCACGACCCCGACAAGATCATGGTCGGCGAAATCCGCGATATGGAAACGGCACAGATCGCCATCAACTCGGCGCTTACCGGACACCTGGTGTTCACCACCGTCCACGCGAACAACGTGGTCGATGTGATCGGACGCTTCCTCAACATGGGCGTCGAGCCTTACAACTTTGTGTCGGCCCTGAACTGCATCCTGGCGCAGCGACTGGTGCGCCTGATTTGCGATTCCTGCCGTACGGTAGTCCACTATCCTCCGGAAGTTCTTGAAGCCAGCGGACTCGATCCGCAGCAGTGGTCCGAAGTCGCCTTCTACGAAGGGCAGGGTTGCATTGAGTGCTCGGGAGCGGGATTCCGCGGTCGAACCGCAATTCACGAATTGCTGGACCTGAGCGATCGCATCCGCGAAATGATTCTTGGCAAGAAGCCCACTTCAGAGATTCGGCGCGCCGCACGGGAAGAAGGAATGAAGTTCCTGCGCGAGTCCGCGCTCGACAAGGTGAGGCTCGGCCTGACCACGCTGAAGGAGATCAACAAAGTCACCTTCATCGAGGCGATGCGGTAGGAATGAATTCTCCTATAATGTGGAAGGGTTGCAGCCGGCGTGTCTTCTGACAACGCGGCTTTGACACGCCAGCACGAATGCAAGTATGAGTATCGCTTCCAAATCGAAGGCAAAACCGCGGATCGCGTGTGAGATTTCGGCCGATCGCGTGCTCGCTGGCCGAGTTGCGGAAAAGGGCGGATTCATCGAAGCCTGCACCGCCCGCGAACTGGCGCCCGGTAGTGTTGTTCCGGATCTCACCGAACTGAATTTGCGGGAGCCCGAAGCGGTGCGCAAGGCGATCAACGACGCAATTGGCGGCATCGCCGGACGCGTCCGGGACGTGATCGCCGTGCTTCCGGACGCGGCCGTACGCGTGGTTCTGCTCGACTTCGACACGCTCCCGCCTAATGCCAAGGAAGCGGAAAGCGTGGTTCGATTTCGCTTGAAGAAATCGCTGCCATTCGACGTGGACAAGGCGAAGGTTTCCTATCATACCCAGGCGTCGCTCGGCGGATTGCGGCTGGTCGCGGCTGTGGCGTTGAATAGCGTGATCGAGGACTACGAATCGGCTTTCCGCGATGCGGGGTTCAGCGCGGGCGTGGTTTTGCCGTCGATGCTGGCCGCACTCGGCGCAGCCGAGGCTGACCGTCCCACCCTGGTTTTGAAAGTCGACGCGCGCACAACGAGTCTTGCGATCCTGGATAGCGGACAGCTCCTGCTGTTCCGCACACTGGAGAACACGCGCGGCGTGACCATCACTGGAGAACAACTCGCCGAGGAAGTCTACCCTTCCGTGGTGTTCTTCCAGGACACGTACCATACCAACATCGAACGGATTTACATCGCAGGACTGCCGGAGTCCGGCGGAGCCGCTCCGGCCTTGCGGGCGCAAACCGGCGCCGACGTGCGCGATCTGGTGGAGACTTCCCGCCTTGCCGGCAGCGATGGCACGTCGGTTCCGCGCTGGCGAATGGCCGGAGTCGTGGGGGCACTGATCGCATAATGCGCCTGGACATCAATCTCGCAACGAGTGTCTACGAAGACGCACGGCTGTTCTGGCAACGGTGGGGTGTCGTGCTGGGCATTCTCGGGGTGGTCACTCTCGGGCTGCTAATCATGGCCATCTCCGGCTACTACGAGGCGCGGCTCGACCGGACGAAAATTGCCGAACTCGAGAGCAAGATTGCTGAGCGTGACAAAGAGCGCGCTGATGCAGAAGGTATGCTGAACCGCCCCGAAAACCGGATGATGCGCGACAAGTCGCAGTACCTGAACGATCTGATCGCGCGCAAGGCATTCTCGTGGACGAAGGCGTTCGAAGATCTCGAGCGCGTAATGCCTGCCCGTATTCACCTCGTATCGATTCAGCCGCAGCTGAACGATGACAACCAGCTGGCCATCAAGATGGTGGTGGCGGGAGACTCCTCGGAGCGCGCAATCGAACTCGTTCGGCGCATGGAAGATTCACAGCACTTCCGCGAGACACGCATCGAGAATTACGGCACGGCCACGCAACAACAGGGCGGCGACACGGTTCAGGTGGCGATCGATGCGTTGTACGTACCGACGCACGATGACCCCAAGGATCAGCCCAAAGATCAGCCCAAACCTCAGCCCAAAGCTCAACCCAAAGCTCAACCGAAAGCTCAACGGAGCGCGAAGTAATGCCGGATTTAGGCGACACACGACGCAAGGTGAAGATTGCGATTGGCGTGATGATTGCGGTGGACGTTGCCGCGGTGGCCATCATGGTATCTCCCCTGGTCGGCTCGACGGCTTCCCGCAAGCAGGAACTTAATCAGTTGTGGCTCACTCTGCAGGCGAAGACTCGGCAGGTCGAGCCGCTCCGCGGACTCGACAAGAAGATTCCGCTGGCGAGCCAGCAGATAGACGACTTCTACAAAGAGCGATTTCCTTCTCACGACTCTGAGGTCGCCGAGGCCTTAGGGGAGCTGGCGAAAGACAACAAGGTTAAGATCGAGGGAGCGAAGTATCAGTGGGGCGACCCAGATCCAGTCGGATTGCGCCGGGTGGAAGTCGAGGCCTCCGTAGAAGGAGATTATCAGTCGCTGGCCAGATTCCTAAATGGCTTGGAACGCGATAAGGTTTTTTTCATCGTGAACAGCGTAGGATTAGCAGAACAGAACGGACCCGTGGTCCTGCAGATGAAGTTAGAGACCTATCAGAAGGTGAGCAGTTAGGTGCAAATCGGAGCCGAGAATCGCAAGAAGGTGATGTGGGCGGGAGGGCTGGGTGTGCTGGCTCTCATTCTCATCCTGTACGAGTTCTTCGGTTCGTCCAGTGCTCCGGTTACGGCGGCGCAGCCGAGCGCGAGTGCGACGCCCACTCACGCCAACGTGCGGAGAACCCGCGGCGGGAAAGAAAAAGTGGTCGAGCCGCGCCTCGACCCAACTCTCGAGCTGGGTTTGCTCGCCGAAACCGAGAATACGAAATACACGGGGAACGGGCGAAATATCTTCGTAGCTCAAGCGGAAGCCATCCCACAGCCGATCGCACCTGTAGTCAAAGCGGACGACGTAAAACTGACCCCGCCCACTCCTCCGCCACCTCCGCCGCCGCCCCCCATTCCCTTGAAGTTCTTCGGTTTCGCGAACAAGCCTGGAGAGCCGAAAAAAGTCTTCCTGTCGTCGGGGGAGGATGTGTTCATCGCTGTGGAGGGCGACATTGTCGACCGGCGCTACAAGGTCGTCCACATCGGTCCGATGTCGGTGGAAGTGGAAGACGTGCTCTATAACAACCGCCAGAGCATTCCGCTCACACAGAGTCCGCAGGGATAGAGTTTCGAATGAAACGGTCGTATTCCATCTCGAGACAGCCGAATCGCCGTGGTGACCGCGGCTACGTGCTGCTCTATCTGCTGTTTCTGGTTGCAATACTGGCCATCTCGCTGGTGACCATACTTCCGACCATCAAATTCGTGATCAAGCGAGATCAGGAACAGGAAATGGTTCACCGCGGGGAGCAGTACCGCCGTGCCGTCCGGCGCTACTATCGAAAGATGGGGTCGTATCCCGTCAACCTCGATGTGCTCGAGAACACCAACGACATGCGTTTTCTGAGGAAGCGTTACAAGGACCCGATGAATCACAACCAGGATTTCAAGGTCCTTACCCAAATCGATTTGATGAAGGCGATGGGTACGGCATTGTCGGCGAACGGAGGAATTGCCGGCGCTCAGACCTTGGGACAACCGATCGGGGGCGATGCGAGCGGGACGGACGCAAATGGAGCCAACGGAACAGCGACTGCCGACGCGAACTCGTCCGGCGTTGCGCCGGTCGATCCCAACGTGGCAGCGGGCCAGGCGCAAGCGGGCGCGGGCGGAGGCGGAAGCACAGGAGGAACCACGAACCCACCTGCAAATGGCTCCGGGACCACGCTTCCCTTCACCACGATATCGGGCCAGCCGACGACAGCAGGGGCTGCGGGCGGCGCCGCGATCGTTGGCGTGGCAAGCCTCAGCGGCGCCGAGACGATCCGTATTTACAACAAGAAAAATCATTACAAGGACTGGCTGTTTATCTATGATCCTTCGACGGACCGCGGAGGCCTGTTAACGGGACCCTACCAGCCCCAACTTCAGACGTTCGGCCAGCAGGGATTGAATGGACAGAACAACGGGATGCCGGGCTTCGGACCGGGCATGAATCCCGGCATGGGCACTGGCGGAGGGATGAACAATGGGTTGGGCCCGGGCATGTTTACACCCGGAACCTCGCCGGGCAACCAGGGGATCGGAATGCAACACTGACAGTCCAGGAATTTCGCTGGGAACAAAAAGGCCTCATCCGCGGATGAGGCCTTTGCATTTCCAGAAACTTTCGTTACACGTTGAACGACGAACCGCAGCCGCAGGTGCTCTTCACATTCGGGTTCTCGAACTTGAATCCCGCGCCCTCGAGCGTCTCAACGTAATCTACGATGCACCCATTCAGGTACATGACCGAGGTCGCATCGACGTAGACCTTAAGGCCGTCAAAATCAAAGGTCTTATCCATCATGCCTGCGCTGTTTTCGAATTGCATGGAGTAGGAGAACCCGGAACAACCGCCGCCCACGACACCTACGCGCAGACCGGCGGGGACTGGATTCTGCTGCGCCATAATTTCTTTCACCTTTGCCACGGCATTCGAGGTCAGGGTAATCGGCGCCTTCTTCACTTCCGGAGTCGCTGTCGTCGGTGTCACTGTCGTTGCCATTCCATTCTCCTTGAGCCTTAAGAACTTCTGAATGTTTTCAGATTATATCAGACCGGATTTTCGGACCGAATGCAATCGCGAACCTGCTGAAACCAGATGTACATCCGGGCTTTTCGAATACAGTCAATCACTTAGATGCCGCAAAGGGGGAACTGGTCGCACCCAGCGAGGGCTCCGAAAAATGCGACCCACCACTCGCGAACAGGGCTATAATCCCGCTCATGGGCCCTTCCCGAAGGCCGGTTGCGGGGAGGCTAGAATCTCGCATTCCGGAACTGCGACCCTAAAAAAGGGGACGGCTCGATATCAGTACCGAGGTGGCATATGTCTCCTTTGGTCTGGATGCTCACGCTGTGGGGTGTTCTTACCGGTGTCCTCGTGGTGCTCTTGATCTACCGCAGCACCCTCACCATGCAAGAAGATGAACAGTTGTTTCTGGACGACACCAAGTCGGCCCTGGAGCAGGAGCAACGCGAGCTCATCGCAAAGGTCAACAAGCTCACGCCCTTTGTGAAGATTCTAGGTGCGGCCTCGGGGTTGATGTTCCTGGTCATCGCCGGAATGTTCATCTATCAGGGCCTGAACAACACTGCTCCCTGATCTTTGAGCGGAACTCTCTGTTTCCACGAGTGGGATAGTCGGCTTCCCGCAAGCGGTTTGGACGCAGGTGGAGAGGTGTCTTTGATGGCAACCTCCCCACCTGCGAGCCCCTTGCCTACCACGAGCCTCCAGCCTGGCACATGGGCTGCGTGACGTTCGCGGTCGAATAGCGATCGAAGCGCGATTGGAAAAAGAGCCTGTGGAGACGGCGGACCGAGTCTTCGACGTGTGCTTCGTCCACCAGGAAGCTGACACTCCGCTCCGACGCGCCCTGGCAGAACATCCGCAGATCCACCTCCGACAACACGCGAAACACCTGGCTGGCGATTTCGGGCTGGCGGCGGACCTTCTCGCCCACGAGGCAGACGAGCGCCTTCTGGCTTTCCCAACGCACGTTCGCGAGGCCTTTCAATTCTTCGGCGATCGCCGGCAGTGCGTCGGTGGAAGTCACCAACAGCGAAAGGCTGCCGCGGGAGGCCGAGAGGAAGTCCATCCCGTATTGATGGCGCTCGAAGACCTCGAAAATCTCACGTAACAGTTCGGGAGCGAACCAGCGTACCGCCTGCACGTCAACCACGGTCACGCCTTTTTTCGCGGTGATGGCCTTGATCGTGCACTCGTCGGGCGGATGCGCCACGATCTCGGTTCCCTTCCCTTCCGGATTTCGCGAATTCAACACCCACACGGGAATGTTCTTCCGCATGGCCGGAGTGATCGCCGCTGGGTGCAACATGCGCGCTCCGAAGTACGCGAGATCGGCAGCTTCCTCGAAGCTCATCGTTGCGACGCGCCGTGCTTCGGGGCAAAGCTTCGGATCGGTGGTGAGGATGCCATCAACATCGGTCCAGATCTCGATGCGGGCCGCCTCGAGAGCAGCGCCCACGATCGACGCAGTGAAATCCGATCCGCCGCGACCAAGGGTGGTCGGGATGCCGTCGAGGGTTGCGCCGATGAATCCCCCGAGCATCGGGACTTTGTTTTCCGCGAGCAACGGCAGAAGAGCGTTCCGCAGCTTCTCGTCCGTCTCTTCCCAGAGTGGCGTAGCCTGGGTGTGAGCGGCGTCGGTCACGATGCACGCGAGGGCGTTCACCCACGAGGCGTCGAGCCCCTCATGGACAAAAGCACCCCGCACGATGCGACTGGCCAGCACTTCGCCAAAGCTGATCAGGTGATCCTGCAGCCGGGACGTAAATTCGCCGGCGGCCGAAATGCTTCCCAGGATCTGGCGCATCTGGCCGAAATCGCGCTCGAGTTCCGCGTGCAGAGCGTCCGCGGCGCTCGCGCCGGTGGTTTCAAGCACCACTTGTCCATGTCGCTTCTGCAAAGCAAGCAGGAGTTCGTTCGCTTCCGCTACTTGCCCCTTGGCGGCCAGTCGACCAGCCTCGAGCAACTGGTCGGTAACATTCGATAACGCACTGACCACGACGACGGGCTTATGTGCCAATCGCTGCCGTACGGTGTGTGCAGCGCGCCGGATGGCGGCCGCGTCTTCCAGCGACGTGCCGCCGAATTTCATGACAATGGAGTTCGGGTTGAGTTCCACGGTCGACGCCCGCTGCTCTTCGACTTCACTCATGCTGCTTCTCCTGTTTTCTTACCCGCAAAAAACAAAACCCACCGTCCGTTCGCTTTCGCTTCTGGCGGTGGGTCTTGCTACCTTTTGAACTTTAGGATCTAGCTCAGCAGGTGACCTCCCCCAGAAGACGATGTAATTCGCTTAGCCTTGTCGGCTGTAACTGGCTTCGTCTTGTGGGCTACGGAGATCATCTGCTTCTGCAAGCTTCCTGAACTTTAGTTGTCGAACTCGCGGGAATTCTTGTCGCTCTTTAGCTTCAGTCCATCTTCGAAGAACTGAACCAGCCGGTCGATCAACCGTTGCTGCCCGCCGATGATGTGGAGCCCGCTCTCATGCCGGTGCTCCTCTAACACTTTGCTCAAGTTTCTTTCCAGTTCCGTCATTTCACAACTCCTCAGGGGATTCAGCGGCCGAAGCCGCTGCAGGCACATGGCCTTAATGCATTCACCTAGGACGAGAGTCTGCCGCCTTAAGACAGCAAACGCCTGAGGCTACCTTCTAACCGTAAGACGGAACCCGTCCAAAAGGGAAATCAGAAATTTGAATGACGTGGATCAAAAAAACGGGCAGCTCATTCTTGGTCCGGAAACTCGCGTGTTTGGCGCGGGATTCGCTACTTCGACGCCGACGCGAGCTGCCGTACGGTCGCGATGAAAGTGCTGGTCGCGCGGGTCAGCGTCCGGTCGCGCCGGTAGGCGATGGCGAGTTCCCGCCAGAGTTCTTTCTCCTTGGGCGGGATCAGGCGGACGCGACCGGCAAGTACCTGATCGCGCGCGAAGCTGGTACTGATCAGCGACACACCCAGACCGGCCGCTACGAAGCTCTTGATCATCCCCACGCTGGGAAGCTCCATGGGGACCTGCAACTGTGATTTGTAGGGTCGCAGGAGCTTGTCCATGAGGCGGCGCGTGTAGCCGGTCTTGGGGAGCAGGATCGGCTGTTTGGCGATCTCTGCCAGCGAAACCGACTCCTGCTTTGCCAGCGCGCTTTGCGGATTGACCATCCACATCAACTGGTCGCGGAAAATCGCGTGGGTCTTCACGCTGGCGGACTTCACCGGAAGCGTGACGATGCCGACGTCGATCGTACCGTTCTCGAGCTTCTCGATGATCTTGTAGCTGAAATTGCGGTAGATGCTGACCTGCACGCCGGGATAAAGACTGCAATACTTCGCGAAGACATCGGGCAGGACATAGAGGCACGTTGCCTCGTTCGCGCCGACGACAATCGTGCCGCGTGGATTCGTTCCATGATCGGCGACGGCGAGCAGCGACTCGTCGCGCATCTGCAACAAGCGTTCGGCATAGGCAAAAAGCACACGCCCGGCAGGCGTGAGCGTGACGTCCTTGCCGGAGCGGTCGAGCAGCTTGTCGCCGTAATCTTGCTCGAGTTGTCGGATCTGTGCGCTGACTGCGGACTGCGAACGGAATACTTTTTGTCCAGCGCGCGAGAAACTACCGAGTTTGGCGACTTCGAGAAAAGTAGTGAGCTGATCGAAATCCATGGAGTGTTGGGGATTATACCGGACCGCTGAAAATCAGTCTGTGCGACAAAAACTGCGCGCTTCCTGCGTCAGGCAGCGTTTTCCTTGATGTACTCTGTGCGACCGCGCGGCCTCAGGCTGAGCCCGCATTCTCACATGAGCACCGGCTCCTTCGGAGGCATGGCTGGGACAGACTCGACCGATCCCAGATCGTGACGCCGAACCTGCGCGAGTGTGGCGTTCCAGCTCTCGGTGATCGAGCAAGGCGGACGAATCGGTTCCACGCGCAGGAACGGCAGCGGCGCGTCGGAACTCAGGAGCCGCAGTGCCTTTGGGCTATTCGTCAGGCGGAAATGACGGCGCAGCACCATGCGCAGCCAGAGTTCCTCGCGAACCTCGAGAGGCCTCGTGCGTACCGAGTGCTGATTGTAGCCATGGCCTCCGAGGGAGTCGCGCATCATGTACGCGACGCCGCCGGTCATCCCCGCGCCGAGATTCATTCCGGCAGGTCCAAGAATCACCACTACGCCTGCGGTCATGTATTCACATCCGTGCTGGCCGATGCCTTCGACCACTGCCAAAGCCCCGCTGTTCCGCACTGCGAAGCGCTCGCCCGCACGGCCCGCCACGTAGAGTTCACCCGAGGTCGCGCCATAAAGCACGGTGTTGCCGACCAGCACATCTCCGCGAAGAGACGCTTCGTTGCCCGCCGTGATCGCGATCGATCCGCCGCTCAGGCCTTTGCCGACGTAGTCGTTGGCTTCACCCAGCAGACGGAACTTCACTCCCGGAATCAGGAACGCGCCAAAACTTTGCCCGGCGCTCCCGGTGAACTCGCTGGCTACGACACCCGCAATTCCTGCCCCGTTGCGCCGTCGCAGCACTTCCCCGCTCAGATGCGCGCCGATGGCGCGGTCGGAGTTCGTAATGTGGAAGTGATGGCCACGCGTGCTCAAGGTATCGAGTTCATCGACGACCGAAGCCATCTCCAGGTGCAAGCCCGAGTCGGCCTCGCGCGGGCATGCCGGCTTCTCGGGTCCCTCGACCGGGGCGAGCAACGCTCCCAGCATCTCCTGCGCTTCGGTAGACCGCGGCTGTAGTCGGTCGGCTGCGCCAACGATTTCGTCGATCGACGAAACGCCCATGGCCGCAAGCAGATTCCGCACATCCGCCGCCAGAGCCCGGAAATAGCTTTCGACCATCTCCGGATTGCCGGTAAAGCGTGCACGTAGCTTTTCGTCCTGCGTGGCGATGCCGACGGGGCACGTGTTCAAGTGGCATTGCCGCGCCATTACGCATCCGATTGCCAGCAGCGCCGCCGTGCCGAAGCCGAATTCTTCCGCGCCGAGTAGAGCGGCAATAATCACGTCCCTCCCAAACTTGAAGCCGCCATCGACACGCAGGCGTACCCGGCTGCGAAGACCTGTGCGGACCAGCGCGCAGTGCGCATCGCGCAGGCCGACTTCCCAGGGCAAGCCGGTGTTCTTAATCGATGTGATGGGAGACGCGCCCGTGCCGCCGTCGTGTCCAGCAATCGTGATCACATCGGCTCCGGCCTTGGCGACTCCCGTGGCGATGATGCCCACGCCTGCACTGGAGACAAGCTTGACGCCGATCCGCGCATGCGGGTTTACCGCGCGCAGATCGTAGATCAACTGCGCCAGGTCTTCGATGCTGTAGATGTCGTGATGCGGCGGCGGCGAGATCAGCATCATGCCCGGCACGGCGTGGCGCATCCGCGCGATGTAGGCCGTTACCTTGCTGGCCGGCAGTTGTCCGCCTTCGCCTGGCTTGGCGCCTTGGGCGATTTTGATTTCAAGTTCGTCGGCGTGGACGAGGTAATCGGTCGTCACGCCGAAGCGACCGGAAGCCACCTGCTTCACCCGGTTGTTGGCTTCGGCTTTCTGCGTGTAGATCTCCGGATCTTCGCCGCCTTCACCAGTGTTGCTGCGTCCGCCCAAGCGATTCATCGCGATCGCCAGCGTGCTGTGTGTTTCCGGCGAAATCGCGCCGAGCGACATTGCCTGCGTGCTGAATCGGCTCAGCAGCGATGCCTCGGTCTCGACCTCCTCGACCGGGACTGCAGCCTCGTTGCGAACGGTCAGCAGATCGCGAATCGCCACTGGCTCTCGTTCTTCCGCCAGGGCGCTGTACAACTTGAAATTTTCATCGGTCGGCGACTTGATGTAGCGGTGCAACCGGCGCACGATTTCCGGCGACGTTGCGTGCTTCTCGCCATTCTGACGGAAACGGTACAGTCCGCTATCCTGCAGCGCCGCGTTCGCGGAATAAGCGGCCGAATGGCGCACGAGGCAGTCGCCTAGAAGGCTATCAAGGCTCTTCCCTCCCAGCACGCTGCTGGCGCTCTCGAAAACCTCGCCGCAAAGTGCCGGATCTAGGCCAATCACCTCGAACAACTGGCTGTTGCGGTAGCTGGCAATGGTCGAGACGCCCATGCGAGCCATCACCTTGCGCAGGCCCTTTTCGACCGCGAAGCGATAGCGGGCGACGCCATCCGGCCGAAGCGCATTTGCCTGCTCCAGGGCAAGATACGGGAACACTCCAGCCGCGCCAGCCGCGACGAGAAGGGCGATGTGGTGAGTATCGATGACCTGCCCCGACTCGACGATCACAGGAATATCCCAGCAACCCGCATCCGTCAGGGACTTCCAAACGACCGCCAGCGCCAACAGAGCCGGAATCGCGGAACGCTGCTCGCCGACTGCGCGATCGGTTAGCAGGACCAACTCGGGGCGCGCCTGGCCGTCTGATAGGGCGTCGGTTCGGAGATGCTCAATTACGTTATGCGCGCCCGCGATGCCTTCCGCGATCGGGAACGTCATATCAAGTTCGCGAACGGAAAGCTCGACCGCGACGTGTTGCTTCTGACCGTTGTCGAGCAGCGGCGAGTTAAGCACTACGCGCTCGTTCAAATACGAACGTAGCGACATCACGTGGGTCTCGCGCAGCGGGTCGATCGGCGGATTCGTGACCTGTGCAAAGCGCTGCTTGCAGTAATCCCAAAGAGGACGCGGTAGGCGCGAGAGGAATGCGGGAGGTGCGTCGTCGCCCATGCTCCACACCGCTTCCTGGCTCTCTTGCACCAGCGGCTGGAAAAGCAGCTTGTACTGATCGTCGGTCCAACCCAGCGCTCCCATCACGCGCTTGGGCTCAGATGTGACTGTGTGCGGCAACCGCTCGGTGGGCACGATATGCAGCGAGCCTGAAGTATGGGCCGAGTCGCGGAACTCTTCCAGATGTCCGATGTCAGCCGGGCGCGTGAACTCACCCGTCCGCGGATTGCACAGCAGCATCTCGCCGGGGCCCAGTCGCTGCCGCTCGGCGACATTCTTGTCGTGCAGATCGGCAATGCCGACCTCCGAACCGACGATCAGCAGACCATCGGAAGTCAGCGTGTAACGCAGCGGTCGCAGCCCATTGCGATCAAGCTTGGCGCCTACACGAATGCCGTCGGTGAACACCATCGCTGCGGGGCCGTCCCAAGGCTCCTGATGGGGAGCCTGAAATTCGAGGAAGCGGCGAAGATCGGCCGGCACCAGCGGATTCGTCTCCCATGCTGGAGGGACCATCGTCAGCATCGCAGCGAGGGGGCTGTAGCCGCGCCGCAGAAACAACTCGAGGCCGTTGTCGAAGCTGGCGGAGTCGCTTACGCGCTCTTCGAGCACAGACGCCGCGTCGGGTAGCTGAAGACACTCCTTGATACGGTCGCGCTTGGCGTGCAGCCAGCGACGATTGGCGCTGATCGTGTTGATTTCGCCGTTGTGTGCCACGAAGCGGAAAGGCTGCGCCAGCGACCAGCTCGGTTGGGTATTGGTCGAGTAGCGCTGGTGAAACAGGGCAAACGTGGTCTCGAATGCAGGGTCGGCCAGATCGGGGTAGAAAGCCGGAAGCTGGTCGGGCGTCACCAATCCCTTGTAAACGACAGTCCGCGACGAAAGGGAGCAGAAGTAGGTTCCCCGCGGAGCCTGCGACTCGACGTGCTTGCGCAGGCGGAAGAGCCGGCTCTCGAGATCCTGATGTTGGCCTGCCAAACTCTGGCCTTCCGCACTCATGCCGAAGAAGCATTGCCGGATCAGCGGAAGCGTCTCGAATGCGCGCGGCCCCACGATCGCCGGGTTCGTCAGCACGACCCGCCAACCCAGGAATCGCAAGCCGTGCAGTTCCGCCGCTCCTTCAATGATCTGCTTACTTAGCCCTTCACCGTAGGCCGGCAGAAACACCATTCCCAGCCCAAATTCCTCCGGCAGGTGGATGCCCTCTTCTGCTGCGCGCGCGCGCATGAACTGCTCCGGAAGCGCCATGAGCAGGCCGGCGCCGTCTCCGCTGCGCCCGTCGGCATCGACACCGCCACGGTGCGCGAGACGCAGAAGGGCCGTGAGCGCACGGTCCACCAGCTCGTGCGAGGGTTTCCCGCCAAGCTGCGTCACGAAGCCCACACCACAGGCGTCGTGGTCCGGTGAATAGTGCGAATTGGGCATCATGCATTGTTAGCTGGAGATGCCCCGAAAAGTACAACGCAGAATTTCGATTGAGCGGATGCGTTTTTTGGGACGAGGCAGCTCACCTGGCGGCGCGCGCGCCGACCTTCTATCTCTGCTCAGCAAACGCGCGCGAATGGAACTCCATGGTCTCGCCCAGGTGCGACAGGAAGTAGGTCAGGCTGTGGTCGCCGGTGTACGAACGATATTCGTGCGGGATGTGTTCTTCGGTTAACTGCTTGTCGAGCGCGGCGGCGCCCTTCTCGAAGCCGTAATCGTCGTTTTGGCCGCAGTTGAAGTAAATCGCGAGGTTGTGCAGCGCCTCCCGATTCTTCTTTGCCAGAAGGAATGGATTGTTCGCATCCCAGTGGGCCACGTCAATGGGATTGCCGAAGACCCCTGTCAGGGCCCGGACAACGGGCGATCCGGATCGAGCCGCTGCATTGATGTTCTTCGGCGATTCCAGGATCAACGCCGGGGCTTGTGCGCTGACCGACGAAAACAACTGCGGGTACGCGAAGGCCATCCGCAGCGCACCGAAGCCGCCCATTGAGATTCCGCCGATCGCTCGCCCCACGCGCCCGGGCTTCACGCGATATTTCTTCTCGATGAACGGCATGAACTCCTGCAGAAAGAAGTCGCTGTAGCGGTCTTTGCCGTCGGCGGAGTTGATGTAGAAGCTGTTGCGGCCTTCGGGAGCAACAATCAGGAAGTTGCTGATCGTCTGCCGCTCGCGCAGGTCCTCGATCAGGGTCCAGCCGCCCGTCTTGAATAGCGTCTGCTCGTTATCGCCCAAGCCGTGCAGGAAATACAGAACCGGATAGCGCGCAAGCTGGCCATGGGGGTCTTTCGCCGTCGCGTAATTGGCGGGCAATTGCACGCAGTACCGGACTGGTCGCTTAAGAATCCGGCTGTCGAGCGAGGAGCAGTCTATCTGCCCAAATGCTGCGACCGACGCGAGAAACAACAGGATTGTTGGGAGGCACCGCAGGCCGTGACGCATTCTCTCCAGTTTACTCGTAGCGGAGAGCTTGCACGGGATCGAGGCGCGCAGCGCGGGCCGCCGGGTATAGGCCGGAAGCCAGGCTCACCACGATGGCGAAAACGATCGCGCCACCCACCAGCCACCACGGCACGAACCAGATCTGCTCCGGCGACAGGTCCTGACGCCGAAGATAAATATTGGTGCCCGCGTTGATGAGCCGCCCGATGGTCCATCCGAGCGCCACCCCCAGCGCACCACCGAAAGCGCCCATGACCCCGGCTTCAGCAAAGAACAGCGATTTCACATCGCCGTCGCTGGCACCGATCGCCTTCATGATGCCGATCTCGCGGCGGCGTTCGAGAATGGCCATCACCAGCGTATTCACGATGCCGATCGAAGCTACGGCCAGCGCGAGACTGCCGAAAATCCCTAGAAACAGGTCGAGGATCGTGAAGAAGCGCCGCAGACTCCGGGTCGCATCGAGCATCGAGAAGGTGTTGAAACCCATCTTCTTGATGGCGTCTTCGACGGCCTGAATTTTGGCGGGATCTTTCACCCGCACGCTCACGGTCGCGTAGGTGGGGACCTTGCTGGTGGCTTGCGTTGTGTCGCGAAGTGCGGTGGGCTGAACCACGTGCAAACTCTGCAAGAGCTTCAACGGCAGCAGAACGCGGGCGCGCACGGGGCCGCGCATGCTGTCGGGGTCAAGGTCGGTCACACCCACGATCTTGAGTTTCAGTTCGTGCGAGACGATGGAGTACGTGGCGGCAGAGGCATCGGCGGTATCAGCGTTGGAATCGATCTGCTGTTTGCCTTTTGTGTCCGTGTTATCGCCGCTTGTGTTTCCCGCCACCTGCTCCGCGTAGCGCATCGTCATTTCCTTGCCGAGGAGCGGCTTGGCCAGATCGGCAACGGGTGATTCTTCAGAACCTGGTTTCGGTGTCTTTCCCAGCAAGTCGGCCGCGAAGCTCTTTTGCAGGATCACCTCCGGCGCCATCTCCGAGGAAAAGAAGCCTCCCTGCATGCCATCGAAGGCGTCGTTGGTGCGGTAAGACGCGGGAATCCCGGCCGCCATCGTCAAGTGGGGCTTGTCATCGTAGGTAAAAGAGGTAATGAAACGAAGGTCGGGATTTGCCTCAACGACATTTGGAAGCTCGGCAATCTTCTGCCGCGAGGGTTCGTCGAGCGCCGGGCTCTGCGCCGGATCGGGCCCGCCCGCCTGGTCATCGCTGCGATTGAAGTTGCGAAGATCGCGACGCGAGGTGACAACCACCGTGTCGAACAGTCCCGACTTCACAAGCCGGCGCGTCGCCAACTGCTGGAGGCCGATCCCGAGCGACAACATCGCGACAAGTGACGCAACGCCCACCGAAATTCCTACGGTGGTGAGCGAATTCCGTAGAACCGATTCCTTCAGATTGCGCACTGCGAGTTCGGCGAGATCGTAGGCTTTCATGCGCGGCCTCCCTGGGACGACGTCGCTGCCGGCGCGACATTCGGCTGATCGTCGACCAGCTTTCCGTCGGCCAGGAAGATCAGCCTCTGCGCATATTGACCCGCGAG
This sequence comes from uncultured Acidobacteriota bacterium, assembly GCA_963718505.1. Lineage (GTDB taxonomy): Bacteria > Acidobacteriota > Terriglobia > Terriglobales > Acidobacteriaceae > Gp1-AA133. The sequence continues at coordinate 19,397 of CAVQZP010000050.1, read as the reverse complement.
CGCGCGTTCGTGCGTCACCATCACGATCGTCATACCCAGCGACTCGTTGAAGTCGCGAATCAGGTTCATGATCTCGGTGCCGGTGCGGCTGTCAAGATTGCCCGTGGGTTCGTCGGCAAGCAGAAGCTTCGGCCGATTGATCAGCGCCCGCGCCAGCGACGTGCGTTGCTGCTCTCCGCCTGATAGCTCGCTCGGCCGATGGTTGAGACGACGGCTGAGCCCAACTTTTTCCAGAGCCTCGCGCGCCAACGCCTCTCGCTTGCTCCGGTCGACTTCGGCGAAGCGCAGCGGCAACTCCACGTTCTCGATCACGGTCATGCTGGGAATGAGGTTGAACGACTGGAAGACCATGCCCACGGTGTGCAGGCGATGTTTGGCGAGATCCTCGCGCGAGAGCCGTGCAAGATCCTTCTCTTGCACGATGACCGCCCCAGACGTTGGACGATCGAGCCCCGCAATCAGATTCAACAGCGAAGACTTGCCCGAGCCGGATGTACCGAGCAGGGCTACGAACTCTCCGGCAGGGACTTCGATCGAGACGCCATCAACCGCGCGGATCAGGCTTTCGCCCATGGTGTAGTGGCGGCAAACGTTCTCCGTTCGAATCGCCGTCCTTGCAGAAGGAGGATTGGAACTGGCAGCCATGCTCATCGTCGTGAATTCATTCTTTCCAGCCCCAAGCCCACTTTGCTTCTAGCGACTGGCTCCTCGCTTCTAGCAATCCAGCGCAAAGCGTCATGGAGAGTCGGGCGTCCCGCCCGACTGGACAAGCGAGACGCCAGTCCTTCCAACGCCTAAATCTTCGTGCGACCACGGTATTTACACCAGCTACTTCGGACCAGGCGCAACCAATCGGCTTAGCCATCAGCCACCAGCCACCAGCTACCTCACCTCTCCACGCATCACCTTCAATGCGTCCGGATCGGCGGCTTCTTTCCGGCCGGGGATCCCGTCCCCATTCTCGACGACGATGTCCCCTTCCCCCGGAGCCAGGAACAGATTCGTCTCAAGTCCATGCTGCTTGGTGTAAAGATCGTAGTAGCGGCCGCGCATCTCGTAGAGTTCCTCGTGGGTGCCGCGCTCCACGATCTCTCCTTGCTCCACCACGAGGATCTGATCCGCGCGGCGGATGGTCGAAAGCCGGTGCGCAATCACGAAGGTCGTGCGGCCCTGCATGAGGAAGGACAAGCCTTGCTGGATCATCTGTTCCGATTCCGAATCGAGGCTCGAAGTTGCTTCGTCGAGAATCAGAATACGCGGTTCGGCCAGAATCGCACGCGCAATCGAAATCCGCTGTCGCTGCCCGCCCGAAAGCTTCACCCCGCGTTCGCCCACGATGGTGTCGTATTTGTCGGCGAACGACTCCGCAAACTCATCGACGCGCGCGATGTGGCACGCCCTCATGATTTCTTCTTCGGTCGCGAGCGGCCGCGAAAAGGCGACGTTCTCGCGAATCGTTCCATCGAACAGGAACGACTCCTGCAAAACCACGCCCAATCGCGTTCGATAAGAATCGAGCCGCACCGTGCTGAGGTCGACATCGTCAATCGTGATCTTTCCCGAGGTCGGCACGTGAAAGGCGGAGATCAGCCCTATCGTCGTGGACTTGCCTGACCCGGACGAACCCACAAGCGCGGTTACAGTGCCGGGTTCCGCCACAAACGAAACATCGCGCAGAACGGTGCGATTGCCGTCGTAGCTGAAACTGACGTCATCGAACTCCAGGCGGCCGACGATGTCGTGGAGAACGACCGTGCGATTCGGATCCTGATCCTCCGGGCGCTCACGCAGAATTTCCTGCGTGCGTTCAAGTCCGGCAAAGGCTTCCGTGATCTGCGTGCCGATCGCGACCATCTGCACGATGGGCGCTACGAGGAAGCCTAGAAATAGCGTATACGTGAAGAACCCGCCGACCGTCAGCTTGCCCGCCAGGATCTGGTGCGTGCCGATATACATGATGACTGCGCCGACGACCCCCATCAGCAGGCTCGCCGACAAACTCATCATTGAGGTCGCCGTGAGCGTGCGCATCACGTTCTCGAGCAGCCGATGAACGCCCTTGGCGAAGACGGCCTCCTCGCGCTCCTCGGCGTGATAGCCCTTGATCACGCGCACGCCGCCCAGCGACTCCGCCAGGCGTCCCGTCACTTCCGCATTGATTTTCCCCCGCTCGCGAAATATCGGGCGGATCGTGCTGAACGCCTTGTTCAACGCCAGGGCGAACACCGCCAACGATCCGAAGGCGAACAACGTCATCTGCGCGCTGATGCGAAACAGCACGACCAGCGCAATCAGCGAGGTCAGTAATCCGCCAGCCAGCTCGACCAATCCCGTGCCCAGCAGGTTGCGCACACCTTCGACGTCGCTCATAATGCGCGAGACCAGGTTGCCGGTCTTGTTCGCGTCGTAGAAAGAAACGGGCAGCCGTGAGATGTGCTTCTGCACTCTCTCGCGGAGTTCCGCAATCAACCGCTGCGCGGCTTTCGAAAGCAGCTGGGTCAGGGAGAACGACGTGATGCCTTGCACGATGGTGGCGGCTAGCACGGTCAGCACGATCGGCCGCAGTAACTGCACGTGATGCTTTGTAATCACGCCATCGATCAGATAACGCGTGGAATAAGGCAGGACCAGTCCCGACACCCGATTAATCGCCATCAACAGGAAACCGAAGGCCAGCAGCTTCTTGCGGGGCCGCATCAGGTCCCAGACGACCGGCGCGACGGCACGCAACCGCTTTGCGGTCATGGGCTGCTTCTGAGGAGGCTTGGCGGGCGAATTCACCGGATGGTTAGACATCGAGAAGAGGCACTGAGCTTCATTTTATGTGGATTCCCGCGGGATGAAAACCTGCCTGATTGGCTAGGTTTTCGAGGGATTGTGCCATCGGGCTTCGAAATCCGCACCGGCACTACTTACGTGGGGACAGCCGCCCTCGGCTGTCCGGCGGAGCGAAGCTCCGCTCACCGTCTGCCTCGTCGTCCACCAACATTCAGCAGTGCGGCTCTCACACAGCCTGCCCGGCGCAGTACCCAGATGCCCACGCCCACTGGAAGTTGAAGCCTCCAAGCTGTCCGGTCACGTCCACGACCTCACCAATGAAGAACAATCCGGGCACTTTGCGGCTCTCCATGGTTTGAGCGGAAAGCTCATTCGTGTCGACACCGCCCGCTGTGACTTCGGCCTTTTCGTATCCCTCGGTTCCGCCCGGAATGACTTGCCAGTGATGGACACCATGCTCCAGTTCGGCCAGTGAAAGATTCGTCCAATCCTTCGGGAGATGCATCTCAACCCAGCGGTCCGCGAAACGCTGCGGCAACACGGCCCGGAACGCATGCCTCGCCGCGGCAACATCCCGGCCACCGGTCATGCTTCGCACTGTCGCAGTCAGGTCGCGGTCCGGTGCCAGATCAATCGTGATCGCCGTCCCCGGCCGCCAGTACGAGGAAATCTGCAGGATCGCCGGGCCGCTCAGCCCGTGGTGTGTAATCAGCATCTTGTCGTGAAACCGCTGGAAATCACACGAGGTCACCGCGTCAGCAGCCACGCCGGCGAGATCTCCATACGATCCCAGATCCTTCTTGCCGAAGGTCAGAGGGACCAGGCCGGGGCGGCAATCGATAATCTTCAATCCGAACTGCCGCGCCAGATCGTATCCGAATGCGGTCGCGCCGATCTTCGGGATTGACAGCCCGCCCGTCGCGATCACCAGCTTCGCCGAACGATATTCCACGCCGTCGACCGCGATATGAAATTCTTCGCCCGCCTTGGTCACCTGGCGAATCTTGGCGCCAGTCACAATCTCCACCCGGGCAGCACGACACTCGTGCTCAAGCATGGCGACGATTTCCCGCGCCGAGCCATCGCAAAACAGCTGTCCCTTGTGTTTTTCGTGATAAGGGATGCGGTATTTCTCGACAAGAGCGATGAAATCAGCCGGCGTGTAGCGCGCGAGGGCCGACTTGCAGAAGTGCGGATTCGCCGAGAGAAAATTTTCGGGACTGCAGTGGATGTTTGTGAAGTTGCAGCGGCCGCCGCCCGAGATCAGGATTTTCTTTCCGATGCGATCGGCGCGTTCGAGCAGGATCACTCTCCGGCTGCGCTTCCCTGCTTCGATCGCGCACATCAGGCCAGCGGCGCCCGCGCCCAGAATCGCTACGTCAAATTTTTGAGCCATCGTCGAAGAGGTGTGTACCTATTTACGCCGACGATGCTAGCGGAATTGAAGCACGCTTGTCCTACGATCTGCTAAGGAAAAGAACGCGTCCGCGAAACACAATGCCCTGCGCGAGAACGCAGAGCGTTCAAAAAGCAAAGGGCCAGCATCCCCGCTGGCCCCCCAACCCAGAGCAACCGCTACTGCGGCGTGTTGTTCTTCATCGGGCTCTTCTCGGCTTTCACCATCTTCACCGAGGCAACCTCGATCTGGCCGGTGCTGGCGTCCGCTGTGCCCATAATCTGCACATGATGGCCCTCATGGCCCTTCACCGCATCGGGATTCGCGATTGTCCAACTCTTGCCGTCAGTGTCGCTCACGATGCTCTTGCCGTCTTCACTGATCGTTCCCTTCACACTGGCTTTCTTATGAGCTGCCGAATGTTCCTGCCCCATCCCGCCGGCCTGGCCGGGGTCCTGCGCGAGGGCGACGACCGGTAGCGACAGACATGCAGCCAACATTCCAATCCACCACTTCTTCATAGGTATTCCTCCATCTGCGTAAGTTTCCTGCTGGGCCCGTGTCACCGACTTCGTTAACTTGCCTTACGTTGCGGATCGCGCGTGGTGGTCTCAGCGGGAAGATTCCACCCGGCCACCTGCCGCTCCGCTTCTTCTTTTGCGATGCCGTAGCGCTCCTGGATCTTGCCCACCAGACGCTCGCGCTCTCCCTGAATCACGTCGAGATCGTCGTCGGTGAGCTTTCCCCACTGCTTCCGGACCGCTCCTTTCATCTGCGTCCACTGACCCTTTGCCTGCTCCCAGTTCATGAATGCCTCCTGGCTCGTCAATTAGAATTCGCTTCTTCGGGGAACACTACTCCTCGACTCCCACACGATGTCTCCGGTAAATGCGGTAACCCACTTCAGAAGAACCCCGAACCATGAAAGTGATTGAAACGATTTGAGTTGCACCTCAGGGGAAGACCTCACGACGTCCGCTTTTTCGCGTCAAACGCGCAAACTCAGAGGCATCCGCATCGGGGACCGCCGCCCCAATGAGGCGTTTGTATTAAGACAGCCTTCGGCCGCCGCCTAATGTCGCCCGATGAGTGTCGCCCGCCGAGTCATGACGAGTCATATTGGGTTCGCCGGAAGAGAATCCCGGCGCGGAAGGAACGGTATAATCGTTCGTTCGAGAAGCACTCTGGATCGAGGTCGCAATCAATCGATTCGTTCTTGGGCGGCACTTAGGCGTGCGAAAGTGGCGGAATTGGCAGACGCACCAGACTTAGGATCTGGCGGGGAAACCCATGGGGGTTCGACTCCCCCCTTTCGCACCAAAAAGAGAAACTCTCCGTTTTCTGATCGTCTTCAGTTTTCGCTGACTTCGTGTCCGCGTGGATTTCGACTTCTTGTCGCGAATGCTACTCTCACATTTTGGTCCGTGAAACTCGAACCGAAGCGTTCCTATGCCGCGGCTGCGGCCGCGTCCACCCAAGCTTCAGAAAGGACGCGGTGCCGCCACAGGATTGACATACCGCTTCTCAGACTACTCCAGGCGACGGCATTTCCATCACCGCAGCGAGACTCTATACTGAATCCGCTCAGACAATGACAGCATTCCAGTATTCTTGGAGAATATGGAAACTCAGACTGGTCTCTCGTTAGTTTACGAGGCGCTTCGACGAGTCAATCAAATTCGTATATCGAAGAATGCGTCGCACGGCGGTATCGATGGCAGCGGACTTGGTTGGCGAGGAACGCCTCCAGCGCGTCAAAGGGAAGATCAAGGGGGAGAGAAGAGCCTGAAGTTCGGTAAGAATTGCGTCAAGATTTTCGCCGAGAGCCCAGTCGAGAAGTCGGAGCAATATGTGTCGAATCGGCGCAACGCGGTCATCGGTGCACGTGCGGAGATTTGTTAGGTGCGTAAGCTTGTCTTCTGAGCACTCATCCCTCCTCGGCTACACGCACCAACCCACGAGAATCTATCTTGCTGCGACAAGGCGTCTGCGTCTCAGCTCGCAAGTTCGTGTCTCTCGTCGTCAATCCGTCCGCCAAGAGACTCGGCCTTGGCCCGCAATCCGCTCCTTATCTGCAACCGCCATTCTTAGGTAACCGAACACGATTACCCTTGTAACGCTTATTTCCTTCCTCTATCACAGCACTGCTCAGGTCGTTCTCGACACACTGCAGCCAGGCATGAGTTTTTGCGCTATGCGGACTCCGTCGTCGCCAGAAGTCGTTCCATGAAGCGCGTCGACAGCCAGGACGACGACACTTGCCTGATGAACCGAAAGCGTGGCATCGACGACAGGAATCACGCCGCCTGCAACGTGATCGGACACCATCGGCCCGAGTCGGCCGGGAAGTGTCATGAGAACGAGGAGATTCGAGAATGCAAAGCGACAGATCGAAAGAACGGGGATTTACGCTGATCGCAGCCCTGCTGCTGCTCTTATTGCTCGCGGGCTTCTCAATCGGGTTACTGCTGATGGTGAATACCGAACAACGCGTGGGCGGGCAAGATCTGAACAACAATTACACCTATCACGCCGCTGAAGGCGCCATGGAGAAGACGAGTTCCGACCTGGGAAACATGTTCAAGAACATCCAGGCTCCTACGGCCAGCCAGATTTGTGCCCTGAGCAACAATTATCCGACTTGGGATCCAACGATCACGTATCCGGCATACAACGTGGCTCCGGTCTCCGGTTGCACCGCGCCTCTGCTCACCGTGTGGGGCCCGATCTCTTCAGGAACGAATCAGGGACTCTATGCGCAGATCATTCCGGTGGTCATGAACGCATCCGCCCAGCGAAGCAGCGGCGAAACCGTGAGTATGACGCGCACGGCAGAGGTGGCGTTGATTCCGGTGTTCCAGTTCGGCGTGTTCTCGGACTCGGATCTCTTCTTCGGGCGCGCTCCGGATCTTGGCTTTGCAGGACGCGTGCATACCAACGGAGACCTCTACCTCGGAGCGGCCGACACCTACAACTTGGTCTTTGGTGACAAGCTGACGGCGTGGGGCAACGTGATTCGGGCAGTCATGCAAAATGGCGTTCCGAGTCCAGGCAACAACAATGGTGGTACGGTGATGATCCCCACCAGTAGCGGCGGCTGTGCCAGCCAGATGACGGACGTTCCGAACGCCCGGGCGAACTCGACTTGCGTCGACATCGCTAGCACTACACTTGGTGCCACGAACGGAAGCGTCGTTGGCGGCCATGGCTCCGAACAAAATATGGCGACGTGGCAGAACGTCTCCTGGGGTACGTTGCATAGCTTTCTGCTGGATGGGAACGGGCTGCCCGGCAGCAATACGCCGGGTAGCAACAGCACCGGTGCAACGAGACTGACCCTGCCGTTTGTAACGGGTACCCTGCATCCCTACGAAATCATTCGCCGGCCCCCGGTAGGAGAATCGGTCAACTCGGTGTTGGGCGCATCTCGCCTCGCGAACGAAGCTCAAATTCGCGTATTGTTCAGTGACAAGCAAGCCGATCTGCACCTGAATGACTGGAACGCCGATCCGTCCCAGGACGTGCAACTTTCCACTTTGGCGCCGGAGGTCACGGCCAGCACTCAAACAAGTTTCACCATCAACGGTCATGCCTACTATCTTGCTGAAAGCGCCTGCGGGATCAACCCGGCTCCCAGCGTGGGGGGCGCCTGCACCAACGGCGATACGCGCTTTGTGCAACCACCCAATGTCCTGAGCGATGCCAGCGCCACGCAGGTTGCTCCGCAAGCAGAATGGCCGCTGATCAACGGCTGGCTCCTGGTCGAAGCAAAGTGGGCATCCGACGGGAAATGGCATGGCATCACCAAGGAGTGGCTCGGCTTGGGCTTCGCTCGTGGACTTGCCGTGCCTGCGGCGCCCGGCACAAATAGCCTGACCGTCGTGGGCTCCGGGGCCAACACTGACGTGAGAAATGCCATTCTCTATCTGCAGGTTCAGGCGGACCGCAACGGGGATGGCGCATTACTAGCAGCGATTACGTTACGTTCAAACAGGTCGGCAGCGGCTCAACCATCACCACTCCCTCGACTCCTTACGGCGCAACATCCCAGTACAACTGGTATCCGATCAATCTCTACGATGCCCGCGAAGGAGAGAATTACGATCAACGCACCTCGACCTTTCCTTATAGCGGCAGTACCGACACATGCACGGCCAACGGCATCATGAATGCCGTTGAGATCGACGTCGGAAATCTGAAGGCATGGCTGACCTCGAACACGGGCACTGGCAAGAACGTCGATTACGCCACCCAGAATGGCTACATTCTGTACTTTTCGGATCGGCGGGGCATGCAGTACGACCCGGTACACAGTCCGAACGCGCTCCTGGGAGCATACGGATTCGAGGACACAGTCAACTACAGTGCGGGCGGCACTTTCGCTCCGGATAACCGTCTGGAACCGGCGAACTATAACGGCGTCTCACCCGAAGACGTCGAACAGTGGAACGACAACACGCTCTCAACCTATGGCGTGAAGACCGTCGGCGACGCGTTCGGCACCCAGCCCACCAATGACACCGATGCGGCGAGCCCCAAGAACCCGTTCGCGCACCGTTTCGCCTGCTATACGGTGGGCCGCGTCAATCGGGTCACAGGAGCCCGCCACGTGCTGAAACTCGTGGATGGCTCGTTGGGCAACCTGCCAACCATGCCCCCAGCCAATGCGATCAATAACTGCGCAGTATCCGCGACCAACCCGACTGGCTGTGGCGGGTTTACTGTCGCCTCGGAGAATCCGGTCTACATTCAGGGAAACTACAACTCGAACTGCCCAGCCGCGGTGGGTGGTTCTCCTTCGCCCTGCACACCGGGCAACACAAACTATGATCAGACCTGGACGAGCACGACGGCACCCGAACCGCCACATGCAGCGGCATCGATCATCGCTGACGCGGTAACACTGCTCTCCAACAACTGGCAGGATGCCGGAGTCACCACCGCGACTACCAATGGCAGCTTGATCAAGCCAATCAATACGACGGGCGGACAAACTGTCCCGGCGCAGCAACCCAACCGGATCGCGGTCACAAGCTACTACCGCGTGGCCGTCGCCGCCGGCAAGACCATCGCTTTTAACAACACATCTCAGACTCCCGAGTTCGCCTACGGGACCGATGGCGGTCTGCACAACTTCCTGCGCTTCCTGGAAGATTGGGGTGGGATCTCGACGCAACAGACCCTTTATTACAAGGGATCGATCGTGAGTTTGTTCTTTAGTACCTACGCTACCGGGACGTTTAAGTGCTGCGATCTGGTCTACAATCCGCCAACGCGTCAATACGTTTTTGACTCGCTGTTCTCGGTACCCCAGAACTTGCCCCCCGGCACGCCGATGTTCCGGAATGTCAACAATCTCAGCTACCGGCAAAATTTCTCCGCCCGTACGAACTAACTCAACGGGTGAAAGGCAAACTCGTCGCTTCGTCTCTCAGCCGACTACACGACTGTTGCAAGGCAACTTTAAGCAGCTTGCGAGCAAATGCACCCGTCGGTATGCGGATTTCTTGAGGCCCTGCCCAAATGGGCGAGGGTACCTCGTGCCTGCACGATGGACAAGACGCGCGACGCCAGTGCCGATTGGAACGGCCACTGGCGCCGGGGGTGAGAGAAGTTCGGGTTCGCGAATCGTTGACGCGGCGATGAGATGCCGCTCGAGGCTACAGCGAGCCTTTCAGGCTGAGAACCAGCGCGCCGCAGGTTATCGTGTAGTACACAATCACCAGTGTCCAGGCAGTGAGTCGTTCGAGAATCATGGGGATGCCTCCGCTTTCAGGTCGATCCCGATCCGTGTGCGTCCCCCTAGCTGGCTGCGGAGAGGGCCGTCCGCGATCAAGACCTTTTCAGTGCTGGCTGCATTTCATCGCGATTCGGAAAAACCGGCAAGGCACCGGAGTACAACAGATTGGGTCCGGCCGGACACTTCGGGGCTGTCCGGATGGCCGTCTTACTTGGCGATTACGAACCCGCCAACCGGACAATGCCCTCAAACCCGCATAAACAGTGCTGATTTCGCTGCTCCGACTTCTCCTCACCGCGCAGGTTAGCGCCCTTCCGTCCGCCAAGGCAAACCGCTACACTGATGGCCCTATGGCCAATCCAACACAGCCCAATGTGAAGCTGACAAACACCGGTGATTACCGGGAGAACTACGCCAATAGCGTGCAAATTCGGGTAAATGTCTGGGATTTTTTCCTGGTTTTCGGGACGCTGCTCCAACAAAGTGAGACGCAGGTGGAAATTCAGAACTTCCAGGGAATCTACCTCAGCCCGCAGCAGGCCAAGGCTCTGCTCGGCATTCTCCAGCATAACGTCGCCGGATACGAAAGCGCCTTTGGTGAAATCAAGCTCGATCCCCGCATGTTGCAGAGCGGGCCGGTGCATTGAGAGGAACAGGCTCTGGGCTCTGGGCTCTGGGCTCTGTGCTCTGGGCCTTCGATTCATAAAGATTCGTTCATCCGCACTGGACTTCGTATCGGGATGAATGCCGCCGCTAACTCCCAACTCTTGCGCGTATCCGAGCCTCCATTTCCAAGCCGAGAGCCGAGAGCCCAGCGCCGAGAGCCTTTTGAATGATTCCGGGATCTGCGTCGAACCATCAAGTCAACTCGCGCGCCGCGTCGGCAACGCTGTTTGCCACCATTTTTGCGGTATTGCTTATTTCCCATCTGTCCATGCTTCGCCTTCCCTACTTCTGGGACGAGGCCGGATACTACATCCCCTCCGCGCGCGACCTCCTGCTCACCGGGAGTGTCATCCCGACCTCACCGCCCTCGAACGCGCATCCGCCGCTGATCATGGCGTTTCTGGCTGCGTGCTGGAAGATCGCGGGCTTCTCGATACCGGTTACCCGTGTAGCAATGCTGCTCGTGGCCAGCTTCGCATTAACGGGCGTGTTCCGTTTGGCGCGGACTGTGGCCAATCAGCAAGTCGCGATCGCAGCTACATTGTGCACGGCGCTTTATCCCGTATTTTTCGCCCAGAGCACGATGGCGCTCATCGACCTGGGCGCAGCAGGCCTCGCGTTCTGGGGACTCGAGTCCTATCTCGCAGGACATCTGCGCGCGGCGGTTGTCTGGTTTTCTCTCGCGGTTCTCACCAAAGAAACCGCGGTGCTTGTGCCCGCGGCATTGTTCGCATGGGAAGTAGTGGGGCCTTGGGCGAACCGGTGGACAGGACAGGATCTAAACTTCCGCCGCATCGACGCCAAGTCCCTCGGGCTGCTGCTTCCGATCCTCGTCCTCTGCCTCTGGTACGGATTTCATTACTGGCGCACCGGATACGTCTTCGGTAATCCCGAGTTCTTTCGCTACAACGTGCGCGCCACAACCAGTCCGCTGCGCATCCTGCTGGCGTTCGCGACCCGGCTGTGGCAGACGATCGGGTACCTGCACCTTTGGGTGCTGACATTGTTGATGGCCTGGGCTATGACGAGACCTCCCCTTCGCGACGGCGAAAGGGAACGTCCGAGAATCAGCGTTCCGGTCCAGTTGGTTTTCGCTGTTTCCATTCTGGCTTTTGCCACGGCACTGGCCGTGGTGGGAGGAGCGGTGCTCGCGCGTTACATGCTGACCGCAGTTCCGCTCGTGATTATTCTCGCGGTCTCCACATTGTGGCGACGCATTCGCGCCTGGCGGTTGCTGATCGCTGCCGTCTGCGTGGCGTTCGTGGCCGGGCTCTTCCTGAACCCACCCTACGGCTTCTCGCCCGAAGACAACCTCGCCTACGCCGACTTCGTCCGCATGCACGTCGACGCGGAGCGCTTCCTCGAACAGCGCTACCCCTCCGCGCGCGTTCTGACGGCGTGGCCCGCATCTGACGAGATTACGCAGCCCTACCTCGGTTATCTGAACCGCCCGATGCGCGTCGTGCGTATCGAAGACTTCACGGTCGCAGAACTGATGTCCGCCGCTGAACTGCGCTCGCAATTCGACGTGGCCCTCGTATTCTCGACCAAGTACGAGCCGCCGCATCCTCTGCTCGACCGCTGGCCGGCTTGGGAGCGGCTCAAAGCCCGCCTGTTCGGTTACCATCGCGACCTGCCGCCCGCGGTGGCCGCGCAACTGCTCGACGGCCGAATCGTCTTCACGGAAGCTCGCCACGGTTTGTGGATCGCGGTTATCGAGATCGAAAGAATCGAAGAGGCGCGACGCTGAAGCAGACGGGATATCGAAGAAGATATTTGCGAATAAGAAGTCGCTTGGCAGCCTACCCCCGCTCAACCGCGCGGCCCACTCTGCGCAGCCACTACGCGGACATCAACTGGCAGGAGTACGTCTTCACGATCAGCCACACGTCGCGACCGGGAACCAGGCCGAGCGCATCCCGTGCTGCGAGCGTCAGATGTACTTCCATCGGAACGCCCACATCCACCATGGCTGCGATCATCACGTCGCGGCGCGTCAGCGATACGAGCTTGCCCGGCAAAATATTGCGCGCGCTCAACCCCTCGGGGCGGTTCGTTGCCAGGAGTATGTCGCCCGCGCGAATTCCCACCCGAAGACTTGACTCCGGCGAGATGCGAACCAGCGGCGTCTCGAGCGCCGGGCCGGAAGGAAGCAAGCGGCACGTCATCGTTCCGCGATCCTCGTGCGCGGCATCCACGGCGACATCAAAAATATTTTCAAACCCAGCCAGCTGCGCCACAGTCTCCTGGCGCGGCGCTCCCATTACCTCATGCGGATCACCGCATGCCACAATTTGTCCGCCATCGAGCACCACCACCCGGTTACCCAGCGAAAAAACCTCTTCCCGGCTGTGCGTGACGTAGAGAATCGGAATGCGGTGCGCTTCGTTCCAGGCGCGCAGGTCGTCGACGATCCGCGACTTCGTAGCGACATCCAGAGCGGCCAAGGGCTCATCCAGTAAAAGAACGCAGGGATCTGTCACGAGCGAACGCGCCAGAGCCACGCGCTGCCGCTCACCTCCCGAGATCTCTCCAGGACGGCGCCTCCGCAAGCTCTCGATGCGAAATGCCTTAAGGATCGATTGGATCGAAGCATTGCGCACCTCTTGCGCGCGGGAGTTCAACCCATACGCAATGTTTTCTTCCACGGTCAGGTGCGGAAACAGCGCAAGCGACTGAAACACGTAGCCAACGTTTCGCGCCGCCACAGCCAGGTTCACCTTCGACGCGGCGTCGAAGAAGGTCGTTCCGCCGACCCGAATCGTTCCCGAGTCGGGCCGAGCCAATCCGGCCACACAGTCCAGCAACGTCGTCTTCCCTGCCCCGGACGCGCCAAATAGGATCGTGAACCCGGCGCTTGCGGCGAAGTCCAGGTCCAGTGCAAACTCCGACTCCGCAGCGTACTGCTTTCGAATCGCGAGCGAGAGCACCGCCTCATCCTGCGCGGCGCGTGGCGCTGGCTCGACGCTGTGATTCACCACTCCTGCGTTTACCTTTCCTGGCATGCGACAAAATCCGAAGGCTGATGATTCTAACCTGCAAACACGAAGATCGAAGTCCAGTGAAAGCGACCACCATCACGGTGACGGCGGCCACAGCCAGCACGGTCGGCGCGCGCTCGAATGGATCAGGGTGCGCTCATGTACTGACAGCTCCCGGCGGTTCAGGGCTATATCAAAGGTAACTAGTTCATAGCGCGGATGTTGAGATAATTTGAGCCGCAATCTGACCGTCGCAGGCGGCACCCCAAGTTCGTTCTGAAACTGACAAGTTATGAGACCGCTTTCGTGCAAAACCGCGCACGTTCTGTGGATGTTCGTGTTCCTCGCCTGCGCCAGCCCGTCCGTTCTTGGCCAGGGTGCGAAGCAAACTGAGCCCGAAACGCTGATTGAGGAGCAGGATCAGGACCATCCTGCGGCAAGAGACGCATGGTTTATGCGCGGCCGCACCGCGCCGAACGGCGAGTCGGCAGCTTTGCTGCGCTTTCGCGCGTATCAGCAGAAGCTGCAGATGCGCCGGCAGGCGTTGGCGGCGCGTGCCATCTCGGCGGAGCCCCACTTCGTGAGTGGCGGCGGATGGAGTCCGCTTGGCCCCGCGCCACTGGCCTCCGACGCCACCGGCACGGGCGCGCAGGATTATCACCAGGTCTCTGGGCGTGCGACCGCCGTCGCCATCGATCCCGCCGATCCAACCGGGAACACGGTATTCATCGGCGGAGCCCACGGTGGTGTGTGGAAGTCCATCAACGCCGGCTCGCTGAGCGCGAGTCCCACGAGCGTCATTTGGAATCCAGTCCTGGACTATGAGGCGACGCTCGCCGTCGGCGCCATCGCCATTCAGCCCGGCAACAGCAATCCAAACCAGAGCCTGATCCTGGTTGGGACGGGTGAACCTAACAGCTCCGCCGACTCTTACTACGGCCTGGGTATCCTCCGCTCCGCCGATGGCGGCCAGACGTGGAACCTGATCTCCACGGCGAATGGCGGCGTCCGGCCATTCTCGGGGATGGGCTTCAGCAAGATCGCTTTCAATAGTTCTCTGGGAAAAACCAACATCCTAGTCGCGGCCGCGGCCGGAGCGGAAACCGGCATCCTGTTCGGGCTGGATCCCGCAACTGGACCCAACCGCGGTCTCTACTACTCGCAGGACAGCGGTCAGTCGTGGAGCTATGCGATCGTGCAGGACGCGGGCGTGACCATCGATCCCGGATCGGCAACGTCGGTCGTCTACAACAAGGTGGCCGGCACGTTTTACGCCGCGATGCGCTATCACGGGATCTACAGTTCCACCGACGCGATTCACTGGACGCGATTGGCGAACCAGCCCGGTGGGCTGACCTCCGCGTTGTGCCCGTCCGTTCACTCGACCGGGTGCCCGATCTACCGCGCGGAATTGGCGGTTGTGCCCGGGCGGAACGAGATGTACACGTGGGTGGTCGCACTCGACTCCTCGCAGAACGAGATCGATCAGGGCATCTGGATCAGCACGAACGGTGGCGCGTCCTGGGCGCAGATCCCGGACACCGGCATCACCAACTGCGAAACCACCAACAATGGCTGCGGCGTCAAGCAGGGGATCTACAACCTCGAAGTTGCCGCCGTTCCCAATGGCGCGGGCACCGATCTCTACGTGGGGACCATCAACCTATACAAGTGCACCGTCCTGAATCCTGCGTCGCCTTCGTGCACCTTCCTGAATCTGACGCATGTCTACGGATGCATTCCCACCGGTGCTCCGGCTCACGTTCATCCCGACCAGCACGCGCTCGACGCGCTCGTGATTCCCGGAAGTCCCACCACGGTTCCGATGTATTTCGC
Source organism: uncultured Acidobacteriota bacterium (assembly GCA_963718505.1). Taxonomy (GTDB): domain Bacteria; phylum Acidobacteriota; class Terriglobia; order Terriglobales; family Acidobacteriaceae; genus Gp1-AA133. The sequence continues at coordinate 4,000 of CAVQZP010000050.1, read as the reverse complement.
GAATGACGGAGGGATCTACCGGACGCTTGATGGCTACAGTGGGCTCACGACCGGCAGTTGCAGCGGCACCAACAAGTTCGACGATCTCAACACGACGCTCGGCTCGATGACGCAATTCGTGTCTTTCTCGGTGCATCCCACCGACGTCAACACGATCCTTGGTGGCACGCAGGACAATGGTTCTCCAGCCACGGCTTCCGCCGAAAGCAGCACCAGTTGGTTGAATGTTCAGGGCGGAGACGGCGGCTTCAACGCGATCAGCCCATCGAATGGAACGGATTGGTTCGCCTCCAATCCCGACACACCGACTCTGGGTCTCAATATCAACTACTGCGCCAGCGGGATCAGTTGCCGCGATTCCATGTTTGCGCAGGTGGTTGGCGGAAGTCAGATCGGTGGCGACCATGGATCGTTTTACCCGCCATACATTCTCGACCCGCAGGCGCCGTCGCGATTAATCGTCGGCACCTGCCGCGTGTGGCGCGGAGGGCCGGCAACGAGTAGCACCGGAACCTACGCGACGTTGAGCGATAACTTCGACCTCGGCGGGACCTCGGCTTGCATGGGGACCGAAACAAACCTGGTGCGGTCGCTCGCGGCCGGCGGACCGAAAGACAGCAACGGCTATTCGAAAGTGATCTACGCCGGCACCGAAGGGCTAGGGGGCGCGACGACTCCCGCCGGCGGGCGCGTCTTCGTCACCACGAATGCCGGGGTCGCAACCATGAGCGACGTAACCGGATCGATCAATCCGAGTGAGTACTCGGTTTCGGCGATCGCGCTCGATCCCTCGGATGCAACGGGCCAGACGGCATACGTAACCATCATGGGATTTCACGTCGGCCATGTCTTCAAGACGACCAACGCTGGCCAGAACTGGACCAACGTCACGAACAATCTTCCCGATGCCCCGGCTGACGCTGTGATTGTGGATGGTCAGGCGGCCATGGTCTACGTCGGAACCGACGTTGGGGTTTTCTCCGCCAGCACGTCGAACGCGACATGGACTGAGGTCGGGCCCGTCGCATCTTCGGGCGTGTCCGGCTATTTGCCCAACGTACCAATCACCGCATTACGTATGTCCACCTCGGGCGGAGCGAAGCTGCTGCGAGCGTCCACCTACGGACGCGGCATCTGGGAGTACGACCTGACGCCGGTACCTGATTTCCAGATCGCGGTAGCGAACAGCACTCTCACGATTTTCCCGACGCAAACGGCCACCTTCAACGGCACGCTCACGGCGCTAACTGGATACAACAGCCCGGTCACGTTGAGCTGTACCGGGACCGTGCCTCGCGAGAACCGCCAGGGCCTCGTGAGCGCTCGCCGCCTCCTGCACCTGATATCCGGCCTCGGCGAGCAACTCGCCGGCAACGCCGCGCAGGACAGGCTCGTCGTTCAGGACCAGCACCGCGGGTCCGCGGGTGGCCAGGCGGTCCACGCTCGGGGCCGGCTCGCTTCGGCCCGCGCAGAGGCGGGGGCGCGCGGCAGGAACAGCTCGACCACCGTGCCGTGACCCAGGTGGTCCGCAGCCGCGCGGTGCCGCCACACTGGCGAGCGATCCCGTAGGCCTGCGCCAGGCCGAGCCCGCTGCCCTTGCCGACGTCCTTGGTGGTGAAGAACGGTTCGAACACGCGGCGCGCAATTTCAGGCGGCATGCCGGCGCCCATGTCCGACACCGCGATCGTCACGTAATCCCCGGGGACGATGCGTTCGTCGCCGTCGTCGATCGCCTGGTCGACACGTTCGCGGTCCTGATCGTCAGGCGCCCGCTGCCCGCCATGGCGTCGCGCGCGTTGATGGCGAGGTTGAGCAGCGCGTTCTGCAATTGCGTCGGATCGATCAGGCAGCGCCACAGGTCCGCGGCCAGGTCGGTCTCCTGCTGCACCAGCCCGCTCAGCGTGTGATGCAGCAGCGCGTCCATCCCGGCGATCAGGCCATTGACATCGACCCAGGCGGACTCGAGCCGCTGCTGGCGGGCGAAGGCGAGTAGCTGCTGGGTCAGCCGCCCGCCGCGCCAGGCGGCGGACAAGGCTCGGCATAGCGGCGCGCGACGGTGCTTCGTGGAGGGTAGCCGATAGCAGCTCCAGGTTGCCGATCACCGCAGCCAGCAGGTTGTTGAAATCATGTGCGACGCCGCCGGTGAGCCGCCCGATCGCTCCAACCGTCTGGCCTCCATCAGTGCCCGTTCCGCCCTTTCACGCCGGCAATTGCGGCGGTGAGCCGGGCATTCGCCGGGCAGTTCGCGGGGTCGGCGGCGACGCGGGCCTCCAGCATCTCCTCGGCCGCTTGCGCTCGGTGACGTTCAGCGTGACCCCCGCCATGCGCTCAGGAGTGCCGTCGGGAGCGCGGATCACCTGGCCACGGACCTGCACCCAGTGCGTGCTGCCGTCAGGCCAAACTACCCGGTATTCCACGTCGTAATCGGCCCCGCCGAGCAAGGCACGGTCGAGCGCCGCCTGCCGCAACGCACCGTCATCGGGATGGACGGCAGCGCGCAGTTCGTCATGGGTAAACGGATCGTCCCGGGCGCGGCCTATAGCAGGCCTTGTGAGACGGCGCAGGAAATCATCCGCCGTCCCGGCAGATTCATCTCCCAGGAACCAAGCGGCCGGCCTCAAGCGCGATCAGGTACCGGCGTTCGCTCTCGGACAGCGAGCGGTCGCGCTGGGCCAGTTCTTCGTCGGCCGCCCGCAGGCGATCAATCAGAAGCTGCTGGTCGCGCGCCAGCTCGTCGCGCTCGGCCCCTTCCTGGCGCAGCCGCACGAGTTCGGTTACATCGCGCACGCGTACATGGATGTACCGCTGAAAAGTCGCCCAGCTTCGTCGCGCAGCGGCGCGTTCAGCAGCGTCCAGTAGCGTTCGGCGTAACGCCGTCGGCACGCCGAATGTCGTAGCGGCGGACGGGCATGGCGTCGGCCCGGCCGAACCGGAGCACCCGTCCGAACTCCAGCCCGCGCAGTTCGCGCGGTCCGCTGGCCGCCCGCTCGTCGGGGCCCTCCGCCAGCACGCCGAACAGGGTGCGCCCCAACACTTCGGCGCGCCGCGTGCTGGTGTGCCGCAGCCAGGTATCGGTCGCCTCGACGATCGTGAACTCCGTCGTCAGCAACAAGAACAGACCCGGCGTCGCGCGGAAGACCGCACGAAAGTCGGGGTCCGGTACCCCGCCCATGCCTGCCCTCGTCTTGTCGTCCGTGGAACTTACCGCATCGGACGCCATCCCGGTCAACTGCGGGCGCGCAACCCAGCCGGCGTACAGATGCGTCGAACCGATCGAGCAGGTGGAGCACGGCCGCATCGCCGAACGGCAGGATCTGCGTGAAGAAGGGCGGCGATGCTGCCGCTGATCCAGCCAGAAATAGGTATTGGACAGGCCGGCCCAGGCGATGCTGCCGGCGGCGCGACCACCCGGCACCGGCTCGGTGTTAATCAGGAAGCTGAGGCCCCATTTCTTGGGCCAGCGGCGAACAGCGTCCACCGTCGAGGAAGCCGCGATCACCGAGCGCAACGGTTCGACCACCAGCGGCCCCGCGACTGCGGGTCCGCGCGATCTCTGCCACTGTCTCGCGACGCAGGATTGTGGCCCCGTTCAGGGTCCCTCCGGCCAGCAGCATGCGCAAAAAGGTCAGGTAATCGCCGGCGGTGGCGTGCAGCCCGCCGCCGCCGGGGAAGAACTCGCGCGGCGGATTGGGATCAAGTTGGAGCGCCTGTAGGCCGTCCGCTGTGCGGGTGTACGCTGTGGCAAGGCGCGGCTGCATGTGCGGGCTCATCAGATAGCTGGTATCGGCCATGCCGAGTGGAGCGAAGATGTGGGTGCGGTAAGAGGTCTCGAGGTCCATCCCGCTCACCGCCTTGACCATGCGTCCGGCCCAGTCGATGTTGATGCCGCATTGCCAACGCGTGCCCGGGTCGAAAGTTAGCGGCGCACCCAGGCCGGCCAGCTGGCTGGCGCGCGCCGCCGCAGCCCCGTCTCGCGGTGGTAGCGCAGCAGATCGGCGTT
>CAVQZP010000049.1:0-16648 GCA_963718505.1 uncultured Acidobacteriota bacterium | reverse complement strand
CATAGAAAGTTTTGAGATAGGGAGACAGCCCTAGCGCCAAGCCGAGGAATAGCAAGCCAAAGCTCAAGCCCCAGCGCATGCGGGAATGAGCTGCTAAGTGAATAAATTTGTGTGTGGCATCTCGAGTGGAAGCTGTCACTTTAGGAGCAAACGGTGATGGCGGAAGTTCCACGCCCCAAATGTTTCGCCGGTAGTCAAGGGCTTCGATTCCGGCCTGATTTTCGTTGGCCGCAAGATTCTTGCTCCCAAATAACACGGAAAGAAGCTTTGTGCTGTCCTCGTTGTAATACGATAGTCTGCCCGGGAGAAAGCTTTGTTCGCAATCCGCCCAGCCGACCGCCGATGTGACTGATATCAATGGTGTGCGCCCATTGCGAGGGCAGAGTTTCGCCGGCCTGCCCGTCCAGCCACACGCGCAGTGGCAAGACCATCTTGGTGCGAGAACAGCGTTGAGTCTCTTCGGGCGTCGAGGATAGCTTACCGCGAGTCCGAGACCTAACCAATTACCGAAGTTTCGCGAACGGTCTCGATCGCCCGCTCAATGACCGGAATCAAACGCCAAGCTTGAACTTCGTCCTTATTCGGAGACTCCGGCCACGCGACGAGCATCGTTCCATTCCGCCTCGATGCTCAACTCCAAAATCCACTTCTCTAGATAAGCGCGATCCAGCGAATCCCATCGCATTCTTAATATGCCTGCAACGTCCTCAATATGCCTTTGGGACTGTGCCAGTTTCGCCCATTCGAGCTTCGAGACGACCACATCCTCAGCGCTCGCCACAAAAAGAGGGTTACCTTGCAGATTGACCGGTTTGCGCCGGCGGAATTCCTCTTCGCTGAAGGGACGGGACTTGCGGATGATCAAGTCAATCTTCCAGCCCGTTGCCATGTCAACTACGTTGAACAAGGATTGTTGCTTGCGAGCTTCGAGGGCCGCATCTAGGTCCACGTAGTACTCATCTTTCGAGAGAAGTTGGACGAATATTCGCAATTGCTCCGCGGTTGCTGCGATTACGAGATCAATGTCTTGGGTTGTCCGCGGGGCACCGTAGTACGCACTGGCGAACGATCCGGCAAGCATGTAGGCAATGCCGGCCTCACCAAGCGCCGACGTGATCCTATGGAAAACCTCCGAGACACTCATCGCAACCGCGCTGGTACGGGAGCAGGGAGGAACGTCAGCCGAACGAGTTCTCGCGCGACCTGCGCGTTCGACCATTCTGGATACTCGAGCCGGATTCGCTCCTTTGCCAATTCGCGAGCAAACAGGCTCATTTCCAGCGCCAGGAGTAGGCGCTGTTCTCCTGGCATCGCCCGTTGAATTTGGAGCTGGAGAGCTTGTGCGGAAGGGCTTGTGTCGCTGATGGGCACGGCCAAAATGTTACCATGTCGGGCGGATGAATGTTTAAGCTCCTAGCTGCTTCTGGCCTATGCCAATCGTGCTGTACTGGGCGGTGCACCGCGATGCCGTTGTCGCTTTTTCAAGTCCCATGAGCGCTGGCGTGACACTCGGCACAGAGCGTGATGAGATTCAGCTCGGAATCTTCGCCCGCATGGCTGCGAAATTCCCTGTGGTGAACCTCCAAGTTCGACATCGAGCCGCACAATTGACACCGCCAGCCATCGCGACGCAGAACCTGCTGCCTCAGAGTTTCGTAGGACACCGGGTCCAGCCGCAAGCGCGTGGGATCTGGGCCGATTGAGCTCATGATGCCTTCTCGCTCAGGCCTGCAAGAAATTCCTGCCGTTGTTCGCCGGGTAGAAACTTGAAGAACCTCGTCATCGAGAACAGCAACATCTCTGGATCTCCGTGGTCCAAGTTAGCCCCGGCCAGGAAGTCCGCACAGATCATTTCCAAACAGTACCCTCGGGACCGGTCGCTTCCGAGCATTAGAGCTGCCGTCTCGATCGCCCGCTCAACGACCGACATCTGGCTCTGGTACAGTTTGAAATAGACAATTTCCCACGGCTCTGTTATCTTCCCGGTGAGTTCTCTCGCTACTGCCTGCTGAAAATCCTCTTTGGACGAGTGCCGAGCTTTGTGCAACCAGGTTGCACAATCGAAGGCCTGTCGGTCTCTGCGTGCGAGTTTAGCCAGCTCGATCCCCTTGGCCCAGCCGATCTTCTTCAAATCCTTTCTCGCCTGTGGCGGCAGATGTTCGTGAATCGACATGAGGTAGTAAGCCTTACGCCGCGACTCCGGAAACCGTCTCTGCAGGAACTCGTCAAACGACTTCACGTTTTCTACCCGCCAGTACTGTCCCGCCCGCACTTCGCATAAGTAGCGCCCCAATTCGACGAACTTGGTGTCGCGTTCCGTCTCTCTCCGCTGTTCCCAAGCCAGAATCTCGTCGATCTTGGCCAGCACGAAAAGTGCCCGACGGCGATTGAGTCTCGGGGGCATGGGCGGATTCTCAGTAATTAAGCTCGTCAAGCCAACCAAGGGCCTCTGCTCCTGGACGCCGCACCAACGCGGCATCAGTCATCTCCTGCTTTCCAAGACAAAGCCCAACATAGGGACAGGTGCTGCACGGATTCTGGGGGAAGCGGATACCGCTGTGCGGCAGGAACTCCGCGGACTCAATTCTTCGGATCGTATCCTCCACTAAGCGGCCGAATTCCTGGCGCTGCTCGTCGCTGATGGTGGTTCGTAGGTACTGAACCTCGACCAAGCTCTTGCGGACGAAAACTACCTGAGCGACTTCGGCAATACCCGTCATCCACGAGTAGCAGACAAGCTGCGGATCCAATGTCAGCAGTCCATCGGGCTCTTCTGGAAATCGGCTCGAACTGGTCTTCCACTCCAGCAGGCAGCGCTTTCCGTCGAGACTGCCGATCGCGTCGATGTAGGCAACAAAGTCGTTCTTCTCTCCCACCGCCCGCGTGAACTTGATCTGCAGATTACGTCGAGGCTGGCAAACCCGGACACGGTCGTCCTGACAGAAACGCGTCAACAACATGATTCCCTGCCGCAGCATGCGATCCCACGAGTCTCGGTGGGAGTAATGCAGATCTTGGCCTTGGCACGCAGACCATTCGGCGAACAGAACCGCCCCGGGATCTTCGCGACGGAAATAGGCACCGAGAGCCTCTTCGAAGGCGCGACCGAAGAGCATTGCCGCACGGGTATCCTTCTCCTTCCACCCATCGAGATACCGATGCCGGTAACGCCGCGGGCAGGTGAGGTACTGACTGATCTGGGTGTAGCTGTAGGTCATTCAGGCCACCTGCGGACTGTCAAGATTTGCCGGTGAAAGTTCTTCCCAGCGGCCGGCAGATGCAAAACCGTCGAGTCGGATCAGAGAAGATCCGTTCACAACGATGTGGCTGATCTTGACCACGCCCTGTAATCCCACGAGCTGTGCTTCGTCCACCTCATCGCGTCCGAGCAATTCGGTGTCATAGCTGAAGTCGCGCAGGAACCAGTTCAGCTTCCACAGAGCTTTCGGGCTGCAATAGAGCCGACTCGAAAGGACATGTCCGACGAACCGGCTGGGTTCAAGAATGGCCAGCGTGAGTGTGTAATAGGGCTTCTGTGCCTGGCGACGAAACTGGACTCGTTGCACCCGGACCAGGAAGACGCCGTCCGGGATCTGGTCGGCGGCACAGCGATCGGCGGCGTGTAAGCCAGTGATCTGACGGTTCATGCGGCACCTCCCTTTTGCCTGCTCACTGATCCACGATGCTCATTGCCAGCAAACATCGAGAGCTCTTCCCAGCGGACAGCGGGCGCGAAGGCGTCGAAGTTGATCAGAGACATGCCGCGCACCGTGACTTCGCTCACCTTTACAACTCCCCACAAGTCAACCAGCGCCTCATCTTCGATCTCGTCCCTTCGGAGCAGCTCGGAGTCGTACCCGAAATCCCGCAGAAACCAACTGAGCTTCCACAAGGCTCTGGGCGTGCAGTAGAGGCGACCGCTGATGCGACACCCGATCAGATGTTTGGGCTTGAGGACAACGAAGCGGATCTCGTAATACGGCTTCTGCTTCTGCCAGCGATATTGCGCCTGATCTACACGGACCAGGAAAAGACCATCAGGAACGGAGTGCAGCGCCGACACGTCACTGGGCCGAAGTGACTCGAAGTAGCGATTCACGCTGCACCTTCTTTCTGGCGCTGGTAACTGTTGAGTTGACAAAGCAAAGCATTGCGGTCCTTCTCGGCCCAGTCCGCGAGGTGTGTGACAAAGTTCTCTACTTGCTCGCGCGTGGCATCGCGAAGAGTCTTCACTCCGCAGAAGTCGGTCGCATACGACTTGACTAAGTTGGGATCGAGTTGATGCTGGCGGATAATCTGGCAAAGACGATCTCGAACCTTTGGGGCGCAGTAGCTGTTCCCGTTTGCAGGTTGAGGTGGAAGCTTCTTCGACTCGCCGACCGCTTGCGGTGGTTGAGTGAAGGATCCGATCTCCTCAACTGAGCAGATGCCGATGCCGTAAGCCTTGCGTAAGGCGCGGTTGACTGCCCTGGTTTCTGCGACTCGCATCTCGGCGCCGTGGACCAAGGCAGACACATTGGAGGGATCGGCATCGCCGTACCCGACGAAACCCCTACATGCCCGCGACTTGAAAACCGCAGCTCTGAATACCCACCGAGAGGTTGGGGGATCGCTTGACTCCAGGACAGGACGGCAGTGGATGCCAGCACAGCGGCGTCGCTCGGCAAGCCGAAGCAGCCCGGAATGGGTAACATACCAACCTCCGTCGAGATACTTGACATCTCCACTAGTGACGGAAACCTGATGCTTTTGAATCAGTTCACCGAGGGCACGCAGAACAGTTTTGGACAAGTCTCCGTAAAGTAACTTTGCGAACCGCAATTCACGTGCGAAATTGTCTTGAGTAGACTTCATATGCTCCTCGCTGATTACAATGTTCGGCAGCTCTGACCTTGCATTCACGACGCGGGAATAAAGAAGGCGTCGTATCGTCGGAGTCAGATTGGATCAGCCGGGCTGACCCAATCTACAACGATATTTTATCATTATACAGATATATGCCGTCAAGGGCAAAATCGAGGGGCAAATACGTATCGGTCGACTGGGTAGCGGTAGGCCGCCGCATCCGGGAGATGCGCGGATTTGATATGACTCAGGAGGAGTTCGCCGAACGCATTGGCATCAGCCAAAACTATCTCTCCACCATGGAACGTGGCAAAGTGGAGATTGGGGCGGAGATCCTTCTTCGAATTAGTCAGGAGTTTGCGAAAAGTGTTGAATGGCTGCTGACGGGGAAAGGCTAGACAAGCAGATATCTTCCGGCTACTACAGTCTGCACCACGATTGTGCATTTGACGCAGCAAGGCCAAGGAGCCGACAATGACAGCCAGCCGTGACAGGGAAAAGGAAAACGGGGCCGGAGCAGAGGACATCCGGCCGGACGTTAGCGCCGAACTTTCAGAGCAAATTCGGCAATTTTATCTCCAAGCTCGACCGCGTCTAGCAGCGATGCGCGAACGGCTGCAAGCGCAGCAGCGCGAGCTTCTTGCGAGACTCCCGGTTGGGAAGATTCAATGAGTAAGAAATTGTTTCGTTCGAGATCGCAAAGGATCGAATACTCCCCTTGGACGATCTCAAAAAGTTGGCGTACGATTTCAGAGTCAACTTGCAAGATAGCCTCCTTTCGAGGTGGTTGCGGACGGTTGAATGGCGCGGAGGGGATGGGAGTCGAACCCACAATGCCGGATGAGAGGCAAGCGGATTTTAAGTCCGCTGGTCTTGGCCGATGACCGACCCCTCCAGCTAACTACTTGCTAGAGACACACGTTCGGATTGTCATGGGAGGTGTTGCTCTCTGCGGCGTTCTGGCGGCTGGCTCGGGTGCCTGTGTAAAAAGTGTTGTTTCCCTGCCGACGGAACTTTGATGGTAGCAGGGCATGCAGAGCGGAACCTGTGCATTGCTGTGATTGAGTGTGAAAAAATGGCGAAAAAAAGTTTGAAGGTAGACCGCGAGAAGTTCGAGGGGATCGTGCAGAACCTGCTCCAGTCGAAGCCCCTGAAGCGCTCCAAGGTCAAGGTCGCGAAGCGCAAGCCGGAGAAGCTGATCCCGCCTCAGAAATGAGTATCGCACCGCCCTGACTTCGATTGGGATGGCGCCAAAAAAAAAGGGGGGCTACAAATGGAAAAGTTCGAGGAACAGACGCAGACACTAGTTTACGGCCTCGTCCTCGCTATGCTCGTTCTTGCCGTGTGGCTCTATCATTGCTAGAGCCCCGCGCAGCAGATAACCCCACCGCCGAAGTCTTAGGACCATCTGCCGAAAGGCTCTTGTCATTTGCCTCACGCAGCAACTAGGCTTTCATCACATCGCAAGAAAACGCCAGTAGATGCGCCCTGACTTCGCGTCTTGAGGGAAGGCTAGGAGTCAGGGCGCTGCTTTGCTTGTGCGCGAGCCAACCTAGTTCACTACCATGCGCTGGAGTTCGACCGCAAGAATTGACATGGGAGCACCCCCAGTCCAGCACATTCCCCAGTGTATGCCTGTCCTTTTCCTTTTTCACGGGAGCCTGTAGAATCGCGCTCGCAAATTGCTTGAAGTTCTCTAGCGCTTCTGGGCCTTCAATATATTCAGGTATTTTCATATGGGTATGCTAGTTGCCTATCTGCTAGGAATTATGAGCGCAATATTGCCAAAGGGCGTTAATGGCAAACACGAGAAAAGCAAAACTGAAGAGGAAAGCAAGAAACCACAACCATCCGGCTACTTCGAAAGGGTCGGCACAGAAATAAACCTTAGCACAGAAGAAGCTAAGCGCTACTACTCCGAACAGGGCAAGACCTACAAGCTTCAGCGCCGCATATTTTGGGTAAACCTCTTTACGCTTGTGATTCTCGCGTTCTACACAGTATTTACGTATTGCATCCTCAATGCCACTCAGAAGTCTGCCGTTGCTGCCAAGACGGCTTCTTGCATTGCGGACCAAACACTCAAGCGAAGACCATATGAATTTCGAGTTGAGCAGAGACCCTATGTGACCTTGGACGACTTCAGGTTTACTAGCGCAATTACTGTGAGCAATCCAAACGGGGAGAATCGAATACGAATATCGTTTGCTAATGCCGGCAGGACTCCAGCTTTGGATTTTTTCCTTGATCCAAATAAGGTCAGTATCCTGGTCGGAAAAACTAAACTTGAGGTCATAACTCAGGGAACGAGTAGAGCGGTGATTGGCGCAGGAAAAGGCTTCGCTTTTGAAATACCTTATGCACTCAAAGAACCTTTCAAAACGCAATATGAAAACAATAAATTGATCGTAACCGTCAAAGGAATTGCTACCTATACCGATGTTTTCAACTTCCCTCATCGCACTATTTTCTGTGCTCAGAATAGACACGATTGGGGGAGCTTTCTTATTTGCGGCGAACCCGCCAGTAACGAGATTGATCGGGAAGACTCTAGCGCTTACGGCAGTCAAACCGACTGCCAATAGCCCCGTCATGGGAAACAGAATGACCGAACACACTTGACGAGCATAGGCAAACCTCGGCACAATGCCTCCTTAGAGGCATGGTGCAGACAAGCTCCGGCTGGCACCGTAGACTTGTCTAGGTTAATGCGACCCTCTCTATTCTACTTTTAAGGCCGTATGAAAGGTGTGAAGGCTGTTTCCTCTATGAGTTTGGCATAAGGCAAATTTCCCGCCAGCGCCAGCCGCCGCACGGTCATGCCGAACAGATCGGCACTCTTCCGATTGTTGAACCGGAAAGCAAACTCTTCCAAGTAGCGTTGCAGGTGCTTTAACGAGACCTTGTGAAAGGCTCCCGTGAGGCCGCGCTTGAAAAGCGAAAAGGCCGATTCCACGGTGTTGGTGTGAACATCGCCGCGCACGTAGATTTTGTCCCGGTGCTTGATCTGCCCATGTCGCACGTCGCGGAATTGCGTGTTGCGGAAATTGTAGATTGAGCTTTCATCGGTCATGATCGCTTGCGCGTCTTTCGCGACATTGTCCGCGATGACTTGGTAGACCGTGTCTTCTTTGTTGTCCGGCGTCTGCACATAACGCACTTCGCCGCCACGCTCTCGAATCCCGATCACCACGTCTTTGTTCTTGAGCTTGCTGCGATGGCCGCGCTGCTTGCCGCCGATGTAGGTCTCATCAATTTCCACGACCCCCTTGAGCTTCGGGCGGTTCGCATCCACCATCGCTTTGCGGATGCGGTGCGCCAGATACCACGCGGTCCGGTACTGCACGCCCAGAGCGCGGGCAAGCTGGTTGGCAGAGATTCCCTTTTTTGATTCGGTGATTAGTGCAATGGCGAGAAACCATTTGCACAGGGGCAGGTGGGTGTCATGGTAGACGGTGCCCGTGGTGGCGGTGAACTGGAAGCGGCATTCGTTGCACTGGTAGAGTTCGCGGTCGGGGCTGCGCTTCTTGGTTTTCTTGTTGAGCTTGCCCTTCGCGGTGATCCGCGTTATCCGCAGCGATTCACAGGATAAACACTTGACGCCGTCCGGCCAGCGCATATGCTCTAGGAAGGCGAGGCACTTCGCTTCGGTGTTCAGTTCCTTGTAAATGTCTAACAGGTTCATGGCGGTCACTCCCCACTAACGCCATGATTATGGCAGAAATGCAGTGATGTGTCAAGTGCATAATCGTGGTCTGCACTCGTAGGGTGATGAGATTCTTAGGGCAATTCTCCGGGTGAGGGAGTGCGTACCACCCTTACCACGCGAACAAAACCCAATGTGTTAGCAGATTCGCCCTAAAAGACGGCTGTCGCCGGAATGCAGAACTTTGGTAACGGGTCTGGCCGATCCTCCAGAGGGTCTTCCCGCATCTAACATTTAGTACACCCCATCCCCATCTCGGTGCTGACAAGATTCCCCAATGTTAGATGAATCCAAACACGGTCGACTTGAGCCTACGGAACCGGGAAAGAAACGATCACCAGAATTGCTACCCAACGGGCTTCAGAAAAAAAGCAAAGAGGCGTCTGCCGCCGATAACACATTTGCCTTAACAGTGGACGCTTCTACAAACGGAATTCACCTTACCTTGAATAGTAATTCGAGAATATTTGGAACGAACAACCCAGATTCGATCTACGCCCTTATACAACAGGTTTATGGTTTCTTATCGGTAGACGCCGATAAGCCTGATTTGCAGAAGTTGAAATATGCTCTGGCTACCATAAACGGCATTGGTCCAAAAGACGAACTTGAAGGATTACTCGCCGTGCAAATGATTGGGGTTCATGGTTTGGCCGTGGAATGTCTCAGGCGCGCGTCACTGAAAGGCCAAACGCCAGAAGGAATAGATGCCAACATTCATCGCGCCACGAAATTGTTGCGAACCTTCACGTCCCAGATGGAGGCTCTGAACCACCACCGCGGAAAGATCAGCCAACCGATGGTCGTGGGGAACGTGAATGTCAATGAGGGCGGTCAGGCGATCGTTGGACCCGTGAGCCAGGACGGTCGTGGAAAGGTCTCCACGGAAGATGACGCAGACAAAGTCGAATGAGCCGACGACCCCCGCTCGAAGGGGGTGGCTGAAAAATGGGAATCCGCCAGGTGACCCGAACAGCGCTCCGAGATGCGGAGCCAGGACGCGTCGTGGCTTGCCATGTCAGGCGCCCGCCATGCGCAACGGCCGATGTCGGATGCACGGCGGCGCCAGTACGGGCCCTCGTACCCCAGAGGGTTTGGCAAGATCGCGACGCTCGCGTTGGAAGCACGGGCTGTATTCTTCAGAAGGTAGGGCGGAACGAAAACGCGTGCGCGAGCTTATCCGAAACAGTCGGGAGCTACTGAAGCGATTGTGAGGGCTATCTTCGGGCTCTGCGTTCACGGGATTTGCCGAGATGGACCGCCACGGCGATGCCGGCCGCTCGACCGCTCTAAAGCGCCGATCATCATGGATCTTTTGAAACGGCAGCTGCTTTCACCGCGCTACATCCAGCACAGCGCCCGCGTGCTCTTCGTGGTGGCGCAAGCGAACCAGCAGGAGCGCGCGCAGATTCTGGAGGCGATCTTTGATCTCTCCCGCGAGGAAATCGTCAAGCGCGTTCAAGCTGGCACCTTGAACAAGAGCGCGTTGGACGCACACGAGTACGTCTATGACATCTTTCCGGGAGTGGAACGAGAGCAGCGCCGGGCGGCACGAGGTCGGAGGAAGTCATCCACAAGCCCGGGCATGCAGTTTTAGAGCAGTGGGCGTTCAAAGTTTATGAACGGTGTTATCGAACCACAACATTCCGGATGAACCTTTTGAGTTTAATGAAAGATTGGCTTTAACTTCGCAGCAGACCCTTCGACTTCTGCAAATCGTGCAGGGCAGAACAAAAACGCGTGCGCGAGTTTATCCGTGAGCGTCAGAGGAAGCACACGGTTGACTCAATGTCCTGATTCCTTGTCTAGGTCAGCGGTCAGTTTCCCGTGACGCGGAACAGTGTCGTTGTCGGCGGTGTCCAATTTGTCATGGGGACTCTTGGAACGACTCGGACGATGGTGCGCTACCTCTCCGTGTTTGTCACGGTGACACTCCAACTGGCACTTTCGATAGGTTGCGCGAAGCAGCAGTTTGTCCTCGCCAACACCTTGCCCACTGAGTCCACGTTGACTCAGCCGATCACCAACTCCACTCCTATCGAGAAAGTGCTTGAGGAACTTCGCGTGCGCTTTCCAAAAGATATCGTGATCGGATTCGAGGAACGTTTTGACCCGCGTCCTGACAGAGAGCCTCAAGTCGATCTCGGCCCCCCGGGCCTCTCCCTCGACCAAGTTCTGAACCACGTTCGGGGCATCGATCCGAAATATCACATCGAACTTTTGCAAGGGAGGCTGGTCCACGTATATCCAGCAAGCGAAAGTGCGGATCCCATTGGTCTGCTTGATGTCCGTTTACGACGATTCTCTATGCCGCAGGACTCGTGCCTCCGTCAGGCGATGGAAAACATTGATGAAGGGGTCCGTGGGTATGCTCCTGAACTAACTACGCTTCTGGCTGAGCGCCAACGTGCCTGGTATCGGAACCATGGCCAGGAGGTTCCGGGGCAAGTAGGGGACATTCTGGGTAATTGTCTTTCCCTAGCCGCGCCGGGTCCCGTGCATCGCAACATCACCGTGCGCGATGCTCTGAATTTGATGGCCGAACGGAGCCTACAAGTGAGTCGGGGTGAAGTGATCCCCAACGATCAGATCTACCCACCCTACAGACCGGTGTCTTGGAAGTTCCGCTTCCGTCGCGAGCCCGACGCTGCCACCGGTCTTGGAGGGATACCTCTGTTCCAGACTTTCTAGCTCTGGCGTATCTCGAAAAGTTGGCTGCGTTTGGCGGTCCAGGCAGCGGGAGTAAGTTCGGCGAGGCGCTTGATCGGGAGATCGGCGAGTCCGGGAAGAATCGCGCCTAGATAGTCGCGCACCCGGAGTTTCAACCTACGGCAGCTTTCCACCACCGAAAGAATCGCTGCGATCTTCGGTCCCGCCTGCGCACTTCCGATGTGGATCCAGTTCTTTCGGCCGAGAGCTACGGGACGCATCGAGTTCTCCGCCAGGTTAGTGCTCAACTCCAGTTCGGGATATTCCAGGAAGCGCGTGAGCTTGTCCCACAGGGTAAGCGTGTAGTTGCAGGCCTTGGACAGTGCGCCCCCAGGCAGTGCCGTGGAGCGTGCCGCTTCGATCTGCTTCTGGATCACACCCAGTAGCGGTCGCGATTGTTGCTGACGCAGAGCATCGCGTGCCTCAAGGCTGAGTGCTTGGCGGCGGGCTTCGGCGTCGATGGCAAATAGCTCATCGATCCGCGCTACGATCGCTCTCGCCACCGGATCTTGGGGATTTAACTGCACAGCCTCGGAAAAGTATCGTTCCGAATGCGACCAGCAACACGCGTGAACGATCTTCGGTCCCCCGATCTGATCGTAGGCCGCATAGCCGTCCGTCTGGAGAAGACCTTCGAACTGTCCCAGAAACTGTTTCGGTCCATCCCGTCCTCGGCCCAGACGGAAGTCGAACACTACCGTTCCTCCCGGCCGACTGTACTGCCACAGATAGGCTTGATGATTCTTCCCGCGGCCATCGTGCATCTGCACGTCCACCGGGGTTTCATCGGCTTGGATGTAAGTGCCATGGAGTAACTCTTGCCTCATCGCCGAGGCCATGGGGATCAGCAACTCGCCTACTTTCAGCACCCAGCCGTCCAGCGTCGCCCGGCTAAGTTCCACACCGCTGTCCCGTTCCAGCATCCTGCTCTGTCGATACAGCGGCTGATGATCGCAATACTTGCTGACCACCGTGTCGATCACGATCTGATCACTGGCCAGGCACTTCTCGATGATTCGTGCGGGCAACGGAGCCGAGACCACACCCTGCTCCTCGCATGACTTGCAGGCGCGCTTCTCGCGCTTGCTGATCAACACGAAGTACTTCGCCGGCTCCACATCCAGTTGGGAACTTTCCTCGTGGCCGATCACGACCGTCTCTTTCCCGCAGCCCTGGCAGACACATTGCTCGGGCGTGCACTTCAGGATCCGCTCTACACGCGGAAGGGTTGCGGGCAGTTCCTGCCGTCCTGGATGCTGGCGCTTCGTTTTCGTCGACGGCTGGACCGGCGGGCGCTCGCTCTCCGCTTGGACTTCCACACTGCTGACTCCCGGTTCGAGTTCCAGCAACTCCAGTTGTGCGTCTGAGAGTTTTTCGCTGCCTGGCCCGTACTTCGCGATGCGCACCAACCGCAGTCGTTCCTCCAGTACACGAATCTTCAGCTCCGCATACTGCAGTTTGTTTTGATACGAGACGACAGAGTTCTGAAGATGGCTGAACTGATCGCTCACCGCTGCAAATAGCGGTCCGGTAAGTTGCTGCTTCAGTTGTTCGATCAGCTCAAGCTCGGAAGAAGTCGAAGAAGTTGCGGCCTTGGACCCCGAGGATGGATCAGCCGCTTCACTCACGATGAGTTCTTAAATAAATGGAGCGGCTTGTGGATTACAAGCGTTTTATGCGGCAGCATCTCCTTCGGTATTTACTTTGCGGTACCACTGTTTGCTTTTCGTTTTCGCCAAGTCGATTCCTCCCAATAATAAGGACCTGGACTTCCACCGTGCTGACTCCCGGCTCCAGTTCCAGCAACTCCAGTTGTGCGTCCGAGAGTTGTTCGCTGCCCGGCCCATACTTCGCGATGCGGACCAGCCGCAGTCGTTCCTCCAGTACACGGATCTTCAGTTCCGCATACTGCAGCTTGTTTTGATAGGAGAGGACCGTGTTCTGAAGATGGCTGAACTGATCGCTCACCGCGGCAAACAGCGGCCCGGCAAGTTGCCGCTTCGAGTGGTTCGCGATCACATCCGGGTTCCGGCTGACGACCTCGCGAGCAAGATCGGCATAGCTCTCTGGCCGTCCCTCGCCGGAATACCGCTCGACGGTGAGGTTTTGCCCCTCGACATCGCCCAAGCGGCGCAGCTCTTCCCAAAATGCCTGCCAAGGGCGACTTGCCGGGTCGTCGATGCCGGTGACGGGGCCTGAAGCGATGACGATCGCAATCCGGTGCTGCTTCGCTTGCTCCTGTGCCCGCAATGTTCCGGCTGCACCCGCGAGCAAGAACCCAGTCGTGAAATCGCGCCGCCTCACTCGATGACCTCGTCGGCGCGGCCGAGTATCAACCGCGGAATCGTCAGGCCGAGCGCCGTGGCAGTCTTGAGATTGATCACCAGCTCGAACTTGGTCGGCCGCAGGAAGGGCAGGTCGGCCGGCTTTTCACCCTTGAGAATCCGCGCCGCGTAGATCCCAACTTGGCGGTAAACTTCGTTAATGATTGGCCCGTAGCTTGCCAATCCGCCCGCATCGACAAATTCACGCCAGGAATAAATCGTGGGCAGCGCGTGTCGCGCGGCCAGCGCGACGAGTCGATCGCGCTGACTTGTAAAGAACGAATCGGTGCTGACGAGGAGCGCACCGGCGCGCTGTTCGATCAAGGTCGCGAACGCCGTTTCGAGGTCGCCTTCACTGCTGGCGCTCACAATCTGAATATTCCGTTCGAGTGTGCGAGCCGCGATCTGCAGGTCGTTCGACCGGCTCTCGGCAGCCGGATTGGTCGGGTTGATGAGTATCCCAATCACCGCGGCTGCAGGCACCAGATCGCGCAATAGCTCCAGCCGCTTTGTCTCCAACTCGGTCGCGACAAAGCTTGCGCCGGTGATGTTGCCGCCCGGCCGGTTGAAGCTGGCGATAAGTCCCGCTTTCACCGGGTCGGTGCCACTCACCGTCACTATCGGTATCGAAGAGGTTGCTGCCTTCGCGGAGAGGGCCGCGACGTCGCCGCCACTGGAGACGATCACGGCGACGTTTTGTTGGACCAAGTCAGCCGCGAACACCGGCAGTCGATCGTATTGGCCTTGCGCCCAGCGAAATTCAATCGCCACGTCCCGACCGTCGATGTAACCCGACTCAGTCAGACCTTTGCGAAAGGCCGCGACCCGGCCCGCGTAAGCCTTGGGCGACGCGCTACTCAGAAACCCGATCACGGGAATCGTCGATTGCTGCGCCAGTGCATCGCGCGGCCACGCGCCCGCAGCCCCGGCGAATACCATGATGAACTCACGCCGCCTCATTCGATCACCTCGTCGGCGCGGGCAAGCAGAGTGGCTGGGATCGTGAGCCCAATTGCCTTGGCGGTCTCGAGATTGATGACCAGCTCGAACTTTGTCGGCTGCTCGACCGGAAGATCGGCCGGCTTGGTGCCTTTCAAAACCTTATCCACGTAGGTTGCGGCGCGTCGGTACATGTCGGGATAGCTTTGTGCCGTATGACATGAGGCCGCCTGCCTCGACTTGTTCCCTTCGATAAAACATCGCTGCGAGTCGTGTCTTGGCCATCAGATCGGCCAATTGTCGGGCATTCTCGGTAAAGACGCCGGGCAGCACGAGCACAGCATCCGTGTGCTGCTCCACCATTGCACGGATAGCCTGCTCAAAATCGCCGGGACCTGTTGCCCCCACTGTAAAAAGCTCGACCTTCAAGGACTGCGCCGCCCTTTCGATCTCTTTGAGTAGAGGACCGCCGGGTGGGAAATTTGGATCCCACAGGGCCGCTACGCGCTTGGCGTCCGGAACCGCCGCGATCAGCAGTTCCAGCCGCTTCGCAGCGAGCTCGCGCGTTTGCACGGTTAAGCCTGTCAGATTTCCGCCTGGCCGCGCGAGCCCCGAGACGAGGCCCGAGCCGATTGGATCTGAGATCCGCGCAAATATTATCGGGATCGTCTGGGTTGATGCTTGGCGGCGCGTGCCGCCGGTGTGCCGATGGCGAGGACGACCTCGGGCTGAAGGCCGACCAGTTCGGCGGCAAGGCTCGGAAGGACCTCCATTCTTCCGTCCGCGTAACGGCGTGCAAAGGTGATGTTCTGGCCTTCGATGTAACCAAGATCCCGCAGTCCTCCTGCGAACAATTCGAAGGTTTTTGCCGCGACGGCTGGGGTCTCGTCTGAGAGGATCGCTAGTTGCGGGATATTCGCGTGCTGCTGAGCATCGACCAAGGCCGACCACGCGAAGAGACCGAGCGCAAGCGCCACGATAAGTCTAGCCCTCATCTGGGCTTCCTTTGGCTGATCACCGCTATCGGCTGCTGTGCGCCGGCGCCAATCGGCCACGCAGCCGCAGCGCCTCCAAGGAGTGCAATGAGGTCCCGACGCCTCATTCGATCAGCTCGTCGGCGCGGCCGAGCAGTAACTGGGGGATCGTCAATCCGAGCGCCTTGGCGGTCTTCAGATTGATGACCAGCTCGATCTTTACGACCTGCTGAACCGGCAGATCGGCGGGTTTGTCGCCTTTAAGGATCTTGCCGGTGTAGACACCGGCTTGGCGATAGCCGTCGACAAGATCACTGCCGTAGCTCATTAGGCCGCCCGCCACGACGAACTCTCGCCATTCGTAGGTGGCGGGGATCGCCCGTCGGGCCGCCAGCGCGACGATCTGATCTTTTCGACTGACGAAGAATGGATCGGTGCTGACGATGAGCGCATCTGCTCGGGATACGGCGAGGCCTTCGAAGGCTGCATCGATCTCGGCTGCGGTGCTCGCTCGCAGGAAGTGTAGTTGCAGCCCGAGAGAGCGGGCTGCGTCCTTCAGATTTCTTGTTACCACTTCGGTAGACGCGGTATTGGCGGGATTGATCAGCACCACAAAGACGCTCGCTGAGGGCAGCAATTCATGCAACAGCTCGAGACGTTTTGCCACTAGCTCTGTAGTCAAAATTGCGACTCCCGTGATGTTGCCTCCAGGCCGGTTGAGGCCGGCGACCAGGCCGAACTGAACCGGGTCGGCCAGCATGACCACGATTGGAATGGTCGATGTCGCCGCCTTGGCAGCGAGCGCCGGCGGGGCGCCCGCCATTGCCGCAATCACGCCGACCTGACGCCGGACCAGATCGGCCGCCAAATCCGGCAATTTCTCATATTGGCCGCGCGCCCAACGGTATTCGATAGCGACATTCTGGCCCTCGACGTAGCCGGTTTCGTTCAACCCCCGCCGAAAGGAGGGAACGCGGAAATCGTCCGTCTCGGGATTCCCGTAGGCGAGGTAACCGATCACAGGCATCGGCTACTGCGCGCGAGCACCAACCGGCCACGCGATTGCAGCGCCGAGCAAGGCCATAAAGTCGCGACGCCTCACTCTATGACCTCGTCGGCGCGGCCGAGCAGCGTCTGCGGGATCGTCAGCC
>CAVQZP010000048.1:0-35641 GCA_963718505.1 uncultured Acidobacteriota bacterium | reverse complement strand
CAGGAAGCCGCCAGGGGAATCACGTCGGGATCATGCGTGAACAGCCGCACGATCGGCTCCGCGAACACCACCATGAAGACGCCCACCCCGCCCAGGAACAGCATGTTGTAGAAGCCCG
This sequence comes from uncultured Acidobacteriota bacterium, assembly GCA_963718505.1. Taxonomy (GTDB): domain Bacteria; phylum Acidobacteriota; class Terriglobia; order Terriglobales; family Acidobacteriaceae; genus Gp1-AA133. The sequence continues at coordinate 35,523 of CAVQZP010000048.1, read as the reverse complement.
TGCGCCACACCGACGTCTCCGCGCGATCGGGTTTCTGCGCTCCCAGATTCTGCCCCACCAGCGTAGCGGCGGCGTTGCTCAGCCCCCACGACGGCAGGATCACAAAAATGAGAATGCGGATCGCGATCGTATATCCCGCAAGCGCCGCCGCGCCAAAGATGCTCACAATGCGCACCAGCCCGATCCAACTCGTGTGGGCGATCGCGAACTGCAGAATTCCCGTAATCGACACGCGAATCAGCCGCCGCAGCACGCCGAGATTCACGCGCAAGTGGCGCGCCAGGCTGGGCAGCCGTTCCGTCCCGCGTCCCAGGCGGTAGAACTGGTACAGCACGCCGATGCTGCGCCCCGTGAACGTAGCCAGCGCCGCGCCCGTCACACCGAGTCGTGGAAACGGTCCCAACCCAAAAATCAGGCAAGGATCGAGAACGAGGTTGATGATGTTCGACACCCACAGCAGGCGCATCGCAATCGCCGCATCACCCGCCCCGCGAAAGATCGCGTTGTTCAGGAACAACATCATGATCGCGCCGCAACCGCCCAGCGCAATGCGGGCGTAGCCAGAGCCGCTCGCCACAATCTCCGGGGACGCTCCCATCAACTGCAACAGGCGCGGCGCATAGAACAAGCAAGGCACACCGACACACAACGAGACCGTCAGTCCCAGCACGATGGCTTGCACTCCGACGATGGACCCGCCCTCCGGATCTTTCTCCCCGATCCTGCGCGCGACCATCGCTGTGGTCGACATGCTCAAGCCGATCGCCACCGCGAACACGAGACTCAGCAGAGATTCCGTCAGCCCCACCGTTGCCACCGCGTTCGCGCCGATCCGTCCGACAAAAAACACGTCCACCACGGCGAATAGCGACTCGAGCACCATCTCGAGCACCATGGGAATGGCTAGCAGGAGGATGGCGCGGTTCAGGTCGCCCGACGTGTAGTCCTGGTGCGATCCGCGAAGCGCCTCGCGGATCGATGTCCACATGCTCGGCTGTGGAAGTTCCGGCAGCGTGGTCGTTGCATCCATGTAACACCTTCAGATTTCCGCGCCACGAATCGGGATTCATTTCCCGTTCGGCGCCGCTCAAAGGAAGCTGGGTATGTCAGGAATCGCGATCAACGTCGCGACGTGCGCAGAAGGAGTTCAGCGCGATCGCGGTCGATCAGCGGGTCGTGAGGAGCGAATTCGAAGGCGTACGATGACGTGCATTGCGCGCACCCCAGAGAGGAGTAGACGCAGTCTAGTCCAACGCGCCGATTTTGAAAAGAGAATTTCGCACAGCCCCGCACTGAGTGAGAACTCATCTCAACAATGGTTATGGGAAGGGCATGGTTTCAGCCATGCCGTCCAGACCAGCAAAAATGCGGGCCTCACCCGCGGAGAACTGTTAGCTGGCCGCCCCGCCGTCTCAGCAGCTTTTCGCTGACTCCGCGTCTCCTTTGATTGATCTGTGCTTTCAAGCACGTCGATACCTTGGGAGCGTACAGCATCCCGTCGGAGACCGGCCTTCTCATCCCATCTGATTTCAACAAGTGCCATCGAAACCACGCTATCGCAGCAAATCGCGGACAATGGCTCCGAGATACATAAAAGCGCCGGTAGCAAGCAAGAGGAGGTTCGCTGGTTAGGTAGCCGTGCCTACCCGTTTGCCCCACCTCGATCCGTAGGAGTATTCTTTGACATCAAAAATTTCATCAAGTGAAAGGAGTCGATCATGTCACTTGACACCTTCGTTGTACTCGCAAACCAATACAACAACGAATCAGATGCTTTAGCTGACTACGATGCTGTCCGCAAACTGTATACGGATACCGGGATCATCGACACCTACGATGCAGCCGTGTTAACCCGTAAATCGAACGGAAAAGTTGAAATTGTCAAACGTACCGAGGAGCCGACTCGTCAGGGTGCAGCGAGAGGATTCGTGCTCGGGCTTGCCGTTGGGGCGGTGATCGCCTTGTTCCCGGCGGCTGGTATTGGGCTAGCGACTGGCTTGCTCGGTGGCGGGGCTATCGGTGCTGGCGCCGGTGCAGTGGCTGGGCACGTGGCGGGCGGGATGAAGCGATCCGATCTGAAGGATCTTGGCGAATTGCTCGACGATGGTACGAGCGGCTTCGTAGTGGTTGCGGCTTCCGACGTCGAAGCGAAAGTCGAGGCTGCCATCACTCGGGCAAAAAAGCGCGCAAAGGCACAGTTGCAGGCCGACACCGATGCGCTCAAGAAGGACATCGACAACATGAAGGCGGCGTAGTTGTACCCTGATCCGAGCTGACATAAAATGCTCACCACTTCGTTCGACCTCGTTGTTCGCGAGTAAAGGGTGGCCGACTCAGGGGTCGTCGCTTAAATCATTCACCTCTCCATTTCTCTAACAGATCGGATCCGATCGCGATCCGGCAAAGAAGACAAACAGCACGCAAACCAATCGGTCAATAGGCAAAGGGCCGTCTACGATCTGAATCTCCCGCTCAGCGGTTGTGCGCAGGGGATTCGGTACACGATGACCACTCCGTTCGGGATTTTCGCGTTGTCGTCCGACGACGCATATAGGAGATGAATCATGGATCGTATGCTAGTAGTGGTTTTTCCCAACGAGAGCAAGGCGTATGAAGGAAAAAGGGCTCTTCAGCAATTGGATTCCGAGGGAAGCATAAGCGTCTACGCCTACGCGGTGCTCACAAAAAATGCGGACGGAACAGCATCCGTAAAACAGGGAGACGATGTCGGCCCGATCGGGACTCTGGTCGGCACATCTCTGGGAAGCCTAATCGGCATTTTGGGAGGGCCGGTGGGCGTTGCAGCGGGTGCAGCTGCCGGGATGGCCGCTGGCAGCGCACTAGACGTAAACAGCGTTCGTGTCGGGGCCGATTTTATTGACGACGTCCAGAAAGTCTTGGTGGCTCCGAACGTAGCACTAGTTGCGGAAGTAGACGAAGAGTGGACCACCCCGGTGGATACGCGGATGGAAACGATCGGCGGGAACGTTTTTCGACGCTCTCTATCCGAGGTTAGGGACAAAGTTGACGACGAGGATACTGCCGCGATGAAGGCCGATCTCGCTCAGTTCAAGGCCGAGCTAGCGAAAGCTCATGCGGACCGGAAAGCAAAACTGCAAGAGAAGATTAACCAGCTCGATACAAGAATCCAGGCTCAGTTGCAAAGGGGAAAAGAGAAACGTGATGCTGCTCAACGTAAGGCGCAGGCAAAGGTGCAGGCGCTCAAGGCAAAGGCCGACACGGCAAGAGCAAAGGCGTCGTAATCCGATGTACGGTGGTTCAAAGAGGGAGGTCGAAATGGCCTCCCCTTTGAAAATCCAAACACCGCAGCATCTCTGCCAGCGTGTAACCGCCAAGGGGCGGTTCGTAGTCCCTCGCTAAGGAACCCACGACCTCGTCTGAAAGCGTCGAAGGTGCGGTTGACAAAGGGAGGGAGAAAAATGAGCTCGCCAAGACTTGTTAAAGAGGGATTGGGGACGGTGGTGGTTCTGCTGGTCCTCACGATTGGGTCACTAGCCCAGGCCCCTGTCCCCGAGCCAGTTACAGACCAGGAAACCGAGCTCGGGCAAGCTGTGTACAAACAGTTGCAAGGCAAGGGGGAGATCATAAAGTCCTCTCCTCTCTATGACACATTGAAACCGATCGCAGAAGCAATAACCCGTGAGGCACAGCCCCGCTACCCACATCCCTTTAAGTTTTTTCTTGTGCACGAAGCACAACCCAATGCATTCGCGACACCGGGAGGGAACGTTTACGTGGTGGATTCTCTTCTGTATTTCGTTAAGAATACCGAGCAATTGGCAGGAACCCTTTGTCACGAGGTTTCCCATACGATTCATCGTGATGGCGTAGCACTGATGGAGAGGGAGCAGAAAATCGAGGAGCGGGAAGTGGCTGCGGCAATTTTATTGGGACCAACACGAGCCCACATTATCGCGATTGCCCTAAGGAGACTCTGATTAAGTCCTCCCTTTCCACAGGGAGTATAGATAAAGTCGTGCCAGCATGAACTCGTTGGGCAAGCAGAGGACACTGGCGATGATGACGGGATTCGAGCGGTACACGAAGAAGACTCGGCGGGCAATGTTCTTGGAAGAGATGGAGCAGGTGGTGCCGTGGGGGAAACTGTGTGGGCTGGTGGAGCCGCACTATCCCAAGCCGGGTAACGGGCGACGGCCGAAAGAACTGGAAAAGATGCTGCGGATTTATTTTCTGCAGCAGTGGTTCAATCTGGCGGACCCGGCGGTGGAAGAGGCTTTGTACGACTCGGCGACGCTGCGGCAGTTCGTGGGCATTGATTTGGGAGCCGAACCGGTGCCGGATGAGACGACGGTGTGCAAGTTTCGGCACCTGCTGGAAGAGAACCATCTGGGGGAACAGATTCTGGGGACGGTGAACCTGCATTTGCAAGCGCAGGGCGTGCGGATCACGACGGGCACGATTGTGGACGCGACCCTGATTCACGCACCTTCCTCGACCAAAAACCGCGAGCAGAGCCGGGACCCAGAGATGCACCAGGCGAAGAAGGGGAAGAACTGGTACTTCGGGATGAAAGCGCACGTGGGCGTGGACAGCAAGACCAAGATCATCCACACGGCGGTGGCGACGGCCGCCAATGTTTCCGATGTGGCGATGTTGCCGGACCTGCTGCATGGCGAAGAAACACGGGTGTGGGGCGACGGAGCGTATCAGGGCCAGACCGAGGTGATCCGCGAGTGCGCGCCAGGAGCACGGGATTTCACCCAGCGGCGCTGTCGCTACAAGGGCCAGATCGTGGATGAAGTGGCGTGGGCCAAGAACCGGACGAAGTCGAAGGTGCGGGCGAGAGTGGAGCACGTGTTTCAAGTGATGAAGCTGAAGTTCGGATTCGTGAAAGTACGCTATCGCGGACTGAAGAAGAACGCGCACCGGCTGTTCGTTACCTGTGCGCTGGTAAATCTGTTTGTGAGCCGCAGAAAATTGCTCGCCGTAGCGTAGGCTCGTCCGGCTTCCCCCGTACGCGCGGTTGCAACGGCGGTGCTGACCAGCTCCGGCATCCGAGACCCGAACCGGCAGCGCTGTTTCCTGAACACTGTTGTTAGTCGACTTAGCATGAGCGCTTATTCAGAGCGTCCCTAATTGGCAAGCTGCACTCGCTGGGTTACTCACGTGACGCGGAATCGAAAGCGGATCTGACTGGTTCCGACATTTGCGCAGCCGCGGATTACAACCCGTGGGGATTAACGTGGCTGTTTCAAGACTTCCAAAATGCTGACGTTGGCCAAATTCCGCAGCTTCTGTCGGATCACCCAGCCAATGGCACAAGGATACGAACACTCGAAAAGCACTTTCGCGATAACCCTTCGACGTTCTCAAAGTTCAGTCCCGACGCAAAATCTGCGAGTCCGTTCACCGTGCCGAAAGACGCTCCGGTGGTTTTCCTGCGCGCTGACACCAAAGGCGGGAATTAGTGTCTTGAAGTTCTCGGCAATCGGTTAGCTCCCAGTACTCGTCGCGGGCCGTCCAGTTATGTACTTCCCTCCGCTGCCCTAAGCGTCCCTGATTCGTGACTCGAGAGGATATTTCCCGAGTGTTGGGCAGGGGCAAAGGCATCGGACCTTCCTTCAACAATCGAATGCAGACCCGATCCTCATGATCGCTGGCGAAATATCGCCATTACACTCATCGACCCCTTACTCAGGCCCGAAACACGATAGCGTTATTACATCGCGAGCAACCACGCCCCTACTTGAATCCCTCCACCAACACAATGTCGGCCTCGTTGTGCGTCGTCTGTGCATAGAGCAGAGACTTCTCATCCGGGGAAACGGAGATTTGCGCTGCGAAGGGCTGGGCGCGCCCCGGCAACTTCACCGCGACCTGCAACTTCCGCGTCGCAAAATCATAGAAGTGAATCACGTCATCCCCAGTGATCGGGTCGACGTAGTAAATCCCGCGCGCCGTTACGTCAAAGGCGGGCCATCCCAGGTCCGGAATCCCCGGCACCCGTGCTTCGTTCTTGCCGTCCGGATCGATCGTCCACATCTGGCTTCTTCCGCTCGGCTGCGTGTAATAGATCTTTCCGTCGGGCGCTTCCTTGGCGACGAAGCCTCCCTTCGTCGTCAGCTGGATGGCTCTCCCGCCCGCAGACGGAAGTTTGAAGATCTGCGAATCGCCGTTCACGTCGGCCGCAAAGAAGATCCATTGTCCATCGCGCGACCAGAAGGGAACTGAGGCGCCATCGGGAGTCGTGGGCAGCAACTGGGCTTTGCCTCCTGCGCTGTTCACCACGTAGAGCTCCGCTTTGCCCGACACGCGCGAATCGAACACGATCTTCTGCCCGTCGGGCGACCAGCGCGGCGTCCCCGTAAGCGCACCGCCAATGTTCGTCAGCTGCAACGGGTCGGATCCGTCGATGCCGCAGACCCAGATCTCCTGGCTTCCCGAGCGCGTCGATTCGAACGCCATCCTCTTACCGTCAGGCGAATAGCTGGCATTCTGTTGCGTCAGGTTCGACGGAAACGGGCGCGTCGCCGGCCCACTTCCGCCACCAAGTCCGATCCGCCAGATGTCTGCGCTATGGATTTCGTGGACATACGCGAGCCGATCGGCATCGCGCGCGATCGTCGGCGACACCACGTTCTGTCCAAACCACAGCCGCTCCGGAATGCCTCCATTCGCGCGAATCCGCCACAGGTCTCCGCCCATGGCATAAATCAGGCTTCGCCCGTCGCGGCTCCATTGCAGCCCTTCCACCTCGCCTCGAAGTTCCCGCAGTTCGCGCGCCGCTCCCGAAGGGAATGGCTGAATGTAAAGTCCGTTCACGCCCCAGGTGTACATGCACGAGGTCGCCATGGTCTTGCCGTCCGGCGAAAAGCTCACCAGCCCGGTTGCCGCGCAGCGTGGCGACGGAGCGTGAAGCTCGCGTTCCTCCAGTGTCTCGACGTTGATCATCGCCAGATGCGCGTGGAATTCGTTCTCGGTCCGGGAGAAGACTACCCACTGGCTATCCGGCGTCCACGTGATGGCCAGTTCGAACATCGACTTGACGGCCGCTCCCTGCAGCAATGGGCGTTCGCTTCCCCCAACCGCGGGAATCAGAAACATGTTCGCCTTGCCCGAGTGTTTGTCGATCGCGATCACGGCGATAAAACGCCCATCCGGTGACCACGCGCCTGCGATGTACCCGGCATTCCGGCGGGTCAGCCGCACCGGCGCGTCGGTCCCAACCTCCTTGACATACAAATCGAAGTTGTCATTCTGGTCGCCGCCATTCCACGAAAATGCCACCTGGTTTCCGTCGGGAGAGAACGTGGGGTACTCCTCCGAGCCCGGATACGACGTGAACGGCACCATCGTAAGCATGGGCTGCTCGTGCATGTGCCGGCGGGAACGCCACAACCATCCGGCTGCTCCGACCAATAAAAGGATGCCAAGGCCGATGGCCAGCAATTGCCCTAACCGGGGTTTGGCCTTAGGTGGCGCGGCGAGCGGACTGGCCGGAGCGTCGACCACGCGCTCGATCGTGGCGGCCGCACCGCTGTCGTGCGAGTTGCCATTCGAGTACGCTCCGTTGCCATTTCCGTTTCCGTTCCTCGCGATCGGACCGATGAAGCGGTACCCCATCCGGGGCAGAGTTTCGATGTAGCGCGGAGATTCCGCCGAATCCCCCAGCACCGCGCGAATCCGCTTCACCGCGTTGTTCAGGCCATGATCGAAATCGACAAACGTATCTTCCGCCCAGAGGGCATTGCGCAACTCGTCACGGGTGACCAGTTCGCCGGGACGCTCCAGCAGGATCTGGAGGATCTGGAACGACTGCCGCGGCAACTTGACCCGCGTGCCTTGTTTCTTTAACTCCTGCGTCCGCAGATCGGCGTCAAAAACACCGAAATGGATCGTTCGAATGCCGTTCTCAGAACTCGCTGCCATCCTCTTTTGATTCCCCTCGGGCCTGCTACGGACTTAGACGTTTCTATGTCGCGAGTGTACCACTCGAAGGAGTCGTTGCAAGGCGCGTCGGGGCTTGCTAGGTGCGTGGTTATCATTCGCAGTGTCAGTCACTTGCGCTGCTACCTACATACGAGTCCGATACGAGGCGCCAGCCATTGGCTCGAGCCGTCTTTCCTGCGAAAACCAGCCCACACGAGCGCAGAGCGCAGTGGGGAAAAATTCACAAAGGGGAGACAGAACATGAGGAACACGTTAGTCAGTCTCGTTGCCGGCTTGCTGGTGTGGGGTTCGTTCGCGGCGGCCCAGAGCAATTTCACTCTCACCAATGGCTCGGTCGCCAACGTTCCGTTCAACTTTACGGTTGGGAACCAGGCGTTTCCGTCCGGAACCTACATCGTGCAGCTCGATTTCGAAAAGCAGGTGGTCGTGATCCGCAACAACGACCGCAAGGTGCGGATCTTCCTCTCGAAGAACGACGACCGCAGAGAGCCGTCAGCCAAAACGCTGCTGGTCTTTCACCATCTCGGCGGCCAGTTCTTCCTGAGCGCCATCTGGTTGCAGGGAACCACAGCCGGAGAACGCCTGCTGCCGGGGAATCTGGAGACGGAAATGGCTCGCCACCAGACCGGTCCCGCGCAAACCATCGCGCTGCAAGCGCAGGGAAGCCCGAAGTCCGCGTTCTAGGAAGTCTGCGCCGCAAGTTGTGCCCAACTCTGTTCAGGCAAGCGGGGTCAGGCACGAAGCCTATCCGGATCATACGCGGGTCCGGATAGGCTTTTGTTTGTGTGGAAATCAAGTTCCAGCGGGCTAAGGTTGCGTGGCGCCGGCGCACCACTCACGTGGGGACAGCCGCCGGGCCCCCGACACGCCCGGTTTTGGCGTGTTGGGGTGGAGGCGCCCTCGGCTGTCCGGCGGAGCGTAGCTCCGCTCACCTTGCTGTCGGCCTTTCTTTGCACCCTTCGCTGCATTTCTTTGCGACCTTCGCGGCTTTTCTTTGCGCTCTCTTGCCGTTAAAGCTTGTCTCAGTGTTCTTCGCAACCTCTCCGCTTTGAGATTTCGCGACTCGGTACGCGCGACTCGCTTTTCTTTGCGACCTTTGCGGCTTTTCTTTGCGTTCTTTCCGGTTAAAGGCTTTTCTCTGCGTTCTCGGCGATCGTTCTCCTCTGCGTTTTAAGGTTTTCGCTTGCGAAACACTTCACGCCTTGCACAACTCGCTTGTTAGAATCTCGCGCCGGCGCTGCGCCACGCCGTCAACTCTTCCCAACACCACGAAATAAATCCCGAATGACACTGCGGCCAGCGCAAGAAACAGCCCCGCGGAAATCCACAGATCCCGGTAGTACCGTCCCAGCATAAACACCGCTGCGCCCAATGCAAAAACGATCAGCTGCACGCCAAAACTTGTGAGCACGGTGACCTGCGAAGCCCGCTGGCGTCCAAACGTTTCGAATGCAATCTTCTTCGGCGCGTACAGCGACAGTAGGTTTCCCACCGCCAGGTTCAGCGGCGCCGCAAACAGGATTCCCGCAATCGTCGTCGCCGTCATGGCCAGCGATGGACGACGGAACAGCAAGCTCACGCCAATCCACACCAAAACCATTTCGCCCGCGAGCACGGCCATATGCGTCAGATTCTTTCCAACCACGATCTCCCGGAACTTCGCCGGAGACACAAGAAAGAACTGGATCCCTCCACCATCGGCGCCAAAATTGTTGTAGACGAGATTCGTCAGCAGCAGCAGCGTATAAGCCGCTCCAACCGGAAACGCAAAGTCCGGCTTGTTCTGCAGAAATCCCGTGCCCGGCCGTCCCTGCCCAATTCCAAACACCACCAGCATGATGATCGGTGTGATCAAGGTCAGCAGCATCGGTCCGCTGCGCGACAGGTAGTGAAACTCTTTTTCGAAGACGGCCATGATCGGCGCCGAGACTCCGCGCACGTCCCAGCCAGCGCGCACGCCCTCACCATGCCGGACCAGTTCGCTTTTCGTGACCTCGCTCAGATTTTCGCCGCGGTACTGCGCGCGCAGCCGAACGCTCAGGAATCTCAGGATGACCAGCGCATAGACTCCGACAAAGGCGAACGTCAGCAAACTCGCACCAATGCGTCCGTGCACCATGCTTGCGATCGAATGCGCAGCCAGCCCCGGTGGCAACAACCGTTGCGCGATGTTGACTTCGCCGCCGACGCGCACCAGTCCTGACGCCGATCGCGGACGAAATCGGCTCATCATCGGCCCAATCAGCTGGAGGCTGATCATCCCCAGAAAGAAGAGCACGGCGAAAATCTCGCGCGTTCGCCTCTGCGCCAGCCAGCGCTCCACCCACGCAAACACCATCTGCGTCAGCAGCAGATTGAAGAGCCCAAACAGCGCCAGCACGATCACTGTCCACAGAAACAAGCGCGGCGCTCCGATCCCAACTCCAAGCGCGATCGCGATCAGCCACAAGCTTCCCAGCAGCGTCGCGGGATCGAGCGCTCCATAGACAACGCGCACCAGAACATACGAGCGGTAGTTCAGCGGAAAGCGCAGCAGGTTCGAGGTGTCGAGCGTCTCGGCAAACGCCGTGGCCATGACCGGAAAGAATTGCCAGAACATGAATACGGGCCACAACAGAAGCGCCAACAGTTCCGGAGAGTCATGCGAGACGAAATACCACGCGAATCCTCCGACCAGCGCTGCGCCGCCCAATCCGCCACTCGTGATCACCGCGCCAATCACGATTCGCGAGAACAGTTCCAGCGTTCCGCGTGTCGTCTGCAGCGAATGCAGGAAGATTTCCCATCGCACCAACGCGATCGCCTTCAGCTGATCGCGGACCTGGGCTGCATTCATCCCAGCCATGACAACTCCTGCTCCGCGCTGCGAACTCCGCCCACTGTATGCAGAAAGATCTCTTCCAGCGTGAGCTTCTTTCCGGGCGCGAGTTGATCGCCGTCTCCGGACGCGGCCTGCGCCTCAACTCCAGCCCGGAGCTCTTCCAGCGACCCCTGCGCAACCAGGCGTCCCTTATGAATGATCGCGACGTGACTGCATAATCTCTCGACGATCTCCAGCACATGCGAGGTCAGGAAGATCGTCGCGCCGCGCGCGATCATCCGCTGCAGCATCGACTTCAGAGTTCCTGCGGCGATCGCATCCACACCTTCGAAGGGCTCGTCGAGGAACAGGATCTTCGGGCCGTGGATCACCGCCGCCGCGAGCGCGAGTTTCTTCTGCATGCCGTGCGAATAATCTGTGACCAGCTTCTTGGGTTGGTCCGCGAGCTGCATGAACTCCAGCAATTCACCCGCGCGCTTCGCGGCAGTCTCGCGATCCAGGCCATACATGCGGCCAACGAAGTTCAGGTACTCCGCGCCGGTGAGCCGTCCAAAGAGCGCCATCCCTTCCGGCACAACACCGATCTGGCGTTTCACGTCGACAGGTTGCTGTTCGAAGTCGATGCCGAGAATCTGCATCGTTCCTGAAGTCGGCGCCAGCAGGCCGGTCAGCATCTTGATGGTCGTGGACTTTCCCGCGCCGTTCGGTCCGAGGAATCCGAAGAACTGGCCAGACGCAACCTCGAGATTCACATCCTCAACGGCAACAAGCTCGCCGAATCGCCGCGTGAGGTGTTCCGTTCGAATGGCGGGAATGTCCATGAAGAATTTGACTCTAGCATAGATGGCTTTCCCGTCAGCGATGAGTCATAAACCACGAACCACAAGCTAAAGAATTTTTTTTAAGCCGTGAAACGTTTTGGAATCTCGTGACACTACTCGAGCAGAGGGGAATGACGAAGTACTGGAGACCGGTCTCCTGTGAAAAATTTCCTGGCGAGCCAGTCCCCTCGAAGCTGCAGCGCGAAGCTTAGCGCTGACGAGACATCCGCGCACTCACCACTGTTTCTCCCGGCATGCCGCCCGAGGCACGTCTTTTGTCTGCTTCAGTTTTGCCGCACGACCCGCCCGCCAACTCTTCTGCGACATTACCTTCAAAACACCTCGGGCGCCGCCGGTTCTCAAACACAGGTGTCAGGTCTCAAGTTTTAGGAAGACCAACAGCGGCCATCGGTCTTCGGTGCCCGGCGTCGGCTTCCGCCCTGACGCGACACCTCGAACCCGACACCCGACTCCAAGACCTAAGGCCCGCTTCTTGTCTGATCGGCCAGAAATCCGACTTCGGGAATTCCGGCTGCGCGGACCTGGTCGATGACCTCGCCGACGCGTCCCCATCGCGCTCGGGCGTCGGCGCGGATGTAGACCTTGCGCTCGCCGCCATCGGCGCGAATCCGTTCGCCGATCTTCCCGCTCAGCTGGTCGGCCGCAATCTTGTCGTTTCCAAGGTAGATGTCTCCTGTTCGGAAAACACCTACCACAAGGGCATCTTCCCGCTGAGCGCGCCACATGGATCCGGGGTGCGGCGTCTTTGGCAGGTCGATGCTCACACCAAGGCAGATCATGGGTTGACTGGTCATAAAGGCCACAAGCAAAGTCAGGGCTGTCATCGTGGCAGCGAGGCTGAACGCGGTGAGGTCCGTACTCCCCAAAGGCTTGAGCGAAGTGGCGCGTACGCGTCGCATGCCAGGTTAGACACCGCGTTCGGCATCTTTGGTAGTCAAAACTGCCCCGAAATCGGCAACCCGAAATTTGATCCTTAAACTTGAAATCCTCGGGCTTAAAACAAACTTGAAACCCTGAGGTTTCAAACCCGAAACTCAAACTCGATTGTCATCCTGAGCGGAGTGAGGCGCAGCCGAACGCAGTCGAAGGACCCCGTGTTCCTTACCACTACCACCGGCTCCCAAAGGCATTTCTTTCCGAGTGCTCGAACACCATGCACGCCTTCCCGAAATCCGTCACTCCTGCCAAGAAATCCCGGACCCTGCTTAAACGTGGCAAACAGTGTCCTCTGTGGTTAGAGAATTTCTCACTCCGCAACTCAGAAACTCGGTACTAATTTCATCGTCTCTCCCGCGTATCTTCTTCATCTCAGTACACCAGGGAGGTGTATTCCGAATGTCTCTTTATAACGTTCATTTCCCGCGCTGCACTCGCACAAAAACCAAACCAACCCAGTGCGGACCGCTCGCCCTGCGCAGCCGCCGCTTCTGCTACCTCCACAAGCACTGGCCGGAACAGCGCGTCGCCCTCAACAGAATGCTATCTGCAAAAATCGGAACGTCTACTTTGCCCGTCCTGGAGGACGCCAACCCCGTCGAGATGTCCCTCGTGCACCTCATGCGGCTGCCGCTCGCCGGTCAACTCGACCCGAAAATCGCCGGGCTTCTTCTGTATGCATTGCAAACGGCTTTGCTCAATCTCACGCATAGCGGGATCGAGCCGCTATCGAAGCAGTGTGTGGTCATTCATCCCTCCACAGTGAGCCGCATCTCCGTCGGCGAGGATCCCTCGCATCCCGACGACTTCGATGATGAGGATGAGGAAGATGACGAGGAAGAAGAGGACGACGAAGAGTCCGATGGCGCTGACAGCGAAGATGATGACGAGGAGTACGAAGACGACGAGGAAGACGATCCCGACCGTCTTCACGTAAAGGGCGAGCAAACGCGAGAAGACGAAACCTGGGTGTGGATCTGCCTGATCCGCCCGCGAATCCCGGTCGGCAGGATGAGAAAACGGTAGGCCACGCGGACAGGAGTGTCCGCGCGAACACAGCCCTAGCGCTGCTCCAGGATTTTTCCAATCAGGCAGTTTTCGATGCTGATGCGCTCGCAGTACATCGCATTCTCGGGCGTGCGGTGGTAGGCATGGACGCAACGAAAGAGCGCGCCGGCGTCGAACCAGCAGAGGTTGAAGTACGTTTCGTAATCGGGCGAGCGCAGGATTTCGTATGGGATCATCAGCAGCGGCACGTCTTCGTGAACGAACTCGCGGTTGGGATTCTTGTAGCAGACCTCTCGTCCGTTGATGGTCAGGAAAACGTAGACGTCGTGTCCCGAGAAAAAGTCGCGCAGGAATTTGCGGACAAGCGTGGGTCCACCCACGATCAGCGCAAGTAACAGGGCCATGAGGAACGCCAGCGAATACCTCATGGCATGAACCTGACGAACGAATGCGGGAGCGGACGAAACGGCGTCATTCGTCCCCTATTGCTTGCTGGCGAGTTTGGCAGGGAGCGGATTGTCGGGACGCTCGGAGTCCCAGAAGATCGAGACGACCCACCAGCGCTTGCCGTCGTTGAGCAACTGGAAAGAGTTTACGCCGCGCTGGAAGGGCTTCTCGCCGGGATTGTGGCGTGATTCATAGCTGCTCAGAACCTGCGTCATTCCCCCGAAGGTCTCGGGTTGGTTAACGATGGCGTTCTCATAGAACGGTTCGCCGGAGAAAATGACGCTGGCGTCGCGCACGAAATCGTCGACACTCCACGTAATCACGTAAGACGAGCCATCAGACTGCTTGCCGGCTTCGGTGAAGCGAGCAGTGGACAGGAACAGGGAGCGGAAGCGGTTCCAGTCTCGCGAACCGGCAGGGCCGGAGATGACGTCGTAGGCGGAGTGCATGATGGCGTCGATCGAGCTAACGTCTTCAGGCTTTGGCACCGGAACCTTGGCCGCAAGATCGGCTGCGCTCATAAGCGGAGCCTGCGGTTTGGTATCGGGGAGCGGTTGTTGCGCAGGTTTCTGGGCGGCGGCGGGGAGCGTGAGAAGGACGAGAGCGGCGATTGTACGTGGGAGCATGAGGGCGTGCCTTTCTGTGCGCGGAGAAGGATGAATGCGGAAATGTATATCACGAGGTTCCGAATTTAGCGCCTCGGGCGTCCACGAACCACGTGGGGACAGCCGCCTCGGCTGTCCAGCGGAGCGAAGCTCCGCAGAATCGGAACACAAGCGAGCGTTGGGTCAGGGGCGACTGCCGCTTTTCGCCAACGACTGCCGGAACTTCTTCCTGGTTCTGTTAGGCTATTCTTTTCTGTCAACCCGGACTTCACCAACTCGGAAGACGCAACCAAAGGAGCTTGATATGGCAAAAAATCACTACAGCACCAAGCCGAAGCGCCGCAATCGCTCGGGAAAACGCAAGGACACTCGACGCATTGCCGCGAACATGGCCAAAATCAAGCAACTCGAACGAAGCTCGGGTCGAGCCGAATAGACGAGGCGCGAGCGGCAAAACGCTTAATAGCAGAGGTCCTGCTCCCCCTCTGCCTGCCTCACTGTCCTTTGCCGTGAATACTTTTCTCGCTCCCACCGATTTTCTTCGCAGCTCTTAGCGGCTCTTCTTTGCGTCCTTCGCGGCCTTTCTTTGCGCCCTTTGCGGTTAAAAGCTTTCCTCGGTACTCGCAACTCACTCGTTTGCGGTCAAAAGCCTTTCTCCGTGCTCTCGGCTGGCTGTCTCAGCCTCACGTTCATGTTCTGGACGCTACCCCGGGATTCCAAATTCGGGCATGGGCTTTCTCTCAGAACCGGGAACTGTCATCTGTCACCTGTCATCCCGAGCGAAGTGTAGGCACACGCCGAACGAAGTCGAGGGACCTTGTGCTCTTCTTTCCGTCCTTTGCGGCCTTTCTTTGCGCCCTTTGCGGTTAAAAGCTTTCCTCCGCGATTCGCCCATGCGGATCCATCCCAGATGACCGCAGAGCACCAGTAGACAAAACATCCCGCAAGTGGTTCAAAACGAAGCACATTTATTTCTCCGCACACTGAGCGAGTTTCCCTCCGGATTTCGCATGCATAGGTAGCAGGAACAGAGTTCCCCCGGAAATGTGGGCGCGGGGGCGAGAAACTTCCCCGGGTTTTTCGAAGCCTCTGATCCAACACCCAAAATCCAAGGAGTGACGCTATGCATGGCTTGCGACTGTACGCTTTCGCGCTCACCCTGGTTCTGCTCGTGACGGCCGCCGAGGCGCAGGACCTCCACATCAAGAAGAACATAACGGTCGCGGGGACCGTGGTCTCGTCGACGGTGACCTCGATCAAGGGCGCTCGTATCCGGGACGTGAATCAGACTCCGGCCGGGAATACGATCACGCTGCGCCAGTGCGACCTGAAACGTACCGTCACCCTCAACGAGCAGGCCCAGTCCTACTACGTGGCGAACGATCCGCAGGACGCGGCCGCCGCTCGGGCAGCGGCTCTGGCCACAGGCGCGCCAATGCCGGAAACGACCGGCGGCCGGGTCGACATCACCATGGTTCTCACCGATACCGGCGAACGTAAGACGATGTTCGGATATCCAGCCCGGCACGTGAAGATCAAGGTGAAGGAAGAGTCCTCGGAGAAAGCTTGCTCACAGGTCCACCAGAGCTTCGACATCGATGGCTGGTACGCCGACGTGGGCAAGGAACTCGCCGGCTGCAGCAGCCAGTTAGTGCCTCCAGTGCAGATCGCGCAAGGCTGTCAGGACTCCATCGTCGAACACCATAGCGGGACCGGGAAAGCCGGATATCCGCTGTCGCAGACCATCACCATGCCCGGACCGGAAGGCCCTACAACGGTCACGGTTGCAGTCTCCGAGTTGAGCAAAGCGACGCTAGATAAGGCGCTGTTCGAGGTGCCGGATGGATATCACCAGGTAGGTTCGCTGGCGGAGTTGCACGGCGTGCCAATGTCTCAGCCTGCAGTCGCGCAAGGCGGACAGATGATGCAGCCGACGCCGGGACAGGGGTATCCAAACGGCGCTCAGATGGCAAACATGTCGGCGATGGCGGCGCAGCAGCAACAGATGATGATGAGCCAGTACGCGGCGGGCGGGCACGTGCCGCAAAACATGATGATGCCGGGCATGTCGCCGAACCAGATGGGGAGCGCGCCAGTGGCGATCCCGCAAGCGCTCGGTCCGAAGGCTCCGGGGAAGATCCGCATCGGCGTAGCTCCGCCGGATGCGCAGGTCGGGCAGGGAAACAACGCCGCAGCGGATTACAGCACACCGATCCGCAATGCGATGATCCTGCTCATGAATGGGCCGGCGGTCGAGGTGGCGGCGCTGGATTCGCGGATCCCGATGCAGCTGCAGGCCGAGGCGCAGCAGAAGCAGTGCGACTACGTTCTGTTCTCGAGCGTCGCGGTGAAACACAACACGGGCGGAACCTTCGGAAAGTTCGCGAAGTTTGCCCAGCCCATCGCCAGCATGACGCCGGTAGGCATGATGGCGCATGGAATGGGCAGCGCGATGGCGGCGACCGCAGCGTCGGCGGCGGCATCCGCAGCGTCCCAGGCAGCCCAACAGCAGGCCATGAACCAGGTGATGTCGCAGCTGTCGGGGTTCAATACGCAGATCAAGTCGAAAGATGACGTGAACGTGCAGTATCAGCTGGTAGTTCCCGGACAGTCGCAGCCGGTATTGCAGAACGCGCTGCAGGGCAAGGCGAAGACCGACGGACAAGATGTCTTGACGCCCCTGCTGCAAGAGACGGCGAATACGGTGGTGACGCAGGTCGGGAAGAAATAAAGTTCCGCAGCGCGAACTGCTTGACGTGGTGTCCGCAGCACCGAAGGTGGAACGGTGCGGGCGGACGCCCTTTTTGTTTAAGGCCTCAGCGACCACGTCACGCGCACGCGCGAAATCGCCAAACGCTCATCGGCTTCGTCGCGTGAACCGACGCGACGCTGTCTGCTGTGTGTCTCCCTGTGGTGAAAGCTCTTTCTATGCACCCATCCCCCATTGGTAATGGTCAGGAATTGGCAGGGTTTCGCCCGCTCTCGTGACAGAAATTGGGGAAACTGAGGGTAGTACTACGCAAAATAGTCCCTCGGACAAGGTGCGGACCCGGTCGAAGTGTTGGCGGTAACAATAAGAAAAACATAACGCTTATCCGAAGGTAACGCTGCAGTACCTCCGATTTCGGAACGGATGGCACGTTACCTGCCCCTTTCCTCGGTAACGACCGGCAAAACCCAAAAATCTCCGGTCAAACAGGAGAAGTACGATGTGGATCGATATAACGCGCGGAATGGCAGCGTTGAAATCCGTATGGGGCTTCAGTTCCGCGGATTCGGCGGTTGAAACAGGAACGACGGCTGGCGATGATCTGACCGGGGAATTCCTGACGGAAGCGCAAAAATATATGACGATGGGACGCCATCAGAGTGCGGCGATCCTGGCGGGCGACGCGCTCGAAGCGACGTTGCAGCGGTTGTGCCGGGACTTTTGCATCGCCTTGCCGGCGCGGCCGACGGTCGAAGGGATGAACCAGAAGTTGGTGCAGGCTGGCGTTTACAATAGCCTCGTCCAGGAGCAGGTGGAAGCGATGCGCCGACTGTGGGAGAACGCGAACGCGGGCTTGTGGTCGGAAGTGAAGAGATCGGCAGTCGAGTCGATGATGAATCAGATTCGGGCGTTCATTGCGATGCACGTAGCTCAGCCGGTTGCGAATTAGTCCAGCGGTTTCCCCCCATTCCCCCTTTTCCCCCCTAAGATTCAGGTTTCCGCTACACCGGGCCTCTGCTGCCGGATGAAGTGGTTTTTCCAGATGTGGCTTCGCGCGCGGGAACGACAAAGCCTCTAACCGCAAAGAGCGCAAAGAAAAGCCGCAAAGGACGCAAAGAAGAGCTTTCAGTATGCCGACGGTTTCCCCCTCTCGCGTCTGAACTGTTATGGGCCGCCACCCATCCGAAGCCTGTCCTGACTGCCGACCGGCCGGCAGCGTCAAAAACGCCTGTCAAGCCCCTCAAATCGCGCTTTCCCCCGTAGCTCCTTGATTCCGCGCGAGAAATAAATCCACCGCCACTGTCTCATTCACCTCTTCCGTTTTGCTATTCTAAAAGTATAGAGAGAAAGTAACTCGTTATCTTAGAAGTACGGAGAACGAAAAAAAGGCGCGGCCTCGAGGTCACGCCTTTTCTGTTTCTACTGGGGATTCAAGAACTGAGAACTTAGAACTGGGAACTGACAACTAATTAGGAGGGCTCAGCGCAGGCATCAGCTCCGCGCTTTTCTATTTGTGAGCAAGGACAATTCGGGATCAGCCGGCAACAAACGCCCGGCCAGAAACATCAGCAAACGCACGTCGAAACGCCGCGGAGAACTCGCCGAGCTCGCCTTCGTATGGAAGGCCGCCAGCCTGGGATTCACCGTCGCCAAACCCTACGGCGACAGCGATCGCTACGACTTCATCGTCGACTCCGGCGGGCGTCTCATCCGCGTGCAAGTGAAATCTGTCAACAAGTTGAGGGGCGAGGCTTATTTACTGACCACGCATCACGGTCAAGAGGGACTGTACCTGTCGTATACGTGCGATGAGATTGATTTTCTCGCTGGATATATCGTGCCGGAGGATGCATGGGTATTGATCCCGACGGAGGCTTTGGAGGGACGGACCAACATTTACATCTATCCTCGGGAAAGAGGAGAGTACGGCATTTACGCAAATTACCGGGAAGCCTGGTGTCAGCTGGCATGCACAAGGCGAACTCCGCGGCTGGAAGGAATGACGATCGAACCACGGTGTGAAGGGCGACCAGAGTTGGAATGCCCCGTGCGCCTGAGGCATCGGGCGAAACCACCCGGAAGACCAAGGAGACGGGTGATTGAATGAGAGCCAGTGCCGTAGGCACTTCGCCAATGTAGCCCAGCGCTTCAGCGCTGGGTGTAGGTGAGTCCAATACCTCAGTCCCGTAGGGACGATCCGTCACCCCAGCACATATTTCGGGTCGTACTCAACACCGTGTTTCTTCAGAAGGGCGAGGAACTCCTCTTCAAAACTACATTTCGCGTGATGCGCAGCCTGGTTTTCGATATATCGTGCTACGACAGGAGTCTGAGAGACGCTCACGCTGAAGGCGCCGTATCCTTCCTGCCACGCGAACTTCTCGCTGTTCCCGATGCTCTCGTTCAGATGTTTCGAAGAGCAGCCCTTCAGCGTCTGCACCGCCTTGGCCAGCGCCAGGGTGGCCGGCAGGACCAACAGGGCATGCACGTGATCTTCAGTGCCTCCGATGCGGATCGACTCAAAGCCGTGATTTCGCGCGATGCCGGCCATGTATGCCCAGATACGAGGCTGGGACTCAAGGGGGATTCGATTGCGCCGTTCCTTGGTGCTGAACACCACGTGGACACGGTTGCAGGAATAGGTGTGCGACATGCGGGCCGTCCCTCCGTGCCCAGCGCTGAAGCGCGGGGCTAAATTCGCGCGAACCTGGGCCACGATTTCGAGTTTGAGACGCGTGAAACCGCCGGGTCTGTGACGAATGAACGAGACCGGGCATGCGCGGGCCGTCCCTCCGGGACTTTTCTCTCCTCTTGCCGTCGTCCCCAGCGCTGAAGCGCTGGGCTAAATTCGCGCGGTGCCTCCGGCACGTCCTCTGGTTGAACCCCAGTTCGGGGTCACCTCCGGCACGCCCGCAGGATCGCATGTGAGCGCCAAAGAACTGCGCGAACGTGGGCACAGTTCGAGTTTGAGACGCGTGAAACCGCCAAGTCTGTGACGAATGAACGACACGGGTGGACGGGCGATCCGGAAAGCCTGCCACTCTGGCCCCTGTACTTCGGAGTGCAATTCGGAACGCCGACACGATTTCAGGAGTAGGTGTGCGACATGCGGCCGTCCCTCCGGGAGCTGGTTCTGCGCGATGGAGTCGCGTTTAGTGCGCAGACACGGTCGCTTGAGCCACCCGGCCGCCAAAGTGCCGTAGGCACGTCGCCAATGTAGCCCAGCGCTTCAGCGCTGGGTGCGCGTGGGTTCACACCTGAGTCCCGTAGGGACGACCCATCCGTGGCGACCCCGCTGCGATGACCGCCGGTGCCTTATTCAATTGCGTTCTGTGCGATGGAGTGGGTAACTACCGATGCAGAGGTTTGTTGGTTTTTGCTGACGACTGACCGCTGGCCGCTGTGAACTGCGTCAGATGCGTCCGCAGATTCCTGATCCCAGGTTGGCGCCCAAGGAACGGCTGCGACGCCGCTTTTCCTTTCAAAATGTGTTTCTTGATTGTTACCCTGTGGTTCACAGACTGTGGCGACTACCGTGGAGGACAAGTGGTCTACCGTCCAAACGTTGATAGCCAACGTTGCTTTGTCTTACTGCCTTTGAGGCATCCTTTTCTCGGTTATTTCGAGCAGATCATCAAACCCGCCGCCCTTGAAGCAGGCCTAACTGCAGTCAAGGCAGATGACATATATGGCACCAGAGCAGTTATTCGGGATATCTGGGAACTAATTTGGACGTGCAGAGTCGCTGTGGCGATCGTCACTGGTCAGAACCCAAACGTTAATTATGAGTTGGGCATTTGTCACACCCTGGGCGTGCCGACGATTCTGGTTACCGAAAAGCAGGAGGACGTTCCGTTTGACTATCGCCACAGGCGGTACGTCGCCTACACGCCTTTAGAGGCTGGATGGGAACAGAAGCTGCGAGATGATCTGAGGAACACTATCCGAGCAGTCCTCTCCTCCCCCGGCCTCGAGGAAGAGCTTAAATGGCCATATGACACCTTTAACTTGCATGCGGAGCGACGGACTGGGCCTCTAGTGCCTGCTGCTGAATCTCTTGCGCACGTGGTAAAGGGAACGCAGATTGCCCGACACGCGGTCGCCCCTGCCTTTGGTCCCCAAGGGCGTCTTGTGTCAATAACGCTGCCATTCCAGGGAACACAATCCTCGTTTCGCAGGGGCTACAAAATACTTGAGGGCGTAAAGAGCAGCGATCCGCTGGAGGCGCAGGGTATCGAGCAGATGAAGAAACTAGCGAGCGAGACATTTGGCTCCGTTGGTGACGCGACTAAGGCCAGCCTCTTCTTGTCTGCCGGCATGATTGAGGCTGGCGCACAAGCCTTACGGGACGGGGCTTTGCCAAAGTCCCTTGTAGCAGGAATGCAGAAAGCAGTTGACGTAGTGGTTTCACACATCCTAACGCAAGCGACAAGCGCGGACAGAGGACATGTGAGGGAAATAGCACAGACCGCAGCTGGTTCTGACTCCACTGCAGCCAATGTCGTAGTCGAAGCTATGAAACGCGCTGGCGTGGACGGTGTTATTGAAGTCTTGGACGGAGGCGGATCTGAGGTAGAGTTGGAGACTCAGGAAGGCATGCAGTTTGACAGCGGTTTTCTCTCTCAGTCGTTCATTACTGATACCGACGGTCAACAATGTGTTTTGGAAGAGTGTTACTTGCTGATGTACGAAGCCCAAGTGGGCTCGATGCGTGCGCTGCTCCCCGTCCTAGAGCAAATTGTGGAGACCGGGAAGCCGCTGTTGATTGTCGCATCAGATTTGGCACAGGAGGCCCTTGCGACCCTGATTGTTAACAAGGAAAGAGGGACACTGCCCTGCGCCGCTGTAAAGGCCCCGGGTCATGGGGACCGTCGCAGCGCTCTTCTCGAAGACATGGCAGTCCTGACAGGAGGCAAAGCATTCTTACAAGAACGGATGCGGCCACTAGAAGAGGTGAACCTGCGTGAGCTAGGCAGAGCGAGGAAGGTGATCATCACGCGGACGGATACGACAATCATAGAAGGAGCCGGGAACCCGGAAGAGGTGGCCTCTCGGATTCAGGGTCTGCGTGGGCAAATTGCATCTACCTCAAATCCTTTCGAGAATGCCAAGCTAAGGGAACGGTTGGCGAAGCTTGTAGGTGCAATCGCAGTCATCAGGTCGGGTGGGCGCACAGATCTTGAACGGACGGATAGTCGTTACAGGCTGGAGAGTGCTCTTTTTTCAGGTCAATCGGCAGTCGAGAGCGGCTACGTGGTCGGCGGTGGACTCTGCTACTATCGAGCCAAACGCCTGATAGACAAATTGGTCTCAGCAAATGAGTCAGAGGGGCGTGGTATAGCTGCAGTGTCGCAGGCACTCGAAATACCCTTGCGCCAGCTCATAGAAAATTCGAGTGTACACAACAAATCCAAGTTCCTGAGTGATGTGGGAACTTCCGCCCGAGAGTCCATTGGCTTCAATGCCGAAACAGAGAAAATAGAGGACCTTGTCGAGGCGGGGATACTCGATCCGGCAAAAACGCTAAAACAAGCTCTTGTTCTTGCTTTCGCTCACGCCAAGGGAGTCCTAACAACCGGAGCCTGGGACTCAGCTTCTCGCTCAATGCCCGATACGCCAGCCGAGCCACAGTAATGATTGATGACTGTTGAGTAATGAACCACCCGGTGCCCCAGGTTCGCGTCCGTCCTTTGGACACTAACCTGGGCCTCATCATCCCCGCGCCGCGCCCGTCCTGAACCGTTCCGCCATTTTCTTCCCCAGCACCGGAAGCAGTTTGTCCATCAGCGCGTCCACACTGCTGCCATGCTTCGCGCGCAGTGTCGTCATACCATCACTTCAAGTTGTGCACTCGTACATGTCGCCGGCCCTCAGTTGACAAAACCCGCCCCCGGTTTCACAATCCTCCCCACGCGGGGCTAGCCGGTTTCTCTCCCCGTTCGAACCCCGCCTTAAGGATGCGAACCCCCAAGGCCCGAGACTGCATCCTTCGGTGGTCGAACATGCTCGGAACCATTGACGTTGCTGCTATCCGCGTATTTCTCATTTTCCTGTGGACTTCTGCGGCCGCCCTGATCGCCGCTGTCGTCTTCTTTCGCTTGCACCGCCGAAAAGCATTCGCGATCGCCGCGTACTCCGATGTGATCTTCGTGGCACTCACCGCGTGGGCCTACTACTCCATCTGGGGATATGTCTGGTTGCGCTAAGCGGCTTTCGCTATCGGCACGGTGCCCGAGGTTCGCGTCTGTTCTTTGGACGCTAACCTGGGCTCTCCTCATCCTCGCGCCGCACCCGTCCTGAACCGTTCCGCCATTTTCTTCCCCAGCACCGGAAGCAGTTTGTCCATCACCGCGTCCACACTGATCCCGTACTTCGCGCGCAGGGCTTCGGGCTTGCCGTGCTCGATGAACTGATCGGGCCACCCGATGCGCACCACGGGCGTGCTCAGTCCGAGGTTGCTTAGCGCTTCCAGCACCGCGCTGCCGAAGCCTCCCATGAGCACGTGGTCTTCGAGGGTGACGATGACATCCACACTGCGCGCGTAGAACTCGAGCATGGCCGTGTCGATCGGCTTCGCGAAGCGCGCGTTGATCACTGCGCTCGAGACGCCTTCGCCTTCGAGTTTGGCGGCGGCTTCCTGCGCCATGGGAACCAGAGCACCCAGAGCGAAGAAGGCGACGCGGTCGTGCTCGCCGTGCTGCAACAGTTCGGCCTGGCCGATGGGGATCGCACGGGGAACATCTTTCACGGGCGTGCCGGGTCCGACGCCGCGCGGGTAGCGGACAGCGATGGGGCCGTTGTGCTGCATGGCGGTAAAGAGCATGTCGGCGAGCTCGTCTTCGTCTTTCGGCACCATGTGGACGATGTTCGGGATGCCGCGCAGGTAGCTGATGTCGAAGAGGCCGTGGTGCGTGGGGCCGTCGTCGCCGGAGAGGCCGCCGCGGTCCATGCAGAAGACGACTGGGAGATTTTGCAGGCAGACGTCGTGAATGATGGGATCGACGCTGCGCTGGAGGAAGGTGGAGTAGATCGCGCAGAACGGCTTGAAGCCTTTGGTGGCGAGGCCGGCGGCGAACAGGACGGCGTGCTCTTCGGCGATGCCGACGTCGAAGTAGCGGTCGGGATGATGGGGCTGGAAGCGGTCGAGCGCGGTCCCGTTGGGCATGGCGGCCGTGATGGCGACGACTCTGCTTGTTCATGTTGGCGAGCTTGACCATCGTGTCGGCGAAGACTTCGGAGTAGGTGCGCCGGCCGAGCGGCTTGGTCTCGCCGGTTTCGGGATCGTAGGGTCCGAGGCCGTGGAACTTCTTTTGCTTGTGCAGGGCGGGCTCGAAGCCTTTGCCTTTTTGCGTGAGCACGTGCAGGAGAACGGGGCGATGCTGCGTCTTGAGGAATTCGAAGGTCTTGATGAGGGTGGCGATGTCGTGGCCGTCGATGGGGCCGTAATACTTCAGGCCGAGCTCCTCGAAGATGACGCTGGGCCAGAACATGCTCTTGGCGGCTTCCTCGGCTTTCTGCGCCATGCGGAGAGCGATCTTGCCGCCGATGCGTTCGACGAAGCGCGAGGCGCGTTCGTGCAGGTAATCGAAGCGCGGGTTGGTGACGATCGTGTTGAGGTAGCTGGCAATGGCGCCAACGTTTTTGTCGATGGACCACTCGTTGTCGTTGAGCACGACGATGAGGCGGCGCGTCGATTGCGCGATGTTGTTGAGAGCTTCGTAGGTGATGCCGCAGGTGAAGGCGGCGTCTCCGGCGAGGGAGACGACGTGCTCCTTTCCGCCCTGGCGATCGCGCGCGACCGCCATGCCGAGGGCGGCGGAGAGAGCGGTACCGGCATGTCCGGCGCCGTAGCAGTCGTGCGGGCTCTCGGTGCGGAGCATGAAGCCATTCAGGCCGCCGGGCGTGCGGATGGTGTGGAACTGCTCGCGGCGTCCGGTGAGGAGCTTGTGGACGTAGGCCTGGTGGCTGACGTCGAAGATGAAATGGTCCTCAGGCGTGTTGAAGACGTAGTGCATGGCGAGCGTGAGCTCGACGACTCCGAGGTTCGGGCCGAGATGGCCTCCGGTCTTCGAGAGGACCGAAATCAGCTCCTCGCGGATTTCTTCGGCGAGGATTTCGAGTTGGGGAACGGTGAGCTTTTTGACATCGAGTGGGGAATTTATGGTACTGAGCAGTTGGGCCATAAGGGTGAGTGGGATGGGTGCTGACTTAGATGATAACGGAAAAAGGAAGGATGCCGCGAGGGGTCGGATGGGCCGTGGGCATGGTCTTCCTGGTTCGCTTTCCCTGTGATCCCCTGTGTCCTCTGTGGTTTATCGGATACTGCGCTCCGCCGGGCAGACGAGGGCATCTCCACCCCAGCACGCGAAAACCGCGCGTGCCGGGGACCCCGGCGTCTGCCGCCACGTAAGCTCGAATCAGGACGTTTCGGTATACTAAGGATGCATGCCTGTATTGAAGAACATTGCGGCGATTGCCAAGGGAATGAGCATCACCTTCATGGAGATGTTTCAGCCCACGCAGGTGGAGAACTATCCGGATGGTCCGGGGCCGTTGAAGGGCGCGAAGTTCCAGGAGCGTTATCGCGGAATGCACGTGCTGCAGCGCGATGAGAACGGCCTGGAGAAGTGCGTAGCCTGTTTTTTGTGCGCGGCGGCGTGTCCGTCGAACTGCATCTATATTGAAGCCGCCGAGAACACCGAGACGAACCGCGTGAGCGGTGCCGAGCGCTACGCCAAGGTCTACAACATCGATTATAACCGGTGCATTTTTTGCGGGTATTGTGTGGAGGCGTGTCCGACGGATGCGATCACGCACGGGCACGGGTTTGAGCTGGCGACATTCAACGCGACCAGCCTGGTGTATCGCAAGGAGCAGATGCTGGCGGCCGCGCCAGCACACATGGGAGCGAACGCAGTGTTCAATGCGGCCGACGTGGCGGGCGGCGCGCCGGCGTTGCCGATCCAAGGGAGCTAACGAGTTCAAGATTCGTGGTCAAAGGTCAGACGCCGGTCCCAGAGCGGGCCGGCGTTTGTGCATCGAGGCGGTCGTTGGCTATTAGTCGTTGGCAAGGGCAAGATCGAGCCGCGGCAAAAAGCGCCGCGGCCGTACAGCCGAGGACGTCCGTGCCCACGCGGGTCGTGCCGATGAATGCTGGTTTGCGACTGCTGGGTGGTTTCAGATTGTCAGATATGTGGTTTCTGGGTAATAGCCAATATAGCCGCGGCACAATACGCCGCGGCCGCACAGCCGAGGGCGGCTGTGCCTACGTGAGCTGAAGAGATGGCGGATTTTTTACAGACCGTGAAGGAACGCGTCGTGGTGTACGACGGCGCGATGGGGACCAACATCCAGCTGCGGAATCCGTCTCTTGACGATTTTTGGGGCAAGGAGAACTGCAGCGAGGTGCTGGTGCTGAGCCGGCCCGACATTATCCAGGACATCCACGCGGCATTTTTCAAGGTCGGATGCGACATCGTCGAGACCAACACATTTGGCGGGACCGGCATCGTGCTCGGCGAATTCGATCTGAAGGATCGTGTGCGAGAGATCAATGTCGTGGCGGCGAAGCTGGCGAAGGATGTGGCCGCGCAGTTTTCTACCAAAGACAAGCCGCGCTTTGTTGCGGGTTCGATTGGGCCGACGACCAAACTGCCGTCTCTCGGACATATCGGCTTCGATGACATGGTGGCCGCCTACGAACAGCAGGCGGCAGCGCTGATTGAGGGCGGGGTCGATGTTCTGCTCATCGAGACTGCGCAGGATCTGCTTCAGGCAAAGATCGCGGCGGTTGGTGTGCTCGAGGCAATGCGCAAGGCGGGTAAACGGCTGCCGGTTACCGTGCAGGTGACGTTGCAGGAATCGGGCACGATGCTGCTGGGCACGGAGATCGGCGCAGCTCTGACGGCGCTAGAGCCATTCGACATTGACGTAATCGGGATCAACTGCGCCACCGGGCCGAAGGAGATGAATGACTCGGTTCGCTACCTGGGGCTGAATTCGACGAAGCAAATCTCTGTGTTGCCAAACGCGGGGTTACCGATTAACGAAGGCGGACACGCGGTCTACAAGCTGAGCCCGGAAGAGCTGGCGCAATATCACAAACACTTTGTTGCGGATTACGGAGTGCGGATCGTCGGGGGTTGCTGCGGGACGCGGCCGGAGCACCTGAAGGCCGTGGTGGATGCGGTCGCGGGCGTGGAGCCGGCGAAGCGCAAGGTGAAGGCGGTGGGCGCGGCGTCGAGCGCGTACACGTCGGTGCCACTGGATCTGGAGCCGAAGCCGCTGATCGTGGCGGAGGAGATGAACACCACGACGCGGGTGGAACATTTCAGGAATCTCGTGCGTGGGAAGAAGTACGACGACATCCTTGCGCTGGCAAAGAAGCTGGTGAACGACGGATCGCACATGCTGGATCTGTGCTGCGCGATCGTGGGCGAGGATGAGAAGGGCTACATCACGTCGATTCTGGAGCGGATCGCGACGCGCGTGCCGGCGCCGATCCTGGTGGATTCGACGGAAGCCGATGTGGTGGAGGAGGCGCTGAAGCGGATTCCGGGGAAGGCGATCATCAACTCGATCAACCTGGAGGACGGCGAGAAGCGGACGTCGAAGGTGCTGCCGATGGCCAAGCGCTACGGCGCGGCGGTGATCGCGCTAACCATCGATGAAGATGGGATGGCGCTCACGGCAGATAAAAAGGTCGCGATTGCGAAGCGGATTTACGAGCTGGCGACGAAGAAGTATGGAATCCGCGGCGTGGATCTGATTTTCGATGCGCTGACGTTGCCGATATCGACGGGGCAGGAAGAGTACCGCACGGCGGGAATGGAGACGCTCGAGGCAGTCAGGCGGATCAAGCAGGAACTGCCGGACGTGAAGACCATTCTCGGCGTCAGCAACATTTCGTTCGGGCTGGATGCGTATCCGCGGCGCGTGCTGAACAGCGTGTTCATGCACGAGGCGGTGGACAACGGCCTGGATATGGCCATCGTCAACTACACGAAAATTTATCCGCTGTACAAGATTCCGCAGGAAGAAGTGGAACTGGCGCGGAAGCTGATTCATCGTGATGCGTCGGCGGGCGATCCGCTGCAGGTGTACATGGGGCACTTCGCCGGGCTGAAGGGCAAGCCGCAGGCGTCGACGACGGCGCACGTGGAGACGCTGTCGATCGAAGACAAGCTGAAGTTCGCGATCATCAACGGCGAGAAGTCGGTGGGCGCGGGCGAGCACAAGCAGTCGCTGGAGCAGTTGCTCGATTCGGCGCTGGGGCAGTATTCGCCGCTGGACATTATTAATACGGTGCTGCTGGATGGAATGCGGACGGTGGGTGAGCTGTTTGGTGCGCGCAAGATGCAGTTGCCGTCGGTGCTGGATTCCGCGGGTGTGATGAAACAGGCGGTGGCGTATCTCGAGCCGAAGATGGAGAAGAAGGCCGGCGCGCAGCAGAAGGGAACGATTGTGCTGGCGACGGTGAAGGGCGACGTGCACGACATCGGGAAGAACCTGGTGGACATCATCCTGTCGAATAACGGGTACAAGGTAGTGAACCTGGGAATCAAGCAGCCGGGAGACACGATCATCAGGGCTGCGGCGGAAAACAAGGCGGACGCGATCGGGCTGAGCGGGCTGCTGGTGAAGTCGACGCTGGAGATGAAGTACGTGATCCAGGACCTGGAGCGGCAGAAGCTGGAGTATCCGGTGATCTGCGGTGGGGCGGCGCTGACGCGGAAGTATGTGGAAGACGATCTGCGGCGGGAGTACGCGAATGCAGTGTTCTACGCGGATGATGCGTTCGCGGGGCTGCACATCATGGAGGACTTGATTTCGGGGGATGGACAGCGCGAGGCGCGGCTGACGGAAGGCAGGACCGTGAAGGAGTACGCGAAGGCGGCGGCCGTGGATGAGGAGACCGGGCCGGTGTTCGCGGAGCGGAGCGCGGTGGTGGGCGATGCGCCGAATATTCCGGAGCCTCCGTTCTGGGGTGTGCGGGTGAAGAAAGATTTCGATCTGCGGGAACTGTTTCCGTATATCAACGAGACTGCGCTGTTCAAGAATCAGTGGCAGTTGAAGACGGCGTCGCAGGAAGATTACTTGCGGCTGGTGGAAAAGAAGTACCGGCCGATTAAGAAAGAGCTAGAAGAAGAGATCATTGCCAGTGGGTTGTTTGAGCCGAAGGTGGTGTACGGGTATTTTCCGGTGCAGGCCGACGGGAACGACTTGGTGGTGTACGGAGAGAGCGCGGGACGCGCTCTCGACGGCCGGCGGGACGCCGGCGCTACAGAACTGCTGCGATTCACGTTTCCTCGGCAGCGGGAGGGGCGGAAGCTGTGCATTTCGGATTTCTTTGCGCCGAAGGCGTCGGGGAAGATGGACGTGCTTGGTCTGTCGCTGGTGACGATCGGAGCGAAGGCGTCGGTGGAGACGCAGCGGCTGTTCGAGGGCGGCGAGTATACGAAGTATCTGTACCTGCACGGTCTGAGCGTGGAGACGGCGGAGGCGCTGGCGGAGTATCACCATCGAATGATGCGGCAGGAGTTGGGGATCGCGGGCGAGGATTCGCCGCACATCCGGGATCTGTTCCATCAGAAGTATCGTGGGTCGAGGTACTCGTTCGGCTATCCGGCGTGCCCGAATCTGGAGGATCAGACGAAACTGTTTGCGCTGTTGCATCCGGAGGAGAATGTCGGTGTGCGGTTGACGACAGGATTTTTATTGGAGCCGGAACAGTCGACTTCGGCGATCGTGGCGCATCATCCGGCGGCGAAGTATTTTGTGGTCTAGGGAGGCAGTTCTCAGTTTTTTAGAGAGCGCGGAGCAAAGCTTTAACTGCAAAGGACGCAAAGAAGATCCGCCAAGGGCGCAAAGAAAAGCGAAGGACAATCGCATACGTGGCGCAAAGCCATGCATGGGCGGCATACTCGAACTCATCTTGGCATAACGGGTAAATCCACCCCAGAGGCACGGAGGGATACTTGCCGGAGCGGGAGCGCTCGCAGGGGATTTCGGATGTTCTGCCATCAGCGGTAGTGGGGCGATGCGCCACCTGGCTCGTGGGTGGCGCGATTGTTTATGCGGGGCTGCAGTTTGCCGGTTTCCAGAAGCTGTTTCGCGACGATGCGGAGGGGATTGGGGCGCTGTTGCAGATTATCGGGACGCTGTACAGCGTCCTGTATGCGTTCGCGACGTACGTGATCTGGGGGCAGTTCACGGCAGTGGAGAACGAGATTCTGAAAGAATCGGGCGCGCTGAAGGATCTTCTGCTGTTCAGTAATCGACTGAAGCCGAACACACGCGAGCCGATTGTGCGGGCGGTGAAGTCGTACGCGCGGGCAGTGGTCGACGGCGAGTGGCGTGCGCTATCGAATCGGGAAAGCACGGAGAAGACGGATCGGCTGTTCACCGAGGTCATTTCCAGTGTCACGGACGCGAAGGCCGAGGACGAAACGGAGCGCATCGTCTATGAGCGTCTGCTCGATATCGCCAACCAGGCGAGCACGCACCGGGACGAGCGGCTGGCGCTGAGTGTGAAGCGGATGCCGCGGACGCTTCTGCTGTTCGTCAGCCTGACAGCGTGCACGATTCTGTTTCTGCTCTTTTTCTTTCCCTTTCACAACGCGGCACTGGGGTTGGTGTCGATCGCGATTGCGACCATCCTGCTTTATTTTGCGCACTTCGTGGTGACTGATCTCGACAATCCGTTTGAAGGCACGTGGAATGTCGGGAATGGGCCGTTCGAGGAGTTGCTGTCGAAGTTCCGGTGACTGTATTTCTCTTACTTTTTCCAACAGTCAAACAACCTGCTGAAGATCTAAAGGACCCGGCCCCTAAAAGGGGCATTGATATTGCTTCGCTTACGGCGCCGCTAAAGCGGGCCCTGATACAAATCTTTGAGGAACTGGGGTCGACGCTACGGTGAGGTCGGCTTCGCTCTGCGCTCGTGATCGTAGGAATTAAAGAGCACGCGGGCCGAGGGCGTCCGCGCAGCACCAGTTTTTCGCGCACAAGAGTTGCGCGCCACACGAGTCGTAACCAGGTTAGCGTCCAAAGGGCGTACGCGAACCTGGGCCACCACCGTTTCCGCGAGATTGGCGGTACGAGTGAACTCGTGCCCTTCCCGTTCTTGCCAGCGCGCGTTTTTTCAGACCCCCACTAGCGCTTTACGACGGGCCTTTCCATCTCGAAGCGGTTGGTGGTGCGGGTGTATTGCGCGCCGCCCAGACGGCCGATGAGATCCAGAGCGTCGGTTTCGAGGCGGCCGTCGTGGAGGATTTTGTCGTCGAGGTAGAGGGCGACGACTTCTCCGATGACGAGGCTGCCGGTGACGGGCTGGCCGAAGTCGACGATCTGGTGGAGTTTGCATTCGAAGCTGACGGGCGAGGCAGCAACTTGGGGTGGGCGCACGATCTGCGAGGGGCGCGTTTGGAGGTGGGCGAGCTCAAATTCGTTCACGCCATGCTCGTACTCGCCACTGGTGATGTTCATGCGCTCGGCGAGGTCGAAGGTGACCATGTTGACGACGAATTCGCGGGTGTCGCGGACGTTGAGGAGCGTGCCCTTGGGCTCGGATCCGTTGGGAAGGCGGCGGATGCCGGGCGAGAAGCCGAGCATGGGAGGGGTGGCGGAAACGGCGTTGAAGAAGGAGAACGGAGCGAGGTTGGGGGTGCCGTCTTTGCTGAGCGTGGAGACCCAGGCGATGGGCCGCGGGCCAATAGCGATGAGGAGCGTGCGGTAGAGTTCGCGTTGGGGGATCTGGTCGGTGCGGAGGTTCATGGAAGCAGTGTAGCGTGCAGGGCGAAAGTGTGGATCCCAGGTTAGCGTCAAAAGGACGGACGCGAACCTGGGGCACCGAGCCGAGTACCGAGTTGCGAGGAACAAACCTTAAAACGCGAAGGGCGCGTGAGGAAAGCCGCGGAGAGCGCGGAGAAGAGCTTTTAACCGCAAAGATCGCAAAGAAAAGCCGCAAAGGACGCAAAGAAAAGCGCCGCGGAGCTTTGCTCCGCCGGACAGCCGAGGGCGCCTCCACCCCACCCGCCAAAACCGGGCGCGTTGGGGACCCCGGCGGCCGTCCCCACGTGGATCGCTGCAGCTCACGCGAGAGGTCGGTGATAGCGTCGGAGTATTTTTCGCGCGCAGAAGTATGCGCGCCACACGTGTCGTGTCGCGATCTTCTATAGTAGTGGGCGCATTTTTGGGAGTGTACGGATTTTGGGGGAATGCGATGCGCACGTTCACTTGGATGTTCGCGTTTGTGGTGGTGGCGATGATGGCAACTCGAGCGATGGGCAGAACAGCTCGTCAGGTGACGATTGATAGCGGCGTGGTGGAAGGGAAGATGGAGGGGACGGTGCGCGCGTTTTTGGGGATTCCGTTCGCAGCGCCGCCGGTCGGAGATCTGCGTTGGAAGCCGCCGGCTCCTCCGGAGAAGTGGAGCGGCGTGCGCAAGGCGACGGAATTCGGATCGCATTGCGTGCAGGAAGATGTGTTTGGAGACATGGTGTTTCGCGATCCGGGGCAGAGCGAGGATTGCCTCACGCTGAACGTGTGGGCGCCCGCCGATGCGAAGAATCTGGCAGTGATGGTGTGGATCTACGGAGGAGGATTTGTGGCGGGCGGCACGTCGGAACAGCGGCAGGATGGATCGAAACTCGCGAAGCTGGGCGTGGTGGTCATCTCGATGAATTACCGGCTGGGGATTTTTGGGTTCTTTGTCCACCCAGGGTTGGCGGCGGAGTCGGACAAGCAAGCGGCGGGAAATTACGGGCTGATGGATCAGACGGCTGCTCTGCAATGGGTGCAGCGAAACATCGCGGCGTTTGGCGGGGATCCGGGGAACGTGACGATTTTTGGCGAGAGCGCGGGATCGTTTTCGGTGAGCGCGCAGATGGCGTCTCCGCTGGCGAAGGGGCTGTTCCAGAAGGCCATTGGCGAAAGCGGAGGAGCGTTTTCGAAGGTGGACTTGTCGTTCAAAGCGGCAGCGGAGCGAGAGGCGGAGGACGCGAAGTTCGAGGAGGCAGCGCTGGGAGCAAAGACGATCGCGGAGTTGCGGGCGATCCCGGCGAAGAAGTTGTCGGCGGTCGCGATGAAAAACAATGCGGGGCGGGACGTGTTCAGCTTCGGGCCGGATGTGGATGGATATTTCCTGCCGGAATCGGTGAATGCGATTTTTGCGGCGGGCAAGCAGAACGACGTACCGCTGCTGGCGGGCTGGAATCGTGACGAGGGAAGCGCGCGAGCGCTCGCCGACAAGGAGCGGCCGACGGCGCGGAACGCGAAGGCGAGGGCCGAGAAGGAGTTTCCGGGGCGTGCCGAGGAGTTTCTGAAAGTGTATCCGGCGCATACGGATGCCGAGGCGTTGCGATCGGCGGAGGACTACTCGGGAGACTTATTTATTGCGTGGTCGACGTGGAGATGGATCGAGGCGCAGAGGACGTCGGGGAAACAGCCGGTGTACCGGTATCGATTCGACATGTCGCTGCCGTCGGCGGAGAAGCCGGAGGGGTTGGGAGCGTATCACTCGGCGGAAATTGAGTATGTGTTCGGGCAGCTGGATTCGAAGAAGGGGATCCCCTGGCGGAAGGAAGATCGCGAGCTGAGCGAACTGATCCAGAAGTACTGGGTGAACTTCGTGAAGAGCGGCGATCCGAATGGGCCCGGATTGCCGAAGTGGCCGGCGTATGCGGTGGAGGACGGATGGCAGGTCATGCATCTGAGCGCGTCGCCGGCGGCGGAGAAGGATGCGACGAGAGAGCGGTATTTGTTTTTGGAGAGGGAATGGAAGTGAGTGGTGAGTCAAACGCGTTTACGACGGGACACGGAGGCGCAGGGATGATCGGGTGATCGGGTCATCGGAGAGCGACAAAGATCTTAACGGCAACGGGCGCGAAGAAAGCTGAGTCACGAGTATCGAGCGCCGAGTTGCGAGTAGCAAAATCTTTTAACCGAAGAGCGCGCGGAGAAAAGCTCGTAACCGCAAAGAACGCAAAGAAAGGCCGCGAAGGACGCAAACAAGAGCGAAGGTTTCAGAGTTTCAGTTTCGGGTCTAGATGCGACGACGCGGTCAAAATGCTTTCGAGGCACGGGGTGCTGCGGAGTGGCAAGGGGCTCTTCGGCTTGTTCGGCTAACGCCACACTTCGATCAGGATGACAGGTCAGAACACTGCATCAGATGACAGATTCGGAACACTGCATCAAAGGTTGCGGACAGGATGGGCGGCGGCTTGGTCGCGGAGGAGTTGGGTGGCGGCGTCGGGGGCGACGGGTGGCGAGAAGAGGTAGCCCTGGCCGAGGAGGCATCCGAGTTCTTTGAGAGCTTCGCATTGCGAAGCCTTCTCGATGCCTTGGGCGACCACGTTGATCTTCCATTGGCATCCCAGGGTCAGAAGCAATTCGACGACGTCGCGGCTGGCGCGATCGGAGAGCATGTTGTTGATGAGAGAGCGATCGATTTTCAAGAGATCGACGGCGGTTCGGCGCAGTTGAAAGAGCGCGAATGTGCCAGCCCCGTAGTCGTCGACGGCGGTGTGAATCCGGAGCTGCTGAAGTTGGGAGAGAACGTCGAAGGTCGTGCTGGCATCGGCGGAGGCGATACGGTCGGTGATCTCCAACTGCAGGGACGCGGGGTCGATTTGGGTTTCGCGAAGAACGGCGCGGACGCCGTCGGTCAAATGCGGGCTAGCGAAGTGGCGGGCGGAGATGTTGGCGGCTATCCGCAGCGAGGCAAACGCAGGAGAGAGCGATTGCCACAAGCAGGTCTGGCGGCACGCTTCGAGCATCACCCATTGGTCGATGGAAGCGATGAGCCCGATGTCCTCGGCGGCATCGATGAACTTTGACGGGGAGATGAGGCCGTGGACCGGGTGATGCCAGCGAACTAAAGCTTCGAAGCCGACGATCGCGCGGGTCTCGAGTAACACGATGGGTTGATAGAAGACGCGCAGCTGACGGTGGTTGAGTGCGGCGCGGAGTTCGGACTCAAGCTGGAGCCGGCTGACGGCGAGGGTGTGCATGGCCGTATCGAAGAGTTCGGAGCGGTTGCCGCCCAAGGCTTGAGCGCGCCGCATAGCGGTTTCGGCGTCATTGAGGAGATCGTCGGGGCGATCGAGGGTGGCATCGCTGAGGGCGATCCCGATGCTGATGCTGGCCGAACGCGGTGAATGGCCGTCGACGTGGAAGGGCAGCGCGAAGGCGGACTGGAGGCGATTGGCGACGCGCATGGCA
>CAVQZP010000047.1:0-19560 GCA_963718505.1 uncultured Acidobacteriota bacterium | reverse complement strand
CGCCTACGCGGTGCTCACAAAAAATGCGGACGGAACAGCATCCGTAAAACAGGGAGACGATGTCGGCCCGATCGGGACTCTGGTCGGCACATCTCTGGGAAGCCTAATCGGCATTTTGGGAGGGCCGGTGGGCGTTGCAGCGGGTGCAGCTGCCGGGATGGCCGCTGGCAGCGCACTAGACGTAAACAGCGTTCGTGTCGGGGCCGATTCTATTGACGACGTCCAGAAAGTCTTGGTGGCTCCGAACGTAGCACTAGTTGCGGAAGTAGACGAAGAGTGGACCACCCCGGTGGATACGCGGATGGAAACGATCGGCGGGAACGTTTTTCGACGCTCTCTATCCGAGGTTAGGGACAAAGTTGACGACGAGGATACTGCCGCGATGAAGGCCGATCTCGCTCAGTTCAAGGCCGAGCTAGCGAAAGCTAATGCGGACCGGAAAGCAAAACTGCAAGAGAAGATTAACCAGCTCGATACAAGAATCCAGGCTCAGTTGCAAAGGGGAAAAGAGAAACGTGATGCTGCTCAACGTAAGGCGCAGGCAAAGGTGCAGGCGCTCAAGGCAAAGGCCGACACGGCAAGAGCAAAGGCGTCGTAATCCGATGTACGTGGGTTCAAAGAGGGAGGTCGAATTGGCCTCCCCTTCGAAAATCCAAACACCGCAGCATCTCTGCCAGCGTGTAACCGCCAAGGGGCGGTTCGTAGTCCCTCGCTAAGGAACCCACGACCTCGTCTGGAAGCGTCGAAGGTGCGGTTGACAAAGGGAGGGAGAAAAATGAGCTCGCCAAGACTTGTTAAAGAGGGATTGGGGACGGTGGTGGTTCTGCTGGTCCTCACGATTGGGTCACTAGCCCAGGCCCCTGTCCCCGAGCCAGTTACGGACCAGGAAACCGAGCTCGGGCAAGCTGTGTACAAACAGTTGCAAGGCAAGGGGGAGATCATAAAGTCCTCTCCCCTCTATGACACATTGAAACCGATCGCAGAAGCAATAACCCGTGAGGCACAGCCCCGCTACCCACATCCCTTTAAGTTTTTTCTTGTGCACGAAGCACAACCCAATGCATTCGCGACACCGGGAGGGAACGTTTACGTGGTGGATTCTCTTCTGTTATTTCGTTAAGAATACCGAGCAATTGGCAGGAACCCTTTGTCACGAGGTTTCCCATACGATTCATCGTGATGGCGTGGCACTGATGGAGAAGGAGCAGAAAATCGAGGAGCGGGAAGTGGCTGCGGCAATTTTATTGGGACCAACACGAGCCCACATTATCGCGATTGCCCTAATTGGCAAGCTGCACTCGCTGGGTTACTCACGTGACGCGGAATCGAAAGCGGATCTGACTGGTTCCGACATTTGCGCAGCCGCGGATTACAACCCGTGGGGATTAACGTGGCTGTTTCAAGACTTCCAAAATGCTGACGTTGGCCAAATTCCGCAGCTTCTGTCGGATCACCCAGCCAATGGCACAAGGATACGAACACTCGAAAAGCACTTTCGCGATAACCCTTCGACGTTCTCAAAGTTCAGTCCCGACGCAAAATCTGCGAGTCCGTTCAGCGTGCCGAAAGACGCTCCGGTGGTTTTCCTGCGCGCTGACACCAAAGGCGGGAATTAGTGTCTTGAAGTTCTCGGCAATTGGTTAGCTCCCAGTACTCGTCGCGGGCCGTTCAGCTACGTACTTCCCTCCGCTGCCCTAAGCGTGCCTGATCTGGTGACTCGAGAGGATATTTCCCGAGTGTTGGGCAGGGGCGAAGGCATCGGACCTTCCTTCAACAATCGAATGCAGACCCGATCCTCATGATCGCTGGCGAAATATCGCCATTACACTCATCGACCCCTTACTCAGGCCCGAAACACGATAGCGTTATTACATCGCGAGCAACCACGCCCCTACTTGAATCCCTCCACCAACACAATGTCGGCCTCGTTGTGCGTCGTCTGTGCATAGAGCAGAGACTTCTCGTCCGGCGAAACGGAAATCTGCGCTGCGAAGGGCTGGGCGCGCCCCGGCAACTTCACCGCGACCTGCAACTTCCGCGTCACAAAATCATAGAAGTGAATCACGTCATCCCCAGTGATCGGGTCTACGTAGTAAATCCCGCGCGCCGTTACGTCAAAGGCGGGCCATCCCAGGTCCGGAATCCCCGGCACCGGTGCTTCGTTCTTGCCGTCCGGATCGATCGTCCACATCTGGCTTCTTCCGCTCGGCTGCGTGTAATAGATCTTTCCGTCGGGCGCTTCCTTGGCGACGAAGCCCCCCTTCGTCGTCAGCTGGATGGCTCTCCCGCCCGCAGACAGAAGTTTGAAGATCTGCGAATCACCATTTACGTCGGCCGCAAAGAAGATCCATTGTCCATCGCGCGACCAGAAGGGAACTGAGGCGCCATCGGGAGTCGTGGGCAGCAACTGGACTTTGCCTCCTGCGCTGTTCACCACGTAGAGCTCCGCTTTGCCCGACACGCGCGAATCGAACACGATCTTCTGCCCGTCGGGCGACCAGCGCGGCGTCCCCGTAAGCGCACCGCCAATGTTCGTCAGCTGCAACGGGTCGGATCCGTCGATGCCGCAGACCCAGATCTCCTGGCTTCCCGAGCGCGTCGATTCGAACGCCATCCTCTTACCGTCAGGCGAATAGCTGGCATTCTGTTGCGTCAGGTTCGACGGAAACGGGCGCGTCGCCGGCCCACTTCCCCCACCAAGTCCGATCCGCCAGATGTCTGCGCTATGGATTTCGTGGACATACGCGAGCCGATCGGCATCGCGCGCGATCGTCGGCGACACCACGTTCTGTCCAAACCACAGCCGCTCCGGAATGCCTCCATTCGCGCGAATCCGCCACAGGTCTCCGCCCATGGCGTAAATCAGGCTCCGGCCGTCGCGGCTCCATTGCAGCCCTTCCACCTCGCCTCGAAGTTCCCGCAGTTCGCGCGCCGCTCCCGAAGGGAATGGCTGAATGTAAAGTCCGTTCACGCCCCAGGTGTACATGCACGAGGTCGCCATGGTCTTGCCGTCCGGCGAAAAGCTCACCAGCCCGGTTGCCGCGCAACGTGGCGACGGAGCGTGAAGCTCGCGTTCCTCCAGTGTCTCGACGTTGATCATCGCCAGATGCGCGTGGAATTCGTTCTCGGTCCGGGAGAAGACTACCCACTGGCTATCCGGCGTCCACGTGATGGCCAGTTCGAACATCGACTTGACGGCCGCGCCCTGCAGCAATGGGCGTTCGCTTCCCCCAACCGCGGGAATCAGAAACATGTTCGCCTTGCCCGAGTGTTTGTCGATCGCGATCACGGCGATAAAACGCCCATCCGGTGACCATGAGCCAGCAAGGTATCCGGCATTGCGATGAGTTAGCCGCACCGGCGCGTCGGTCCCCACCTCCTTGACATACAAATCGAAGTTGTCATTCTGGTCGCCGCCATTCCACGAAAATGCCACCTGGTTTCCGTCGGGAGAGAACGTGGGGTACTCCTCCGACCCCGGATACGACGTGAACGGCACCATCGTAAGCATGGGCTGCTCGTGCATGTGCCGGCGGGAACGCCACAACCATCCGGCTGCTCCGACCAATAATCCGACCAATAAAAGGATGCCAAGGCCGATGGCCAGCAATTGCCCTAACCGGGGTTTGGCCTTCGGTGGCGCGGCGAGCGGACTGGCCGGAGCGTCGACCACGCGCTCGATCGTGGCGGCCGCACCGCTGTCGTGCGAGTTGCCGTTCGAGTACGCTCCGTTGCCATTTCCGTTTCCGTTCGTCGCGATCGGACCGATGAAGCGGTAGCCCATCCGGGGTAGAGTTTCGATGTAGCGCGGTGATTCCGCCGAATCCCCCAGCACCGCGCGAATCCGCTTCACCGCGTTGTTCAGGCCATGATCGAAATCGACAAACGTATCTTCCGCCCAGAGGGCATTGCGCAACTCGTCCCGGGTGACCA
The DNA here is from genome assembly GCA_963718505.1 of uncultured Acidobacteriota bacterium. GTDB lineage: Bacteria > Acidobacteriota > Terriglobia > Terriglobales > Acidobacteriaceae > Gp1-AA133. Next base: position 15,627 of record CAVQZP010000047.1, on the reverse strand, counting down.
GTTCGCCGGGACGCTCCAGCAGGATCTGCAGGATCTGGAACGACTGCCGCGGTAACTTTACGCGCGTGCCTTGTTTCCTTAACTCCTGCGTCCGCAGATCGGCGTCGAAAACACCGAAATGGATCGTTCGAGTGCCGTTCTCAGAACTCGCTGCCATCCTCTTTTGATTCCCCTCGGGCCTGCTACGGACTTAGACGTTTCTATGTCGCGAGTGTACCACTCGAAGGAGTCGTTGCAAGGCGAGTCGGGGCTTGCTAGGTGCGTGGTTATCATTCGCAGTGTCAGTCACTTGCGCTGCTACCTACATACGAGTCCGATACGAGGCGCCAGCCATTGGCTCGAGCCGTCTTTCCTGCGAAAACCAGCCCACACGAGCGCAGAGCGCAGTGGGAAAAAATTCAAAAAGGGGAGACAGAACATGAGGAACACGTTAGTTAGTCTCGTTGCCGGCTTGCTGGTGTGGGGATCGTTCGCGGCGGCCCAGAGCAATTTCACTCTCACCAATGGCTCGGTCGCCAACGTTCCGTTCAACTTTACGGTTGGGAACCAGGCGTTTCCGTCCGGAACCTACATCGTGCAGCTCGATTTCGAAAAGCAGGTGGTCGTGATCCGCAACAACGACCGCAAAGTGCGGATCTTCCTCTCGAAGAACGACGACCGCAGAGAGCCGTCAGCCAAAACGCTGCTGGTCTTTCACCACCTCGACGGCCAGTTCTTCCTGAGCGCCATCTGGTTGCAGGGAACCACAGCCGGCGAACGCCTGCTGCCGGGGAATCTGGAGACGGAAATGGCTCGCCACCAGACCGGTCCCGCGCAAACCATCGCGCTGCAAGCGCAGGGAAGCCCGAAGTCCGCCTTCTAGGAAGTCTGCGCCGCAAGTTGTGCCCAACTCTGTTCAGGCAAGCGGGGTCAGGCACGAAGCCTATCCGGATCATACGCGGGTCCGGATAGGCTTTTGTTTGTGTGGGAATCAAGTTCCAGCGGGCTAAGGTTGCGTGGCGCCGGCGCACCACTCACGTGGGGACAGCCGCCGGGCCCCCGACACGCCCGGTTTTGGCGTGTTGGGGTGGAGGCGCCCTCGGCTGTCCGGCGGAGCGTACCTCCGCTCACCTTGCTGTCGGCCTTTCTTTGCACCCTTCGCTGCATTTCTTTGCGACCTCCGCGGCTTTTCTTTGCGCTCTTTTGCCGTTAAAGCTTGTCTCAGTGTTCTTCGCAACCTCTCCGCTTTGAGATTTCGCGACTCGGTACGCGCGACTCGCTTTTCTTTGCGGCCTTTGCGGCTTTTCTTTGCGTTCTTTGCGGTTAAAGGCTTTTCTCTGCGTTCTCGGCGATCGTTCTCAGCGTCCTCTGCGTTTTAAGATTTTCGCTTCCGAAAGACCTCACGCTTTGCACAACTCGCCTGTCAGAATCTCGCGCCGCCGCTGCGCCACGCCGTCAACTCTTCCCAACACCATGAAGTAAATCGCAAATGACACTGCCGCCAGCGCAAGAAACAGCCCCGCGGAAATCCACAGATCCCGGTAGTACCGTCCCAGCATAAACACCGCTGCGCCCAATGCGAAAACGACCAGCTGCACGCCAAAACTTGTGAGCACGGTGACCTGCGAAGCCCGCTGGCGTCCAAACGTTTCGAATGCAATCTTCTTCGGCGCGTACAGCGACAGAAGGTTTCCCACCGCCAGGTTCAGCGGCGCCGCAAACAGGATTCCCGCAATCGTCGTCGCCGTCATGGCCAGCGATGGACGACGAAACAGCAAGCTCACGCCAATCCACACCAAAACCATTTCGCCCGCGAGCACGGCCATATGCGTCAGATTCTTTCCAACCACGATCTGCCGGAACTTCGCCGGAGATACAAGGAAGAACTGGATCCCTCCACCATCGGCGCCAAAATTGTTGTAGACGAGATTCGTCAGCAGCAGCAGCGTATAAGCCGCTCCAACCGGAAACGCAAAGTCCGGCTTGTTCTGCAGAAATCCCGTGCCCGGCCGTCCTTGCCCAATTCCAAATACCACCAGCATGATGATCGGTGTGATCAAGGTCAGCAGCATCGGTCCGCTGCGCGACAGGTAGTGAAACTCTTTTTCGAAGACGGCCATGATCGGCGCCGAGACTCCGCGCACGTCCCAGCCAGCGCGCACGCCCTCACCATGCCGGACCAGTTCGCTTTTCGTGACCTCGCTCAGATTTTCGCCGCGGTACTGCGCGCGCAGCCGAACGCTCAGGAATCTCAGGATGACCAGCGCATAAACTCCGACAAAGCCAAACATCAGCACGCTCGTGCCAATCTGCCCGTGCACCATGCTTGCGATCGAATGCGCAGCCAGCCCCGGTGGCAACAACCGTTGCGCGATGTTGACCTCGCCGCCGACGCGCACCAGTCCTGACGCCGATCGCGGACGAAATCGGCTCATCATCGGCCCAATCAGCTGGAGGCTGATCATCCCCAGAAAGAAGAGCACCGCGAAAATCTCGCGCGTTCGCCTCTGCGCCAGCCAGCGCTCCACCCACGCAAACACCATCTGCGTCAGCAGCAGATTGAAGAGCCCAAACAGCGCCAGCACGATCACTGTCCACAGAAACAAGCGCGGCGCTCCGATCCCCACTCCGAGCGCGATCGCGATCAGCCACAAGCTTCCCAGCAGCGTCGCGGGATCGAGCGCTCCATAGACAACGCGCACCAGAACATACGAGCGGTAGTTCAGCGGAAAGCGCAGCAGGTTCGAGGTGTCGAGCGTCTCGGCAAACGCCGTGGCCATGACCGGAAAGAATTGCCAGAACATGAATACGGGCCACAACAGAAGCGCCAAAAGTTCCGGAGAGTCATGCGAGACGAAATACCACGCGAATCCGCCGAGCAGCGCTGCGCCGCCCAATCCGCCACTCGTGATCACTGCGCCAATCACGATGCGCGAGAACAGTTCCAGCGTTCCGCGTGTCGTCTGCAGCGAATGCAGGAAGATTTCCCATCGCACCAACGCGATCGCCTTCAGCTGATCGCGGACCTGGGCTGCATTCATCCCAGCCATGACAACTCCTGCTCTGCGCTGCGAACTCCGCCCACTGTATGCAGAAAGATCTCTTCCAGCGTGAGCTTCTTTCCGGGCGCGAGTTGATCGCCGTCTCCGGACGCAGCCTGCGCCTCAACTCCCGCCCGAAGCTCTTCCAGCGAACCCTGCGCAACCAGGCGTCCCTTATGAATGATCGCGACGTGACTGCATAAGCGCTCGACGATCTCAAGCACATGCGAGGTCAGGAAGATCGTCGCGCCGCGCGCGATCATCCGCTGCAGCATCGACTTCAGAGTTCCTGCGGCAATCGCATCCACACCTTCGAAGGGCTCGTCGAGGAACAGGATCTTCGGGCCGTGGATCACCGCCGCCGCGAGCGCGAGTTTCTTCTGCATGCCGTGCGAATAATCTGTGACCAGCTTCTTGGGTTGGTCCGCGAGCTGCATGAACTCCAGCAATTCACCCGCGCGCTTCGCGGCAGTCTCGCGATCCAGACCATACATGCGGCCAACGAAGTTCAGATACTCCGCGCCCGTGAGCCGTCCAAAGAGCGCCATTCCTTCCGGCACAACACCGATCTGGCGTTTCACGTCGACAGGTTGCTGCTCGAAGTCGATGCCGAGAATCTGCATCGTTCCTGAAGTCGGCGCCAGCAGGCCGGTCAGCATCTTGATGGTCGTGGACTTTCCCGCGCCGTTCGGTCCGAGGAAGCCGAAGAACTGGCCAGACGCGACTTCGAGATTCACGTCCTCAACGGCAACAAGCTCGCCGAATCGGCGCGTGAGACCTTCCGTTCGAATGGCGGGAATGTCCATGAAGAGCTTGACTCTAGCATAGATGGTTTTCCCGTCAGCCATGAGCCGTAGACCGCGAGCCACAGGCTAAAGAATTTTTTTAAGCCGTGAAACGCTTCGGACGCTCGTGACACTACTCGAGCAGAGGGGAATGACGAAGTACTGGAGACCGGTCTCCTGTGAAAAATTTCCTGGCGAGCCAGTCCCCTCGAAGCTGCAGCGCGAAGCTTGGCGCTGACGAGACATCCGCGCACTCACCACTGTTTCTCCCGGCATGCCGCCCGAGGCACGTCTTTTGTCTGCTTCAGTTTTGCCGCACGACCCGCCCGCCAACTCTTCTGCGACATTACCTTCAAAACACCTCGGGCGCCGCCGGTTCTCAGAATCCCGTGACCAGCAACCGCTTCGCTGCGGCCAGAGAGCAGTGCTGATACTTGCTATACGCGGCCGCGGCGCGCTCACGGATCTGCTCCGCCCTTTCCCCGAGCACCCAGCCATCCAGCGCGCTCTTCAATGGGTAGGCTTCGGGCGCCATCAGCGACGTCGTCCACAGGAGCGGCTTGGCTCCCGCCGCCCGCAGCGGCTCCGCGAAATACGATTTGCTGATACAAGCCAGCACGATCGCCTCCCGCGCATCTTTCTTGTCCTTGTGCGGCAGCGTGGGCAGGCTGAAATCCATCAGCCCTTCGTGCCCGACATACACCACAAGATCTGCGCGGTCCGGAAGGGCAGTTGGGTTCGCTTGCTGCAAGGCCGCGTTTTCCGCGTTCCCGGCGCTTTGCCGAGACTCCCCACCTGCCGCCTTCAGGAAGTCGACAATCGCCTGCCGGATCTGGCTTCCCTGATACGCGTCGGCGATCAGCAGAACGTTCTTCGTGCGATGGCGAAAGACGCAGCGCTCTAGTACCGCGGGCCTGGGCCGCATCTGCGACGCCTCGAGGCGCCACTCGCCGCTGCGCGCGAAGAACGTCTTGACGCCGTAGCCTGCGCCCCAATAGAGGTTGTGCTCCGGATCGTCACCGTTGCCCAGCCGCGCCGGAACCGGCACGATGCCCTGATGCGCGTTATCGGCCAGCGCCACGAATACGTGGACAACCCGCGGCGCATCCTGCGCCGATGCGAACGCGCAGAGAAAAGCGAGACAGGGAAGGATGCTCCGCAATGCACGGACGGCGGCGGTAGTGCAGCGGCCGTGGAAGCACAAGCTCCCCTTCGACAAAGTCACGCCAGGCTCTCGACTTGGTTCGGCTTGTGCCTGCTCGGGATGACAGGAATTGAATGCCAGATGCCCTTCTTTCGGATGTCTCCCTTTCTTTGATCCTATCTTTCAGATCCCTTCTTTCTACGGTTTTCTCTGATCGGCCAGAAATCCGACTTCGGGAACTCCCGCTGCACGGACCTGATCGATGACCTCGCCGACGCGTCCTCATTGGGCTCGGCCGTCGGCGCGGATGTAGACCTTGCGCTCACCGCCTTGGGCGCGCAGCCGCTCGTGAATCTTGTCGCCCAAACTTTCGGGCGAGATCTTGTCGTTTCCAAAGTAAATGTCGCCGTTTCGGAATATACCCACGACAAGGGCATCTTCCCGCTGGGCGCGAAACATGGATCCAGGATGCGGCGTCTTTCGCAGGTCGATGCTCACACCAAGGCAGATCATGGGTTGACTGGTCATAAAGGCCACAAGCAAAGTCAGGGCTGTCATCGTGGCAGCGAGGCTGAACGCGGTAAGGTCCGTACTCCCCATCGGCTTAAGCGAAGTGGCGCGTACTCGTCGCATGCCAGGTTAGACACCGCGTTCCGAATCTTCGGCACTCAAAACTGCCCAGAATCGGCAACCCGAAATTTGATCCTTAAATTTGAAATCCTGGGGCTTGAACCAAACTTTAAAACCTGGGGTTTCAAACCCGAAACTCAAACTCGATTGTCATCCTGAGCGGAGTGAGGCGCAGCCGAACGCAGTCGAAGGACCCCGTGTTCCTTACCACTACCACCGGCTCCCAAAGGCATTTCTTTCCGAGTGCTCGAACACCATGCACGCCTTCCCGAAATCCGTCACTCCTGCCACTCCGCCCTGACCTTCTTCCCTGACCGAGTCCAGAACTCAAGAAATCCCGGGCCCTGCTTAAACGTGGCAAACAAGGCGGGATCCCGTTCCTCGGAAAATCCTGAGCACGGTGGATTGATATCTCCTCCCATCGGTACAAACCACCACCGTCCCGCCGACCTGTCGCCGCAGTCAATCAAGAAACGCAGCGGCCGGGGTGCGATGAGATAGGTATGCAACGTTGTGTCATCGGTCCGCGTAAGAAGAAAGAAGGGGCGGTTATGCGCACGGTGCAAGTAGCCAGAATGCGAAACTCCATCCACAATCACGTTGGCCGGGGAAAGAACAAACCACCCAATGCGACCCGCCGTCGTCTCGTGAACCAGCAAGGCCGCGACAAGACCGATCGGCAGCAGCGCGAGAAGAGCGACAAGTTTGAAGAACCGGGTCATCTGCCAGGGTTGGACACCGAGCCCGGAGAAATGTTCCGTGGGTTCGTCAATGTAAATCCTCGAAAAACCGCACTTGGCGGCACCTGCCACCCAAGTTGGCGTCCGTTTTTTGGCTACCTGGCGTGATTCACGCTAGTGCCCCGGGCGGGCACGGCGGGGGAATGGCACCTACTGTCGGGGCAGCGTCGAAAGCACGTGTTCCGGAGCGTAGAGCGCCGTCTTCGACGTAAAGAGGAGGTTCGTCTTCGTCGTCATCGTCCTCTTCCTCATCTTCATCATCATCGCCGCCGGGTTCCTCGTTGTCGTCTTCGTCCTCGTCCTCATCGTCGTCTCCCGCACGCGCTTCTTCGCTGCAATCCTCGGGATCGGCGTCTTCTTCGTCGAGTTCTTGGTCTTCGAGGTCTTCAACGTCCCTGGCAACGGCACCGGGGTCGATGACGACGCGCTCGCGGATGATGGGTTCAAGATCAGTGTGACGGAGATTGAGCGAGACGGTCTGCAGGGCATAGAGCAGAAGGCCGCCGGACTTGGCGTCGAAAGTGTGGGAGAGGATAACGCGCATGATCTGCATGAGTGCGATCTGGATCGAGTTGGCGTCCTCGAGAAGAAGCAGCTTGAAGGTGGCCTCGGTCTCGTCGGGGATGCGGTTGAGTCGGATGCGGCGGCCATGCCAGTTGTTGTCGAAATAACAGAAGTGGCCACCGCACAGGGCGGGGGAGCCGCACCCCTCCCCTCCGGAATAATTATATACTTGACGTAGGAGCGCAAATGGCTGAAAGCGAAGGATTTACGAAAACTACGCCCGACCCGAAGTCTTGCCCTGCTTTTACCGCTTCCAACATTTGACGAGCTAAATCAAGCTCTGTCGCGGGCATTAGATTCTGTGCAATTTTGTCCTGATCCAGAAGTTGTTGAAAAGCTGATTCAGGGTTGGCAGGATTTACAAGCGTAGCCACAGTCGCCTGTAACGCAAGAATTGAAATCCGAAGTTGCCGCATCTGTTCCCCGACTTTAAGGAATGAATCCGCAGTATCTACAGTGACCTTAAAATTTGGATCATTATCGCCATTTTTCCATTCCTCCCGTTCAGTTCCGAACAAATTATAATGCCGGGACATGAGTAGCTTCGAAGTGATTGTCGTCGCGGGCGTCGTTTGGGTATCCTTCGTCCTTTGGACAGTTGCGCGGCAATTAGACAAGATCGAAGAGACTCTGAAAGACATCAAGACCGATATCGGAGAAATACGAGATGCCCAAGAACTCAAGCAGTGAAATTGCGGTAGACAAAGACAAGTTCGATAGGCTTCTGGGTAGGATGCTAGCGACCCCGCCATTGCCCAAATCAGAAGTCAAGGTAGCGAATCCGAAGCCTAAGAAAAAAGAAGATACCAGCCGCGTAAATACTGCACGGCGCTTCCCCAGCTAACTATCCGACTACGATGTAGTGCGGAACGTAAAGCACAAAGCCGCCGTCAAGCAACTTTGCTTTCCAAATCCGCACAACTTTGATCGGGTTTGCAATGGTACTTTCCATAGCGACCTCCTTCTCTGACGAGGTAACGTGTCAGGTATCAAGTCAAAGAAGTTGTAATGGTCGCCGCGCAGTGAGATGTTTATATCACTAGAAAGTCTCTCTAGTGAGCGTCTTGTGTATCGACTGCGATGTGTCGGTCGATAAGCTTTTTCATCGTGTCGGTTTTCAGGTTCGGGACGTGGAAGAACCGCACGCGACCGCCACGCTCACGCATGCACGATCACCATGTCTTTCTTGGGGCGCGGCTTGCGGCCTACACCGCGACGGATCGGCTTGCCGTCGATGTAAGTTTCGTCCATTTCTACGATGCATGAAAGCTTAGTAAGGAAAAGATCGACCATCGCTTTGCGAATCCGATGCACCATGTACCACGCGGTGCGATAGCTATGATGACCACGATGGGCCGAGGGGCTGTGATGGTGGTCACTGCATGAGGGTGAGTGAGATTCGGGCGGATTGCCGTCGTACTCCCGCGAAGTGAGCGCTGGGTCAGGGGGATTGCCGCTTTTCGCCAACCAGGACCGGAACTGCTTCCTGGTTCTGTTAGGCTATTCTTTCTGTTACCCCGGATTTCAGCAATTAGGGACGCAAGCAAAGGAGCCTGATATGGCAAAAAACCACTACACCACCAAGCCGAAGCGCCGCAATCGCTCGGGAAAACGCAAGGACACGCGACGCATTGCCGCGAACATGGCCAAAATCAAGGAACTCGAACGTACCCCGGGTCGCACAGCGTAGAGCGAGCCACGATTACCGGCGAGCGAGAAGTGCTCTCCGGAGGCCCACGGAGTCGATCGAGAGATTGAGCAATCGGGCCACCGCAGAACGACAAAGCTTTTAACCGCAAAGAGCAGAAAAACCGCGATGGGCACGCTGAAGACTACATCGAGACCGCAGATGGAAGGTCTTCATTGTTGAGAGCTCGCCTTCGCCAAAGTTTTTACCCGCGCAGCGTGGTCCACTCCCATTGGCTCTTCATGGCAGCAGTCCCTCCGCCCCCGGGGAAAATCTGGCGGACGGTCATCGGACGGGAGACGGAAAACGATTTACCCGGGATCGGCTTCGGCTTCTTGAAGGCCCTGACGATCGGATCGTAGAAGTGGTGATTCTGCGGCGCCGGCTTCTCAAATAGATCATAGGTAATCGTGGCGTTCTCCTGCAGGTAGAAGGTCCAGTCGCCCCCGGCGTTACACACGCCAAAGAATGCGCCCCAGGGGCGTACCTCGCGGATCTGCACGCGATCTTTATTCTGATTGTCCGGTCGCGTCGGGTCATAGTGCCGGTTCAGCACCTGCTCGAATTTCTTCGCCGTCGGCGTCGTGTCGAATCCCTTGCCGTCCTTGGTTGCCCCGTCCTTGATGTACATCGTCTTGTTGGCTTCCGCGAGCTGGTTCAGCGTCTTTCCGCTGATCGCCACCACCATGTCGCGCCAGACTTTCACCGCGTCACCCTCGACTCCGGTCCCCTTGCCGCTGTGAAACACCCGCGGTTTCTGGGATGTTCCCGAGACGAAAACGGAGCAGCCGTTGATGGCTGCCGTCAGGAAAAATGTCGGATAGCTTCCGGTATAGCCGGCTTTCGGCGCAATGCGCATCGCCACCGTGCCGCCGCGTGTGTCCCATGGCAGAAACCACGCCGGAACCATCGTCGCATCGCTCGCCGCCTGGGCCGTAATGCAAACGGTATCGGCGCCTTCGATGATGGCACGCTTCATCTCATCCTCGGTGTAGGCCCCCTTCGGGGCGCGCGCAGTCACGTCCCGTCCCAGGTCTGCCTTCCAGCAGTTCAGGTAGGAAACCTTGTCGCCGTCGAGCATTTTTGAGTATTTGTACCCGTCGACGTCGCGCCGGTCCTCGGCTGAGTGCCCGCCCGCAACGTCGCCCGCCTTGATGCAGTGCTTCTGCGCGAACGCCAAGGGATCACTCTTCAGGTCGTCATTCAAGCTCATAAAGCCTCCTCTTGGGATCATCGCTGGGACAACAACTCCCGGGGTCTCTGGCGCGATCGATCCGGCTGAATGGTGGTAAACGAAGCCGAATCCTCCGTGAGATCAGGCTTGAACAGCGATCGTCGTCGCTAATCTAAGATTCGTTTCGACGATGTGCGCGGCACCGAAAGAAGGCGCGGGGGGAAAGGCCAAGCGGAGGCACGATAGCAGTTCAGCGAGAGACAAATCAACCCCGGACTGTTGAAAAATCGCAACTTGCAGTGATAGACGTTGCGAGCCTCTCGGATGGGTGGAAACGGCCTCTGCACGGATCGGCCCTGCGATCCAGTCAACCGGGTCATCGAACACACAAGAACAAAACACCCGACAAGTGATTAAAAAAGAAGCAGATCTATTTTTCCCCGCACTGAGCGAATTTCCCTCCGGATTTCGCATGCATAGGTAGCAGGAACAGAGTTCCCCCGGAAATGTGGGCGCGGGGGCGAGAAACTTCCCCGGGTTTTTCGAAGCCTCTGATCCAACACCCAAAATTCTAGGAGTGACCCTATGCATGGCTTGCGACTGTACGCTTTCGCGCTCACCCTGGTTCTGCTCGTGACGGCCGCCGAGGCGCAGGACCTCCACATCAAGAAGAACATAACGGTCGCGGGGACCGTGGTCTCGTCGACGGAGACCTCGATCAAGGGCGCTCGTATCCGGGACGTGAATCAGACTCCGGCCGGGAATACGATCACGCTGCGCCAGTGCGACCTGAAACGCACTGTCACGCTCAACGAGCAGTCGCAGTCCTACTACGTGGCGAACGATCCTCAGGACGCGGCCGCGGCTCGTGCCGCGGCGCTGGCGACCGGCGCGCCAATGCCGGAGACGACTGGCGGCAAGGTTGAGATCACGACGGTGCTCACGGATACGGGCGAACGCAAGACGATCTTCGGGTATCCGGCACGTCACATCAAGATCAAGGTAAAGGAAGAGTCGTCGGAAAAGGCGTGCTCGCAGGTGCACCAGAGCTTCGACATCGATGGCTGGTACGCCGATGTGGGCAAGGAACTGGCGGGCTGCAGCCAGTTTGTGCCTCCTGTGCAGGTGGCGCAAGGCTGCCAGGATTCGATCGAGGAGCATCACAGCGGGGCCGGGAAGGCTGGATACCCGCTTTCGCAGACCATCACGATGCCCGGTCCGGATGGCCCAACGACGGTCACGGTTGCAGTCTCCGAGTTGAGCAAAGAGACGCTAGATAAGGCGCTGTTCGAGGTGCCGGATGGATATCACCAGGTAGGTTCGCTGGCGGAGTTGCACGGCGTGCCAATGTCTCAGCCTGCAGTCGCGCAAGGCGGACAGATGATGCAGCCGACGCCGGGACAGGGGTATCCAAACGGCGCTCAGATGGGAAACATGTCGGCGATGGCAGCGCAGCAGCAACAGATGATGATGAGCCAGTACGCGGCGGGCGGGCACGTGCCGCAAAATATGATGATGCCGGGCATGTCGCCGAACCAGATGGGGAGCGCGCCAGTGGCGATCCCGCAAGCGCTCGGTCCGAAGGTTCCGGGGAAGATCCGCATCGGCGTAGCTCCGCCGGATGCGCAGGTCGGGCAGGGCAACAACGCGGCAGCGGATTACAGCACACCGATCCGCAATGCGATGATCCTGCTCATGAATGGGCCGGCGGTCGAGGTGGCGGCGCTGGATTCGCGGATCCCGATGCAGCTGCAGGCCGAGGCGCAGCAGAAGCAGTGCGACTACGTTCTGTTCTCGAGCGTCGCGGTGAAACACAACACGGGCGGCAGCTTCGCGAAGTTCGCCAAGTTTGCGCAACCCATCGCCAGCATAACGCCGGTAGGCATGATGGCGCATGGAATGGGCAGCGCGATGGCGGCGACCGCGGCGTCGGCGGCGGCATCGGCGGCGGCATCCGCAGCGTCCCAGGCAGCCCAACAGCAGGCCATGAACCAGGTGATGTCGCAGCTGTCGGGGTTCAATACGCAGATCAAGTCGAAAGATGACGTGAACGTGCAGTATCAGCTGGTAGTTCCCGGACAGTCGCAGCCGGTATTGCAGAACGCGCTGCAGGGCAAGGCGAAGACCGACGGACAAGATGTCTTGACGCCCCTGCTGCAAGAGACGGCGAATACGGTGGTGACGCAGGTCGGGAAGAAATAAAGTTCCGCAGCGCGAACTGCTTGACGTGGTGTCCGCAGCACCGAAGGTGAAACGGTGCGGGCGGACGCCCTTTTTGTTTAAGGCCTCAGCGACCACGTCACGCGCACGCGCGAAATCGCCAAACGCTCATCGGCTTCGTCGCGTGAACCGACGCGACGCTGTCTGCTGTGTGTCTCCCTGTGGTGAAAGCTCTTTCTATGCACCCATCCCCCATTGGTAATGGTCAGGAATTGGCAGGGTTTCGCCCGCTCTCGTGACAGAAATTGGGGAAACTGAGGGTAGTACTACGCAAAATAGTCCCTCGGACAAGGTGCGGACCTGGTCGAAGTGTTGGCGGTAATAATAAGAAAAACATAGCACTTATCCGGAGGTAACGGCGAAGTACCTCCCATTTTGGAACGGATGGCACGTTACCTGCCCCTTTCCTCGGTAACGACCGGCAAAACCCAAAAATCTCCGGTCAAACAGGAGAAGTACGATGTGGATCGATATAACACGCGGAATGGCAGCATTGAAATCCGTCTGGGGCTTCAGTTCCGCGGATTCGGCGGTTGAAACAGGAACGACGGCTGGCGATGATCTGACCGGGGAATTCCTGACGGAAGCGCAAAAATATATGACGATGGGACGCCATCAGAGTGCGGCGATCCTGGCGGGCGACGCGCTCGAAGCGACGCTGCAGCGGTTGTGCCGGGACTTTTGCATCGCCTTGCCGGCGCGGCCGACGGTCGAAGGGATGAACCAGAGGTTGGTGCAGGCTGGCGTTTACAATAGCCTCGTCCAGGAGCAAGTGGATGCGATGCGCCGGTTGTGGGACAACGCGAACGCGGGCTTGTGGTCGGAAGTGAAGAGATCGGCAGTCGAGTCGATGATGAATCAGATTCGGGCGTTCATTGCGATGCACGTAGCTCAGCCGGTTGCGAATTAGTCCAGCCGTTTCCCCCTTTCCCCCTTTCCCCCTTTTCCCCCCTAAGATTCAGGTTTCCGCTACACCGGGCCTCTGCTGCCGGATGAAGTGGTTTTTCCAGATGTGGCTTCGCGCGCGTGAACGACAAAGCCTCTAACCGCAAAGAGCGCAAAGAAAAGCCGCAACGGACGCAAAGAAGAGCTTTCAGTATGCCGACGGTTTCCCCCTCTCGCGTCTGAACTGTTATGGTGCGCCACCATCCGAGGCCTGTCCTGACTGCCGACCGGCCGGCAGCGTCAAAAACGCCTGTCAAGCCCCTCAAATCGCGCTTTCCCCCGTAGCTCCTTGATTCCGCGCGAGAAATAAATCCACCGCCACTGTCTCATTCACCTCTTCCGTTTTGCTATTCTAAAAGTATAGAGAGAAAGTAACTCGTTATCTTAGAAGTACGGAGAACGAAAAAAAGGCGCGGCCTCGAGGTCACGCCTTTTTCTGTTTCTACTGGGGATTCAAGAACTGAGAACTTAGAACTGGGAACTGACAACTAATTAGGAGGGCTCAGCGCGGGCATCAGCTCCGCGCTTTTCTATTTGTGAGCAAGGACAATTCGGGATCAGCCGGCAACAAACGCCCGGCCAGAAACATCAGCAAACGCACGTCGAAACGCCGCGGAGAACTCGCCGAGCTCGCCTTCGTATGGAAGGCCGCCAGCCTGGGATTCACCGTCGCCAAGCCCTACGGCGACAGCGATCGCTACGACTTCATCGTCGACTCTGGCGGGCGCCTCATCCGCGTGCAAGTGAAATCTGTCAACAAGTTGAGGGGCGAGGCTTATTTACTGACCACGCATCACGGTCAAGAGGGACTGTACCTGTCGTATACGTGCGATGAGATTGATTTTCTCGCTGGATATATCGTGCCGGAGGATGCATGGGTGTTGATCCCGACGGAGGCTTTGGAGGGACGGACCAACATTTACATCTATCCTCGGGAAAGAGGAGAGTACGGCATTTATTCAAATTACCGGGAAGCCTGGTGTCAGCTGGCATGCACGAGGCGAACTCCGCAGCCGGAAGGATTGACGATCGAGCCGCGGTGTGAAGGGCAACAAGACTTGGAATGCCCCGTGCGCCTGAGGCATCGGGCCAAACCGCCCGGAAGACCAAGGAAACGGGTGATTGAGTGAAGAGACAGGGTGCCCGGAAAAACGATCTGCCATCCGAGCGCGGTGGGGCACTCAGTCGCAAAGGATGCGAGCGAACGGTCGAAGAGAGCTACTTGACCGTCGCCTCGACCAGGTTCAGGGCATGATCATCACTGACCGTCAGGAGACTGAACCGCTCGGGACTGGCGTTGTAGCAAACAAAAACGCCGCGCGCATCCCCAGCAGCGTAGTCTGCCAGCTTTTTTCCCGTCGCCGCATCGGCAACCGTGAAATGGTTCCCATAACAGGGATCACCGGCGGAGCAATAATCACTAAACTGCACCGCGATACGGCCCCCTGCAACTTGCATATTGAACGGCATCTGCCCAACCTCCGCGGGTTCGACCATTAAGGTACGCAGAAGTTCGCCTGAAGACGAAATCACGTACACGGTCGCCGGAGATGTCCGCCGCATTAGATATGCGTTGCCATCCTCGCCGAGCCTAATCTGCCCGCCAGAAACAGCGGAGTTGCCAAACATCGGACCCCGGGCGTATCTCGCATCACCGATTTGAGCCGCCGCTTCGATCTGCGCGTCCTCAGAAAGAGACAGTCGCTTTTGCAGATGGCCGTCCTTGTCATAGAGAGCGGTGAATATCTTGTAAGGCGATAACGCTCGCACGCTGTGAACATACTCAAGGCCAGAAACCAGGAGTTCGCCGGAAGAAAACACCACAATGCCGTAAGGCAGGAAGGCGGGCGAGTCGAGTTTGGTCCTAGATCGCAGTTCGCCCTGGGCACCGAACAAAGCCAGATACATAGCTTTGTTGGACCAGACCAGCCTGGCGACTCTGCCATCTTTCAGTAGAGCTGATGGTTCGTAGTGATCTTCGAATGGAGAGAGATTGAGCGCCTTGCGGCTCGATGGGAAACTTGTCTTCAGCATGCCGGTGCCGTCGAACATCAGCAGGGGACGGTCTGCGGGCATCTCGCCGGACGTATCGTAGACGGTGACGAAGGCGTCCCCCCGCATGTTGCATGCAGCATCGGTGAGTCCATAATCATTGGACCCGAGCTTTGTGCGTAAGGTTTGGTTTCTATCTGGGTGGAGCGTATTGCTCTGAGCTTGGGTGAAGATTGAAATGGTTGCAACGGTAGCAAACAGCGTGATAGCAAGACGCATGGCGAAGCACCTTCTAGACTTCACGAAACCTTAGCCGCAACGTCCTTAGAACGCCTACCGAAACTATTCTTGCACAAGATATGGGAAAGGGAAGAAGGGGCGATGAAAAAATCGATGCCGCTCAACTCCCCCAGTCGATGCCATTCTGTGTCCGAGATGGAGCCCTCTTACGCCGTCCGTAGGGGAGTCCTAGCCCTAGCCGGCTGCTGAAAAACTACTTCTAATCCACAGGCCAGTATGGTACGAGAAGGCATGCGCGGAGACGATCGGCAGCAGAATCACATCTTCAGTTATTTGTCGCCGGAGGAGCGGGTGCGGAAGGATCATCCGCTGCGCGCCATCCGAACGATGGTGGACGAAGTACTTACTCAACTGTCGCGGCGCTTCGATGCGATGTACGCTCGCGTGGGCCGTCCGTCGATTGCGCCGGAGAAGCTGTTGCGGGCG
>CAVQZP010000046.1:0-89122 GCA_963718505.1 uncultured Acidobacteriota bacterium | reverse complement strand
GGAGAGGCGGAATCGCTTGACAGGGGCGGGTTTTGAGAGTAGCGTGCCGCCACACGTTGGGGCGTGCGGCGCATGACGGCGTGGGACGACGACGGGGAAGCGTCGTTTGTCACGGCGCTAGCGCCGCACCTTCCTTAGAATTGTGACCTCAGAATTGTGACCTCAGGTTCGGTCCGAACAAATTGGTGCTGGTTGAATTCTTCACGGCGTGGCGTTTTCCGGCGCTTGACGTAATCGATAAGCGGGCCTATTTTTCCGCGAGCGTCGACGTTGCGGGCTCACCGCAGTTGTTGGGGAAAGCGCTGCGAAGGTAGCTGGGTAGGGCTATTTCAGGAACGCACCATCGAGTCGCTCTTACCGCTGTCCGGTGGGCGTGTCCACTCAATCGATGATCTTCCGCACGCGGTAATAGAAGCCGGTGCTCTTCTGCCGACGGTCTCCACCATTGCAGCGGCGCGGCGCGTGTCAGCGGCCTTTGCTGGCGCGCGAAGTCGCCGATGGCGGGAATCAGGACCGGTAGCGGTATTCAGGGGAGTCGGAGTTCGGCTTGGATTCGATCTGTTCGCTCACCCACTGCGAAACAGGCGCGCTGCTTTCTCGTCGAGCATTCGTATGATCTCTTTGAAGATCTTGACGAGCCTTTCGGGATCTTGTTCGGTGGCAACCCGGTCGAAATAACCTGTTCTCCTGCATGCCCGAAGGGAGGATTGCCTCTGTCCGCACCTGAAGGGAATGGTTCAGAAACGGCACACGACGGCAATCTGGAACGGGAAGCTTGGAAATACAAGACAAGAGCGCGTTACACCGTTCTGATGGCGTTCGATTGGCGCGATGATCAGCAGTTGTTGGCGCGAGTCGCTGTGATTCGATATCCCGCATCGGCGGTTGACGGAAGAGGCGTATCCCTGACCTGCGCTTCCGTGCTAACGTACCAAGGATTAACGCCCGGGCAGAGGCAGCAGCGGGCGACACTTGCTGACCTGCCAGAAGCCCAGGTTAGGGATGATCCGGTTTCGAATGGCCACAGGCAAACCCAAGAAACTGGGCAAGTACGAAGTCCTCGAGATAGTCGGCCGAGGAGAGATAGGAGTGGTCTATAAGGCCATTGATCCCGGAATCGGACGCCTGGTCGCCATCAAGATGATGACAGTAGGGTTTGCCGATGACCCCAAGCTCTTGAAGCGCTTCTATCGTGAAGCCCAATCTGCGGGCAAATTGCAGCATCCGAATATCGTCACGATCTACGACCTCGGCGATGAAGACGGCAACCCCTATTTGGTGATGGAGTTTTTGAAGGGTGAAGACCTGGGCTCCCTTATATCCGCAAGTCGAGCAATCCCCTTAGAGCAGAAGCTCAACATAGTCATCCAGATCTGCAACGCTCTCGGCTATGCCCATCAGCGTGGAGTCGTTCATCGCGACATCAAGCCGACAAACGCCATCGTGCTCAAAGATTTCACTGTCAAGATCGTCGACTTTGGACTTGCGCGAATCGGTAATGAAAAAGTAACGCGACCCGGCCAGATCATGGGAAGCATTCAGTACATGTCGCCCGAGCAGATCAACGCCTCTCAGGTGGACTCACGGACCGATATCTTTTCAGTGGGAGTCCTGCTGTATCAGCTGCTTGCTGGTGCGCTCCCCTTTGACGGCAAAGATAAGGGAGGCATTCTCCTCAAAATCATTCACGATCCTCCACCGCCACTGAGCACATATCTTCGCGCATACCCAGCAGAGCTTGACAGCATCCTCGCGCGCGCTTTGGCGAAAACTCGCGAGGAGCGCTATGCCACGGCTGACGATCTTGCCTTCGATCTCGCGCAAGTGCAGGAAGAGCTCAAACGTGAGAAGGTTTCTGAATACCTTAAGTCGATAGACGACTCGATAGTGAACTCGCAATGGAATCGAGCCAAGGAGCAGATTCTTGAGGTTCTAAAGATCGACCAGCAGAATACTCACGTTAACGATTTGCTGCGGACAATCCAGCAACGGATCGAGGCTCAGCAGCGCAGCGAACAGGCGCGGGAGTTTCGACTGCAAGCCGAGCAAGCCCTTGCTCGGGACGAACTGGGCGACGCTCTCCAATTTCTCGACCGAGCTGTCGAGCTGGATCCTCACGGTAAAGATCTCCTGGAAGTCCGCAACTTAGTTGCGAAGAGGAAAGCAAGGGCGGAACAGTTTGCGGCTTTGCTTCAGCAAGCCGAATCCGCTCGTGATAGTGGGGAACTGGAAGACGCTCAGAAAGCCATAACCGAGGCTCTAGCGCTTGATAAAGATAACAGCGAAGCCAAGGCGCTGAACGCGATCATCACCCGCGAGATTGCCGAACAAGACAAACTGAAGCAGGTCCAAAACTACCTCGATGGAGCCCGGAAACGCCTCGCTTCGCGCAGCTTCACTGCTGCCATAGACATGCTTAAGAAGGCGGAGATGTTGTCCCCGAACGCGCCGGGCGTAAAAGAGCTCGAGAATCTTGCTGTCAGCGGACAGGGGCAGGAAAAACGTCGCAAGCAGATCGAGCGGTTCAATGCGGAGATTGAGGATGCCCTGAGTCGGGACGACTTCGCTCTCGCCTGTTCGAAGGCTACGGAAGGGCTGCAGCTATTTCCCGAGGAACGCAGCCTACTCAAACACAAAGGCCTTGCTGAAAAACAACGCGAGGCGAGCGAGAAGCGGGCGTACGTGGAAGGACAAATCGCGGCCGCGCACCGATTACTCAATTCAGCGGATCCCGATCAATCCTTGACCCCTCTTGAGGAGGCCCTAAAGAAATACCCGCAGGAGACACCTCTGCTTTCCATGCTGTCCGTGGTGAAAGAGACGCTCGACCGCCTGCGAGTGGAACGCAACAAAGCAGAATGCTGCAAAAGAGCTAAGGACGCGCTGCGGCGGAAAGCATACGACGAAGCGATTCAGATTCTGAATGAGGGACGCAAAGAAATCGTATCAAGCGATCTGGACGACCTTCTTCAATTTGCTCAAGAAGAGGCTTCCAGTTACGCCACCCGAAAGAAAATCGACGCGGTCGCCGACCAGGCTCATCAGCTCGTTTCTGCCCACGAATACCAGCGTGCTATTGACCTGCTGGAATCTGTCCTGAAAGAGCTTAACGACGAAGAGCTCACTATCATTTTGGCGGATGCCCGTCGTCACTTGGAGGAATTCAACCAGCAAATCAAGGAAGCGATTGGCAAGGCAGAACGTCTGCTTCGACACGATCGTTATGGTGAGGCTGTAAGATTTCTGGAAGGACAATTCGAGCAGTGTGGCGAATCTCCGGCGTTGGCGGCTTTTCTGGACCAGGCGCGATATCAGCTTAGGTGCGTACAGAAGTTTTCAGTCACAAAGGAGAATGTTCGGGACGCCATCGGCCTGGATGATTTTGACGGCGCAAGCACAATTTTGCGCGGGTTTCGTGAGCAATTTGGTGACACGCTGGACGCCGGACTTCTGCAGCAAGAGATTGAAACGGCGCGCTCGCGTGTGGCCATCGCCGCTATGGAAAAGGCCCTCAGTGATGCCCGCGTGCTCTTGATGGTGCGCTCATTCGAGTCGGCTAAAGGCATCCTTGACAGTGTCGCGAAATGGAGCAGTTACGCCACACCAGAGCTTCAGGAACGGTATGAGTCGCTGCAAGCGGTAGCCTTGGAAGCCAAAGCAAAGCACGCGGCCAGCGAGTGGGCGCAAAAGTTAAATCAGGCACGCATGGCCGAGCAGGTCACCGCTTCGCGGGTGGAAAGCTCCGAAGACGGCGGGGCGGTCAACTCGGGGACCAATCCCACCCGCGCCGTGAGCCGCACCCAACTCGAAGCTATCCTCGGACAGGTCACGCAGATCGCAGGCCGTTACGCGAACAACCAGCGGGTGCAATCTGCTATCGATGACCTAAAGCAAAGGTTGACCATAAGCATTGCCGCGCTGCAGGAGGAAGGGGCTTCAGCGGATCTGCCGAAGGCAAACACAAGCGGAAGCGACGAGACGGGGACAATTCGCAGATGCCGCCCAGGAGACGGCACAAGTATTCGTCCATAACCAGGGATATCATGAGGCGGTGGAACTGCTGGAGACCGTGGCTTCATGAGGCCCGGTTCTCGCGCTGTGTTGCCGCCCCAAGTCACCATCGGGACTTACCTGGGCCAGCAGGGCTGATCTCTTAAGCCAGCCGCTCAATACACGAATTCTGCTGCAGATGAAAAATTGCTTCTCAAAGTTGCGGACAAGCGAGATGGGTGTACAATCGCTGTCGCTTTTTTGAGATCAAAAACGGGATTCCGTCACACGTCTCTCACCAACCGGAACTTCATCATTGCCTACGCTCTTCTCGTTGGGTTGCCAATTCTGGGACTGGTGGGAGTTCTGAGGGCTGGCCGCAACCTGATCGTCCCAATTTCACTGGCTGGCGTCTGGATGTTCGACTGCGACGCCAGCCGCTTTGCAGTAATGCCGTGTGGAACATCTGTCTCGTGGCTTGGTGAGTGTAGGCTCAAGCAAACCAGGTCGCGGTGAGCCCGCTTTCCCCCAGTCGGGAATCGGTGAAGTGGGGTCCTAGTAACTTTCAGATGTTGATCACGAGGGAAGAGGTATGCATCTCGACTTCGCCTTGATGCATTGGATCAATCAGTTCGTCGGGCGTTGGCCTTGGTTCGACTTAGCCGTCTACCATGTCAGTGGCTCGGAATTTCTTAAGGGCATCGCCATTGTCACGGTGTACTGGTATTTTTTGTTTGAACGTGCCAATCAGGAGACGGAGCCAAAAGAGGTCGAAGCGCGCGCTACTCTTCTGACGGTTTTGATACTGGTGGTCCCGGCGATGGTGGTGGCTCGGGGCCTTGCACGTCTGCTTCCATACCGAGAGCGGCCATTTTTCGATCCAGGTCTGCATTTCCAATGGCCATACCATGTAGATGCCGACCAATTCATTCGCTGGAGCTCCTTTCCGAGCGACCACGCCGCTCTGTTCAGCGCTTTGGCGATGGGTTTATTTTTTCGAAGCAAGCGTGCCGGCGCCGTGGTGTTTGCCTATGTCATGGCGGTCACCTTCTTCCCTAGAATTTATATGGGTTATCACTGGCCAAGCGACATTCTGGCGGGCTTTGTGCTGGGTATCTTAGTCGCATACGTTGCCCTGATTCCAACAGTGAAGAGTTGGTCCAAACGGCTGTACGAAGAATGCAATAAGCACTCTGGATTGTATGCTGCATTGTTGTTCCTTTTGACCTACGAAATCGGAACGCTATTCAATGGCCCACGTTTGTTGCTTACCTACTTAGGTTCTTTGCTCAAGAGGTAGGGTATGTCTTGGGATCATTGACCGCGTTCATCGCCGCATATCGTGCCAGGTGTCTAGTTAAGAGGCCGACGCTGCTGCCATAGTAGTCGAAACTGCCAGCCGGGGTTTAGATTCAGTCAAGCAGGTGCGCAAGTTCAGCGCTAGAACGAAAGCCTCGATGATTACCGAGCACCAGATCAGGGTGGCGGCGCTGGCTGTGCCAGCAACGGCGAAGCGGAGCAGATTCGCGGCAAGGTAAGCGCAGAGCCGAATTCGCATATAGTGGACGCCCATCCCGCGTATGAACAGGTAGCCCGCCGACAGTTCACTCAGGGACATGACCACACAATAACCAATCCATGCGGGCAAGATGTGGGCCACCTCGGCCAATTCCGTCCCGCCGAATTTTCCATGCATGTACACCATCCGCAGGAGAGGAAATCGGAACGCACAAGCCGCGACTGCGAACGATAACTGCAGCGTGGCATGGACCACTAGCCAGCGTCGGAACACGGTCGGCCTTTCTTTGTCCTCTGCCGAACAGAGACGCCCCTGGACTAAGGAAGTCAGCGGCATCGAAAGCAGACTGTAGCCCAGCATTCCGATTCGCATCGCGCAGTTGTTAGCAGAGATGACGCCTGTACCAAGGCGGGCCAGAAAGTACAACAAGAGGGACTGATTCGCAATAAAGCCGGCATTCTCCACCGCCGAGGCTGTGAGCTGCCGCAGAAAATGACGGCACTCCGTAACCTGCCAAACCGCAAATATGGAAGAGTCCCCTCGCAGCAATTGCTGCGATTTCCCAATGCGAACAAGTGAGTACAATCCGACCAGCGCAAAACCTGCGGTGAGGGATACGGGCAAACTGAGGTTGCTGAGCCGCCCTATCGCGTAACTGCCAACCAGCACGACAGTCATAATCAGATATGGGAGTCCGGGGAGACTCGTCGCCCACAGGTTCTGTCCACGAGCGGAACAGATCCCTTTCCAGATTCCGATCCAAATGATTGGAAGAAAGCAAGCGCCGAGAAGAACAACCGTGTTGCGAACCTCCTTCGTATCGGTGGTGTGAATCAGTTGTAAGAGGTAGGGAGCGCAGACCACCATGAGCACCGTTAGAAGCGCGCCGAGTGTACAGGTATAGAACAACAGTCCCGGCAGCCATTCGACGTTGCCCGAACGCCGCCGTGCGTTTTCGTAGGCGGGAGTAAAAGCCAGCGAAAAAGCTCCAAACATGAAGCTCGCAAGCGCAAGAGGAAACTGCTGCAGTCCAAAGTAGGCGTCGGTAACTGCCGAGAGCCCGAACTTCGCCGCGATGAACGCTTCTCGAGCAAAGGCCGACAACTTAAAGATGCCGCCGGTCGCCAGTGATATCACCAGCAGAGCCGCGGAGCCGGAGGCGTAGCGAGAAAGTTTCTTTAAGTATTCCATGTGAGTCCTCAGGCGTTTAAGCGAGGCAATATGATCGAGTCGTTCGAGTTGAGCGCTTCCAGGTGGTACGAAGCGCGAGCGTCCGCGACATCATTAGACTTGACCTGGTTCAACACCAGACCAATGACATTGGCGCGTGCGCGAGACAGAGCCGACATGGCGTCCGATACTTGTTTCGCGCCAGTTTCGGCGGCCTTGGTCAAAAGCAATACACCGTCGGCGACCCCAGCCAATTCTTGCGCTTCCGAGGCGGCAAGAACCGGAGGCGCATCCACCAGGACCAAATCGAAACCCAGGCAGAGTTTGGCCATTACCGCAGATGCCCTCGTACTGATGAGATCGGCGGCAGTTCGCGACATCCGCCCAGCGGGCATCAGAGATAACCCCGGCTGCGCCAACTGGATGATTGCGTCGGCGCAGGATGCTTTGCCCTTTAGAACGTCGGTAAAACCAACGCGGCTATCGACTTTAAATTTCTTGGGAGTTGAACACACCAGCAAATTAGGATCGAGGCTTGGGTGGCTGAAGTTGGCATCTACTAACAGCACCCTCTTGCCCGTTTTTGCATAGGCCAGCGCCAACTGTGCCGCGGTGGTCGAGGTGCCTTCGCCTGGCACCGCGCTTGTGATCACGAGGTTTCGTATCGGCCGATAACTGCTCACGCCGTTGAGCGCGGCGCGCAGGTTCCGAATCGCCTCTGTATAGGCTGCATTCAGCTTAGCCGAAAAAGCGGAATCCTCTGCAAGGCCCTTTTTGGAAGAGATACCTAGCAGACCTTTCGCGAGCGGTATTTCGGCAAGCACGTCAACGCGAAGTTGACTTGCGGCCTCTTCCCCATCGGCAAAGCTGTTGTCGAATACACTGGCGAAAACCGCAAAGAGAATACCCAGAATGCCGGACAGAATTACCGCCACAGGCAGGTTAATGAACAGTTTCGGAAAAACAGCGTCGCGCGCCGGCAGTGCCTGCGCGGCGAGCAGCACCGTGGCGTTCTGGAACTGCTGGTTGATGCCGGCCAGCCTTGTTCGCGTCGACAAGTCATCGTAGATCTTCTTGTCGTTGTCCGCTTCGCCCTTCAGCTGTTCATACTGGTAAGTGCGGGATTTAAGACTGTCCGCTTCTGCCTTGGTCTCTTGCAGGACGCTGGACAGGCGCTTCTCTCGTCCCAGTGCCTGCTGGTAGTCCGCCGCCGCTCGCTCTTTGGCCCGTGCTCTGAGTTCGTTGACCTGGGCCTCCACTTCCTGTACTTGTTTCTGTGCCTTCACGTATTCCGGATGACCCTCGGCATAATAGGAACGCACCGAAGTGAACTGCTGGCGCGCCACATTCAGACGCTGGAGAGCTTCGCTCAGCATTGGATCTTGCGCCGCCGCCTGGGCTGCCTGTGCAGAAGCGAGGGTGTTAGAGTTGTCAACCTGCGCCAGGATGGCTTCACGACGGATCCTCTCATCCTGGGCCGCCGTAAGATCCGTATTCAGCTGGCTTAGGCGAGCACTCACGATAGTGACCCGCTGCTCCGGATCTACCATGTTCAGTTCTTTTTCATACTCGGCCAACTGCTGAGCCGAGGCTTGCATCTTCGAGCGCAAGTCGGACATGTCCTGGGCGACGAGTGTGGAGAGCTTTTCATACGAACTTTTTCCTGTATCGTTAGCATGTTCGGACAAGGACTGCGCCACGGCATTGGCCACATCGGCGGCAAGTTTCGGGTCGTGGGCACGATAAGAGATGCGTATCAGATAAGAGCTGGGCGAACGCGTCACTTTAAGAGAATCCAACCGGATTGGCGCTGGGCCGTTCTGCTGCGAGGTGCTTTTACGGTTGGTCGATTTCGCCGGCAGCAGCTTGTACCGTTCAACCACTGGTCGGAGGACCGGATCCGATAGAGCCAGCTCGATCTCGGTCGCGATCACCTGGTCCATATCGTCGACGGACGAAACCTGAGCTGCCTCCTGGCCCACCACACCGCCCGCGGTGTGGCGCTCGACTTTGACCAGAGCTGTGGCTTCATAAACCTTTGGCACAACAAGCTGAACCCCAACGGCAGCGAGGATTGCAACCGCAACGAATGCGAGCAGTTTCCATTGCTGCCGGCGGATGACCTTGATCAATTTGGATAGAGACGCGTTGCCGTCGATTGGGCTCATGTCCATCAACCCAGGAGCCACTGGCACGGGAATCTGTGCGGGAACTGGCTTCGGGGAAGGGTAGGGAGAAATCCTGTTCGGGATGCTCGCCTCCAGCGCGAACTCCGTCGATCCTGGATACGCTATCCGATTGGTTAGTTCTAGACTTTGGTCCTCTACGGGCATCGGGGTCGGCGGTTCGTCGTTCTCTAGAAACACAAGTTCGCTGGCGCCAATACGAATCTTGTCTCCGTGTTGCAAGACTTTCTCGCGTATCGGGACCCCATTCACAAAACTGCCGTTTCGGCTACTGAAATCCGTGATCAGGAACGAACCGTTGTCGGCCTTCACGGCGCATTGTTTGCGGGAGACCGCTTCGTCTACTAAGGAGACCTCACATTTTGCTTCGCGGCCGATCACGATCTCTTCTTTGTCTAGCCAGACAATCATGCCCTTGTTGGGACCGGTAATGATCACCAGCCTGGCTTCCGTGCGCAGTTTGCGCCGCGCCTCGTCCGTTGACGCTGACGGCAGTCGTCGCCTCGGAGGAATGATTTGAGTGAGACCTTCCAGATTCATCTCGGGAGCTTCGGAGTAAGCCTTCTGTTCATTCATCGCGTTTTTACCGTCCACCAACTCATCTTTTGATTCCGTGCAGACCATGATTTCCTCCTTGCCGCTAAGACTCATTGCAGTTATGGGACCAATCCTTTTGTGAGGACCGCTTGGCTCAAGCCGACCATACCCTGGAGAATTGAGGCAAGATGAGGCCCGCGGCTTGCCGGAACATAGAGAATGTCGTTTGCCTGAAGCGGAACATCAGCTGCTTTCCTGTGCAGGATGTCCTGTAGCGGGATCGCGATTTCCTGGCGCTGGTTGGCTCCTGCCACCATGCGATAGACATAGGCCTGTTTCGTGCTATTGGGGAGAGTGCCTTGCGACAGAGCCAAAGCCCGAAGTACGGACGAGCCTTCCATGTCGTTGATTCGGTAGAGGCCCGGCAATTTTACGTTGCCTGTAACAAACAGTTTGGCAGCCTCGGGAACGCTGACTTCTTCGCCACCGTGCAGGGAGATATTCAGATTTCGGTCCTCCCCGGAGAGCAAGTCCTTGATCGGGATCGAAGTCGAGTTTCTCTTCCCCGTCGTTTTGTCGAGACTCGAGACTATGACCTCAGCTCCAGCATCGGGAGCAATCCCGTGAGCGCGCGCGATGGCATCCAGCAACTTGAGATCGCCAGTTGCCTGGATGATGACCGGCGTGTTTACCGCTCCCGCTACTGTGACTTGGCGACTCTTGTACTCGAGCACCGCTGCCGACACGATGGGCGCCACCAGAATGCGGGCGTGGACCAAGGCGTCGGCAACCGCATTCGCGATGGTGGTAGGCGTCAGTCCAATAACCGATATGGGCTTAGGGACCAGCGGTATCGATATATCGCCGTCGTTCGAGACCCGGTAGCTGCGCGTGAATTCGGGAGAGCCGGTCACGGTGACGTAGATGAGGTCTCCGTTGCCCACCGGTTCATCGCCGACGTTGGCCGCCCATACCTGCGAACTTTGAGTCGAATCGCTTGGCTGCGCAGCCTGGTTGGGCTCGGACTGGGCGGCTGCCCCAAGGGGCGCCAGGCTGAGAATCCAAAACGCTACTAAAACGCGAGCTTGCATCACATCACCTCTTCTCGAGAGTTTTGTCATTTGCCTAATAAGCGCCATCGCCGGTGAGCACAACCGTTACTGTCCTGGCTAGCAAGTAAATGTCCATCCAAAAGGACCAGTTGCGGACGTAGTACGAGTCATAGGTAATCCGTTCCGTATAGGTCGTGTGATTGCGTCCGGACACCTGCCAGAGTCCAGTCAGGCCCGGAATTGCCTTGGTATACAGGGGATAGGCTTCTTTGTATTTGGCGATTTCGTCGTGCACGATGGGCCGCGGACCAACCAGACTCATCTCCCCCTTGACGATGTTCCAGAGTTGGGGCAATTCATCCAAGCTTGCCTTTCTGAGCACCTTCCCAATTCGAGTGATGCGCGGGTCGTTTCGAAGTTTTTGGTTTTCCGCCCACTCTTTTTGCAGTTCGGGGCTGTTTGCCAGCGAGCGTTGCAGAACTTCGGCGGCGTTCCGCACCATCGTTCGGAACTTCCAGATATGAAAGGTGCGGCCGTCCTGTCCTAATCTCTTCTGGGAGTAGAACACGGGGAACCCCGATTCCACTCCGATCAGAAGCGCGATCACGGCCATCAAGGGAAGCACTAGCGGCATCAACGCCAAACAGAAAGCCAAGTCGATCGCTCGCTTCGCGATGCGAGAACCGGCGAGGAGCAAATTATTTCGGACTTGCAGCCCGCGAACCCCCATCCGATCTTGCGTATAGCCCCCCACACTTCCGAGGAAATCGGTATCTGGAATCACGATCAGATGAGGGAAAGCTTCACCAGCGCGTTCGAGTACTTTGACAAATTCCGACTGGGAAAAGTCCGGAGCGACCACAACGGCGTGCTTTACACCCCTGAACACCATCCCGTCCAGCGCCCCGAAGTCGCAGACTGGAACTTCTTCCAGTTGCTCGTGGGAACTGCGATCGGCAACGATCGCGATGGGGCGAAAGCCAAGGCGCGGATCAGCCTTGAGCTTGCGCAGCACCGACAGCGATTGGTCTCCGTCCCCAAACAATACGATCGGATAGCCCCACCAAGCGCATCGGGCGCCGATTCGCCTGGTTATGCCTCGAGTCGTGGGTATCACCACGCAGGCGCCGACAAAAGCGGCCAGGCAAAATAAATGTGAACTCAGAGGCGCTCGCTTCAATCCGAGTGCCACCGATAGAAAACTGAAGGCGCCGGCATTTGCCAGCGAGATGCGCCTGATCTCGTCTACCGGGCTGATACTGACTCCCGGATATACATCGAAGAACCAATAGAGCATCAGAAACAGCGGCAGGAGTGGCCAATACTGCAGCCACTCATTGGGCCGAGCGTATCGGGAGACGTAAGGATTGGCCCAAAATGTTCCCAGCAGCAGCGCGAATCCCAAAATGTCTCCTGCGACAATGAGGAGCGCTGAAAGCCTGGGGTTGCTGGGGTTGAGTATGGTTGGGGCTGAAGCGGGTTTCCTTACTAGAACGGCAGCGATGGACATTGTCTTAACTCCGCAAGCTTTTTTCCGCGCAGCCATAGGAAAAGCACGGGCGCTGCCACCTTGGCCAGAGTTCATCCACCAGACTGTGGAAGTCGCTTATCCTCAATTTGCTCAGGCATGTACGAACTGAGCGCGGGAGTCGAGGTCCGGCAGATTTGCGGGTAAGGCCTGGTCGACCTATCCACGAAGATAGGGTCCGCGTAGCCGATCGCTTAGTGCTGGGAACAACCGAGGTGGAGAGTTCCTCGCTATCGCGAACGGGTGGCAAAGGTACGGCCCGTTGCTCGCGGCTACAACTGGCGACGGCACGGCTGTCCTGCATGCTGCAGCGGAATTAGCGGACGTTTTCGTAGAGACAGAATCGGGGGAAATCGGTGACGTGCGTCCGGAGCGAAACTTGGGGCATCCGGACAGCGCGTCGGTGGGCAAAAACGTGGTCGTGGAGTCCTGTACCGATTCAACTTCTGGCGTGGGATGGGCCCGGCCTGTTCTCGCCTGGCGTCTTTAGCTCCGACCTGCACGCACCAGGGATGGAGAGCTCTGGCTTAAGATGGTTCAGTTTCCGCGCCGCCCGCATAGCGCATCTGCTCCCGTTTGACTTCTTCCAACAGTGCACTGACCGCACCCTTCAGCTCCTCATGATGCTTCCGCAAGCCAGGCGGGGCCTTGTCGAGAAGATCGTCAACCGACTGCAAACTTGTCAGTGCCTGGCCACCGATCAAGCGGACCAGGTCTTCCACTTCACGCAGCGTTGCCGCCATCTTCTCGTGAATCGCGTGGGCTTCTTGCCTATCGATATCCGCTTCCAGCTCCCGCAATTCTGCAGAGTCGCCCAAGTCGTGACGGGCTGCAGTGAGCTGAAGCCGGGCCTCGTTCCAGTTGCCTGACGACAACGAGGCCCTAATGGCCATGGCTGCCTTACCGATCGCGGCTGCTTTCTGTTGCTGTTGCCGAGCTTGCTCCAAACGGGATAGGAAGCTGGGCTCTCGGCCGTAGGTGGCAGCCTTGACCTCCAGACAAGCGGCAGCGTCGGCCGGTCTGCCTTCCTCCAATAAGTGGTCAGCCGTCGCAATCAATTCGTCCAATTCTTGGCGATAATCTTTCCATTGTCGTCGCGCGCTGGCAGCGAGAATGCGCAAGTCCTCGCTGGACAATTCTCGTGCGGCGGAGTCTAGGAATTCGGTGGCCCGCGCGTACTCGCTGCTGGCGATCAACCGCTGTGCTTGGGTTGCGGCGGCATCTACTTTCTGCTGCCGCTCGAAACGAGTCTCTTCCTCCCTCGCCAACCGCAGCAATTCATCGAAATCACTGCTTTTCATCTCCGATTTGGCCGCTTCGAGGAGTTGAACTGCTTCGGCGTAGTTCTTACGTTTCAAGGCGTCTTCGGCCTTCGCCGTAATTTCGGCTCTGCGGCGCTCTGTCTCTTCGCGCTGGATGAGCGCCCGGACGAGCGCCATCAGCGACTCCAGTTCGCCCTCTCCGGGAGATCTCCGGCAGGCGGCGTCCACCATGGCCAGCGCATCCTTGTTCCTACCCGCTGCCAGCAGGGCGCGAGCGCCAGCTACTTGTTGGGCTACCCATGCTCGATGTCCGACCTGCTGTTGCGCCCGCGCTTTCGGTTGCGACAACTCGCCTTCGTTAGGAAATTGCTGGACCGCGGCTTGTGCCGGCTTGCATGCGAGAGAAGGATCTGACCCGTCGAGCGCGCCGAGAATCTCAGTCGCGGATCTTTTCACCGCTCGTCTTCGTTGCTCCTGCTCGTGGCCAGAGGCAACCAAGGCCATTAGATCCCGAATGCCTGAAGCCGCGGGATTCAGATTCTCGGCCTTCTTTACAGCTTTCAGCGCATCCGCGAATTTGCGTTCAGAAATATGTCGGCGCGCAAGCGCGAGCAGTTCCTGCACCCGTCGTTCCTGCTCGTGTTTGGCAACTTTATGAGCAATCTGAACATTGAGGAACTTGGCGCGTGGGGCGTCTGGGTCCAGCTCAAAGGCTTCGTCCACCGCGCGGCTCGCGCCTTCCAAGTCCCCGGCAGAGTACGCTCGCTCGGCGCGGCTCAGCACATCATTGAGCTTTTCCATGCGGGCACGCGCTGCAATCGCCTGATCGCGCCCGGCATGCGGCTCTCTATTGCTGTTGTCTAGCCGCACTGCTTCTTTCTGAGAGCCCTGTTTCTTGGCGATTGCCTGCACCACCTGGCGCATGAGTTGATTGGCACGCACGTGCTCGCGGTCGATTTGTAGCACATTGAGTAGCTCCTGCCTGGCGCGGTCCAACTCGCCGTCGTGCATCAGTCGCTCCGCCCGACTGATGTGTTCGCCGAAAAGATTGCTCTTGAGGTGTTCTTCGACTTCCAGCAAATCGAAGGAGAATTCGCTCGCCGATGAATAACGGTCGTCCCGTTCCTTAGCCAGCGCGCGCGCGATGATATGGTCGAGCGCGGGGGAATACCCCTTAATGAACTGACTCAGAGGCGGAGCAGGACTGCCGACGATCTGTTTGAGCGTCTGCGCGATTCCACCCCCCGCGAAAGGAAGTTTCGACGTAAGCAACTGGTAAAGGACCACGCCGGTGGAGAAGATATCGCTGCGTGCGTCCAGGTCCACGCCTTTGATCTGTTCTGGGGACATGTAGTGGACCGTGCCTATGAGCTCGCCGGCACGGGTGTGGCGGGAATGTACCAACCGGGCCATGCCGAAATCGACAATCTTCACGGTTCCGTCCACAAGGACGACGATGTTGGCTGGCTTGATATCGCGATGGATAATGCTCGGCTGGCGTGAGTGGGCATATTCCAGACCGCTGCAGACCTGCCTGACGTAGCTGATCTTTTGCAGCATAGTCAACGTTTTTGTCGACAGCATCGACTCCAGACTCGGCCCATCGAGGTACTCCATCACAAGGTATGGCCTGCCCTCGAAGTCGCCCAGGTCGTAAACGACGACAATGTTGGGGTGGCGAAGGCTGGCGGTGAACTGGGCTTCGCGGTAGAAACGCTCCAACTCGCTGTGCTGGGCCGCTCCGTTCACTACCTTGATCGCTACGAGCCTGCCCAGAGCACGGTCTACGGCCTTGTAGACGACACCCATTCCCCCTTTACCGATGAGGTCCACAACGTCGTACTTACTAATCTTCTTGGGAGCATCCGCTTTCATCACAGAACGTCCGGCGGTCAAATTGAGATCCCGGCTCCGATTTCAAACTCGGGCTGCGCTGTGAAATTCGCCGAATACCCAAAATGCAATTCGGGAATTCACGAACGTCGCATCGATCACAGAATACGCCTGCGCCCGGCCTTATGCTGACGGCAATTTCCTGCCCGTTCTGCAAACCTGACGAACCCGCTACGCTGTCGGTTTTATGAACGCAACGTCAGCCTAGGACTGCTCAGGGAGAAACAGCTTGCAGTGCGGCGGCCTCGACTATCCATGCGGATAGATCACCCAGGCCGAAAGTTAGCAGATCGGATTGACTCGCTAAACTCGCCCGCGGTGCCGAGCTTTCCAGATCAATACAGTCAATGGGTTCGCAGACGCATCACACGCCTTTCCGTCTGGCAACGGACTTGCCTTAGTCAAATGCGATAGCAGGCGGCGACCAGCAACGCCGGCTCCCATTAGGCGATTTTATGAACTTGATGTTGCGGAGTACCGAGTATCGCGGGGATGCTGCAGACGTTGCGAACTTCCTTTTTTTCAACTGCACCGAGGCCATTCGACGCCCAGTATGGATTCGCGAGCGTGAACGCCTGACGGTCGGGGCCCCTGGCTATGTCAGAAATCGAAACAGCGCTGCTCCAACAATCTGCAGCGGGTTCCAAGTTATGAGTTCTGCCTCTAATCCTGCCACTCATCCTGCCTTTCATCCTGCCTAGTATCCTACCTATACAAGCGGGAGCGGCCTCTGGCCGCTCCCGCTCCTGCCCTTCAACTCTCTTTATGCAAGGCGCAGCGGCGAGAGCTGCTGAATAGCTAGCTGGCTGCTTGCTTGTCGGCTGAGGCCGAATCCGGCTGTTGCGACTCGGCCTTATGTATACCTTGACGTACAAGATCTGCGAAGAGTTCGAATAGGTCCGGATCGATGGCGCCAGCGGCCACCTGGGCACGCAAGATCGCGAGGGCCTCCTCCGGACTGAAGGCTTTTTTGTACGGTCGGTCCGAGGCGGTTATCCCGTCGAAGATGTCAACGATCGTCAGCATGCGTGTCTGCCAGGAAATATTGTCTGCCGAGAGTCGGTGCGGATAGCCAGAGCCGTCGAGCTTTTCGTGATGGGCGCCGGCTATAGGAATGACACCACGGATCTCCGGCGTCCACGGTATCTGGCTGAGGAAGCGCACCGTATACATTACGTGGTCCTCCATTTGAGCACGCTCGAGCGGGTCCAGCGAGCCTTGAGGAATCGAGAGCAGGCGGATTTCTTCGTCGGTGATCAACCGTTGGGAAATGCCGTTCAGATCGGCATAAGTACGCGCTGCGGCGTCAGCCAGACGGGGACGCACGGTTTCCGGAGCGGACGAAGGCAGATTACATTGCAGTACGTAGTCCCAGAGCGCATCAAGCTCGGTGCAGTATTTCTGAAAACGGACGTCGGCTTCCTGTGCCGCCTGATTGTAGGCGTGCTCTCCGTGGGCCAGCAAAAGCTCCAGTTTCGCTCGCAGCAACTCAGTCTCTGAACTTCGCTTGGCAAACAAGAACCGATGGCGCAGCAGTTCCAGTTGCGCAGGATAGAGCTTCTCCTTCTTCAGCAGTATGTCTTCGCGAACGCCGACTTTGCCGAAATCGTGCAGCAGGGCTGCATAGCGTAGCGCTTTTTTTTGGGTGGGCGTGAAATGAATGTGGGCGAGCGGTCCTGTTGTAGTGCGATTGACTGCGTCGGCTAGAGCCAGCGTCAGCCGGGCTACCCGGGCAGAGTGCCCGCAGGTTGCGGGGTCGCGCTGTTCAATGGCGACCACGGAAGCCCGTACAAAGCCTTCAAATAAATTTTCGATGGAGGCTAGCAGCCGGCTGTTCTGAAGTGCCACAGCCGCTTGGCTTGCCAGCGATAGGAGCAACTTTCGATGATGCAGTGTGAACGGAACCACCTGCTCGGCCGCGGCAGCATGGGAAGTCAGTTTGGCGCCAGGATCGCGTTTCGAGTTGATCAGTTGCAACACACCGACGACTTCGCCCTTGTCGTTGCACATGGGCACGGCCAAAATCGACTTGGTCCGGTAGCCCAGCTTCGCGTCAAAATCATGATTGATCGTATAGGGGAGTCCAGGAGGAACGTCGTAGGCGTCGTCCAGTTGAACACTCTCCCCCGTCAATGCGACGTGACCAGCGATGGAGGCATTGCTGATCTCCACCTTTGTTTGCTCGAAAGGAAAGGAAACGGTGTCGTTCTGTGCCCACAGAAACCTTAACGCTGTCGGGCGTGAAGTGACATTCGGCTTCCACCAGTCAATTTCACGTTCCTGAATCGAACCGCTAATCGCCGAGTGTGACTTCGGCGAGCTAGACCAGAAACCGTCTTGCTCGGCTTCTACAAAATAGATCGAACCGGCGTCGGCAGCAGTCATTTGGCGCGCCCTGGACAGAATCATCTCCAGCAGCTTGGGGATTTCGTGCTCTGCCGACAACGCCACACCGATACGGTTCAACTCGTCAATTTCAGCGGATGCGATCCTCAATTGTTCTGCAGATTGATGATGAAGATTCTCGCGACGAATGTCACACAGGGCGTTCTCGATCATCCGCCCCACGAGTGGAATCGGTGTGGACGGCGGTAAGTAGGCGAATACAGTGGCATCCAACCGCGGATCCTTGTAACACGCTTCGCTGAGAGCGATGATCCGCACCGCGCCCAGCGGTAAATTTGCCGAGTTTTCAGCCAGCGCCTGTTCCGCGGAGACTACCAATACTTGTCCGGCAACAGATCGAAGCGTTGGATCTTCCAAGAAAGCCGGCCTAAGCTTTAGTAAATCCTCTATTACGACGCGAGCGACCAAATCCCCGTCTAAACACGATATCCCTGTGTGTTCTTTATGTGTATCGGTCGCAGAGTAGTCGGCCCATGCGGACATAAGATCTTCACGTCCTCTGCCGTATCGTAGGCTTGACTTGGCTTGTCCAAGCAAAGTCGTGCGGTCATTCTATCGAAATACATTCGCAGACGTGTAGGATTTTGGCGCTGAAGTACTGCGATCAAGTTTGCGCCTGAGATCCCCGGAAGATATGGATTGCTAAATGACCTTGGCGCGTCAATCTTCCGAACCAGCCTCTGGCCTTAATGTTCGAGGTGTCAGGAGATGTGCGACTCCGGTCGCCAGGTAGGCGGGATTGTCCCATCCCTGCGCGCCGCACTCCTATTGGTGAGCCTCGCATGTCATTCACCGGACGGACGTTACGTTCTTAATCTGCGAACTGCATCGGTTTGGTGCTGCCAACAATTGGCGTGCCGGGAGGGCCAACAAAGTTCGCATTGAGTGACGTGACAAATATGAACTGACGTCAGTGGGGCCAACCGAGAAAGGCGCACGTGTTGCGCTACACAGCGGAACAACACGGGTTGTGTGGCATACTCTCTCGGTCAGGAAGAAGGTGAGTTTGTGTGTAGCTGTTGAAAAAACCGGTTTCTGGTGAAGGCACGTGACCAGAAATGAACACGCGACCAGAGAATCGTTTGTAGGGCATCCTGGCGCGATGCGATTTTCGTTGATCTTTCGTAAAAGGTTTTTCGACACGTGTACTCACGCAATCGATTCACGATTAGGGAACCAAGGAACAACTTTGTGTCCGCGACTCATCGTATTGTGCCTGCTTGTGCCTGCGGAGATGGGAGCTAACCATGGATCCAAGAATTGCGGTTGTGGTCGGCGCCAAAAAGGGTGCGATCACGCATTTGAAGGATGCGGAGACGAGCATTGGCCGCGATCCCGCTAGTGCTCTGTGCCTGAGTGAGGAGTCCGTTTCTCGCAAGCACTGTGCCATTCAGGCAGACGGCGACATCTACCGCGTCATCGATTTCGACAGCAGCAACGGCACCTTCGTGAATGGCATTCCGATACGCAATAAGGTTTTGCAGCATGGGGATAGGATTCGCCTGGGATATACGGAACTTGTGTTCCTGCTGGAACCCGACGAGACAATGACGCCGGCGAGTGAGCCTGAAATCCCTCACGACGGAAGTACGTTGATATTGTCCTGGGCGGAACCCCGGCTACCATCCAGTTCCGAGCGAGCTGGCGGCGCCACTATGCCGGATCTGGGCGTCGTCATGCCAGATCTGGATGCGCTGCTGAGGATTAGTCGCATCAACACCATTGGGAAAGTCGACCTGCTACAACGGGAACTGCTGGATGTCCTCTTCGAAGTCATACCGGCTGAGCGCGGTTCGGTCGTCCTCGCCTCCTACGACAGCCCCGGCCGGGCCACGAGTTGGCACCGCGACGGGCGGAAAGGTGAGTCCGGAGAGGTGAACTGGAAACTTGTGAATCGCGCTTTGTGGGAAGGCGCCGATGTGGTGAACGAGCCCGAAACCGCCGGTACCCAATCGGCGAACGAGCAGTTCGTACTTTGCGTCAAACTTTCGGGGACGAAAGATACGATCGGTGCGCTCTATCTTGTACGCCCGAATTTGCCCTTTGAGGAAAAGTACGTACGCTTTGTCACGGCTGTAGCCAGCATCTTCGCCGTGGCGCTTGAGAACGCCATGCATCTGCAATCTCTCGAACAGGAGAATCTCTGTCTGCGAACCGACATCGAATTGGACCACCCGATGGTTGGAGAAAGTGCAGCCATGGCATCGGTGATGGAATTCATCGCACGCGTGGCGAAGAGTGATGCCACTGTGCTCATTCGGGGCGAGAGCGGCACGGGCAAGGAACTGGTAGCCCGGGCGATACATCGCAACAGTGCTCGCAAGGATCGGCCGTTCGTGGCGCTGAACTGCGCGGCCCTCACCGAAACCCTTTTGGAGAGTGAGCTGTTCGGCCATGAACGGGGCGCCTTCACCGGCGCAACGGCCATGAAGATGGGCCGAATGGAAGTGGCCAACACAGGGACGTTGTTCCTTGATGAGGTGGGCGAAATGCCATTAGCCCTGCAGGTGAAGGTGCTGCGCGCCCTACAGACACGATCATTCGAACGCGTTGGCAGCAACCGAACTATCAAGGTGGATGTGCGTTTCGTCGCGGCTACCAACCGAGATCTAGAACAGGCGATGAAAAACGGCTCCTTCCGATCGGACTTGTTCTACCGGCTCAATGTCGTCTCCATCAATATGCCCCCTTTGCGCAAGCATCCGGAAGACATCCCGCTCTTGGCGATGTATTTCGCCGCGGAGCATTCCAAGAAATGCAAGCGGTCGCTCAAGGGCATCTCGCCTTCGGCGCGGACCGCTCTGATGAACTATTCCTGGCCAGGAAATATCCGGGAACTGGAAAATGCGATCGAACGGGCGGTAGTGCTGGGAGTAGGAGACAGAATTGTTCCGGAGGATTTGCCCGAGACACTACTGGAGGGTCAGCCGGAGACCACTGTGGAATCGAAATATCATCAAGCGATTAATGCGCTAAAGAAGCAGATGATCGTGGAGGCGGTCGAGCGCAGCAGCGGAATGATCACGGAAGCAGCCAAGCAGCTCGGCGTGCATCCGAATTACCTCCACCGCTTAATCCGCAACCTGAACATTCGGGCGCTGGTGTCCCGCGAGCCGCAAAAAGCGGGCGGGCTATAGACTGATTCCACCGAGCCGCAGCAGGTATCTCGGGTGAAGGAAGCCCAACACTCCCGCGCGGCTCGACGGAAGTCCATGGAGCACCGTGCGGGGACGAAAGCGCTTTACACTCCATAACAGGCGCCTTCGACCTCACGCAGTAACCTTATCGCGCACAAAAGGCCGCTTGTGTCCGTCGTGCATGACGTGGACCTCAGTCGTGTTGTTTTCCTTGTGGATGCGCCACGTCTCGGGAAAGCTGACTTCGCGCTCCGGGTGAGCATTGCTGGCGATGATTTCTAGTTTTGCCATTGTCGTGTCTCCTTTCGGTTGAACTGCAGAACCCACCTCGGCTAAAAGCAACCACAATGCCAAGTCAGAGCGTCGTTGATGGCGCGGCGCTATCCAGAGCGATAAGCCGTCTGCTTGGCTCGACCAAGTGAACAGAGGCCAGTCTTTTTAGCAAGATGGAGCGGTCGCGTGCGAACCAGTGGCTGAGTACGTGGGAAAGAGGGCTGCGCGCCCCGGCCTGAAAGCCGTATCTGAGGAGCGAGCTGAATGCTATCTATCCGGATAGCGGTTCCGTGCTTGAAGTGGTGAAACCGTGCGTGGAAGGACCAAACGTGGAGTCTCACTCACAAAAAGCCCGAAATCACATTTGACTACCCAATCACGCGGTCACGGTACTAGGAGATGCAGATTGCTGCATGCGAGTCGTTCGACATCGCTGCGACAATAAGCGGCTCATCCTGGCTCGCGCCCGGGACAAATGCGACTTCACCGTTCCACTCGTTACTCCCAGAATCTTTGCCGTTTCGAGGACCGACAAGCCCTCTACAGCCCGTAGCTGAAGTGTTCTGCGCAAAGCAGGCGTGAGTTCCTCGGCTGCCTGCGCCAAGTACCTGTTCATTTCTGAGCGTCGACACTCATCTTCAGGGCTCGGTCCTTCACAGGCTAATTGTTCCGCGAGAGGGAATTCCTGCTGTGTCCCCATCGGTTCATCCAAAGAGATGATCTCGTGGCGTGGTCGTCTGCGCATTAGCATCCGCGCACAATTGCATACAATCGTCGCTAACCACGCAGACAGAGGCGCGTCCCCTCTGAACTGATTCAGGTGCTGGTAGGCGGTGAAGAAGGCATCCTGTACCGCATCTTCGGCGTCAGCCGCATCGCCCAGAAGCCGATAGGCGACACTATGAAAATACGGGAAACGGTGTGACAGAAGCTCCTCCATTTCGCGAACTGCGCTCTCATAATTGGGCGCTTCTATGCGCCTGTCAGCTTGTAAGTGTGCACCCGTGTTTTGCATGTCGCTCCTCCTGCAATCCAACTAGGAGCACGTTGCTTTCCAAATGAATGTCTATTCTTGATTCGATTTTGTGGTGACTTCATCAAGATTCAGGCAGCGTGACAATAGGAGAACGGGGTTTGCATTGACAACAGTCGGCTCTCGACAGTCGGAGAGCCTGACAAAAAAGACGGGTGCCCGAGAGTTAGTTGAAGATTACACGGCGCTTCGTCTCCGATCCTGGAATCGGTGTTGGAACTTTTGTGAAACGGAGAACCGCTGGGCGCGAAGCTATCATCACACGGCAGAGAGCAGTGTGTCATCGGAGTGTGGAAGTGGGCACTAAGAGTCGCAAGTGTGTGTTGGGTTCCACGAAGGGGGCTGGCGAGAATGCGGCGGCCTGTCAAGGATCATCGTCCAATTCGGAATCGGCCAGGACCCGCCTGCCATTCTGAAAAACAATGCGGCGGGGAACGCCAACAACAACAGTGGATGCGTCGTGCACACCCCGTGGTCGCGGATCTTGGGGTGATATGGGTCCTACTGCTGCCTGGCGGCGGCGAGTGTGATCCTGTGATCTACAGCTGCAACGTCTTCCACGATTGCTGTTTCCCGAATGATGACGCCTGTGGCATGAATTAGCTGCCCCCGCACAACCTGGGCGTCGGAACGAATCTCGATGCCTATCATGCCGCGCGTCCATATTCGATGATTCACCAGACGGGCCAAGCCAGCGTGCCCGTCTTGGTAAAGCGAGATTCTTAGCTGCCGGATCGCGTTCAGCCGCCGGCGAAATATCTTCACCGTTTGAATGGACCACGCCAATCGGTTCGCCGCAAGCGCGAGTGTGGGGCAGAGTCGTGGTGGTTGTCGTGATATTCATTTGCTTTTTTCCTTTCCTGCGCTGCTTCGCGTCGGGGCGCGCTTCCGTCTTTCGCACACACATGCATTGTGATTAGGCGGTCCGCCAGTTTGCTGGGGGAGTAATGGACGCGGGCGCCGCAGCAGGGGCATTGCGTTTTCTCTCAGGTCTTGCAGGGCTCCGCAACACGTCCCGATAGATGGACCGAGTGCGTTCTTGCATGGATGAGCTCAAAAACTGATCGGTAAAGCGCTGCCGCCCTGCACGGCCCATCCGGAGGCGGAGCGCATAGTCATTGGTCAGATCAGTCAATGCCTGCGCCAAAGCGGAGACGGAACCGCTGGGCACTAGAAATCCGTTTTCGTTATTTGCTACGGCCTCTGCTACCCCGCCGACATCCGAGGCGATCACTGGCAGCCCTGCCCTCATCGCTTCCAGGATGCTGATTGGAAGCATCTCGGATTGCGATGCAAGGACAAACACGTCTGATGTGGCAAGCAGCGAAGCAACGTCGTCCCGGTTGCCCAGGAAATCCACTTGATCCTGAATTCCAAGTTCGCGCGCCAGGCTTTCCGCGCTAGCTCGAGTAGGACCGTCGCCTACCAAACGAAGCTGCGGTCCTTTGGGAACTTGGGCAAAGGCACGGAGTAGAAGCTCGTGGTCCTTCCCCTCGATAAACCGCGCCACCAT
This sequence comes from uncultured Acidobacteriota bacterium, assembly GCA_963718505.1. Taxonomy (GTDB): domain Bacteria; phylum Acidobacteriota; class Terriglobia; order Terriglobales; family Acidobacteriaceae; genus Gp1-AA133. Next base: position 65,623 of record CAVQZP010000046.1, on the reverse strand, counting down.
TGTGATCACGGGCTTTTCGGTCGGCGACAGTTGCGCCTGTTCGGGGCAATCCGGAAGACCATTGTGAATGGTGACAAGCTTGGACGGAGATCCGATTCGGTGCCCGCGCACGACTCGCGCTCCAGCCCGGGAAACCGTAATAATGCGTTCACACCAGTACGCCGCCAGGCGCTCGCAGGGACCGCTCAGAGCGCTGGACAAGCGCGATACCGCGGCTGTCCCGTAAAGCCATGCGTGGATCGTGTATACGGAAGGAATGCCAAGTATGCGACCAGCGAGCCGGGCAAGAAAGCCAGCCTTGAAGGTGTGTAGATGGAGAAGATCCGGTCGCAGTTTCCGGATCAGTTGCCAAATCTCCCTGAAGGCGCGAGCGTCCGCAAGCGGCCTGACTTCCCGCTGCAAATGAGGCAATACGTGAACGGGGATGGCTCTTTCGCGACACGCTTCTGTAAGGAAGCCTTCTTCTCCTGTGGCAACGCTAACCTCGAAATCACGTTGCATGGAGCACGCCAGGTCGAGCACGTGTGTCTGCGCGCCTCCGCGCTCGGCTCGAGTAACGACGTACAAGATTCGAGGCTTACCGCTATTAAGGTCGGCCGCGGGAGAGCTGTTATCAACTTCAGTTTCTATGTTCTTAAGCAAATTCATAATTGCTCCTGTTACGAGATACACACGGGCTGAGTGCTCTGCATGAGACTGTTGACCTCTGCCATGCCCACGGAAACCATTCCGTGTCGGGCGCGATAGCTATCAAAGGTCATTAATACAGCGCGCAGAAAAACGAGATTCTCATCGCAGTGATAAGAGAAGTCCTCGGGATGCCACCACAGATGGAAGACTTCACCCTGCTCGGCGGCGTGCTTCATTGCTTGCTCGATTCGCGCGTGCCTTAGAGTTTCGAATGGCTGAAGAACGGGCGAGTAAGGACGCAGATATCGGCTGGCTGCGACCGAGATAAGTGTCTCGTCTTGGGGCCATGGACCTGTCTGAGGTCCACACAGATCCACATAGCTGTCCAGGAGCCGACCAAGCCTCCGATGGGGGCGCTGTTGCTTGTTAAACGAACGCGCTTCCTTGATCGTGGTCGGTTCCGTTCCGCGATAGGCCTGGATCCCAAGACGTTTCAGGATCGAAAGGTACTCAGGATTGACTTCGTTTCGGGGAAAGACGTAGGAACGCAAGTCATGACCCGACTGGGTTGCTATCGCCACCGCACTGTTCAGGTCAGCTTCGAACTCCTCGGCGGCTTGTCCCGGCTCCATGGCGTAGTAGTGAGAGAACGAGTGACACGCAATCTCCTGACCGGGTCTGCTCGCTATTTCTGCAATCAAGCTCGGAGCAAAATGAAAGGGGTCGTCAGCCTCCCCCGCTCCAAGCGTTTCCTGATAAGGATCCAAGCGGTTGTCCCGGTACTTGGGCCGGCGGGTGGGCATAAAAGCTTCAGCTTCTGTTCGAGACTGCGCAAACAGAAGACCGACGGTGGCCCACGTCGCGTGAACGGAGAACTCCTCGAACAGGTCGAGCATACGGGGAACGATCCGTCTCGCCGACAGCAGTCGAGCCCGTTCGTTTCCGTCAAGGGGCGCGGAATCGCGAACTCCCCAATGAAGTTCGAAATCGAGTGATATGACCAGCGCACCAGGACGCTTCGGCCCACGGTTCGCCTGGAGTTCCGGGGCCATTGCTTGCATTGCGTTGTTGTTGCCGCGTGGATCCGAGAAGTTAGTACGAGCAGTGCTCATCGCGTCACCTCCGACTGACTTAGCAAGCAGGATTCCGATTTCGCTGTCGTGATCTGAACGACTTCAGCGTGCCGGGGGAACGTGGCATAAAGGTCGGTCCACTTATCCATCACGGCTGCAATCCGAAACTGTTCGTGACAAAGCTGGCGGGCGCCATCGCCCATCGTCTGTAAGTGCTCTGGCGAGAGAGCCATCAGCCGATGCATAGCTTCGGCCAGCGGTTTCGGCGCCATCGGGGGCACGACATAACCTGTAATCTGATCGGTGACGACGTCGGCATTACCACCCACATCGGTGACCACTGCCGGCAGGCCGGTCGACGCTGCTTCCAGCAGGGCCGCCGACAGTCCTTCAAACTCGGACGACATCACAAAAGCGTCGGCAGCGCTGTAGAGATCAAGGATGTCTTCGCGGGCGCCACAAAAACGAACGTGTCCCTCCAAGCCACGCGCCCTGCATTCTTCCTTTAACTCTTCTTCCAGAGGCCCGTTGCCGGCAATCAAAAGGACAAATTGCTCGTGCTTCAGCAACTCCAGGGCGCGGAAAAGCGTCGGATAGTCTTTTTGTTTGACCAATCGGCCGACCGCGAGCCATACAAACTCCGAGCCGATGCCGAGCGCAGCGCGCGCCTTCTCTCTCCGGTTTTTCGAGCGTGCGAAGTGGTCGGTGTCGATGCCATTGGGAACCATCTGAAACTTCTTGCGCGGCACCGCACCCACGCGAACGTACCGCTCGAATGCGGCGTTACAGATGATCGTGGTTTTGTCTGCCAGGAGGTCCGTGATGCGGTAAAGGAGTTCCTTGTGCCAGGTGGGCCCGTCTTTTTCCGACGTCTCTCTAAAGTTATGGGCAGTGCACACCAAGGCCGGTATGCGGCAGAAAAGCCGGGTCACGCGACCCAAGATGTTCGCGTGGTACATATGGCAATGCACAATGTCCGGTCGAAAGTCGCCGATTAGAGACTTCAGACGGAAGACACCTCTCAGATCCGCTACACCTCGTTTCATATCCAACGAGTGAACCGGGATGTGCTCCGCTTCCAACTGACTCGTGTACGCAGTTGGTTTAACCATGCACACTACGCAAACCGTCCAGCCTCTCATCTTTAGTTCGGTAGCGAGGCGAACGACCTGCGTTTCGGCGCCCCCGAAAGTCAGGGTCGTGATAAGGATGAGAATCCGGCCGGGCCGTTTCGTGTGAGGGTGTTCCTTACCGCTCTGTAGCATCTGATCCAGTTGCGAAACGTTATCTTTCAGTGTTGTAGTCATGATCGTGATTGCTGCCTTGCTTGAATTCCTTTCGAAGTTGTCTGGTCACGAGAGAAGCAACAGGCTTGCCAGCCCGTGCCTTTTCTCATTCGTCCTGCTTGCTGTGTGTAAGTCCAAGCGGCGCCAGCGTTTGAGGGCCGACTGATTACGGGAGAGTAGGAGTTGTGCCCGTTGAATCGGTTTCTGGGTTATCCAAAAGCCTAGGGGTACAAGCCAATCAGATAGTGGTGGCGACGCAGCGCATTCGTATAGCGATGGCGGGAATCCTGATCATGGAAAATGCTAAGCGAGCTTTGCCTAAAACCGGCACGAGATACGAGTGAGAAACTAAAGAACAGCTCTCGCCGTTTTCAGGCGGAGCCTCGGTGGATTGCGGTCGCAGCTGCGTCCCGCCAACTCGGCCTCGAGGGTGCCCACCACCCTATTGCACTGCGCCAGATCGTATTTTCGGGAGAGTCTTGGAGAGGAGCCCCGGTGGGGCATTCTTGGTTATCGCGGTGGGTAGTCCTAGGGCGGGTCCCCAAAGCCAGGTTTGACATTTGGGGACTCCGGCCTGGACTTTACTTCGACCTTGAGAATTACGACGTCGCCGTTCCCGAGTGCGGAATCGAGGTAATCGGGGTGACGATGGGTGCTGCAAACTTTTGAGCCGAGTACACCTGGAGGGTTTCGCGGGCGATTTTCGGCCAGCCGCACTCGCGCAATATCCAAGCCCTGCCTTCACGGCCGAACTGGTCCAGTTGCTGCGGGCCCAGACTCACGGCCTGGCGCAATGCGGCAGCAACCGCGTTAGCAGAAGCCTCTTCAATGACCAGGCCACCGTTAGAAGCCTGCAGCAAGGCACCGAGCCCTCCTGCTTTGGTTCCAATGACCGGTCGCCCATTGGCCAGCGCTATCGATCCGACACCGCTATCCGAAAAGAATTGGGTGTACGGGAGGAGAAAGCAATGGCAATTGGCAAACAGTTCAGAAAGCTGGTCGTCGGGAATGAAACCCTCGATCACGCGGATCGGCTGCGGGCATCTCCGAATCATTTCCTGGCAGCACTCCCAGTAGTTCCGCTCGTTTCGGTTAAGAACGGCCCCGGCAATCGTGAGGCGTATCGGGACTTCCTCCTTATAAAGCTGCTGAATGGCCGCAATGGCCAGGTGAGCGCCTTTATTCTCGCGCAGGGCCCCGAACAGAAGCACTTCCAGATACTCCGACTTGGGCATCGGTAGCGTCCCCGCCCCAAGCTCATACGGGCCTTGAGCGATTACCTTAATTTTTGCGCTACTGCCGCCGAACTGCTCCAGGATCGTGCGCTTTCCCAGTTCGTTATGAACAATGATCGTGTCGCTGACCTGATACATCCACGCCAGTGCGCCTCTCTCAACCCAGCGCAGCTTCTTCGGCATCAACCACTTGTGGGGCAGGGGATCATGAGCGGTGTACACAATCTTGCAACCGCGAGCCCGAGCGCACAAAAAGAAGAGGGCGCCGAAAGGCAAGTGCAAGCTGTATTGAAAATGGACTAGATCGCCACGTCGGATGGCGCAAAACAAAACGGCCAACGAGGAAAATAGAAATCGCAGGTTGACAATCACTTTCCCCAAAAAACCCTTCGCGCCGTCTGTGGAACGTGCAACCGTGGGGTGAACCGTAATTAAAGGGTTGCTGTTGAACTTTTCCATGCATTGATGATTGCCAGGACACACGATATGCAAGGAAGTCCCTTCCGCCGTAATCGCGCGGGCAAGTGCTTCGACGTACAGCGCCGCCGATGAAAACGGCTCCGGGGTATGCAGGACAATTCGTTCTTCGCGGTGAGAAGCGATTGGATGAGCCGAGCCGCTCGCGCGTGGAATACCACAGTTAGCGTCAGACATGGGCTTGATCATTCTCCCTTCAACTTGGTTACGGTGCGGTCCGGCTTCCGTTCCTTGAAGTAGCAGCCGCCGTGCCACTCTCTCCCCCCTGCCGTCGGCCTGCTCGCCTCACGTATCTCCACTTGCTGCAACAACTTGCCGGATGGCGCTCCGGGCCTAAGCAAAGTACCTACGGCTTTGGCTAACCAACCGGATAGACGTCGCCTATCCAGTTTGCGTTCGGCTGAAGGAAACAACACCTCACCTTCTGCTGAACTGCACGCTGCGAAAATCGAGGTGCTACTGTTGCCATACTCGCACCCAATCGACGTTCAGCGTCATGCTGGATGCGGTCACGCCGGACAGATTGCCAGCTTTCCAGTCTTCTCCCTCTTGCATGCCAAGAACGAGGAAGAAGTTCTGGCGGTCAAAGACGGCAGGCGTACTTTCTGAGTGCAGCGGCTGGTTGTCCAGGTACCAAACCACTTTTCCAGGTGTCCAAAGCAGACCGTAGGTGTGGAATTGGTTCAAATCCACGTTGCCAGGGAGATGAAAAGCGTTGTTTCTGTTGGCGCGATCGCGGAGGTTGACCCAATCATGAATGGTGCCATAGAAAACGTGCGGCTCGTCACCTTGACCTTCGAAGATGTCGATTTCACCCGACTCCTTCGTCCCGTTGTAAATATCCTGGCCGGTTGCGTCTTCGAGCGGAATCAGCCAGAAGGCAGGCCACGCGCCTTTCACTACATCCCAGCGCAGGCGGGCTTCGAAATAACCATAGCGCCAGACCGCAAAGTTCTGAATGTAAGGGGAAAGAGTCGTAATGCTCGTGTCTGCACCCCTTTGCCCTCGATCCCATTTCAAGCAGAGCATCGAATTCGCTACAGAAATGTTTTTTCGCGGTGCGTGTTGGTGGTTAAACCAGATGCCCTCGTACCACTCGTGTATCCCCCGACCGTCCGGACTAAGGTCAAGTGTGTCGAACTCGTCCGCGAACACTAGCTTGTACCCTTGCGCTTGCGACGGAGGTGCAGGCTTACCTGAGAGTGGCTGCTGACCCAGTGCGTTGCCTGTAAAGACAAGACTGGCAATTGCCGACAAGCAAAGGGCATAAAGTATTTTGGCCTTACAACGCGTGGAACTTTTTCTCATAAATTAACCCTCAATCACACCTTGAGCGACCTCGGTCAAAAAGCTTTATGGGGTCGGCTCACTGTTTTTAGGCGGAGACCGCCATGGGAAATCGCGCTTCACTGGCAAGCCGGCTGAGAGTGAGTCGGCCATCTTCATGCAGTGACATCCGGCTCACCACAACTGCCACGAAGCAATAGGCAAGATAGTCGGCTGGATCGTTGGCGAAGCCGAACAGTCCGGGTACTTCCACTGTGGCACGCAACAACAGGAAGAGACACCCCAGCAGGATCATGTAGCGGTTGATCGCGGGAATCGAGGTTCTCCATGCCAGCCACCGGCAACACCGCAACAGCATCCACACGATTGCCATGGCAGGCACAAAGCCTACCAGGCCCTCCTCGGCCAGCAGGGTGATGTATTGGTTGTGGTACGCACCATCGGAGATGATTGATTTTGAAGTGTGAAAATATTCACCTCCGGCGACTCGGGAGGCCAAATCGTCTCGCCAGGATTCGTAGCCGTAGCCACTCAGCGGTCTGTCCGTAAATTTGGACCAAGCCAGCGACCAAAGGACAGTTCGTCCTTCGGAGATGGTTACCATTTCTCGTGAGTCGACCGTGTACACAGCTGCCACGATGGCACCGGTCAGCAGGAGCAAGGTCAGGCACGCCGATACTCGCCACACAAACGATCGAGCCCGGAGCTGGTGCAACCCGATCGCGACCAGCGCGCTCAGCAACAGGATGCCGAGTGGCGCGCGGGAGCCGGTGAGGAATGAAGAAACGGCGAATACAGGAACGCCCAGGCACAACGTCAGCGCCCTTGTAGGCGCCAGGCACAAACCAATCAAATACATGAAAAATGCTGTGAAAGAGATTGGATTCAGAGGAAACCCTTCGCCCTTCGTAAGCACTTCTTTGAGTACGCGAAGTGCCTGATAAGTTGGCAGGGTTAGTCCCATGTGCTGGATATAGGTGTAGAGGATTAATGCAACAGTCACGGCGCTGCCGGTCAACATGCCATATCCAAACGCCCTGGCAGTTCTACCGTGCCGGAGCGCGCGTGCCAATGCCAGACCCACGGCGAAAAGCAGGACAAGTTTCATTAGGTCCTTAAACGCTCGCGCGGGGTCAGTCGCCGTCAGAGAGGGAACAGTGAGCGACAGCGCAAGCAGACCAAACAGGGCTGCAAACGTTGTTTCCGCTCGCGTGAGTGGCGCACGCAACCAGATCATGAGCAACAAGGTTGCTAAACCGGCGATTATGCATCGTAGAGCCGTAGCTTTGAGTTCAAACCCAATTCCAAGCGGAGCCCAGTAGACAGCCAAGAGAAAAGGGATGAAAAAGGCAGCCACTTCTGAAATCTGAGCGATGCTCACTTTTCCTGACGTGGTCATTTCAGGTCACTCCGTGCTTGTTGAGACAGTGCTTTGGTTGAGACAGAGCCGGTTCTAGATCTTCGTCATCGCCATTGGCATGCTGCCGCCAACACGTGGCACGAATTTGCATGGAGCAATCCGTATGCCAGCCATGCCCTTTTTGGAGGCGGACCGACGATTAAACGAAAGCTCCCACAGGTAATTGGCGCCTGCCGCAGAGCAACAGCTCTCGGGAGAGTCTCACTTCATGTAGGTAGACCGCTCAACATCTATCGAAACGAAGAGGCGGACTATCGAATCGGATAGACCGATACATCAGGCGAATCTCGCTGGCAAATGCCGACGCCGTCGGTTTTCTGTCGTTGGCGCTCGGACTGAACCGAACGCCCGTGAGTTCACAGTTATTTTTGTCTGGCCGCTTTTTGTCGGTGCATGCGTGGTGATACCCACGATTCGAGTGATCGGCTCCCTCGATTTCTGATACACCGTGAGGGTTAGTTCCGGCAGAATCCCCCGCCTGAGGAAAGGGGATGCTCCGTGAAGAGGGAGCACTTTGCTGTGCAGCAGAACGTGGGATACTGAAGCGAGCCGAGATGGCGGTGCCGGTGGCGGAGTTGTTCCGCCAAGTGGGGATCGGCTATCAGACCCCGAATCGCTGGAAGAAGCAGGACAAGGGCTTGAAAACCGACCAGGTTCGCCAGTTAAACAGCTGCATGAGAAGAGAATGCCGAGCTGAGCCTGGACGCGAATACAATGAGCGTTGTCCTCACAAAAGTGTTGCGAGTCCCTGCTTGAAACGGCTAAACGGCGGGGAAACCGACCATAGCATCAGATGTGTTCTGTTGCGGATTGTGACAGCATAATCAGCGTGAGTTAGGCACGCAGCGCTAACGCTATGAGCGATAACTCAAGACTTTCGACAACGGTGACTCGAATCCTTGAATTATCACGACAGGATCCAGCTCGCCTTAAAGACCTCGAAACTTTTCGGCGTTCGGTGGTGGTTTTGTTCACCGACATTCAGGGCTCGACTGCATACTATGAAAAATTTGGAGACCTTAACGGCCTGGCTATGGTCCACCAGTGTAACAGCCTACTGGAGCGAGTTCTTCACAAGCACGGCGGGCGCGTAGTCAAGAAGATTGGTGATTCCATCATGGCGACCTTCGACAATTGCGAAGCGTGCGTGCGGACCGCTATAGAAATGCAGCAGCAACTGAAAGGATTAAACGCCAGCAAGAAGGAGGAGGACCAGACGCGTGTTCGTATCGGGGCGCATTACGGTCTGGGCATCGTGAAATCTGATGATGTATTTGGTGACGTTGTGAATGTAGCCTCGCGAGTGGAGAGCCTGGCCTTGCCGGAACAGATTTTAATTTCCGATTCATTGTTTAAAGAAGTTGTCAGTTGTGGCTTCGATACGGTGCTCCTAGGCCGCTTTCAGTTAAAGGGGAAGGCCGAAGAACGCGAAATTTATGAAGCGCGTTGGAACCGAGATTTACCTGCTCGTCCCAACCTCGCCCATACCCTTATAGCCTCTCCCACCGGCGAAACCCAGAAATTCAGGCTCCAGCATGTAACGCAAGCTGGCAAGACAGATGCGGAATATACCTTGTCCGGAGAAGGCTTGACTATAGGCCGGGTCGAAGGAGATATGAAATTCCCGAACGATTCGAGTATGTCTTCGCCGCATGCTCGCATCTATGTCCACCATGGCCAGCCCATGGTCGAGGACCTGGGCAGCCGGCGCGGAATCTTTATCGGATTGAAAGGTGTTTTTACCCTGGAAGATCGCGACATCATTATCATTGGTGGTCAACTGTTGCGCTTTGAGAGCAAGCCGGAGATCATAGCAGCGGCTGCAAAAATGGCCGTAACAGTGCCGTTCGTAACCCTTGCACTACATGAAGATGCGGCCAGGTTTGTGCGTCTTAACAGTGATGGGGACGAGCAAGAAATCTTCGTTATGAATAAGGAAGAGGTCCGATTCGGTCGAACCGTGGGTGACTACACATTTCCAAGCGACCAGTTTATGAGCCGCACCCATGCACGCATCTACATGCGGGGCGAGAACTATTTCGTAGAGGATTTGAGCAGCTTGAATGGCACATTCGCCAGGGTCCAGCGCAAAAGCCCTGTACCGGTCGGGACATCTGTCCGAGTGGGGAAAGAAGTTTTTGTAGTCGTTTGAAAAAGTTACTGAGATGAGCAGGTGAGATTGAGCGAAAGCATGTTGGAAGGAAGTTCCTTCCCATGTTTCGCTGGATTTCCATTCTCGGAGGCCTGCTGATCATGATGGGACAGCATGACCGCTCGGAAGCATTGTTCCACTACTTTCGCTACAGCGAGATGGACCGTCCCTCGATCGATCCCGAACTGCTGCTACGCATTCTGCTGATCGGCTATCTGTACGGCATCACCAGTGAGCGCAAGCTGGTGGAAGAGCTGTGCATGCACCTGGCCTGGCGCTGGTTCACGGGGCTGGGTTTTGATCAGGAGATCCCGCATCACCTATTCCGATCGCCTTCTCTAGGCTCGTCAATCTGCTGATCTCGATCGGGAGATCGTCCGGAACAATCTCTTCCCCGCGAGACCGGAGTTTCAAGCTGGCCAGTCGGTTCGTTTGAAGAGTCAACGTGCACGCCCAAACCTATATGTGAGACTTAGACTCGCATACGATGGGATGCGCACGCCCACTACCTCCTGGACTTGAGAAGGGTAGAAGTTTTCGGTTGTTTGACCCGCGTAGCCGGTCGCAACGAGGAAATTAACACCGGCCTCCATCCGGCCATTCAAGAATGGCCGAACAAGCGCACCGCGAAACTCTTTCACTGCAGTTCCCGTGCACTCGGCGTTCTGGTTCAGAGGGTCGCATCCCGTGCCCAGAGGCTTTCTGCCAACATACGTAAACTCGCCCTTCGCCTGGAGGCGAAACGGAAGTTTCTGAATTGTTCCGAGGAAATCGACAATGGTGCGAGGTGCCTCCGGTGTCGGCTCCCCAGATTCGAGATCGCGAGCATCCGCTTTGGAAACGCTGGCCTCGAACCACCCCAAGGAAAAGCGGCGGCGGACGGCGACGCTCATAAATCGCAGTCGGCTTGGTCCCTGGTTGAACTGAAGGCCGGTGTCGGGGTCTAGCTTGGCGAGTTCCGCGCTGTTGGTGACTTGCCCCAACGTCGATCGCACCTCGGTGCCGTGAATGGTTTTGCTGGCAACAAGTTGATAGGAGTGTGACGTTGCCACGGGTGTGCCAGCCGCGCTCCCCATGCCCAGTCGCGGATCTTCGGTAAAGAAGGCTTGCCCAAAACTAAGCGACAACAGGGGCACGAACCATGAGTCTTTCGGCAGGAAACTAAACGTCGCTTTAGGCGAATTCACTCCTACCCATTTCTCGAAAGAGTTGTTCGGCGTCAGGCGGTCCTCGTTGGTGAAATGGATGTCATCTCGTCGCCATCCGACGTAATAGCGAAAGAAACGGGTCATCGTGCCTTGCGCTGCCGCATAAGGAGTGACCGAACCGATGGTCAGACTATTTCCGTCGATAGGAGTGAACGGCCCGTAGAAGCCTGGGCGACTCGGGTCGTAGAAGCCAAAGCGATCGAGGTCATCGTGCCGCGGAGCATCACGCTCGTAATCGATGCCAGCCAGCACTGCAAGGTGCTCGGTAATCTGATTCACGTAGCTGGCGCTTCCTCCCACAATCGTCCGGAATTCGCTCTGTCGGATGAGGCCTTGTCCGAAATTCGAATACAGAGAGAGGTTATAACTCCGAACAAAACCGGACATCTGCAGTTGTTGTCTTCCACTAATTTGGAAGACGTCGTTCAGCGCGATCAGAACGGTGTGTGTTTGATCCTTTTGCCGCGGATCGATTGTATCTCCCAGGTTCGTAAAACTCGCGTCATTGGGGTTTGGCCTGAAAATCGGGACCAGGCCCGGCAGATACGATTGTCCGTAGTACCCGATGCCGAGCAGCGTGAGCCGATGAGCACCGGCATTGAAGATTCGCACGCCGTTGAACTTGTATTGCTGGCGATGCTCGGGCCGATCCAGGAATCCATCTCCGAGTGCCGCTTCCAACGCAATCCAGGACTCGGGCGTCAGACTGAAACCCGCTACGAGATCGATGTCTCGCCCGTCGCCCGTGACGGTGAGAAACGGTTCCAGTTGATCGCGGAGGTCGTATGTCGCAGCAAGGTTGACTGAGTGATTTCCCTCGCGAACATTGAACGCGCCGCCATCAATGTGCACGCTTTCCAGCACCTGAGGAATAAGTATGTTGGGATCGGAATACCCGTTACCGTGAGCATTAGCCGACAAGTTGTTCGGAACGAGATAGCTGCCGACGGCGATAAATTGTGCGATTGGTTCGCCGTGATCTCCCGCAACTCCTGGGGCAAAATACTGCGGCGCTTTGATTCCGCCGGAGGCCGTTTCAATGGGATGGCCCGGAATCGAGACGGGCGTTCCTGGTCGGCCGGGATTCGCATCCAGCAGATCCTGACGTGCGGACATTTTTTCGCCGGGGTCAGGATTGAGCACACTGAAGTCGATTACATCCGCGGTTACCGTTACGGATTCGGTTTGCGAGGCGAGCCCAGAGAATCGGATGTTTTCGGTTTGATTGCCCTCGCTAAGCGCAAGGGCTTCGCGAAAGGGTGTGAAGCCAGGGTAGTCCGCCGTGAGGCCGTATGCTCCCGCCCCGATACCGACAAAGGTGAACTGTCCTGTGCTGTCGGTCTGTGTTTCGTATTCACGTGAATCAGATGGCGCCAACAGACGGATGGTAGCTCCGGCGACCGCTTTGCCCTGCGGATCCGTGAGACTTCCGTACAAGTTCGTGACGGCCGTCGCCGAGCTGGCTACGAAACCTGAAAGTACGAGGGAAGCGCCGACGAATTTCAGAATCCGCCGCACTTTCAGGATAATGAGGCCACAGGCATGCATCTTATGTTCTCGCGTTTCGTATCGGGCTCGAGCCGACTGTGGAGCTATCGCCGAGAGATTGAATCGTGACTGGCTGTCCGCGCACAGTTCGCCTATTGGCTCGTGGGACGTGGAGAAAGGCGAGCGAGAGTAGCCTTCGCCCGCCAGGACTCCGCCGTGTTTGTTTCGGCTGACAGTCGCAGATACTTCTCGGCAGCGGCCTGATCGCCAGCCCCAACCGCAATCTCGCCCGCGTGTCGGAAAAGCCTGGCATCGCGTATGCCAACCGCAAGCGCCTTCTCGATCTGCTCACGCGCTTCCTGATCTTTGCCATTCACATGAAGCGCCCACGCGTAGGAATCGAGAGTGTAGACATCGTGCCGCCGAGCGAACTCTCTCCTGGCGATTTCAAGCGCGTTGAGTGGTTCATGGGCGTAGTCGGCGTAATAGAAGATCAGTTCGCGATTCGAATTGTCACCACGATCGATTTCGAGCAGCGACTTCTGCTCGAATTCAGCAAAAGCACTCTTTGCTTCTTGCGTTCGGTTCGCCTTCTGCAACGCCTCGGCAAGATCAAAGAGATTCTCGGCATGCGGCGCAGCTTGATAGCGGTGCTGCAGCAGTTGAACCGCTTCGTCGTAGCGCTTCTGCTCCGTTCTGAGTTTAGCGAGATTTCCCAGGGCGTAATGATAGCCGGGAAACAATGTGAGCGCCTGGTGAAGATTTTTCTCGGCGTCGCCCACTCGTCCTACGGACAGTTGAAGATGTGCCATCTGCGTAAGGATCCAAGCGGCATCCTCCCCTTCGCTCGGGCTGGTGGACGCGAGTGCCATATTCATCAGTTCGAGAGCGCCATCGACATCTCCGAACAACTCACGCAAGTACGCGGCGCGAGTGACGCCAGGAGAATTTCCGGGGCGCAGGTCGAGCATGAGTTGGGCCGACTTTTCTGCTTCGTCATAATTCCCGAGTTCCGCGTTCGCGTCAGTAAGGAATCCGTATACCATGACGTCGTCCGGCATTTTCTTGTTGAGCTTGAGGGCTGCTTCGCGGGCCATGGCAAACTCGTGCTTTCCCAGGAGGAGCCAGACCTGAATCCTTTTGCCGTCGAAATTGTCGGGTGAAATTTCGAACGATCTCTTTAGCGTCTCTTCGGCTTCGGCATAGAATTTGACATCCGACGTTTCACGCGCGCGGCGAGACAGTGCCAGGGCGAGTGAATTATAAGCTTCGTAGTTCTTGGGATTCCTCTCAATTAAACGATGTGCCTGTGCCATGCTTTGTTCCGCCGGTGATGGTGTTGATCCAGCAGACGGTATGCTCGTTTGTGCAAACATTCCCGTCGCAGCCGACAGTAAGAGAACCAACTGAGCCAGTTTTTTCATCGCATCCTCGATTCTCGAATAAAGTGCGGCCGCCCCCAGCAAAGAAGCGGCCACAGCGTTGGGATTACTTCACCGGGCAAATGCCGTCTGGTTGTCCCGAACAACCATGCTGGCCAGGGCCGGTATGGTGGCTGTTGCGTCCGCTGTTGGCGGGGCGAACGTAAGGGAACGTCATTTGAAAACCGTCACCCTTGGTGTTGACGCCGTCGCCGACAGGCGCACCATATTTCACGGGATCCGCAAGGATGCCGACGACTGCCCGCGACGCAATGTCCACTACGTCGTCCACCGGTCGCCGCCCTTGCGGAAATCCAGCCAGATCGCCGGCCAGGAAGCCGAGTCTCTTTTGGCTGCCCACAGGAGTCGGGGGAATACCGGTATTCAGTCGAAGCAAGTCAGCGATGGGACCGGTATCGCCCGACGTGCATCCCGGACAGATCGGCGGCATGTACTGCACCAACGGGAGCAGATCAGTACGTGGCGCCGGAGGAATGGGAATGTTCAGGATTGAAGAGTAAAGATGGGCCAGCAGTGGATCGAGAAAGAAGCTGGCGAACTGGCTGTCATTCGCTGGATCGGACACGCTGAACAGATCCTTCGAACCAGTTCCGATGATCAGTTCATTAATCAGCGAGTTTCCTTCCCGGTTTACCTGCCGCCACGAGCCCTCTCCATTCACCGGTCCATTTGCGCGCCGGATAGTGATCCGTTGGCGATCCGTTTCACCGTAAGTTCCGATCACCGCCTGCTTTTCGCCAGCGTTATGGAGCTGCCCGTCCACGGTCAACATCGTGATAGGAACTTCGAGAGCAATCGAGTTCACGTTGAAACCCGCGACCGCGTCGGGGGCATAGTTGTGCGTGTCGTCTGCGTCTTGTCTGGCGCTGAGGATTCCTCCCGCGTTCATACGAAAGTTGAAGGAATCAAAAGCGGCACCGAGATCGATGTAGAACGGATCGTCTACGGTGCCGGCAAACACTCGAACATTGTTGCCTAGGTCATAAACACCCTGATTAAACAATGCGTTGTATTTGGGCATCGTGAGCGGTCCGGCATTGGAGGGCACCGCATAGAGTGTCTTTCCGCCCGTCAGGTCCGTGGCAACTCCGTTTTTGATCATCGTAACCGAGTAAGTCTGACGCAAACTCAAGCCTTCAGAGCCTGGACCGTCCAGAGACGTAATCTGTGGAAATCCCCCGATGCCACCCACAAAACCTGTGAAGACGCCGGGTTGACGGATTTCCGTTTTAAATCGAAAGACGAATTGGATGCTGGCTTTTCCGCTCTGATTGTTATCAACGTTCATGACGTAACGAACGTTAGGATCAAAGGGAAAGTAGTTGGGGCCATTCGACGGCTCGAGAAAGCCGTCGACATTGAGAATCATGGTGACGCGGTCGGGATGGTCGTAACTGACAAAGGCGTACCAGTCAGTCACGTCCGCGCTGTGGTCCAATGCGGAGATCGGCGCTTCGCGATGGCTGGACGCCAACAGGCTGGCCGGAGCCAACACTATCAGCGCCATGACGAAGGCGACGAACGAATTCAGTCGTTTCATTGGATTTTCCTTTGGGATTGGAGTTGCTCGACGGCACTCCCCCACGCTAGCCGTCTGCCGCGCGTTCCCACGGCAGCGGTCACGGTTGGATCCGTCTACGAATTGAAATACGTGGTAACTCTGAATTCAGATTTTGGGGTGTCTAAGTTTTTACTTTAAATTCACGCAAGAAATTTTCCACGGTGTGGGGAATCCAGCGTTCGTTTCTTTGCGTATATATCAGATCGCTGATCGCATGTGCGAAGGAACATCCGCCTTCACTGCAGAAAATGATGACGCGGAACGTGAAAGGTATCGATCGGTTGGGCGACTAGAGAAGGTTGCGGAATGCGTACTAGTGTTGGTCATCGATCCGGGGTCTGGGCCTTCCTTCCTCTACGCGTTTCTTCGATCATCTTGGCTTCATTCAGCCCGCATCCGTACAATCTCCTCGCGGTGTAGATTGCGGCGACTGTCTGCCCTCGCGCGGCCAACTCGCGCAAATGCTGTTGTTGTTCTTCGCGGCTTAATGCTGACAGGTGGGCAAAGTCTTGAGTCAGAAAAACCGATTCTGGCGAAAGGCCGCAACCGTTCTAGACATCGTCGGGCTGAAGGCACGACTGCCATCGAATCTGAAGAAACGGTAGCGTCACCATTCGTACCGGATAATCCTGATAGAGCGTCGAACTGCTTCCGTACCAATGCTCCTGGTTCGGAGCTTTTCATTCGAGTTCAGCCTGCAAAGTCTTCGCCAGGGGCTCAACGTCTCCCGCAAGCTCCAGCTTTACGTAACGAAGCATCGGGGTTATCGTCGCATTCTGCCCGGTTGGCGCAGTTCGGTATTGATGTGGATGATGTTGATGCCAGCAGCAATCGCACGTAGGAAATCTTCATCGTCTGCTCCCGACCCGCCGTGGAGGGTGAGAAAGACTCCAACTGCCTTCTTGATATGGGCAATTCTCTCGATGTTCACTTCCAGGTGACCTCCGTCGCGAAGCATTTCAGCCGGAGGATTGATTTCTTGGCCGTCCTCCGAATATGATGTCGCATTCTCTCGTTAGCCTTCGAAACAGAACAGATTCTAAGGCGAGGCGAGAATGCAAACGAAGGAAGCTCGTTTCATGATGCCGCTCCGCCGACTGATTCGAATTAGCATTCCAACGATGCCATGCGCGTCTCGGTCGGGAGCGAGCGAATGAACTGGTAACTCCGGATTTCAAGTTCTTCGAACCCACCCGCTGAGACCCGGCGCGGTGGGTTTTGTGTTTTCGCAGGAAGCTTGTTTGAGGCGGCTCTGAGTGGCTCCTTACGAACCCCACTCGGTTCCCCAAATCGGAGAGACATGTCGAAACCTGAACTCACGCTGAATGCCGTTCGCGAAGCCTACGCCAGAATTCGTACTGCGATCTACCTATCGCCCTGTCCCAACTCGCCTACCGTTTCCGAGATTGCGGGCCAACCCGTCTATCTGAAGCTGGACAATCTCCAGCGCACCGGTGCCTTCAAAGAACGCGGCGCGTTGAACAAGATCCTCACCCTCACAGATAAAGAGAAGAAACGCGGCGTTATCGCCGCCAGCGCCGGGAACCACGCGCAAGGAGTCGCCTACCACGCGCGCGCCAATGGCATCTCCGCCAAAATCGTCATGCCCGTGATGACGCCCCTCGTGAAGGTCAATGCCACCAAGAGTTACGGCGCGCACGTTGTCCTCCACGGGGATGGCTACGACGAAGCATACGAAGAGGCGCGGCGACTCTCCGATCAGGAGCATCTTACATTCGTCCATCCCTTCGACGATGTTGCAGTGATTGCCGGCCAGGGGAGCATCGGCATCGAAATCCTGGAGCAGGTCCCAGACGTCGAGGCAGTCGTGGTCCCGATCGGCGGCGGGGGCTTGATCAGCGGCATCGCTTGCGCCATCAAAGAGACGCGGCCGCAGGTTCGTGTCATCGGCGTGCAACCTGCCCGTATGCCTTCCATGCTCGAAGCCCTCAAGGTCCATAAACCAACAACGATTCCGATCAATCCGACCATTGCCGATGGAATTGCAGTGCGCCGGTCGGGAGATCTGACTGTGCCCCTGGTCGAGAAATATGTGGACGACGTGGTAGCGGTGGAGGAGGAAGAGATCGCGAGTGGGATCCTCACCCTGCTCGAGCGCGAAAAGACTCTTGCCGAAGGAGCCGGGGCGGCCGCAGTCGCCGCGCTTCTCCATCACAAAACCAGGCTCAAGAACAAGAAAACGGTGGCCCTGGTCTGCGGCGGGAATATCGACGTCACTCTGCTTGCCCGCATCATTCAACGAGGTCTGGTGAAAGATGCGCGTTTAGTTCGCATGCAGATTCACCTCTCCGACCGTCCCGGATCGCTGCATCAGCTCACCAAGATCATCGCTGCGCATCATGCCAACATTGTCGAGCTGCAGTTCGATCGCGCCTATTACGGCGTGAGCCTCGGTGATACCCTGATCGACGTCACCCTGGAAACGCGTGGCAAAGACCAAATCGAGCGCATTCTCGAAGCACTGGCCGCGGCTGGTTACAAACACGAACGAGTGCTGTGACCGAGTACACGCCTTAGAAATCTCTTACACGCAACCGATTTCGCACGATGAGGTTTCGCGCGCCCATTCTCTTGGTTTATCCTTGCCTCCGCTCCGGAGGCGACCGTGATCGTTGCCCATCGAACTTTGCGATTCGCATTCCTGCTGCTCGTCATCTTGGCAACCTCCGCCATCACGCTTGCTCAACCTTTCAGTCCAAGTCTCTATCGAGGCATGCGTTGGAGGATGATCGGTCCATTCCGCGGCGGCAGGACCGTCGCGATCAGTGGAGTCCCCGGAAAGACAAACGTGTTCTACATGGCTCCGAATAATGGAGGCGTCTGGAAGACTAGCGACTACGGCGCTACTTGGAATCCGATCTTCGACGATCAGCCCATCGGCTCTGTCGGAGCCTTGGCTGTCGCACCATCAAATCCGAACATCATCTATGTTGGCAGCGGTGAAGGACTCCGTCGGCCAGATCTCTCTGTGGGCGATGGCATCTACAAATCCGCCGACGGCGGTCGCGTGTGGCAGCACCTCGGTCTTCGTGACGCGCAGCAGATTGGCGCGATCCTTGTCGATCCACAGGATCCGAATCGTGTCTTTGTTGCCGCGGTGGGGCATCCGTACGGATCGAACTCTGAACGTGGAGTTTTCCGTTCCACCGACGGCGGCACGTCGTGGCAGAAAGTTCTCTACAAAGACGAAAACATTGGCGCCATCGACCTTGCGTTTGATCCCACCAACTCGCAGAAGATCTACGCGGTCTTGTGGGCATCGCGGCGCCCGCCGTGGACGACCGGAGGCTCCTACGGTGCTCCCGGAAGTGGTCTATTCAAGTCCGCCGATGGCGGAACAACCTGGCAAGAGCTGACGAAAGGATTGCCGTCTGGCGCCGATCTCGGCCGCATCGGGATAGCGATCGCGCCCAGCGATCCCAAGCGAATGTACGCGTTGGTGCAATCTGAGAAAGCCGGCGGCGTCTATAGATCCGACGACGCCGGAGAGAACTGGCAGCGTGTGAATTCAGAGAGCCGCGTCTACGGAAGAGGCGACGACTTCGCGTGCGTGAGAGTTCATCCGAAAGATCCCAACACGATCTTCATCGCCAACACCTCGACGTACAAGTCGACGGACGGAGGGAAAAGCTTTACCGCCATCAAAGGTGCACCGGGCGGGGACGACTATCACACAGTGTGGATTAACCCCGAAGATCCACAGATCATTGCGCTTGCCAGCGATCAGGGCGTCACCATCAGCGTGAATGACGGTGCGACGTGGAGTTCGTGGTACAACCAACCGACCGCGCAGTTTTATCACGTCATTACCGACAATCAGTTTCCTTACTGGGTCTACGGCGGGCAGCAGGAAAGCGGAAGCGCCGGAACTGCGAGCCGCAGCGATTTCGGCGAGATTACCTTCCGCGAGTGGTATCCGGTGGGAGTCGAAGAATACGGGTACGTGGCTCCTGATCCGCTCGATCCCAACATCATCTACGGCGGCAAAGCCAGCCGGTTCAATCGCGTGACGGGACAAACGCAGGACGTCTCACCTGTCGTCCTGCGCACCGGCAAATACCGATTTAACCGCACAGCACCCATGATTTTTTCCTACGTCGATCCCCACACGCTGTATCTCGGTTCGAATGTCCTTTTTGCGACGAAGGACGGTGGCAACAGCTGGCAGATCATCAGTCCCGATTTAACGCGTGAAGATCCCGGAGTTCCGCCGAGCCTTGGTGTCTTTGTCGACGCTGATCCCACCAAGGGCAAACATCGTGGCGTGATCTATTCCATCGCCCCATCTCCGAAGGATGGAGATCTGATCTGGGCGGGCACCGACGACGGCCTCATTCAGGTCACGTACGATGGCGGCAAGAGCTGGCAGAACGTGACGCCACCGGACCTGACTCCCTGGAGCAAGATCGCGCAACTCGACGCCTCCCACTTCGACACGCAAACTGTCTACGCGGCCGTCAATCGTTTTCGCTTGGACGATCTGCGTCCGAGCATTTACCGGACTCACGATGGTGGCAAGACTTGGCAGCAGACTGTCAGTGGGATCGGCGAAAGCGAGCCGGTGAATGCGGTCCGGGAAGACCCCGAGCGTAAAGGCCTCTTGTATGCCGCCACCGAAAAGACTGTCTACGTGTCATTCGATGACGGCGATCATTGGCAATCGCTTCGACTCAATCTACCGGTAACCTCGATCCGGGACGTAATTGTCCATGGAGATGATCTTGTGATCGGTACGCACGGCCGCTCGTTCTGGATTCTCGACAACGTCACTCCACTTCGGCAGATCGCGCTGCAGGTGGCCAACTCGCAATCTCATCTATTCGCCCCACAACTCACCTACCGCATGCGCCGCAACAACAATACCGACACTCCTCTGCCGCCCGAAATTCCTGCGGGACAGAATCCGCCCGACGGCGTAATGTTTGATTACTGGATCAAAGATCCTGGACACAAAGTGGTTCTTGAGGTCTTAGATTCTGCCGCCCAACTCGTCCGGAAATTTTCGAGCGATGACAAGCCCGAACCGATCGACGAAAAAGAACTGAATGTCCCCACTCATTGGATTCGTCCGGAGCGCACCTTGTCCGCGGAGCCCGGAATGCACCGCTTCGTGTGGGACATGCATTACCCACCTCCAGATTCTCTAGACCACGACTATCCAATCTCCGCCATTTACGGCGATACACCACGTTATCCGCTCGGCCCGCCGGTTTTGCCGGGTGCTTACACGGTGAAGCTAACAGTGGACGGCGACACTCACGTGCAGTCCCTGACGGTGAAGATGGATCCGCGTGTGAAGGCAACTCCTGCCGATTTGCAAGCCCAGTCCGCGTTAGAGACGAAGATCGTGGACGCCATGCATCGTGACTTCGTCACTTTGACGCAGGTGAGAAATCTGCGCGCCTCCCTGAAAAATCTCCAGCAAACGGGCGGAGCAAAAACGCCACCTTCCGTCACCGATCTAGACAAGAAGTGCTCTGAAATCGAAGGAATCGAAGGTGGCTTCGGCGGGAGTTTCCTCTCCACGCCCGCCGGCCGCAGCCTGGTGCGCCTGAACGCGGGCCTCAACACTCTGCTCGGTGTTGTCGACTCGGCTGACGCGGCTCCGACCACTCAGGCGGCTTCCACGTTCGACGAAGCAAACAAGGCTCTCGACGAACAGTTAGCACGGTGGGACGAGGTACAGAAGAAAGACTTGCCCGCTATCAACGCCGAATTGAAAAAAGCCAGACTACACCCGATTGAAGTGAAGTAAGCTCAGCACCGCCCGAGCGGGTTCAGGTCCTAAAGATCAGGCGGATTTGTTTTCGTGTTTACGAAGGATCGCGTACGTCGTGTCCTCGATCTGACCGAGCACACCCTCTTTGCGCGGCTGCGTACGACGCTCTTGTTTTGTGGTGGATGACGGAATTTCTTGCGGTCCCTGGGTGTCTTTCACGTGCGGATCTGGCATGGGCTCCCCGGCCGAACTCCTGACACGTCTTGAGCGGCCTCGAACGCCGATATTATCAAGTGGTCTGGCGTTCTCCGGGAATTGCCGTGCTTGATTCCTCCCGCGCCACAATCGATTTCAGGAAGAATTTTGGCGCTCTAGCAGGTAGCGTTGCAGGGCGTTTTGCCACATCGGCATGGAGAGGCCGTAATTGGTGAGACTCGCCGACGAAAGCACCGAATAGGCGGGACGTTTCGCCAGACGCACAAGTTTGTCGCTTGTCGTCGGCTTGACAACAGGATCCAGACCCGCCTGCCCCACAATCTCCGCTGCGAAATCAAACCAGGTGCACTCACCGCGATTAGTGACATGAACGGTGCCGGTCGCATTCTTTCGGCAGAGTTGAACGATGGTACGGGCGAGATCGACGGTATATGTCGGACACCCTTTCTGATCAGAGACTACGTCCAGTTCTTTTCGCGTGTTGGCAAGTTTCAAAATTGTGTCCGGAAAGCACTTCCCGCCGACACCGAATACCCACGAGGTGCGCACAATGCAGCACTCGGGCAGGATCTCACGGATTCCCACTTCAGCCCGTGCCTTCGATTCGCCGTAGGCACCCTGCGGAGCCAAACGATCATCGATCTCGTACGGCGTCGTCTTCCGGCCGTCGAAAACGTAGTCGGTGCTTAAGAACAGTAATTTCGCTCCCGCTGCAGCCGCTGCGCGCGCGATACGAACCGCTCCGAGAAAGTTGACATCCAAGGCCAGATCCCGATTCGCCTCACACCCGTCCACATCGGTATAGGCAGCTGCCAGAACGATCCATTCTGGTCGATACCGGTGCAGCGCTTCATCAACCTGCTCATCCGACCTGATGTCTACGTCACGCGATCCGAGCGATACGATTTCGTCGCCGCTCCACTCTCGGCTCAGAGCCTTTCCCAGCAGTCCGGTGCCGCCAACGATAGTCACACGCATGGATGCACGCTCAGCCTTGTCAACTCTCTTGTGCTACTCGAATGTCTCAGCTTTCCGGAACGGCACTCCGAGCTGATCCTTCGCAGAGATAATCGGATCACCCTCAATTTGCCAATCGATCGCCAACTCAGAATCGTTCCAAGCCACCGTTCGCTCGAGCTCCGGAGCATAAAAGTCAGTCGCTTTATAGAGGACGTGGGCACCATCCGAGACTACGCGAAATCCATGGCCGAAACCTGAGGGGATCCAAAGCATCCGTTTGTTCTCACCGGAGAGATGAATCGCCTCCCACTTCCCGTAGGTCTTCGAATTTCGGCGAAAATCCACCACCACGTCACGAACTTCTCCAATGACCACCCGCACGAGTTTTCCCTGCGGGCGCGAGGTCTGATAGTGCAGGCCACGAATTACGTTTTTGGTTGAGTACGAGTGATTGTCCTGTACGAAATGTTCGTGCACGCCAAGAGCTGCGAGGGTTCGTTCATTGTAGCTTTCCAGGAAAAAGCCACGATCGTCGCCAAAGACTTTGGGCTCGAGAACAAACAAGCCTTCGAATGGAGTGTCAATGCGCCTCATGTCGGGGTTCGTGTGGAGTTCAGAAAACTCTGTCGCGCAGCAGTTGCAGCAGATACTCACCGTACGAGTTATTCATCGATTTTCCGGTTTTCTCCAGTTGATCGGCTGAGATGTAGTCTGCCCGGTAGGCGATCTCTTCCGGGCACGCTACCATCAGTCCCTGCCTCTTCTCGATCGCCTGGATATAAAGCGACGCTTCCATAAGCGACTCGTGAGTACCCGTATCGAGCCATGCCATGCCGCGCCCCATGACAACCACTTCCAGTTCGCCTCGCGACAGATAGGCCTTATTTACATCCGTTATTTCCAGTTCGCCCCGTGCTGAGGGCCTCAGAGACTTTGCGATCGGAACAACCTGCTCGTCGTAGAAATAAAGGCCAGTGACCGCGTATCGCGACTTCGGCTGTTTTGGTTTCTCTTCGAGGCTGAGAGCACGGCCGTTGTGGTCGAACTCTACCACGCCGTAGCGCTCGGGATCGTGCACCGGATAGGCAAACACTCTTGCGCCGCCCCTCTTTTTGGCAGCCTCGCGCAGATCCTTCGCCAAATCATGACCGTAGAAAATGTTATCCCCGAGCACCAGCGCACATGGGCTCCGCCCAAGAAACTTTTCTCCGACCAGAAATGCCTGCGCAATCCCCTCTGGCTTGGGCTGCACGGCATACTCAATCTGAATTCCATACTGACTCCCGTTACCCAGAAGGTGTTCAAACTTGGGCGTGTCTTCCGGAGTCGAGATGATCAATATCTCGCGAATCCCTGAGAGCATCAGCGTGCAAAGCGGGTAGTAGATCATCGGCTTGTTGTAGATGGGCAGTAGGCTTTTGCAGGTTGCGTGGGTTACCGGATAAAGGCGGGTCCCCGAACCGCCCGCCAGCACAATTCCTTTGTATGACTGCTTTGAAGCATTAATGGCCATGTTGGATGCGAAAATGGAAAAATGAGCCTTCTCGAGCTACGAACTCGAATATTGCTTCTCAATCCACTGTCGATAAGCTCCGCTTGTCACCTCTTCAACCCATTCGTCATGCTCAAGGTACCAGTGAATTGTTTTTCGAATGCCGCTTTCGAAGGTCTCCTGGGGACGCCAATGCAAGTCTCGTTCGATCTTACGCGCATCGATCGCGTAGCGACGGTCGTGACCAGGACGGTCCTTAACAAATGTCACCAGGCTTCGGTGTGGGACAACCGGATCGTTTGGGCACAACTCGTCGAGCAGCGCGCAGACGGTTTCAACTATTTCTAGATTCCTCTTCTCGTTCCAGCCGCCAATGTTGTACGTCTCTCCCGGCCTTCCGCGTCCGACCACCTGTCGAATCGCCTCACAATGATCTACCACGTACAACCAGTCGCGCACATTTTGCCCATCCCCGTAGACGGGAAGCGGCTTTCCGCGCCGAGCGTTTAAGATCATCAGCGGGATCAGTTTTTCTGGAAATTGATAAGGTCCGTAGTTATTGGAGCAATTCGTCGTAAGCGTGGACAATCCGTAGGTGTGATGGTAAGCGCGCACCAGATGGTCGGAAGCCGCCTTCGATGCTGAGTAGGGGCTGTTTGGCGTGTAAGGCGTCGTTTCCGTAAATGGCGGATCACTAGGGCGGAGCGAGCCGTAGACTTCGTCCGTCGAGACGTGCAGGAAGCGAAATCTCTCGCGCTCCGGCGGCGCTAACGCCGACCAGTAGGCGCGCGCCTGCTCCAGCAAGCTGAACGTGCCCACGATGTTCGTCTGAATAAAATCGTCGGGGCCGAGAATGGAACGGTCCACGTGGCTTTCTGCGGCAAAGTGGACGATAGCCCTTGGATTATGCTCATGCAATATCTTCCCGACCAACTCACGATCGCCGATGTCCCCATGCACAAACCGATAGCGCGCATCGGAGGAAATCGATTCCAGGTTGCGCAGATTGCCGGCGTAGGTAAGCTTGTCCAGATTGAGGACCGGTGTTTTTTCTTCGCGGAGCCAGTACAAAACGAAATTCGATCCGATGAAGCCACAGCCGCCGGTCACCAAGATCGTGTTTTCCATTGTGTTTCGAAGAATGCCACTCCAATGCCGAGCTACCTCGAATCATCGGAAAAACGCCCAGGCAATTTTGATTGTAATAGAAAAGGCTGGATGCTCAATCCAGCCTGACCGTTGTGTGGAGAATTCTGCTTTTATCAGGCTCGCCAGTTCGCAGTCGCACTTGCTGTGGCGCTTTCCGACCGCACTGGCTTACACGGAGGAGGATTGTCACGATCAACCGCCGAACGATTGTTGGATCGCTGCTCCCAGCCCAATACATCGAAGTACGCGGCCTCGACCTGGGCCGCAATTTCAGGACATAGATACTGCTCTCGAACCCGCTGCTGCGCGCGCTGCCCCGCCCGCGCTCGAGCGGAGTCATCCAATAGCAGGAACCGCAGCATTCGTTCTAGGTCACTCACGCTTCCGGGCTCAAAAAGAAATCCTGCCCCGTCCACCAGTTCCCGATTCTCCGGAATGTCGCTGGCAAGCACGCATAGGCCTGCACCCATTGCTTCGAGCAATGCGAGCGACCCCGCCGCAGCAGGACTTCCATGTGGGCTTCATATGACGGAAGGAGCAATCCGTAGACCAGGATCAGTACGAGCACGGACAGGAAGGTCCAACCGAGAACGCGCCTCTGTCTGAAGCAAACTGTGAGAACGTCCCGTGCAGTCGGAAAGGGCGGTGGGGCCTTGCCAATGCGGCTTGCAATCGTTTCGTCCGACATCTATCACCGAGTCTCTGCAGTGATTTTCGGAACTGCTCCTAGAAGTTCGTCGAGGTTGTGTACATGCCCATGTTGGTGGCTGGCATGAATCGCATAATTTGAGAAATAACACTGTGCGGAACGTAAACAAGATCACCCGGCTGAAGATAGGGATCTTCTCGCAGATTCCTGCGCTTTAGCATCCTTTTCACGTCTACGACATGTGCTTCCATCAGTTCAGCGGAAACTCGCCGAAACAGCACCACCTGCGAGTGTCTTGACTGCTGGGTAAAGCCGCCTGCGATCGCAAGACCTTCGGCCATCGTTTTGCTTCCATGCAGTTCGTATTTACCCGGGCGTGCCACCTCGCCGGACACGACGAAGTATGGATGCTCGAAATCCTTCACCGCTACCGTGACGCGCGGATCGTGCAAGGTCTTACTGTAGATCGCGATGATCGCCTGTTCGAGCTCGGGGACGGACTGGCCTTCGGCCATGAGATGCCCTGCATCGCGCAGCGTGATGAATCCGTCCGGTTGAATTGTGACGGTTTGATTGAACTCGGGCGTGAACAAGAAACTGAGTTCGAGCACATCGCTCTTGGTTAACCGGTAGAGCGGACGGCGTTCCCTTCCGAGCGCAAGGTTTCCCGTGCCGTCCGCCCTAGCGGGCTGAGAAGTCGCTGGCCCAAACTTCTCCGGTGCTTTGCTTACCGGAGCTACAGGTTCTGCTTGAACCCCCCGGTTCGGTCCTGCTTCCTGGGCATGCGCGACTTCGAACACCGATCGACTAAAAACGGCAGCGAGAGCTATCAACAGACATAAGAAATAAGGCTTCATTGCTTCCGTTTTTCGCTGCCGTACATGCGAAAAGTACTTCCGCGTTGCAAAAGGAGCAAGACATAGAGGGTGTAGTCCACCTCGGTAGGTATTTTCCTTGTGTTGATGACATGTAGATTTGTGAAGGAATCACGGCAACCCTTCAGTCCGTGCGAAGGCAGTCAACCTCGACGTATTCAAACCTTTCTGCGGATATAGTTTCGTCCACGAATAGATTGTCTACGAAAGTGGACTTCTTCGGAGCCTCCTGAAAGGTTCAGGCCAACGATTTTGCTAAGAAATCGCTCGAAAGTCGTGCTGAATCTGCACTCGCTAATACCCCCAACAGTCGAGACGCACAGGCAAGGTCCGAAAAATCCAGCGCATTTCAATTGAGTCTTTAATGTTCACCACGTCACGAAAACAGGTGATCATCAACCATGACTTGGAGAGTCGGCCTGCCTAAAATCGGCTCATTGTGGAAAACATTGTTAACGACAGCAAAATAACCGAGCCTCTGCCACGAAGGCCGATTCATGTTCTGCTAGCCGGGGCAAGTCCTATGCAACTCCAACTTCTCACGGCTGCATTGCGGCGCCGCCCGGAGTTCAATGCATTTTCCTGTCCGCTCGTGGTGGATATGCTGCTTCAGGCGGTTGCGACCTCGTCGCCAGATGTCCTGGTATTCGCCACAAATGGCAACAACAGTAACTGGGAAGATCTGGCCCTCCTTCGGCGCTTGCATGTTGCCTATCCGAAGGTTGTGCAGATCCTGCTCGTCGAGTCGGTCGATCGTGAGCTGGTCGTGAACGCGTTCCGCTCAGGAGTGCGCGGACTGTTCTGCTTCGCCGAGTATCCGTTTCGCTTGCTCTGCAAATGTATCCAGGTCGTCTACCGCGGACAGATCTGGGCTAACGCGCAACAGATTGACTACCTGCTTGAGTCGGTGACCCAGGTGCCCTCCCTGCGTATCCTCAGCTCTACCGGAAGCAGTCTGCTCACACCGCGGGAAGAACAGGTGGTTGCTTTGGTTGCTGAGGGTCTTTCCAACAAGGAGATTGCTCAGGAACTTGCGCTGAGCGAGCACACGGTTAAGAAGTATCTCTTCCGCATCTTTGACAAGCTCGGGATCTCGACTCGCGTCGAGTTGGTGCTCTACGCCGTCAATCACGGTGAGCATCGCCCAGCTGAGTGGCTGGTGGGCAGCGCTTGAAAAGCGTTTCCATTTTCTGCGTCCCGGGCTCGATTCCGGACGAGTAACTGTCTACAATGAATTTTCCTGTTCAGGAGGGACTGTTGCCCGAGACCGATTCCCACGGCCCGAGGCGCTGGACTGTCATTGCCTCCGGCCTGCTTCTATTCTCCATTGCGCTGATCGTGATCTATTCGGGTACCACCGCGTTTCATAGCCCGGTCGCTGTGGTGGTCATGGCAGCCATCGGTCTCGTCGCCGTTCTGCTGCAGGTGCGCTTGCGTCAGAACGTCAATCGAAACGTCCGCGTTCCTCGGTGGTTGAATGTGATCGGAATTCTTTGTGCGTTAGGTGCGTTGTTCGCTGACTGGCTTAGGCTGGGACCTAACCTCGTCCAAGTGATTGCGCTTGGGGCTGTCGGCTGTTTTGGAGTAAGCAGCGTGATCGTGCTCGATGGACTTCGAAACAACAGAGCGACCAAGTAATCAATTCCTGGCATTCTCCAAAGATTCCAACTCCAATGTGGCGGCCCTTGCTAGAAGTCCAGTTCCAGTGTGGTTGCGACCTGAACCGCCTTTCCATCCACTTGGTAGGGCTGGAACCGCCACCACTGAACCGCGTCCATTGCCGCACGCGCCAGCGTATCGGGCCCATTGACAGGCTGCAAACTCTGCACAGAACCATCGCTTCCAATCACTGCATTCAGTAGAACACGCCCGTGCAACTTCGCTGATCTGCCCGCATCTGCAGCCACTGGGTCGACGCGATGCACCAGCAGTCGCATCATTACGTCGCCAGGCACCGCTGCGTGGGGTTGGCTTGGTGCCTCACGTACTGGTAGCTTCGACTCCAGTTCCCGCCAGCCTTCTTCCCAATGCCACCATCCCATTCCGGCGACAACGATGACGGACGCGATTAGCAGCATCAGTACTTTTCTTCGGATATAACGCGCCGTCGCTTCGGAATCCTGCTTCGTCTGCGCTTGCGCCACCGAATACCCGCCAAACGGCGGAACCGTTTGCGTGATGACGTGGCCTGACTTTGGGAGGGGATTCACGGGTGCTTTTTGCGGGCTTGCAGATGCATTCTCGCGCCCGTTGCGCGTCCATGACTCGATCATCGCGCGCTGCTCAGTGGGGATCGCCAGGAACTGCAAGCCGCAACGCAAACGCTCCTGATAGCATACCCGCGCTTTTGCGTGGACCGGTCCTAGCGCTGGGATTTGAAACTCGACGCCTACCAACTCTCCCGCGAATACTTCGCCCGCGAGGACCGCACCGATGCCACCCCCGCAGACGTCCACGGACCTCCCCGGCACTGCGTCGGGAACTCCCGAACGCAAGACCGTAACATTCAAAGGGACCGCCAACCGCCGTCGGGCTGCGACTCTGCGCCCGACTCGCGGTCCATCGCTAGGACTGTTGATTCGTTCCGGAGCTCTGGTTGCTGCCGTTCCCATTCGACCCTCGCGAGCAAAGAGTAGACACCCCTACCCCGCATCTTTTCGGGCCAGACGCGACGACTGTGGCGCACCTAATTAAAGAGGGTTGGTTACGCGCGAGTATATCACTCTGAAACGACGAGTCTTTTGGGAATTTTCGGTATCTTGCCCAGTTTGATACTCAGAAGGGCATGTCCATCTGGACAGTGTTGGTGGACTTAGAGTCCAAGGAGGTCGGTCAGTGCTCAGAAACGCGACGGCCCGGCTAACCGGCCGGGCCCGCGACAGATAATCTGGTTGAAACGTCGTTGTCCTCTATGGCCAGCGCTTTGCTGTTTCTTCCCAACCCGCGGCTCGTGCGGGTTGCGGGTTTTGATTGACGGCCGCCTGGGGAATCCGTATCGGTTGTTGGGTGGTCTGCGTCGCCAAGGTTGGCTTGGGACCTTCGGCTCCTATTTCCTTGTCATCCGGGGAGAGCAGAGGAGCCACCACCCGCAACGCTTCCACTTCTTTCTCGAGACGTGCGAGTTCGAGCTCTTTCTGCCGCAATACTTCATACACATTCTTCATATCCTGGGCACCTGTTGACGTGGTTGAGTCCAGCTCTGATTCGCACTCTAGGCAGGGGCTGTTTGTTTGTCAAGCATCTAGAAAGTGTCGCGCAAGGTGCTTCTGTGAAAAACTGTGCGGAAATAGATGCAAAGAATCACACACCGGATTTGTCACAAAGATAGGTATCGGTTGTCACATCGGATCAGCGCGCCAGGAGCAGCGCTGCGATGATCATGATCGCGATCATGATCGCGACTATCATGTACTTGTGACTCGACATCCACGATGCCTCCTCTTGTTCATCGCTTAGGAATCGCGGACTGTCTCCCAGAACCGATTCGTTCGCCGCTACCCACTGAGCCGAGCCACTAGCAGCTTCAGAGACACCCAACCCCGCCATAGCGCTCAGCCCTACAGTCCCTTCCGGCGCTTGCTTCTTTTCGCAATCCAGGCACAGCCGGCGCCCTTCCGAGATCGGGAAACCGCAAGCCTCGCATCTCTTTAGATTTGCTAGTGCGCTCAGAGACGGGGCGGCCCCGTTCGGAGGTTCTGCTATCGCGGGGCGCTCCGCTGACAACTGCTCATTCGCCGCCGTCGCTGGTGGCTCGCCGTCCAGGATGGAATCGTCGCCCTCTTCCTTTTCCGCGCCCGTGGCGAGGAAGTTCTGCGTCGGCATCGCCATCTCACTGGCCAACGAAGATTCTGGAGCCCGCGCGATATCTCCCAGGATCTCGTCGCTTTCGTCCTCCCAGGCGCCAGCGCCTGGCGACGTCGCAGGAGCCAAGGCCGGGGAACCTGCCACCTGCACTGACCCATGGAGCGCAACTCCCGAAACCGTTGCGGGAATCTCCGGGAACGCGGGCGGCTCGAGCGCCGCCCCGTCGCTGGTCTCCGGTGCGATCTTTCCACCCTTCGCTCCATCGATCGTGTCAGAAGTCTGCTCTTGGGCTGTCGCATCCGTAGCCGCGGAACCCTCAAGATCCTCCGCCTCGGTGCCTGCATCACCTGTCGGGGATTGGGCCTCCCCATTCGTTCGTTCAGGCCAAATTGTCACCCCATGCGCGGCCATTGCATGTTCCAGGACGGTGAACACCATGGTACCCATGCGCTCCAGCGCCGTGATGTCGCGCCCTTGGAACACATGTGCCTTGTCCGAAAACAACTCGAAGACACCGATCACTTCATCGCTTTGCACCAACGGCATCACCACCACCGAAGCGATTCCCAGCGCCTCGCAACTCTCGCGATTCACCCGGGTATCTGTTGCGGCGTCGTCACACCGAAGTGTCTGCCGTGTGCGAACGCTTTCGCCCGACAAGCCCGAATTGACCTGTAGCAGTGATCCCACTTCCGGTGCTGACGAGCCTGCACTCGCACGACATATCATGTCTCCGTGGTCCCGTAAGGCGATCGCGGCTCCGCTCGCTCCCGTGATGTATTGCGCCTGCTGCGCCAGAAGTCGGAGGGTGGCGGTCAGGTCTTTCTGCGCCATTCCCGCCAGCGACTTCCCACCGTCCTCAGCTGGAAATCGAAGTTCGCCTGGCGCCGTGGCATCGTTCGCCTGCGTCCCCGGCCAGTCGCGTACCTTTTCCGGAGCGGTCAATTCCGGTGTGTGGCTGGGATCGAGGATGGAATGCGGATCCATATTTAGCCGTTACGTTTCTTCCGCGAAGTTATCGAGATGCTGGGCCGACATCCAGCCCAGCGGTACAAGAGCTCCAGCCAATGACAGCGGCCCGGTCGACTTGGCTCTCGTCCTTACGAGGGATGTTTCCTAAGCTTCTCGCTGGGTCGGCGCGGGTGTCAAGCGGGCGCCGCCACCGGCCAGACCGACGAACGAGTCGTCGGCGGTTGGCCGCTTACTTCTTCTTCTCCGGCAGGTACTTCTTCTCAATCGACGCAACCACGACATAATTCGGATCCACCATCTCCGACAATCGAATCTTCGCCACCTTCCCGAGCAGTTCGTAAGCGTCAAGCTCCGACAAGCCGTAGTCCGCGTGAATCCACCCCACCAGTTCTGTGAATGCGATCCGCAGCGCATCGTCGACCGGACGATACGCTCCCACCGTCATGATTGCCTGGTCATTCTCAAATCGAGGCCAGCGGATCGTATGGCCCTTGATAACGTCCACCTGCACCCGTGCCTTCAGCGGCACCTCGATCGCCGCGCCCGCCACTTCGCCGTCCCCCATGGCGGCGTGTCCGTCGCCGAGATACAGCAGTCCGCCCTTTACATTGACGGGAAAGTAGACTGTGTTCCCGACGCTAGCTTCCGGAGAATCCATGTTCCCACCGAACTCCGCTGGCACGATCGAACTGCGCGCCTCGCCGCCCGCAGGCGCCACGCCAATACAGCCAAAGAACGGATGCACCGGGATCTTCACCGTGAACTTCGAATCATGCGCCTGAAATGTCGCCGTGTTGTTGGCGTGATCGATGGGATAAAACCATATCCGCTCCGGCAGCGGCGGATTTAGCATCGGTGTGTAGCTTGTGCGATTCAAAGCTCCGAACTCCGGATCCAGCGCGCCCACGCCCTGATCCCCATTGACTTCAAGGTCCAGAATCTTGACCGACAGCGTGTCTCCCGGCTCCGCTCCCTCGACGAAAAACGGACCAGTCAGCGGATTGTCCCCTGGCGCCATGCTCAACGTGTCCCCTGGCTTTTTGATCGCGTCGCCGAAGCAGTCGAGCGTGTTCGTATCGAGGATGTCGCCCGGCTTCAAATGCGCCACCGGCTCGGCCGACGCATAGACGTACTTCACGTTGCCGAGCGTGGCCTGATACATGATGACATTCGAAGACGGAGGCGTTTGTGCGCCGGCGACGCCTGTCCCAATCACAAATAACGCAACCAAAATTCGGATCATTGATTCATCCCTCTGCATACCGGATGGCTTACGTTTTTGGCCGAAGGTCGGACATCGATTGGCTAACAGCTCCGAGTTCGCAGCTAGCAGCTAGTAGCTCGAAGCTAGCTCCAGCCAACCCCACCCCACTAGCAAAGTGATCAGCGTGATCGGTACGCCCACCCTTAGATAATCCCGGAACCCGACCTCGACCTCCGGCTTCGCTGTCTCCACTACAATAATGTTTGCCACGCTTCCCGTGATGGTCAGGTTCCCGGCTAGCGTCGACGCCATCGCCAGCACCATCCAGGTCGTGCGCGGATTCGCAAATCCCGGCACCAATGCCTTCAGAAGCATGACTGCCGGAACGTTGTTCACGATGTTGCATAGCGCTGCCACCGTGATCGTGAACACCCCCATATTTTGCAAGTTCCAGTGATGGGCGATCTCCAGCAGCTTGTTCGTGATACCCGCATTCTCCGCGCCGCCCACGATCAGAAATAGACCGACGAAGAACACCAGCAACCCCCAATCCACCTCTTTATAGAGCTTCTGTGGCTCCAGCGTACGCGTGATGAGCAGGGTGGCTGCTCCCAGGGCCGCCATCAGTGCCGGATCAACGCCGGCAAAAAATCCCACCACCACGATCGTTACCACAATCACCGGTTTGGTCAGCCGCGATAAATCCAACGTCGGCAGAGGAATCTCATCCTTCGTCTCCGTCTCAAACCCCGCGTTTCGCATATGCACCCAGTGCAGCACCGCCCAGTCGATGAACAATCCAACCAGCGCGACCGGCCCGAGGTGCACGAGAAAATCCGTGTAGTGAATTCCCGAGAACGATTCAATCAGCATGTTCTGCGGATTGCCCGTGATAGTGGCCACGCTCCCGATATTCGACGCCGTAGCCACCGCCAGCAGATAGGGTAGGGGCTGGAGCTTCATCCGTCGCGTGATACTCAGCACAAACGGCACCATGACCAGGCAGACGATGTCGTTCACGAAGAACGCCGACATGATTCCGCACGTGAAGATTACTGCGGGCAACAGATGCTGCGGCTTCAGCCTGCGCAGTACCGCCTCGGCGTTCCACTCGAAGAAACCCACCAGGTGCAGGTTTCCGACAATCAGCATCATCGAAAACAGCAGCACGATCGTCTGGAAATTCACATGGTGCAGCGCGTCTTGTGCCCGCACGATGCGGAACGCCACCATCCCCACCGCGCCCACGATCGCCGCCCCGGTTCGGTCGATCTTCAGGCCGGGAAACTTCCCCAGCGCGAAAACCAGATACGACGCGAGGAAGATGCAATAGGCCGCCAAGATGCGGGCGTCGGAAAGCGCAGTCGAAGGGATATCGGGCATTTCGAGCCCGCTAAGAATAGCAGCCCGTCACGGAATCGGCGCCCCAGCCGCTCCTGCGGCCAGTCCTGTAGGGCCGAACAGAACTCGACTGTAGCGCCGGCGTCCCGCCGGCTGCCGGGAGGCATCGCGCCCTCGTGACTCCCAACGTCGAAAATTTCTCACGCGCAGACCGTGACCTTCGCCCCGCTTTGCATCATTAGATAAATAGAAAACCTAATCCGGGCCCCGGCTATCGCGGAGACGAGACTTGAACGTTACTGAGCACGACGCCGAGCGCCATCTGATCGAGGCTGCTCAACGGGACCCGAGCCGCTTTGCCGAGCTGTACGAGGCCAACTTCGACCGCGTCTACGCCTTCGTCGCGCGCCGCCTGCCTAGCCGTGAAGAGGCCGAGGACGTCACCGCCGAGGTCTTCCACCAGGCTCTTTCTGGGATTGCGACGTTCGAGTGGCAGGGCACGCCGTTTGTCGCGTGGCTGCTTGGCATCGCGGTGCACTTGATTGCGCGCCGCTGGCGACGCGCTACGAAGCATCCAGAGATCCCGGCCGACGATCTCGAGGAAACCGGGATTCTGGATCAGACCGAGCGACAGGCGCTACTCGCGCAACTCGTCGATCGCCTGCCCGACGATCAGCGCCACGTGATTCGCCGGCGCTTCGTCGACCAGCACAGTATTCGCGAGATTGCCCACGAACTTGGACGCAGTGAGGGCGCCATCAAACAACTGCAGTTTCGAGCCATTGAGAATTTGCGAGACCAAATGAGGAACCGTCATGCTTAGCCCCGACATCGAACAACTCGACGCTGCCATCTCCGCCGTGCTCGGCGCGCGCGCTCCCAAGATCCGCCCGGAAGATGCGCAACTCCGCGCGCTGGTCGAGACCGCGTCCGGCCTCCACTTCCTGCCGCGCCCCGAATTCCGCGCTCGTTTGCGCGCCGATCTGCTGGCCCACACATCGCAAGCTCCCGTTCGTCGTCACGTGTTCGACGCCACTTTTGCAATGCATTCGCAACTCAAATCCCGAGCCTCGCGTGATTCAGTCCTGCCGCCACTATTCAGCACCGGGACGAGCATGATGCCCGTGGGCGGTTCGCATCTCGCCGTGTCGTTCGCCCTGCATGTCGCTGCTCTAGCTATAGTCTTCACCTCCGGGTTGTGGGTGGTAAAGAACGCCCCTCATGTCCGTACTCAGATCGCCAGCCGTTTGTCAGAAAGCGTCGACTACATCCTGCCGGTCGCCTCCGGTGAAAGTCGCGGCGGCGGTGGCGGTGGCACTCGGGACAAGCTGCCGGCCTCGCGTGGCTCAGCACCTCGATTTGCGAACGAGCAACTCGCACCTCCAGCCGTCGTCAGAAATGAATCACCCAACCTTCCCGTGGACCCAACCGTCGTCGGCCCTCCGGATTTGAAGCTTCCGCAACTCGGCCAGACGGGCGATCCGATGGCCGCCATCCTCAACCCGCCGTCGAATGGAACCGGGAGCGGCGGCGGCATCGGCAGCGGAGAGGGTGGGGGCGTTGGTGTCGGTACCGGGCCGGGTGTTGGCGAGGGCCGCGGCGGGGGCATCGGTGGCGGAGTCTTCCGTGTTGGTGGAGGCGTATCGGCTCCGCACGCCATCTATGACCCCGATCCGGAATACTCGGAACAGGCACGCAAGGCGAAGTATCAGGGAACGGTCCTCCTCTGGGCAGTGATCGATGCCGAGGGTCATCCGCGCGACCTGCTCATCGCTCGTTCTCTGGGCATGGGCCTCGACGAGAAGGCCACCGAGGCGGTCAGCAAATGGCGCTTCACGCCCGCGGTCAAAGATGGACGCCCTGTCGCCGTCCAAATCAGTATTGAGGTTGTCTTCCGGCTGTACTGAGGTTGCTACAAGCTTCATTGCCAAGCTCAATGCGAGGCGGGGCGAGCCTGATGGGCCTATAATCACATGGCACATTCAGGGGGACGCTATGTCGCGTACATCTCTCCTGCTCGTAACCGCTTTGCTGCTCTCTCCATTTGCGTACGCCAAGGACAAGAAAAACAAACCGATTCTTACCACCGATGTCCTGCGTGCTCAAACAGCTCTCGTAATGATCAGCCCCGATGCTGGTGAAAAGCTTGATGATCCGGCGGGCAATCGTAACGCGCAGGAAAACGTAGAGAGAGCTCTCATTAAATGGGGCCGCTTCCGGATCGTCAACGAAGTCTCCGCCGCCGACCTCATCTTCACGGTTCGCAGAGAGAACGGCCGCATGGTCAATCCCACGATTGCGAACAGCCCTATCGACAATCGCCCCGTGATCTTGCAAACAGGTGACAACAGCGACCGTATCGGTGCGCAGCATGGCCAAGTTCCCGGCATGAATCAACCTGGAATGCCCCAGGATTCTGAGCCTCGAGCGCAAAGCGAAATCGGCTTCTCCGAGGACACGATCGAGGTTTATCGGGGGGACGTGGACATGCCTCTCGAGCGAGCACCAGCCTGGCGATACTCGGCCAAAGACGCCCTTCGCCCGCCGGGTGTCTCCGCGGTCGAAAAATTTCATGACGCCATAGACCAGTCCGAGAAGGCGCTCGCCGCCCAGGACGCTCAGAAGAAAAAGCCTTGATCGGCTAGGGATGACGTCATATTTCTGGCGTCATCTCCTCTGCTCCTCATTGCCAAAATTCTTTTTTCGTCCCAAGTCTTGGGGTATCCCCCTCCCCCCGGTCTCGTGGAATGAGAAGGTTACGCGGGAAACCCTTCCAAAATCTTTGATGTCAAAGAACTTATCTGCAAAATATCGGATAAAGGACTTAGCGTTTGCTGCGATCGTCCGTAAGAGACGCACGCGCCGCATTAGCTTCGCCGACGAAGATTGAGGAAGGCTAGGGCAGTCGTCACAAGTCAGGTGTGATCGGTAAACACCCGGCAAAACGCTGCAGCCAGTCACCCATCCATCCACGAGCAGACTGCGGAAAAAATCCCTTGCCGACCAAAAAGCGGCCGTCAGGCGCTGAAGCGCCGGCTCATTTTCAATGGCTTAGTGGCACGAGTAAACTCGTGCCTTCCCGATTTTTACTAACCTGGATCTTTTTCGCAAACCTGTTAGATCGCGGCAAACAAATTATTCAGACTTTCGGCCAGGGTTGGATGCGCAAAGATTCCCTCGCGCAGGGCCTTGCAGGTCACCTTTCCCATCATCGCCATTTCGAGCACAGCCATTAGTTCGCCGCCTTCCACGCCCAACACCGTTGCGCCCAGAAGTTCGTCAGTCTTGGCGTCAACGATCGCCTTCATAAACCCACGGCTCTCGTCCATCTCGAGCGCCCGCGCCACGTGGCTCATGGGCATCTTCGCGACGAGTACCATTCGTCCCGCCTGCCGCGCCTCAAATTCATGCATCCCCACGTGCCCAAGTTGCGGGTCGATGAACATCGTGTAGGGCACCAGCCGTCCCTCGATCGTCACATTCTTTTTCTCGATCACGTTGGCGCGAATCACGCGGAAATCGTCGTATGAAATGTGCGTGAACGCTGGGCCTCCTTTGATGTCTCCCAGCGCATACACGCCCTCGACGTTCGTCTCCAGCCGATTGTTCGTACGGATGAATCCGCGCGGGTCGGTTTCGATTCCGGCTGGCGCAAGATTGAGGGTATCGGAATTCGCGACGCGTCCTGTCGCCACCAGCAGGTGCGTTCCTTCTAGAGTTCTTTGTTGTTCCGCGCTCGCGACCTCCAGTTGCACTTTCCCACCGCTCGACGCAACGCGCGTTGCCTTCGCGCTCAGGAGAATCTCGATTCCATCCTCGCGCAGGATTTTCGCTACCTCCTCTGCTACGTCTGTGTCCTCGTGCGCCATCAGTTGAGCTCGCGAATGCACGATGGTGACTCTGCTTCCAAACCTCCGAAACATCTGCCCGAACTCAAGCCCGATGTATCCGCCTCCCAGCACCAGCAAATGCTCCGGCACGGAATCCAGTTCCATGATCGAAACGTTGTCGAGGAAGGGAACTTGATCCAGCCCTTCCAGGGCCGGCCGTGACGCGCGGGTTCCCGCATTAATAAAGATCTTCTCCGCCGCGAGTTCTCGTTCTCTACCATCTTTCGCGCGCACTACCAAACGCTTGCGACCACTGAAACTCGCGGTTCCGAAAATCAGCTCCAAATTCTTGGTCTGCTCGATTCGCTTCTGACTGCCGTCGCGAAAACTATTCACAATCTTCCGCTTGCGCTCGCGCACGCGCTTCATATCAATCTGGATCGGCCCCGTCTGCACGCCATAATCCGTGCCTCGCCGCGACAGGTATGCCACCCGCGCGCTGGCCACCATCGTCTTCGTCGGCGTGCATCCTTCGTTCACGCACGTTCCGCCGACGTGTTCGCGTTCCACCATCGCCGTTCGCATCCCAGCTTCGGCCAGCGCCCGGCTCAGCGGAGTTCCCGCCTGCCCGGATCCAATCACGATCGCGTCAAACTTCTCCCCAGTACTCACGCAGCCTCCTTCGCAAATTGTCTGATTCGATGGCCGCCGCAAGGTTACACGCTATGTAAAATGATCGCCGCTCTGTTTTTCAAACTCGCCGGACACACGGCCTGCACGAGGCTCGATGCCATGTTGAGCGTTTTGAGAAGGACCTCCCCGCTGTTCCTGACCGCTGTCCTCTTTATTTCGATCGCCGCCCGGCCGACCTCACCCGATCATTTCAACGGTCAGACCTGGTGGGATCATGTGAAGGTTCTCGCCGACGACACCATGGAAGGCCGCGAGACCGGTAGCGAAGGCCTGCGCAAGGCCGAAGCGTACGTCGTCGAGCAACTCAAGAAATCGGGAGTCCAGCCCGCGGGGAAAGACGGCTACTATCAGCCTGTGAAGTTGGTCTCGCGCCAGATCGTCGAAGCCGAGTCCAGCGCGGCGCTCATCCACGATGGCAAGCCCGAACCGCTCGCCCAGGGCGACGACTTCATCTTCAATACGCGCGTCGACCTCGCGCCGGAAGTGGAAGGTCCGCTCGTCTTTGTCGGTTACGGCCTCACCGTCCCCGAAAAGAATTACGACGACCTTGCCGGTGCCGACCTCAAAGGAAAGATCGCCGTCATCTTGAGCGGTTCACCGCAGGAGATTCCAGGCCCGCTGGCCTCGCACTATCAAACCGCTGCGGAACGCTGGAAGGCCCTCCGCAATGCCGGACTCGTCGGCATCATTGCGATACCCAACCCCGCTTCTATGGACGTTCCCTGGTCGCGCATAGCGCTCAACCGCAACCATCCCAGCATGGACCTCGCCGATGCTGTGTTTAACGAGACTGCCGGCGAAAAACTGGCCTTGCTTTTTAATCCAGCCAATGCCGACAAGCTCTTTTCCGGCACGGGCCACACCTTCAACGAACTCGCCGCCCTCGGCAAGGACCGCAAACCGCTTCCGCATTTCCCATTGAACGCTTCCATTAAGGCCAAGGCGAAGCTCGACAAGAAAGACATCAACTCCGCCAACATCGTCGCGAAACTCGCCGGCTCTGACCCGACGCTGAAAAACGAATACGTTGTTCTCTCCGCACACATCGACCACATCGGCATCGGCGAGCCCATCAACGGCGACCGCATCTACAACGGCGCCATGGATAACGCCTCGGGCAGCGCCGTTCTGCTCGACGTCGCGGCCTCGCTGAAGAAATCGCCCGAGATCCTGAAACGTTCGCTCCTCTTCGTCTTCGTGACCGCCGAAGAAAAAGGCCTCCTCGGCTCGAAATACTTCGCGCAGTATCCGACCGTCGACCCCAAGTCCATGGTCGCCAATATCAACATCGACATGTTCCTGCCCATTATTCCGCTCAAGACTCTTACCGTCTGGGGTCTCGACGAGTCCGACCTCGGCGACCTCGCCCGTAAGGTTGCGCAATCACGCGGTGTGAACGTCCAATCCGATCCCGAGCCGCAGCGCAACATCTTTATCCGCAGCGATCAGTACAATTTCATTCGCCACGGAATTCCGGCGCTTGCGATGGGCGTTGCGCCGGACCCGAATTCCTCTGAACAAAAGAAGCTCTTCAAAGACTGGCTGACAAATCGTTATCACGCGCCATCAGACGATCTTGCGCAACCGGTCGACCTCGGCGCTGCCGCGCAATACGAAGAAATCATTCGCGGGCTCATGGTGTCGGTCGCGAACGATCCGCGTCGGCCCGAATGGAAATCCGACAGCTTTTTCCGGCGGTACGCCGCCGCGGGAATGAACTAACTGTGGGGATCGCGACGAACCAAAGGCTAAGCTTTCCTCAGGGGCTAAAGCCCGGGTGGTAATAGCGCCTGAGCGGCACGGCTGAAAGCCGCGTCTCTAGCGGCTTTTAGCGGAATGGCGGAAAAGACCGCGAGAAAACTCAGAGCGGACCTCAGCCCCTGAAGGGGCGTTGATGTTACAGGGCTTACGGCGCCGCTAAAGCGGCGCCCTGATACGAACCTCGACTTTTTCCGCGGCCTGCGAAGCCGTGCCCTTCCCAAAATATTTATGAGACCGGTTCCGGGAACGAGAACTGAGAACCGTCTGCGTCTTCCTCGAATCTTACCCATCCGTTCGCGAATCTCATTCTCATGTCCCAGGCGAAAGTTATCTCCGTCAATGTGGGCCAGCCCCGCGAGGTCCTCTGGAAGGGGACTCGCGTTTCAACTTCGATTTTCAAGAGCCCGGTCGCCGGCTCTGTCGCTGCGAAGACTCTCAATCTCAGTGGCGACCGCCAGGCCGACCTCGCCGTTCACGGAGGCCCGTACAAAGCGATCTACGGATACCCTTCCGAACACTATCCGTACTGGCGCAACGAACTTCCACAGGCCGATTTACCGTGGGGTGCTTTCGGCGAGAACCTGACTACTGAGGGTCTTCTTGAAGACCAGCTTCACATCGGAGATCAACTGCGTATCGGCACGGCGCTCGCGATGGTGACCCAGCCGCGCATGCCCTGCTACAAACTCACCATCCGCTTTGATCGCGACGACATGATCAAGCGCTTCATCGACAGCCATACCTCCGGCTTCTACTTATCGGTCCTCGAAGAAGGAGAGGTCGCTGCAGGTTCCCTGATCGAAGTCGTGCACCGAGACCCAGCTGGCGTCTCTGTCGCCGACATCACCCGTCTCTACTACAACCATGGGCGCGGCGAATCCGGCCTCCTGCAGCAAGCGATCCAGCTCGAGGCTCTTCCCGCAAGCTGGCGTGACTATCTGCGCGAACGCGCCGTTTGATGCAATGAGCGACGAGAATCGTCGCCCTGCCGGATCTGGAGCCCGCAACCTCGACGTAGAGCCGAGAGCCGAGAGCCCAGAGCCGAGAGCCCCAACCCCAGTTCCGATAGCCCACTCGTCCAATTGACTTGCCGCACTGCCAGTCCATAAGATGACTGCCCAGCGGGCGTCTTTTCCAACCCAATGATCGGCGAAACCATCTCTCACTACCGCGTGATTGAGAAACTCGGCGGGGGCGGCATGGGTGTGGTTTACAAGGCCGAGGACACCCGTCTACATCGTTTCGTCGCGCTCAAATTTCTTCCCGACGAGGTTGCCCGTAATCCTCAGGCGCTCAGCCGCTTCCAGCGCGAAGCCCAGGCAGCCTCCGCTCTGAACCACCCCAACATCTGCACCATCTACGATATCGGCGAGCAGGAAGGCCGTGCCTAT
The DNA here is from genome assembly GCA_963718505.1 of uncultured Acidobacteriota bacterium. GTDB lineage: Bacteria > Acidobacteriota > Terriglobia > Terriglobales > Acidobacteriaceae > Gp1-AA133. The sequence continues at coordinate 24,287 of CAVQZP010000046.1, read as the reverse complement.
ATCGTCATGGAGTTTCTCGAGGGCGCCACCCTCAAGCACATGATCTCCGCCCGGCCCATGGAACTCGACACTCTGCTTACCCTCGGCATCGAGATCGCCGACGCGCTCGATGCGGCGCATGCCAAAGGCATCGTTCATCGCGACATCAAGCCCGCGAACATCTTCGTTACGAGCCGCGGACACGCCAAGATTCTCGACTTCGGACTCGCCAAGGTGTCCGGCGCGAGTTCGTCGTTCACCGCCGAACCCAACGGCCTGACTGCGCAGGAAACGGCCATCGGCGAGGAGCACCTGACCAGCCCCGGATCCACGCTCGGTACCGTCGCGTACATGTCGCCTGAGCAGGCCAAGGGCAAGGAACTCGACGGCCGCAGCGACCTCTTCTCCTTTGGCGCGGTTCTCTACGAAATGGCCACCAGTCAACTGCCCTTCCGCGGCGATACCTCCGCGCTCATCTTTCAGGCCATTCTCGACCGTGCCCCCACGCCTCCGATCCGCTTGAATCCCGACCTGCCGACCAAGCTCGAAGACATCATCGCCAAGGCGCTCGAAAAGGACCGCAATCTCCGCTACCAGCACGCCGCCGACATGCGCACCGACCTGCAGCGCCTCAAGCGCGACACCGACACCGGTCGCGCCGTCGCCATCAGTTCCGGCTCTGTGCCCGCTGCTCAAGACGTGCCTTTGACGCCGGTACGACCACAATCCGGAAGCTCTCACCTCGCTGGATCGTCCTCCGGTGCGGTGCCGCCTATCGCGCCGCCGCCTCCATCGTCCCAGTCTGGGGTTGCACCCGTACCGGGTTCGTCCTCCGCGGTGAGTGCCGCCGTGCTCCCGGTTCCACCGGTGCCCAAGTCGCGCATGGGCATGTATATCGTTGCGGGTGTCATCGTGTTGGGCCTGATCCTCGCCGGCGGCTTGTACTTTGCTTCGCATCGCTCGGCCAAGCTCACCGAGAAGGACTCCATCCTGCTCACCGACTTCGTCAACACCACCGGCGACGGCGTCTTCGACGGCACCTTGAAGCAAGCGCTTGCCACGCAACTCGAACAGTCGCCCTATCTCAACATCCTCCCTGAGTCGCGCATCCGCGAAGCGCTCAAATTCATGGGACGAAGCGAGGACCAGCGGATCACCAGCGACGTGGCTCATGACATCTGCCTGCGCGAGGGCGCGAAAGCCATGCTCAACGGCTCCATCGCGTCGCTCGGCAGCCACTACGTCATCACGCTCACCGCCGTGAACGCGCAGACTGGCGACACCGTCGCAAGCGAACAGGCGGAATCGGAAAGCAAAGAGCAGGTTCTTAAGTCCCTCGACAAGGCTGCTACCAGCCTTCGCGGCAAGCTCGGTGAATCGCTGCCCTCGGTCCAGAAGTTCGCCACGCCGCTTGAGCAAGCCACTACTTCATCTTTGGAAGCGCTCCAGGCCTACAGCCAGGGACACGTTGCCCATACGCATTTTGATGACGAGGGTGCCATTCCTCCTCTCAAGCGTGCTGTCGAACTCGATCCCAACTTTGCCATTGCGTGGGCGGAACTGGGAGTCGCGTCGGGAAATGTTGGCCAAAACCGCCAGCGGGAAGAAGCCATTCGGAAAGCCTTCGACCTGAAAGACCGGGCCAGCGAACACGAGCGGCTCTATATCGAAGGTCACTACTACGACGAAGTTACGGGCACTTCGGACAAGATCATCGAGATCTACGAGCAGTGGAAGCGCACGTATCCCCGCGAAACCCTGCCTTGGGACAATCTTGCCCTTCGCTATGGGAACCTTGGTCAATTCGATAAGTCGCTGGAAAACGCTTCCGAGGCCATGCGCCTCGATCCCAAAGACAGCTACGCCTATCAGAATTTGACGGACGCCTACCTCAATTTGAATCGCTTTGACGAGGCCCAGGCCGTAGTGGATCAGGCCGCCGCGCAAAAACTTGACCCTCGCACCACTCGCTTCGGGCGCTACCAGCTCGCCTTCATCCGGGGTGACCAGGCCGCTCAACAGCGAATCGTTGCAGAAACTGCCGGCAAGCTGGATGAGCCGCTTTTGCTTTTCTTTCATGGTCGCGGCCAGCTTGCCCGCGGCGATGTCAAAGACGCACGGGCGACCTTCGACCGCGTCGTTCAGTTGTGCCGCGAGCACGCCATGCAGGAATTCGCTGCTATCGTGCGTGGGGTGCAGGCATCCAATGAAGTGGAACTCGGCTACGTGAGCGAGCCTCGTCAGCAGGCAGAAGAAGCGATCAACCTCGCCTTGAACAAAGACACCAAGTCCATCGTCGCCTTACCCTTGGCTCGGCTGGGGGACGTCGCGCGTGCCCAGAAATTCAACGACGACCTCGCCGTCCAATTTCCGGCCGACACTCTCCTGAACAAAGTGGCGCTCGCTGTCAATCAAGCCGCCATCGACCTCCAACGCAACCAGCCGGACAAAGCCGTCACCGCTCTTGAGTCCGCATTGCCTTACGAATTGGGCAGCGGGCCCAGTGGTGCAAACCTGATTCCCCCGTTCTACCGGGGCGCCGCCTATCTGCAGGCACGAGATGGTGCCAAAGCACTCATCGAATATCAGAAAATTCTCGATCATCGCGGCATCGATCCCCTGAGCGGCTTCTATCCGCTGGCTCATCTCGGCGCTGCTCGAGCCTATGCTTTGCAAAAAGACACGGCTCGCGCCCGCACTGCGTACCAGGATTTCTTCGCCGCCTGGAAAGACGCGGATCCCGACATCCCCGTGCTCAAGCAGGCCCACGCCGAATACGAGAAGCTGCAATGAGCTTGGGTGGCGCGGACGCTCTTGTCCGCGAACATGTGCCACTCCAAAAGGGATTTCATCACAGCGCCAATTCCGGAGCGCAGAATTGAAACATTGTGAGAACAAGAAAGACTACTGAGACCTAATACTGTGAACTGGCAATTGGGAAAACTGAGAACCTGGAACTTGAGAACCGATGAATGCGCCGTCGCTCACTTTGCCGCCACGTTTGTCTTGTTGTTCTTCTCCGTTCCCATCGCCTTCATTCGCATCTCTGCCAAACGGTAAGGCGACGACGGCACTTGCATCGCATTTTTCGGTTTGCTGACGCGCTCGTAATCGGCCCGTGCTATGTCAAGTTCGCCGTACTGCTCCGCCACCCGTCCAAACGCGTACCAGAAGGCATCATTGGGCTCGTCGAGATTTCCGAGATCCATGGCGTGCACCAATACCTCACGTGCTTCTTTCGTCTTTCCCACTTCTGCGTAGATGCATCCCAGAGTGTGCAGCACGTTCCCGTTGTTCTGATTACCCTGCGCCGCCGCCAGTGCCGTTTCAACGTCTTCGTTACTAACTTTGCCCGTGAAGAGCGCATACCAAGCCAGCTCATTTTTATCGGAAGCGTCACTCTTCTCAAGTTTCACGACTTCCTTCGTTCGCTCGTACGCCAGCCGATAATCCTCCCGTGCCGTCGCCGAGCGCACCAATGCCCGCATCCCATCCAGATCATCGGGAAGCCGCTTGAGCCGATCCTGCGCCAGTTGATCGGCTTCCGCATAACGACCCAACCCACGTAGCGCCGACGACTGCATTAGAAAGGCTTGCCGCGACTCGGGGTACTGTTTCGCCAACCCCGATGCCACCACGAGCAGTTTGTCAAACTGCCGCAGGACGTCATATCCCTCGGCCAGTCCCAGCGCGACGTTCAGTATGGCCGCGTCACCTGAAACGTGTTCTTGTGCTGCCTCGAACAAGGCGACTCCCTCTCTCGCCGTCGGTTCCGTCTGCACCAGGATGCCCGCCGCTGCCAACTTCATCGCCGCAGCGTCTACCTCTTTCCCCTTCGTCCATAGCCTCGGGAAAACCAATCCGCCAAGCGGGTCATCGCCGCCTTCCAAGTGCTGTTCGTCCCGGATCCAATCCAGCAGTACTCGCGCACCCTCGAGATTTCCCGCATTTACACGGTCTAATGCTTCCAGCCCGATGGCGTTCGGCTTCTCGCGGGTGTCCAGAATTTTGTAAACCCCGTCTTCCTTCACAGCAAACAAGGTCAGATTCCTACCACCAGCCATTTTGACGTGTACCCGGTAGCCGGACTCATCACTTCCTTCCGCTTTCACTTCCATCATCTGCAGCACCAGGTCCAGAGCTACATCGGGAGACGATCCAATGCGGGCCATCGAACTCCGGAAGACTCTGCCCACGCCCAGGCTTTTCTCCAGGTCGGCTTGATCCATGTGCTCCAGTACTGTTCGTGCATTACGGCTTGAGAACTCGAACATCCTTTCTTTTGAGATCTCCCGGTCCGCCAGCATCAGAATTGTCTCTGTCGCTACTCCCGTCGGATCCTTCGGTGCGACGATTTCTTCGTGCCGACGCGCCTTCCGCAGCGCCGCTGCCATCGCCTCGGTGCGTGTCGCCTCGTCCCCGGATGCCCCCGCCTCCATCAACTCCGCGGCCGACGGATAGCTGCGCGCATTCATCAGCATCTCGCCCGCAGTTCGCAGCATCTGCTTTCGCTCTTCATCGCTCGACGTTCGCCGGTTGGCCTCCGCTAGTCCCGCCTGCGCCCCGTGCTGCGCAGCCTCACACGCCACGATCAGCGCGTTCAACTGCGGATTCAACGCGTTGCCTTCCTTCTCTGCCTCCGCGAACTCGCCCGCGTAGAAAAGCACAAACGCCAGATTGTTCTTGAGACCCACTTTCGCGAGTTGTTCCGGACTCAGTCTTCGATAAATTGCCGCCGCCTCTTTCAGCGGACCGCCAACGCCATAGCGCTGGCCCTCGTGGTTGTACTCCAGCAAGATCGCCAGGTTTGCCGTGATGGCACGATCGTCTCGATCCAGCTGCTCTGCCGCGCGGAATGCCGCCTCCGCTCCCGCATAGTCGCTCCCCGGACGAAATTTCCTCCCCACCGCGTCATACTCCAACACATCCGCGAGCGTCTTTTGCGCCAAAGCCGACGATGGTTCCAGCTTTACCGCCTTGCGCGCTTCCTCCCTCGCCGCGTCTCCCAGTCCCGCCTGAAGCAAAGCGTCAGCCATCTGCAAATGGTGCACGGCCTCTTTTGGATGCAGCGCGATCAGTTCGCGATAAGACAGAAAGCCTTCGCGCATCTTGCCTTCTTTGAAGAGCGCCTGTGCCGCCGGCTCAAACTGAATGAGCGTTGCTTCCCCTGATCTCCATTGCGCCACCTGGTTTCGTAACTGGGTCGCCTCCGCCACCGTGAGTCTCGACTTCACTGTGTCGAAGCGCAATCGCGCATGGACCGTCCCGTTTGCATCTGCGGAGAATTCCTCTGTCAACACCGCTGGTCCTGCATTCATCTTTATGTTCTGTGGAAGTGGCTTCGGACGAAATCCCGCCGGCGGCACGATCAGGTACTGCCACTCCGTCGCATACGCCGCCTGCAGCTGATAGTCTGCTGTCCGCTTCTTCTTCGGCTTGCTCTCCGGATCGGCTTTCTTCTCTTCTTCGGGCTCGCGTTGCCGCAACTCCTCGGGCAAACGGTCAAACAGGGACTCCAGCCGGATCGCCGCCACCGCGCTCTGCAGATCCGTGTAGCCACGTCTCGCCTTCAATGTCTCGAGTGTCAATTCGAACGGCTTCGAGAAGTCTCCCGGATCGCTGCGATTCATGCGATCGAGCTTGTCCGCCAGATACTGCACCTGCATGTATTCCGTCAGGCCCTTCCTGTGTTCGTCGTTCTCTTGGTCGGCGTAGTACGAGCGATACTGCGATTCGAAACTGCCCCTCGGCTCAGTGGTCTCTACCACGCGCGCCGGGCCATTCTCCGCGAGGTAGAACTCGCGCTTCTCGACCACCAGGTTCTCCGCGGACGTCGCCACCGGCGTCTTGGTTAGCCCTTCTGTCTCCGGCCTCGCAAGCAGCGCGAACCTGCCCTGGTCCGCGTTCGGCATCTGCCCCAGCCGCGCGTATTCGTCCGTCGTGTCAATCCACAGATCCGGACTCCCGGGTACATACACAATCGCGTGATCGAACATCCCCATGCCCGGCAGCGCCGGGGAAAGATCCTCGCCGAACCCTGCATCCAGCAGAGCCACATACGCCGGGATCCCAGCCGCTCGCAGCATCGTCACCAACAACGACGACTTGTCCTTGCAGTCTCCATATTTCTGCTTCAGCGTCTCCATCGGCGAGTGGGGGACGATGCTGTTCTCGCCGAACTCCACGCCCGTGTACCGGACCTCGTGATTCAGGTAATCGAGGATCGCCGCGGCCTTTTCATCGCGCGTGGTCTGTCCTGCGATCAGCTTGGTTACGAGAGCTTTCACATTTGCGCCACCGATCTGCTTCTCCACAATGCCACTATACGCGGCCGCGATTTGGTTCCACGACTTGCCTGTCGAGAACCCGACGCTGGGAAACGCTGCTACATCACTGGGCAGGAACGGCTCGCTATTGTCCAGTGCTTCCATAGGACCGAAATCAAACACCACCGAGACCCTGCCATCTTTTTCCGTTCGCTGCGGTTTGGCGTCCGGCAACAGCCGCATCTCGTACTGCAGCGGCAACGACGACGGAGCCTCCAACTCCACCCGCATGTGGTGAACCGGGACCCCACGCCCCACGTACGCTCGCGCCACCACCCCGGCCGCGAAGAACGGAGCCGTCTCTCGCACAGTGCGCTCTTCCTCCACCACTACACCCGGAGCGATCGCCGGCAGCGGCGCTCGCAGCACACGCTGATCTCCATAGGTTTCGTTTTCCTCTTCGTGCGCCGGAGAGTCCGTAATCGCCTTGTCCTCGAGCGTGTAGACCTCGTAATCCTTGGTGATCACTCGCGCCCGAATCGTCGGCCGCTCGTCGTGCCACGGTTCCCAGTGCACCATGACGGCATCCCACTGTTCCGCGCCCTTCGACGTGAAGATCTTATAGATCAGGTAGTGTGTGTATACCTGCTTCCCGTCGCTGTCGAAGGTGTAGTGCTCTTGCTCATCGAGCACAAGAGCATCTGTGCCGAGAGGCGTTGCGATCGCCGAAGCCGCGTGGTAGATCGCCTTGGGATCTTCGCCGAAGTGCGCTCCCGCCCACGGCTCCGCAGTCTGTCCCCGCATCGACAGGCTGGAACTGATCAAGAAAAAAAGAGTAATGAAAAACGTAGTCGTTGCGAAATTTGAACGGAGGCTGGACCTATACAACGGACCCGAAGATTGGCGCACAGGAGAGACCTCTTACCGTTAGACCTTACCCCGCTTGCGGTTACTCCGCAAGGACACGGCGGACTGCGAATTTCTCGACTAGGGTTCGAATCCGCGCGGGGCAACCTTGTCTCTGGATCACGCAACTCGGTGGCGTTTCCCTCAGATCGAAGAATCTGGAGACCGGAGTGTCCAACTCGAATGCAAATCATCGAAAAAGAAATTGCGAAATTGAGTCAAGGCACGACGTGAAATACGACGCTTCTCTTCAACTGACGACCGGAACTCCACGTCGTTTGTTACAGTCCGGTTAAAGATCAAAGGCTTCTGCGCCGGTACGGCTACAATACAGGCGTGAAACCCAACATCTTCGTCGTCGAAGACGATCCCGATATTTCGCGACTGGTCCGCCATCACCTCGAAGGCGCAGGCTTCGCAGTAAAGCTTTACCCCACAGGTAACGCAGTGCTGTCTGATTCCGAGCGGCAGCGGCCAACGCTCTACATTCTCGACATCATGGTCCCGGGCAAAGACGGCCTCGAACTCTGTCGGCAGATTCGCCAAACGCAATCTCTCGCCGCGATCCCGGTCATTTTCCTAACGGCGAAGAGCAGCGAAGCCGACCGTGTTCTCGGTCTGGAACTCGGTGCCGACGACTACATCCCGAAGCCTTTTAGCCCGCGGGAATTAGTCGCCCGCGTCAAAGCCGTCTTGCGCCGCTTTGAGCGACCGTTGGCCCCCGGCCCGATTCGTGTCGGCGAAGTTGAAATCGATCCAGTTGCGATGACTCTCACCGTCAACGGCCAACTCGTCACTACCACCGCCACGGAGTTCCGTCTACTCGACTATTTCGCTCGTCACCTCGGACGTGTCTTTACCCGCGATCAGTTGCTTGACTCCGTCTGGCGCGACACATCTTATGTGACGCCGCGTTCTGTTGACGTTTACGTTCGCCGCATCCGTGAAAAGATCGAACCGGATCCCGAAAATCCGCGCTACCTTAAAACCGTGCGTGGGGCTGGATACCGCTTCGAGGCGCCGAAGTGACCAACCGGATCTTCTTCAAGCTGCTGCTGATGTTCGCGTTCGTCGTTTTGGTGACGGCAGTCACGCTCGATATTTCCATCCGCCGTGCCTGGGAAGCCTCACTACGGGACGAGATTCAGCGCAGCCTTACCGCTAAAACTCGCCTTTTCGCCAATCGCGTCGAAAGCGATCACCAGCACACCCTGCAGGACATCGCCTCGCAGGAAGGCCAGGCCGCCGGGGCACGGGCCACCATCATCGATCCGACTGGCAAGGTGCTCGCCGACTCCGAGGCTGACGCTGCCTCGATGGAAAACCACCGCGAGCGCAAGGAATTTGTGTCAGCCCTGGGGGGAAACATCGGTGTAGACGAACGCCGCAGTCGCACCATCGGCGTTGCCTTTCTCTACGTCGCCGCGCCCATCTCCGGAGGCGCCGTGCGCATGGCCTACCCACTATCGGATGTCGAAGCAGCGTCACAGCGAGTTCATCACACTCTGCTCCTGGGGTCGGGTGTTGCGTTCATCATCGTTATGGTCCTCGCTGGGATCGCCGCGCACTATACTTCTCGGCGCCTGCGACGCATCGTCAGCTTCGCCGAGCGCATTGCATCGGGTGACCTTACTGCACGCATCTCCGCCACATCCCTGGACGAGATCGGACAAGTGGCCACCTCTCTCGACAAAACCGCCCGCAAGCTCGAGGAAACTTTTCTCGCGGTGCAGACCAGCCAACGACAACTCGAGACCCTGCTCAACTCCATGCAGGACGCGGTCATCGCCGTCGGTGCCGACGGCCGCGTGCAATGGGCGAATCGTGGCATGGACCGCCTCGTCCCGCAACGTACTCGCCTGCAGGCTCCCGTCGTCGAGACGGTGCGCGACCCACAATTCCTCGCTGCTTTGCGAAGTGCAACCGAAGGACAGAAATTTGCCTCTGCCCGCGCCGCCTCCATTGTGCCCGGTCGCAGCTTTGATGTGACGGCCGCGCCGCTTCCGGGTGGTGGTGCGGTCGCTGTGCTCCGCGACCTCACTGAAACCGAGCGCGTCGAGAAAACCCGCCGTGATTTCATCGCCAATGTTTCACACGAACTGCGCACGCCCCTCACCTCTATTCAGGGGTACACTGAGACGTTACTCGACTCAACTACCGACAACGGCCACGTTCGCGAATTTCTCGAGATCGTCCGCAAGAATGCCGCGCGGATGTCGCGCCTCACCGAAGATCTGCTCACTCTCGCGCGCGTCGAATCCGGCGAACAACGTTTCGTTCCGCAACCGACTGCTCCCGCTGATCTGCTCGACGATGCTGTGGAAAGCTTTCGCGAAGTCGCGAAGGCTTCAGGACTCGAACTTACCGTCGAAGAAGTTGCCACCACGCCGGTCAACGCGGATCGCGAAGCCATCCACCAAGTCTTCTCCAACCTGATTGAGAATGCGATGAAGTATGCCGCATCCGGCGGAAAGATCATTCTGGGCGCTCGTAATTGCGAGCGCGGCGTCGAATTTTATGTCCGCGACTTCGGCCCTGGCATCGCCTCGGAACACCTTCCACGCCTCTTCGAGCGCTTCTACCGAGTCGATAAGGCCCGATCCCGTGAGTCCGGCGGCACCGGCCTGGGACTTGCCATCGCCAAACACATCACCCTCGCTCATCTAGGCTCCATTCGCGCAGAGAGTGAACTCAACCATGGCTCGACCTTCCTGTTCACGTTACCCATCGCGATGACTGCCTGATTCGAACGAACAAAGGGCGCCTGTTTACATTTCATTTACATTGGTGTTAGCACGGTTGCCCTATTTTCGTGGCAGAATTCACCTCGTATTAACCCACGGCCAAGCGAAACATCCTATTCTTCGGTTTTGCCTGACCCTCGATATAATCCCCGCGTTGAGCACGATGGCGCCCGACCCAAGGCCGCATCGCCCCGGAGGAAACCGCGCATGAGTACTGCCACGGTCAAAAGTCTGCCCCCCGAGCCTGCGTATGGTCATTTGGTGCGGCTCACCGTGAAAGCGTGTCAAGTGGCGAAAGAAGCGGCGGGTGCCGCAGCGGAGGGAATCGCCACCGGCGCGCCGGCGCTGCTCAACTCGATCCGCCAGCGCGAAAAAGAGCTCGACAAGCTCGACATGGAGATCGATGGTGGCGTCACCGAAGCCATCACCCAGGTTAGCGCTTCGGAAGCGCGCGAACTGCTCGCGTGTATGAAGTTCATGATCGGACTCGAGCGCATCGGCGATCTGCTCCTGAGCTTCGCCAACAGTGCGCAAGCTGCCGGGGGACGTCTCGATCCGCAAGACGTCCGTGACCTCACTCACATGGCGACCGTTCTCGAGAAGATGCTGACCGACGTTGGCGATTCCTTCTCGGCGCGCGACGTCAAGAAAGCCATCGACGTCCTGCGCGCCGATGCCGAAATGGACCGACTGCGCAACCTCATTTTCCTGCGTCACATCGAGAACCCCGAAAATATCGCCCGCCAGGGCAGCCTGCAGGTCATCTTTATGACCCAGTCCCTCGAACGTGCTGGCGACCACGCCAAGAATCTTGCCGAGGAAGTCTGCCACTTCGTTAGCGGACACACCGTCCGCCACGTCCTCATGGCTTACGACAAGCCCATCGAGCAGATGTTCATCGACTGGCTCCGCACCCGCGACGAGAAGACGGGCTCGTAGGATCTCGGCGGGCCGATGAAGGACCCCAAAAAGCACCCTCGTATTGTCAGTTCGTGCTCCAGCGCAAGGACCTTTGCAACCGCCCACCCACTAGCCTAGTCTCGAACGCAATCTACGAAATCTCATATTGTCAGCCTTGTGAATCTCTGACGAAATGTATTCCCGATCGATGAATGCTTGTAAGCTATTGCAGCAAATGGAAAAACGGCCATCTTCAGTTTGGTTCACAACCTGCTTCGTGGCACCCAAGCCTTTTGTATCCATTACAGCCATTCAGCTTTTCAGGTTTCCGAGGAGGAATATGCGACGCTTATTGGGAAGCGTGATCGTGTTGGCGGTTCTTGCGGTAGCGGGATACGCACAAACGTTTCGAGGAGCCATCAACGGTACGGTGAGCGACCCATCGGGGGCGATGGTGTCCGGGGCGACAGTGAAGGCCACCGACGTCGCCACTGGCGTAACGCTGACGACCAGCACAACGTCTGACGGCCAGTTCGCTTTCCAGGACCTTCCTCTGGGCACGTACAAGATCGTTGTAAATGCAGCCGGCTTTTCGACGCTGACAACCGAAAACGTCGCGGTGATGGCCGGACAGGCCTATACGCTGGCCGTGAAGTTGAAGGTCGGCGAGACGTCAACGAGCGTCGAGGTATCCGCGGCGGCGCTCTCGCTCGATACCACGACGGCGACACAGGACAATATTCTGCCCACGCAATCCGTGCAGGATGTCCCGATGAACGGCCGGGATTTCACCCAGTTCATCGCGGTACAACCCGGTTACTCGGGCTACTCGGTGGGCGGATTTGGATCGCTCAATGGGACGCGCGCCAACCAGATGAACTGGCAGATTGACGGCGTCGACAATAACGATTTCTGGCACAACATTCCGGCGGTCAATCAGGGTGGCGTTTCCGGAATTGCGGGCGTCGTGATGCCGCTCGATGCGGTCGATGAATTCGCTTCTCAGAGTGCCTCGGCTGCCGAAGGTGGACGCAACGCGGGCGGGATCGTCAACGTCGTATTGAAGTCAGGAACGAATCAGCTTCACGGATCTGTCTATTACTACAACCGCAATACCTCGCTGGGAGCGGCGACGCCGTTTTTCAACCCGGCTTTGCTGCAATCCGAGGGATTGCCGAGCAGCAAGCCGCCGCTGCGCAACGAGAATTACGGCTTATCGCTGGGCGGTCCAATCATTAAGGACAGAACGTTCTGGTTCATCACGTACGAGAGGCAAAAGTACACGATTGGTCTTTCGGGGCAGAATACCGAACCCTCGCAAGCGTACTTCAACGCAGCGGCGGCGTTGCTTGCCAATCAGGGGGGCATATACGGGGCTTACGCGCCAGTGAGCCAAAGCACCATCTCGCAGCAGATGGAAGCGAACTTCTGGCCACCCTACATTGCGAATCTCCCCGCGAGGTCAGGCAACTTCTTCGCTACGAACCCTTCAACGGGATACAGCTACAACGGCGTCATCAAGCTCGATCACAATTTCACCCAAAACCATCATTTGTCAGCGCGTTGGTTTGGGGGACAGGGGAGCCAGACAGCGCCCCTGGGTGGCAGTGCGGCATTGGCGACCGCCAGCTCGAACCTTTCTTACTATTTCGAGAAGGCGCCGATTCACGTGTACAACTACGCGATCACGCTGAATTCGGTGCTAACGCCGAAGGTGACCAATCAGGTTCTATTCGGGGTGAACTATTTCAACCAGACGTTCAATGACGCGAACCGCAGTTTCGATACGCGCTCGTACGGTCTCTTTCTCAGTCCGGATGCGTTGATCAAAGGAAAGCCGATTCTGGGCGCGCCCAACATCATCATTTCCGGTTTCGAGCAGATCGGAATTACTCCTCCGCAAGGCCGCAACGACATCACCGGGATGCTGACTGACATCGTCTCGTACACGGTGGGCAAGCACCAGTTCCGGTTTGGCGGAGAGTTTCGTCAAGGGCGCGTAGACGAATTTTATTTCCGCCACTCGTTGGGGAAATTCAACTTCGACGGATCGCAGGGACCGTGGAACATCGGTACAACGACAACCCCACAGTGCGTCGTGTCGGATCCCAATGTTTGCTCCCTCGCGGACTTCCTGGCAGGGAACGTGGCGAGCTCCAGTATTTCGGTCGGCAACGCCGAGCGCGAGGTGTTGGTCAACGGATTCAACCTGTTCGGACAGGACGCTTGGCAGGTCACACCGAAGCTGACGTTGAATCTGGGTCTTCGTTGGGATTATTTTGGACCTCTGCACAACGGCAAGAAGGACCTCGCCGTATTTGTCCCGGGGAAGGGACTTGTGATCCAGGGGAGCGACATCAATGCGATCTTCCCGCCCGACCACAAGGCGATTGGACCGAGAGTCGGATTCGCCTATCAACCAGGCTTTGGCAAGGATCTGGTGCTCCGCGGTTCATTCGGTATCCACTATGACCAGATCAACATGAATCCGTTCCTGGACTTCCGTCCGCCGAACAACGCCGACGGACTGGAGGACAATCCTGCGGGTCCGAAGCCGGTTGCGGCGTACACAAAAAATACGGCCGGCCAAACTTCCTACACATGGCAGCCGAATGTCCAGATCTTCCCGGCCGTACAGACTTGCCCGACGGGAAATGGATGTTTCGACCCCGTGACTGGTCTTCCCCTGTCCCTGGACGTCTTTGCGGTCAACCAGCACTTCCGTACGCCGTATTTTCTGGAATACAGCCTGAATGTTCAAAAGGGACTTGGGAACATGGCAGTTTGGCAGGTCGGATACGTCGGCACGCAAGGCCGCCGGTTGTCGATCATGCAGAACATTGGTCCACTCCCAGCGTATGCAAATTTCAATAATATTAACCAGCTCAGCAGCATCGGCACTTCCGTTTACAGCGCACTCCAATCCACATTGCGGCTTCGTGCCTGGCATGGAGTGAACACGCAGTTTGCTTACACCTGGGGTCACACGCTTGACCAGATCAGCGAGTACCGTGGCGCGCTTGCAGACAGCGTCACGAATCTCAAAATCGACCAGGGAAACGGAGACTTTGATACCCGGCACAACTTCTCCGGTGTGGTCACGTGGGATATTCCCGGTTCTTCGCGCGGTCCCAAGTGGCTTACAAACGGCTGGGCTCTGAACAGTTTGATGACGTTTCACAGTGGACAACCAACCGATGAAACCCTGCTGGGCCTGAGCCGCATCGGCGATCCGTTCGCCGGCGTGTCTCACTCGTTCCAGAAGAGTGCCACCGGCTTCACCGGTGTCCAGTGGTGGAATCCGGCGGCGTTCTGCAGCCCTGGTGATGCGGTTCGTGCCCCGACGGGGCCTTACCTGGGTGGCAACCTGAGGCGCAACCAGTACGCAGGTCCTGCATTCCACGAATTCGATCTTTCGGTGATCAAAAACATCCCTATCACCGAGCGATTCAAGGCGCAGTTCCGGGTGGAGATGTTCAACTTGTTTAACAACAAAAACTTCGCCTCGGGAGTCGGTTCCGTCGGCACGAGCTGCGGTCCCGATCCCACGACGGGAGTGTGCACGACAGCAAAAGGCTTCGGCCAAGTGACCGATACGATTGGCGATTTCAACGGCGCTCCCGGACTCGGGCCCGGAGAAGCGTTCAACACCCAATTAGCGCTGAAGATTATTTTCTAAGCCAAAGCTGAGTCCTCACCAAGGCTCCTCCTGAAAATCGGGAGGAGCTTTTTGTTTTTACCGGCGAAGAGAGCTATCCACTTCACACGTCCTACAATCGATACTGTTCATCGTGGCCCACTGCGGGAAATCTGTGGAGTTTCGGAATGAATGACGGAACGGTACCGCGCAGTCTTGGCCTGGTCGGTGGGCTGGGTGTTGGAGCGACCGTCTACTACTACCAGGAACTGGTGAAGGCACACGCGTCGCGTGGCTGCCTTCCGAACCTCGTGATGGTGCACGCCGACATGCAGCGCGTGCTCAAGCACGCTGCGGCGGACGAGACGCCGGAGTTAGCCAGATATCTGGCGCAACTGATCGAGCGGATGGCGCGCGCGGGTGCGCAGGTAGCCGCGATTCCTGCGGTGACGCCACACATTTGTGTATCGGAACTCGTGAAGCTCGCTCCCATTCCCATCGTCAATTTGATCGACGCCATCGGACGGGAGGCCCTCGCGAAAAATTTTTGCCGTGTTTCGATCTTCGGAACACGCTTCGCGATCGAGAAGAAGATGTTTGGGCAAATGCCGCAGGCCGAGATCGTGCTGCCCGGTCCCAACGAGATCAGCGTCATTCATGAAACCTATCTCGAGATGGCCAATGGGGGCCGGGGCACGAAGGAACAGTACGAACGATTGCGTAGTCTTGCATTCCGGTTGATCGAGCGAGAACATTTGGACGGCATCGTTCTTGCCGGGACGGACTTGTCGCTGGTCTTTAACGAATCCAATACAGACTTTCCGCACGTGGATGGGGCGCGGGTCCACCTCGATGCCATCATGAGGGAGTTATTAGGCTAAGGATCAGTGCTGGTACGGACCGGCACCGCATAGCGCCGACGCAGGCGGTCAGCCAGCCGCAAGCCAGGAGCCCGGTCACAAGAGCAAGGCGGCGACAGGGTGAAAAACGCCGAGGGCTCATGGTGACAATCTCCCAAGGCCATCGTCAGAGACATTTATGGAAGCCAGTTCACAGGGCGGCACAACAGGATGTGCGAATTGTGAAGCGGGGTTTTCCCGAAACAGGCCTGGATTTTGCGGAGAATCAAAACAGGTCTGATCGCAGAGGCTGTTTGCGAAGTTGTGGATTCCGACTAAGATATGCCGGATTCAAACGAGCACGTCGATTAAGGAGAAGCGAGCAATGAAGAAAAGAGTCGTCCTGGTGGTTGCGGCGTTCGTGCTGTCTGGGTTGTGGACCTTGAATATCAGCGCACAAGATGCGGGAGCGAAACCGAAGGTTGTGAGCGAGCAGCAGGCCGTGCTCGAATCGTGGAATGACATCGGGCGGAAGCTGATTGCGATGGCGGAAGATTTTCCCGAGGACAAGTACGAGTTCAAGCCGAATCCGGCCCAACGCACGTTTGCGGAGCAGTTACTCCATGCCTCGGGGGTGAACTACTACTTCACGAACGTAGTCAAGGGTGAGAAACCGCCGGCGGAAGAAAACCCAAAGCGTGAACTCTTCAAGTCGAAGGCCGACATCGTGGCCTACGTGAAGAAGGCCTTTGCAGACGGAGCCGAGGCGATCAAGGCGAAAGGCGAGAAAGGGATGGGCGACCGGATCACTGATCCGTACAGCCATAATTCGGTGCGGGTCGCCGACTACGCCTACGGATTCATCGAGCACGACGGCGAGCATTACGGGCAATTGGTGGGCTATTACCGCGTCGCAGGATTAGTTCCTCCTGAGTCGCGGCCGAAGAAGTAAGGTTGATGGGCGTGGGGCTGGGCTCGAAAACACTTGGGAGCGAGTCTCTTGTGACTCGCTCCCTCTCATTGAACCCCAATTTGGGTGGACCAATTTATTTGGTGGTCAACATCGCCTGAATGCGTTCGGGTTGGCGCTGCGCCTGATCGCGCACAGATTTCTTGACCTTGTGCTGTGCGACCGTCGTTGTGGTCGATGTCACCTTGGTTTCCTTCTTGGCAATCGGTGTTTGCGTCGGTGTCGCTGGCTTCACGAGCGCGGGCGCCCACGGATCGTACCAGGTGGGATCGGTTTCCTGCTGCCCAAAGGCGGGAACGACCATCGTCGGTAGCGCCATCAGCGCCAGTAATGCGATTACTCTGGAGAACTTCATGTGATTCCTCCCGGCGAGGCCGTTTTCTTCTGGCCACCGCATTGGTCACAGATGAAGCTAAAGCAACTGGTATGCCAAGTCGGAAGCGCAGCGAGTTTCCGAACCGATTTAAAGTTCGGCATTAAAATCAATGAGATAGGGGTCGGACGGCTTGTGCGGGCGAGATTCGGTTTCAAATGTCTAGTCGTTTTCGTTAACCCGACGGTTAATGATCTATCTCAAGAGATAGCCGATGCAGGTGGCGACAATCGGGAGAGCACGGTTCGGCATAGATCCGAATATCCAAATTGAGTGAGGCCATGTGAAAAAGAGCTTGGTTCTTTTCGTACTTCTGCTCATGGCAGTAGCCGTGGTGGCCGGGGCGAGCCCTGAGCCTGCCGATCCGACGGTCGAAGTTCTCCGCGCCAAGGATCAAGCGCTGCTCGATGCAATTGCCCCTGGCGACCGGAAGGTGTGGGACGAAGCTCTGGCGCGGGAGGCTGTCTACGTCGATGAAAACAGCGTCATCATGAATCGGGCAGAGTACCTGAAGCAACTCGACCCCTTGCCGGCCGGGACGTCTGGAAGCCTTCGCATCGCGTCGTACTCTGCCCACATCGATAGGGATCTTGCCACAGTGATCCATACGGACGACGAAGAAGAGAACTACCACGGGCAAATTCTCCACGCGCAGTACCTGATGACGGAAACGTGGCGCCGAGATGCCGGCGCCTGGAAATTGTATTTGGTTCACGTGTATGCGGTGTTGAAGGATCCGCCTGCGATCGACCTGCCGGCTGCAGTGCTCGCCGAATATGCGGGCCGTTATTCAGGCGGCGATGATCTCGTATATGTCATTCAATGGGATGGAAAGCAGTTAACATGCGGAAGGCCGGAGCGGCCGCCAAGTCCTGTGAGAGTTGAGGTGCGCGACGTACTCTTTATCCCCGGTCAGCCGCGGGTGCGCAAGATCTTTCAGAGAGACAAAGAAGGGAAGATCACGGGTTTTGTGGATCGCCGGGAGGGAGAAGACCTGGTCTGGCATCGGGAAGTGAAAACTGGTTCGTAAATTCAAACGGATTGGGCTTGCGCCGCGTCTAAAATAGAAAATCCCAGGAGGTGCTGCATGAGACGCCGCGATTTCGTTCTGGGGACCGCAAAAGCCATCGGAGCCGCCTGGCTCACTTCCCACGGCCTTGCATCGGTGATGCAAGCTCTGCCTGCGCTGCCACAAAAGTTCAGCGCCTCGGACACAGTCACGCTTGGCAAGACCGGCATCCAGACTAGCCGTTTGGCGATGGGTACGGGAACAGTCGGAAGTGGCGGGCACTCCCACCAGACCGCGCTGGGCGTAAAAGGGCTCTCAGACCTCCTGCTGAATGGATACGATCGCGGGCTTCGTTTCTTCGACTCCGCCGATTCTTATGGAAGTCACCCTCACGTGGCCGAGGCGCTGAAGCATGTTCCGCGCGACAAGGTGACGGTTCTCACCAAGACCTGGGCGCGAGACCCGGCGTCGGCGCGAGCCGATCTTGAGCGCTTCCGGAGAGAGCTGGGCGTCGATCATATCGACGTCTGCTTGATTCACTGCTTGACGGAGGGTGATTGGACGGAGCGCTACAAAGGTGTGATGGATGTGCTCTCGGAGGCCAAGGATAAAGGAATTATTCGCGCCCATGGCTGCTCGTGTCACAGCATCGAAGCGCTGCGGGCAGCGGCGAAGTCGCCGTGGGTGGATGTGGACCTGGCGCGAATCAATCCGATCGGGTCTCACATGGACGCGGATCCGGCGACGGTGGTCAGCGTTCTGCGCGAGATGAAGGCGGCCGGGAAGGGCGTGATCGGGATGAAGATTCTGGGCCAGGGAGACTTGCGAGGCCGCCAGGACGAAGCTTTGAAATATGCGCTCTCGTTGGGCGTTCTGGATGCTTTCACGATTGGTGCAGAGAACAAGGCTGAGCAAGAGGACCTAATCCGGCGAATTAGCGCGGCGGCGTAGCGGCTCAGGTTTTCTTTATGGGATGAATGGCCTGCCTAGCCGGATCACTTTGATTCATCGCGCTTGAGAGCATCCAGAAATGCTGTGCCCGTGACAGCGAGTTTTTTCTCGAGGCGCTCGGTGCAATCGCAGTTCGAGCACGCCCAGTATTCGGTCCCGTTCTGATCACGGCAGCGGCGGCGGTCGTGCGCGTCTTGCACTTTGGTCAGATCAAAATACTCTTCCCAATAAGGCCGTTCTTCCTGAAGCGGCGTCGGACAATAGCAAACCTCAACCCATCGCGCAGTTCCATCCGCGCAGAGTCGAGCGTTTTGCATGTCGCGCAGGTACTCGCCTTCGGCAACAGAGCCCCGTCCAAGCGACTCATCTTCAATGGTGCGCAGCAGATCGTGCTCTTTCCCCGGCTTGACCCGGGCTCGAACCAGATATCGCATATGTATATTTTAGCGTAGGCAGGTCCGGATCCAGAACGGAGTGATTCCCAGCTGAAAAATCATCGACTTATAAACATCGTGATCCGATCTTTTTGCATTTTACATCCCAGGAAGACCCACCTTCGTAACCATACTTTACATTTCTTGACAGAGCCGACGCGGCGCCCGCTGGCATACTCGAATCGCGAGTCCTTAAAAAATTGGCACTTTGATTTGCCCCGAAAAACTATCTCGTCTCTGTACTGCGGGGCAGGCGGGACGGTCTTCTACAGTTCGACTGCGAATGAGGGCGCAGCGGGTGAGGAAGCAGTCCCGCCAGATTTTTTTTAGGCACATCCGGAACTTGCAGTCTACTTGGCCAGTTCGGTAGGAGCCCAAGCCCGAACCTAGTATTTTGGCGGTTCCGGTTCGGCGGAACCATCAGCTCGCGCATCAGAGGCCCCGTAGTTCACGCCAGTTCTTGAATCGTGCAGGACCGCCTGCCCGCGTCCCATATTGGTCGAGTATTCGCGATCAACTTGCAAGATGTGCCCCTTCGCAGTGAGTTTGTCGCGGACCTCCGCGGGCACACGGGATTCAATCACAATGTTACAGCCGCGTTTTGGGCTAACCGTAAAGCGCGGGTTTTCCAAAGCGGCCTGGATGTTCATGCCATAGTCGACGAAATTGGAGACGAACTGAGCGTGAGCCAGTGGCTGGTTGGCGCCGCCCATGATGCCAAAACCAATATGCTGGTCTCCCTTTTCCATAAACGCCGGGATGATCGTGTGAAATGGGCGCTTGCGAGGAGCGAGCGCGTTGGGCGAGGTGGGGTCGAGGGAAAAGAGCGCACCGCGATCCTGCAGAACAAAGCCCATGCCACGGACGGTGATGCCCGATCCGAACTCCTCGTAGTTACTTTGGATGAGAGAAACGATATTGCCGTCACGATCGACCACGCTGAGATATGTCGTCTCACTGGCGGGAGGCTTGCCGAAATTGGCGGCGCAGTTCGCTTTCTCGGGATCAATCAGCTTCGACCGCTCCTGCGCATACTCTTTCGAAAGCAGACCCTTCACCGGGACTTTCGCGAAGCGAGGGTCTGCGTCGTAGCGGTGCAGGTCAGCGTAGGCGAGTTTCATTGCCTCGATCTTCTTGTGCAGTTCGGCGGCGCTTGAAGGGCCATCGGGCGAGGCCGGCGTGGTTTCCATGATGTTGAGCATCTCGAGCGCAGCCATGCCTTGGCCATTCGGTGGGAGTTCATAAATCGTCCAGCCACGATACGGGGTCGAAATTGGCTCGACCCACTCGGGGGAAAATTCGGCGAGGTCCGCTGCCACCATGGTTCCACCTTGCGCCTTCGAGGTGGCCAGAATCGCGTGGGCAATCTCTCCTTTGTAAAAAGCCGCAGCACCCTTCGAAGCGATCAGGCGTAGCGACTTGGCAAGGTCCGGGTTGTGAAATATCTGGCCGACCTCGGGCACCTTGCCGTCCGGAAGATAGACTTTGCGGCTCTCGGGATCGCCGGCAATCGTATCGAGTGCACCCTCCCAGAAGCCGTGGATGAGTTCCGGGACCGGATATCCGTGTTCAGCGTAATAGATGGCGGGCTGAAGGACTTCCTTCAGGGCGAGTTTTCCGAACTTACTGTGTAGAGTGTTCCAGCCCGCGACGGTACCCGGAACGGTCACCGCATCGATTCCCTCGACGGGCATCGATTGCGCTCCCTTGGCCTTCAGATGCTCCGGTGTGAGGCCTTGTGGCGCCCATCCGCTCGAGTTCAGGCCGTAGAGCTTTCCGGTTTTCGCGTCCCAGTAAATGGCGAAAAGGTCGCCGCCGATGCCGTTCATCATTGGCTCGGTGACTCCCAAAACGGCGTTAGCCGCGATGGCAGCGTCGACGGCCGATCCGCCTTTGGCGAGGATCTGTGCGCCTGCCACCGACGCCTGGACATGGGTGGTAGCGACGATGCCGTCGCGCGTAATTACCATGGACCGGGCGTGGGAGCGGTCCTGGGCTTGGATGGTGACGGCAAAAAACAGGACAAAGGCTGCGAGTCGGATGACCATGGGCCGAGAGCACCTCGGGAATTTCAGGATCGTTTGGAGGCGGGAAGAATACGCGGAATTCGCACGGACCGCCAGCGAGGATGACTTAGGTCAGGATCAAGGATCAGTGCTTCCAGAAATATCCAGCGATCAAAACAATGACTTCCGCCGCAAACAGGAAGGCGAGGAATCTTTCGCGGCGGCGGGACCGTCGGAGATCGCGCCGTAAATCGACCTCGAGGTCATGCACGAAGGCGACCGCTGCCGGGTCGAGAGGGGGCAGAGACGGAGTCTGGAGGACCAAGCCTGGCGATGCTGGCGTTAAAACCGGTTTCGCTTTGTCGGGCAGGAAAACCTTGGGCCCGCTGATCACGTGAGACCAGGACGCGAGGAACAGCGCGTCGGACGGAATGACCGCGTTTGCCGGTTCCGAGGTCAGATCAAGAGGCGGCAATCTTTCGGGAGCCACGGCGTCGGCCAAGCTGCGGAGCAGGGAACGCCACCAGGGGCGAGCCATCTGGTCGCCGAGAAGCTCGCCAACATCGACCGGTCGGGATTCGAGCTGGAGCGGAGGTTGAATCTCCGGAGAAATTACGTCGCCCAGATTTGTGAAAACTGTGCGGTACCAGGGCAATCTCAGAAAATCGCCGAGCAGCAACCCCAGGTTGACCGGCCGTGAGGTCAGATACAGGGGCGGCAGATGATCGGGAAGAAAACGGTCACGAAAATTGACGACCAGCGACTTCCAGAGAGGCCTGGTGATCGACTCGGGCGGAGACAGGTCGAGTTGTTCGTCGCTAGCCATTCAGAGTAGCTGGCACTTGGACGGCATGCGTGATTCCCCCAAAGGCCAGTCAGACTAGAGTATCACTGACGAGCACGCGACAGGAGGCCTCCCCCATTTCTGGTGTATCCGCTCCCGATCCCTTTCTTAGACGACGGATGGCAGGTGCCCACTAAAAATTGCCGAAAGTGAGCAAAACTTTGTTGCGCACCGAGAACGGGTTTGCGCTACAATCTCGCCAAATGTGGGTGCGCGATTCGGTGATTTTTCCAAAGTGAATCAACTAAACTAGAAGTATTCGAACGCGCACGGCCTCTTCCCCAGGAGGTAGTTTTGATGTACAGGCCCTATAGCAGCCCCATTGGGGGCTCGAGTTCTTCTCTGGATGTGGAGTCCACTATTCGCGGACTTACCCAAGACTTCAGCATGAACTTCAACACTGGGAACTATGACCAGGTTGGAGGATTGTTTTCTTCCGACGCCGTCTTCATGGCGCCCCATCACGAACCCGCCGTGGGGCCCAAGGCGATCGAGCGAAAATTGCGCGAGTTCGGGGAGGCCGGATACCAAGACCTGCGTCTCGAGACCACGCGCGTGGATTATTCGGGCGATATGGCGATGGAACTGGGCCGTTATTCGGTGGTCATTTCTTCCGAAAATAGCGGAAGCGCTACCGACCGTGGAAAGTATCTGAAGGTTTGGCGTCGACTGGGTGCTTGGCGGATCGTTGCGGACTGCTGGAGCAGCAATTTGCCCGCGTCGGTGAACGAAAAACCTGTCAATGTAACGGACAAGATTGCTGTTATCTCCGAGAATGTTCCAAAGTCCGCGTAATAGTAGTCCAAAAACTTCGACCAGCCCACGAAGTGTCTCGGGCGGGGGCGCGCAAGTGATTGAATCCGTCGATGCTTCGCGGATTTGCCCCACCTGTTCTTCGAGATTGGAAGAACATCGTTGCAAATTGAGCTGCCCCGCCTGCGGTTTCTACCTGAGCTGCTCAGATTTCTATTGAGCTTGCTGTCTCTGGGTCGGGTCAGCAACCCTAGCTGAGCAACATCATGCGCGTCTGCCCTCGTGAAAATGCCGCAGTGTCTACCATGTTTTCTGGATTGCCCGCTTCGGGCGGGGGCGCTAATTTGAACCGTGCGAAGGCGGGGGCGCGGTACAGGTTTTTGCCGTTTCCTCTGTTTTGGGTCTGCTGAAGCGGAACGGCGTCAGGCGGATCACGCGGTCTCGCCTCAAAGCTCTCTCTGAATTGGTTCCCGGGCAAAATCTCCGTCGGGACCCCATCTGCTTTTTTCCATCCGCAAGCCGAATTCGCCCGGAATCTTAAGTAACGTCTACAATGGCTGCGCAGCAAACTGACTCCATAAATTCATCTTGAGGAAGGATCATGCAAAGAAAAGCGAGTGCAGTGTGGAAAGGCGCATTGAAAGAAGGCAAGGGGACGATCTCCGCTCCGGGCGGAGTGTTGAACAATACGCCGTACTCATTTACCACCCGATTCGAAAATGCGCCGGGGACAAATCCTGAAGAACTAATCGCGGCAGCTCACGCGGCCTGTTTCTCGATGGCGCTGTCGGCACAACTTGGAGGCGCGAACCTCACTCCGGAGAGTATCAGCACGAGTGTGACTCTCACCTTGGAGAAACTCGATTCGGGATGGACGATTACATCGAGCCACTTGGATGTCGTCGGGAAGGTGCCGGGAGCCGACGCTGCGACCTTCCAGAAATACGCAGAAGCGGCGGAGAAGGGATGCCCGGTTTCCAAGGTCTTGAATGCCAAGATTTCGATGAGTGCGAAGCTGGGGTAGAGTGACCTCGCCAACGTGTGAATAACTGAAGTGCCCGGCTTGTGCCGGGCTTTCAATTCTCTGGTGGCAGCATCCCGCGAGTTTCGGTCGCGTCCCAACGGTCAGCTGTGCGTGCGAAGGACCTCGCGAATCTCGCGATTGATGTGGGCTGCATCCTGAGCGGCATCTTCGATCAGGCTTATCCACTTGGCGCTGTCGGCTCCCTGGTGGATCTGGCCGAGAAGGTAGGAGGCCTGCATGATGGTTTCGATTGAATTACTCAAATCATGCGCCAGGCTGCGGAGCCGACTGACGATTTCGGGCGGGAGCTTTTGCGTGTTGGCCATGGCCTCTTCCCGATGCCGACGACTGAGTGGCGGCTTTTCCACGATTGTACGTGCTTTGCGCGAACTCCGCGGTGATCTACGACCCCACACCTGTCGCTGGGATCGGCAACGCGCGCCTTCCTTTGAGATGCGCACTCCGCAGTTTGGTTGTGGCGA
Organism: uncultured Acidobacteriota bacterium; assembly: GCA_963718505.1. GTDB lineage: Bacteria > Acidobacteriota > Terriglobia > Terriglobales > Acidobacteriaceae > Gp1-AA133. The sequence continues at coordinate 170 of CAVQZP010000046.1, read as the reverse complement.
CTCGCGTTTGACAGGTAGGGAAGCGTCTGTAAAATAGAGGGTTGTTCTTCCTGACAGGCAGCTCTTTGAGCTGCCGCGCAACGTAGTCCACTTGCCGAAGTGGCGGAATTGGCAGACGCGCATGGTTCAGGTCCATGTACCCGCAAGGGTGTGGGGGTTCGAGTCCCTTC
>CAVQZP010000045.1:0-15447 GCA_963718505.1 uncultured Acidobacteriota bacterium | reverse complement strand
GGTCGGCGATATCGACAGCGAACGGATGGTCATTCATGTTCGCCAGGGCAAGGGCGGCCGTGACCGCGACGTCCTGTTGACCCCGAAGCTGCTGGAGACCCTGCGCGAGTATTGGCGTTGGATGAAGCCGAAGACATATCTGTTCCCCGGCACCGTCAACAACTGGCGAGCCGACGTTCCCATTACAGAGAAGATTGTCTGGAAGGCCGTGGCGGAGGCCGCGAAACATGCTGGTGTCAGCAAGCATGTGTCTCCGCACACGCTTAGGCACAGTTTCGCCACCCACATGCTCGAGGCCGGCGCCGATCTGCGCACCATCCAGGTCCTGCTGGGTCATGCCAAGCTCGCCGACACTAGCGTCTACTTGCACTTGTCCCGGCGTCATCTGCAGGCGGTTCCCAGTCCGCTGGAAGCTATCGAGGTGTCTAGTCCCGACCAAGTGAAGCGTTCCAGGAGGCTGATCAAGCGATGAGTCGGCACACCCTTGAGGTGGCCGATATCGTCCGAGCATCCGGCGACAGATTTTGGGAGCACTACGGATCACACCTGGCGTGGCAGCATCGCAAGGTGCTTGATGCCATCGTCCGCTGCCGCACTGCGGCCTTGGGCGCTCATCGTGATCAGTGCACCCGCTGCGGACATCAGGCTATCTCTTACAACTCATGCCGTAACCGGCACTGCCCCAGATGTCAGGGGAACGCCCGTTTCCGCTGGCTGGCCGAGCGCAGGGCTGAGCTGTTGCCCGTCTCTTACTTTCACATCGTCTTCACGCTGCCGCACGAACTCTCCGCTCTAGCCCTGCAGAACAAGCGCCTGCTTTACGATCTGCTGTTCCGAGCCAGTGCAGCGACGCTGCTCGAACTGGCCAGCGACCCAAAGCATCTGGGAGCAGACATCGGGTTTCTCGGCGTGCTCCACACTTGGGGGCAGAACCTTCACCATCATCCGCACATCCATTACGTTGTTCCTGCTGGCGGTCTTGCACCCGACGGTTCCAGATGGATCGCCTCCTCTAGACGATTCTTCTTGCCCGTCGCCGCGCTGAGTCGCGTCTTCCGGGGCAAGTTCACAGCCGGACTGAAACAACTCTTTCGTCAGCACAAGCTCCAGTTCCACGGCTCTCTCCAGAGTCTTGTCGAGCCGTGTTGCTTTCGAAGATTTCTCCGACAGCTCTTTCGCGAGGACTGGGTCGTCTATGCCAAGCCACCCTTCGGCGGTCCCGAACATGTTCTGAACTATCTCGCTCGCTATACGCACCGCGTCGCCATCTCCAACCATCGACTGGTTGCGTTCCAGAATGATCGTGTCTCGTTTCGCTGGAAAGACTATGCGCACGGCGGCAAGCAGAAGATCATGACCGTCTCCGCAGAGGAGTTCCTGCGCCGATTCCTGGTTCACGTTCTACCCAAGGCCTTGGTCCGCATCCGCCACTTCGGTCTTTTCGCCAACCGCAGGCGTGGCAGTATGCTCGCACGCTGCCGTGCTCTTCTCGGTGCACACGACTGCGCAACTTATGCCGAGATCATTGCTCAGATGCGCTGTCCTGTTTGCTCTGGTCCGATGCTCGTTCTCGAACGGATGACCAGCAGCCAGCTTTACTTTCGCTCAGGCTTGTTATTGCTCAATCTACCGCGGAACGCGGTTGATAGTTCCTGAGACAACTATGGCGCAACTTGCTTCGATGATCGTCGATCGCGGGTGTGTTCCAACACGCCATGCCCTCGTATGCTCAACCTACGGTTCTGCCCACAGATACGACCTCTTCTTCTGCAATCCGAGACTCCATGGCGCCTTACAAGAACAGGTCCACTGCTCTCTTCGTTCCGGTTTGTTGCTGCAAAGACGATTACTAACCTGCACAACCCAATCGAAATCCCATAGCTCTGACCGCATCCGCCGCAAACGCTAGCGGCTCACTTCAAACGACCCTATCGCAACTGCCCCGACCGCATCCCACCTGTGATCCCCGCACTTCGGCTTCGGGGCAGTTCCGATAGGGTTCTATCGTTTATCGGGAGCAATCTGCCAGCACGGAGGCGGACCTTACCACGCCTGCGGGTAGCTCGCGCTGAAGAACCCTCCGGTGGGACCATCGTCCGGCAGAAGCGCCAAACGGATAGCTGCTGCTGCTCCCTCTGGTATGGTCTGACCACCTCGACGCCCGTTAAGGTCCGTGGCCGTGTATCCGGGATCGGCCGAGTTGACTTTAATGCCCGAGTCTCTAAGTTCGGCGGCGAGTTGAACAGTCAGCATATTCAGTGCGGCCTTCGAAGCGCCATAGCCGATGAACCTGAAGCTGGCGAATTCCGAAGTGGGGTTGCCGATTTGCGTGAGGGAACCAAGGGAGCTGGATAGGTTGACGATGCGGCCTGAGGCTGATCGCTTCAATAGCGGCAACATCGCCTGGGTGACGGCCAGTGTCCCGAAAAAATTGGTGTCGAACGTACGTCGGACGGCTTCGAGACTGGCCGCACTGGGCGAACCGTCGCCGGAACTCGTGATGCCAGCATTGTTGATCAGGATATCCAGCCGCCCCTCCTGTCACTCGATATCGGCTCTGGCGCCAGCTATTGTGGCCAACTCGGTCAGATCGATTTGCACATAGCGAGCGGCGAAACCCTCACTCCTGAGGTTTGCTACGGCAGTTTGGCCCCGATCCCGATCACGTGCGCCGATGAGAATGCGATTTCCTTCTTTGCCAAGCTGGCGCGCAATTTCGAAGCCGATACCTTTGTTGGCCCCCGTTACGAGGGCGATCCGGTCTTTCGAGGCTAGCATGGAGAACTTCTCCTAATAAGGATTGGGGGCTCTTTGTCCGATACAGTTCGCGTGGTGGTTGGCTAGATGGACATGCCACCCGAGACCTCGATGCACTGGGCGTTAACCCAGCGATTGTCCTCGGACAGCAACGAAGCGATCATTGGTCCGATGTCGTCGGGCAAGCCGGCGCGCCCCAGCGCGGTCATGTCGGCGACACGCTTGTTCACGTCGGGATTGTCCCGCACCATGCCGCCACTGAAATCGGTGGCGATAGCACCTGGAGTGACGACATTGACAGCGATCCTGCGCGGCCCCAATTCCTTGGCCATATACTTCGTGAGCACTTCGATCGCCCCCTTCATCGATCCATAAACGGCGCTGCCAGGCATGATGATGCGAGTGAGACCTGACGACAGATTGATGATCCGTCCATCGTCGTTGATGAGCGGCAGCAGCTTCTGCGTCAGGAAGAGCACGCCCTTGAAATGGACATTGTAGAGCGCGTCCAGTTCAGCTTCCATGGTTTTCTCGATGCTGTTGTGGTGCGAGATGCCGGCGTTGTTGACGAGATAGTCGAACCGCACGGCCCCCAGAGTGCCGAGCGCCTGCCGCACTTTCTCCACGAAATTGTCGAATGTACCCACGTTCCCGGCGTCGAACTCCAAGGCAACAGCTTTCTGCCCTGTCTTCCCCACCAGGCCAACGACCTTTTCGGCCTCTGCCCTATTTGAATTGTAGGTGAAGATTGCGTCGACACCTCTCTTGGCGAGGCTGAGCACGGTGTTGCGGCCAAGTCCCCGGCTTCCGCCTGTGACGATCGCGATCTTAGTATTTGAAGTTACGTCCTGTACAGTTGGCATTTTTCGCTCCTTCGATGCCTTGATCCCATCAAGGCAAGTTCTATTAATCCAGGCGGGCCCTACAGGCGAAAGTTTCTTGCCCCGACGCGTCTTGTGGCTATGCGGCTTGCGGCAGCCGCGGCTCCCTCTAGCCAACCGCCAGCAATCCTGCCCCATTTCGTTCCTTTTATTAGCCAGTACCACAGGGAGTACACGACGTGGAAGCCGCATAACCATTCCAAGGCGATCGAAATGAAGGCATGCGCTTCAAGTGCAAAGTTCAAAGCTGGGATGCTGGTTGAAAACCCTCTGCTCTCGGGAATGATCACTGCGCCTGGTCGAAGGTATGCGATCAGGAGCCCGGACACCACGGAAGCCGCCACTCCGAGATAGATTCCCCAATCGGTTGTGCGCCTGATTTTGGACTGCGGGACTCGAACCGACGACCCCACCCACCTCCCGCCGCCGGAGCGCCTGCTTTGCACCCAGAAAAGCCGGATAAGAAACATCAGGCCGACAACAAGACCCAACTTCACTTCTCCTCTCATGGCGACAGGGTCCATCATCGCGTGCGCTGTTTCACCATTGCTGATGAAGGCGTAAACGAGTACCACCGCGCTGATCCAATGAACGCCCCCGTTCAACCATCGAACCGAACGGAACGACCGATTTGGCCGGCGAGGCACCTCGGAGTGAACGGCAGTCGAAAGCGAATTCCCGGTTTCCATAGTCATAACGCACCTTTTTCATCGGACAGTCCATTGGCCGTCCAGCAACTTATTTCCATGCCGTCTCCCACGGGAAACGCGACCGAGACATATCCGTTGGCAGGATCGCGTAGATACTCGAGGTAGTCGCTCAGGGACGGAAGATTAATGTCGTCCGCCACGATTAATGCACCTACCGCCACGCGAGACTCCAGCGACCGCAGGAGTGGCAGGCACAAGTCCTTCCATCCATCCAGTAGTACGAAGCCGATCGGCGCGGGAATATCATTCAGAGTGTTCATGGCATCGCCAGTCAAAATCGTGACGTAATCGGCCACGCGGGCTTCGGCCAAATTGCGGCGAGCGCCAGCAACCTTAGCCGCGCTTAGCTCAGTACTGACCACGTGGCCTGTTCCGTTGTCTGCAACTGCGCTGGCCAGATAGATGGTGGAGACTCCGTAGGACATACCGAACTCAACGATGCTGCTCGGACGCGTTGCTCGAACGAGTATGTAAAGCAGGTCGCCGCACTGCGGTGAGATGGGCATGTAAATAGATTCTGAAGCGTCCGCTCGCTCTTGCGCGGTGGCGGTTTCCCATGAGAGGCCCGGCTTCCGCCAGCGCGGGACTTCTTCATCGTGGGCAGCTGCGGTGAATAAGCGGTTAAGAACGGTTCTTGCCTCTTTTGTTCGTGCGGTGTTTCCGATATTTCCCGGCTGAATCCCTTCCATCTGGATTATTGATGCCTGTTTGCCTGGCATGTTACCTTCCTTTACCCGTACAATACGAGCAAATGCTCACAAATAAAACTCGCGTTCGCGACGGCAGAGGCAGGCCACGCAAGAACATGCTCAAAGCCCGGAAAGCGCCGGGCCAGGCGAGGTCTCAGGAGACGGTAGATGTCATCCTTGAAGCGTCTGCTCGCATTTTGGAATCAGATGGACTTCGTGGCTTCAACACCAACGCGATCGCAGCGAAAGCCGGCGTAAGCATTGGATCCCTCTATCAATATTTTCCGAACAAGGACTCCATCGTCCTCGCCCTGATTGGAGACTTTGAGAAGGCGCTCCACGACACAGTCGTGAAGGCCGTGCAAGATGGAAAAGGAAAAAGACTGAAATCCCGCCTCAGGTTGGTCGTTCGAGCGCTTGTGAGCGCACATTATTATCGCCCTCGGCTAAATCGTGTGCTGGAGAGTGAAGAAGAACGCCTCGGAAGCGAGGCCGACGATTCTGCGTTCCACGCAAACCTGCTGCAACTACTCGGAGATCACAAAAAGGAGTTGGCAACGCCTGTGTCGCGAGTGACCGAGCGGGTCTTCATGGCCATTCTCCGCGCTGTCGTGGACCTCGGTCTTGCGTCCGGCGCAAGTCCGCAATCCACCGAACAGAGAGCCATGCGCGCTATATGCGGATTCCTATTCTATGCGCGCTAAAGGTGGGTGATCATCGACTAGGAGGAAACAGTTCAAGAGCACCTGACCAAAAACAGGAGACTCACCCGGGCACCCACACTATGATTCCAGGGGTCGCCAGCCCACCGGGAAAGTAACGCGCCAAACGGAAACTATTCTGGGCCAGAAGTCTTAGCGCTGTATCTGAAGCGCCCACGAGCGAAGAGCTGGGAGTTGAGGCGCTGTGTCGGGGTGCTTCAGATACAGCACTAAGACTTGTCGTTACCGATCTGGCTGAAAGTAGCGAACATAAGCGATGAGGACAAGAAATCGACCGCGGCGCTCCGCCGTGCCAAACATAATGCTCCACGGATGGTTCCGCGCCATCGTACGTCTCGTTCGCCAACTGATGACCTTCCAGACCTGTTATCGATCTCGCTTGCCCAACTTTGTTTCCTCTTTTGAGTCGAAACGCAAAACGTCGCAAAGCTTCCCCTCGCCGATCGGGCCGATTCATGCGGCTTTTCTCACTGCCATGTAGCCAGAAGGAAAGTCGACACCCGGCCACTGGTCCGATTTGGCTAGACTTTGCTTATTTTTGTGGCCGAGCAGAGATCCTTGCGCGAGAATAGCAGCGGCGCGACGTGCAATTGTTATCCAAAGACCCTGGCGTGGCAGACACACGAAAGTTTCCTGTTCGATGCGTGATGAAAACTGTCTCGGGGGGCGTGATCATTCTCGCCGTCGTCGCGCTAATACTTTGCTCTTCAGGGCTAGCACTTTCTCCGGACCGCCGAATTTCACAGTACGCGCACACAGCGTGGCGGATTCAGGATGGCTTCTTCAGCGGAACCCCACAGACAATCACGCAAACCGCAGATGGATACCTGTGGATTGGAACAGAAGCCGGATTGGTGCGCTTCGATGGGATTAGTTTCGTTCCCTGGACATCGCCCAATGGCAAGGCGTTGCCGAGTTCCCGGATACATGCCCTGCTTGGCACAAGCGATGGCAGCCTGTGGATTGGAACTTCGAGAGGTTTGGCGCGCTGGAGTAAGGGTGAGCTATTCACTCTTCACGGAGAGCCAGCGTTTGTCGAGGCCATCGTACAAGACTCTGAAGGCAAGGTCTGGATGACCCGCAGCCAAGTCCGCGACGCGGAAGGCGCACTTTGCGAAGTCGCGAGCAACGCATTGCGCTGCCACGGTACGGCGGACGGAATTTCGTTTCCTTACGCCCAGCCATTGTTCAATGACGTCCACGGGAACCTCTGGATCGGCAGCTCCGTCGGCGTTTGCCGGTGGAAATCCGGCGACGCGAAGACGTACATCGTCAAAGCCTTGATGCGCGTCCAAGGCCTGGCTGGAGTGAGCGCGATTGCTCCCGGTAACGACGGTTCAGTCCTCGTGGGCATGAGGCAACAGGGGAAAGGACTAGGGCTCCAGGAATTGCGCGAAGGCGTTTGGCGGGATTACATCTTGCCTGGATTAGACGGTTCGGAAATGCACGTTTCGTCGTTGCTGAGAGACCGTGAAGGCGACTTGTGGCTCGGCACCGCCAACAATGGACTTTACAGGGTTCATGCCGGCCAGGCCGACCACTTCGGTAGCGCGGACGGCTTGTCAAGCGATGCAGTCCAGGGTATTTATGAGGATCGCGAGGGCGATCTGTGGGTGGCAACTTCCAGAGGTATTGACCGCTTTCGCAATACTCGCGTCGTCACCTATTCAATTCGCGAGGGGCTGACTTCAGAGGACGTGGATTCGGTGCTCGCCTCCCATGACGGCACGTTATGGATTGGGAACTTACATGCGTTGGACGTGCTTCGCCACGATAGGTTCAACGGAATCGGTCGAGCGAAAGGACTGCCGGGAACGTTGATCACCTCCTTATTCGAAGACCAGAGTGGACGTGTGTGGGTTGGAGTGGACAGTGGACTTACCCTTTACGAGAACGCTCGATTTCGCTGGATCACAAAATCTGACGGTGCTTCCCTTGGAGTCGTGACCGCTATCGCCGAAGATGTTGATCACAACATTTGGGTGGCAACGACGGAACCGGCCCTTTTTCGAATCCAGAATCTAGCAGTCCGCGAGGAAATCAAGCCGCCACGAATTCCGCGCGTGCTCTCTTTGGCGGCCGACCCGAAGGACGGCATCTGGCTAGGACTATCGAATGGGAATTTAGCCCGCTACAAGAGCGGTCAGTTGGAGATGGTGACGACCAATCTTCCCGGAAATTTTTCTGTTCGGAACCTGTTGGTAGACGCAGATGGTTCGGCATGGTGGGTCACTCAAGAAGGCTTGTTCCGCTGGAAAACAGCCAGAGTAGGGACCTTGAATTCTCGTAATGGGCTTCCTTGCGACGATATGTTCGCCCTGGTGAGGGATGGCCAGGGTTCTCTTTGGCTTGATACGCAATGCGGATTCGTCGCAATCGAGTCCGCCGAACTGGAACGTTGGTGGCAACAATCCGATCTTAAGTTACGAGTGAAGACCTTGGACGTCTTCGACGGTGCGCAGCCCGGACTGACTAACTTTCGCCCGGAAGTTTCGAGAGCGCCCGACGGCAAGCTGTGGTTGGCCAATGAAAACATCTTGCAGGTGGTTGATCCCGAGCATCTGGAAGGGAACCACATCGCGCCCCCTGTGGTGGTGGAACAAATCATTGCAGACCGAAAGAAATATGCTGTAAGGGAGAAGCTTCAGCTCCCGGCACGGACTCGGGATATTGAAATCGACTACACAGCGCTCAGCCTTGTGGTACCGGAAAAAGTCAGGTTTCGCTATAAGCTCGAAGGACGTGACGCGGACTGGCAGGATCCGCAAAACCGTCGCCGAGCTTTCTACAGCGATCTGCCTCCCGGGGACTATCAATTCCGCGTAATTGCATCCAATAACGATGGAGTATGGAACGAGCAGGGCGCGACTGCTCGTTTTACCATTCTGCCGGCGTTCTTTCAGACCGCATGGTTTCGGGCGTTAAGCGTCTTGGCGGGGGCTGGACTGCTTTGGTTCCTCTATGTTCTTCGGGTGCGCCGTTTGGCCACGAGCATCCAATCCCGGTTCGATGACCGCCTGGAGGAACGGGAGAGGATCGCCCGCGACCTGCATGACACACTTTTGCAGGGAATCTTCAGTGCTTCCATCCATTTTAATGTCGCGAACAACCACCTGCCCGCTGATTCCCCGGCAAAGCCCTCAGTGCAACGTGGTGTCGAGCTATTGACGCAGGTGAGCAAAGAAGGCCGCAATACCTTATTGGCTTTGCGCACAGCCGGATCGTCCCAGAGCGATCTGGATGAAGCCCTTTCGCGGCTTCGCGGCGAATTCGCCCTGCCCGCTAACGTTGACTTTCGGGTAGTTACAGAGGGCCAAGCCGAGGTCTTGCGCCCACTCATTCGGGATGAGGTCTACCTCATTGCTCGCGAAGCTGTGATCAACGCCTTTCGACACTCCAAAGCAAGCGCGATTCAAGTCAAGGTAGACTGTGTCTCACGCAACTTGCGCGTCTCGGTTCGGGATAATGGTTGCGGTATCGATGAGGAATTGTTGAAGTCCGGGAGAGCAGGACATTGGGGTTTAGTGAACATGCGGGAGCGAGCGGAACGAATTGGCGGCCGATTAAAGGTGTCAAGCCGGGCTAACGCCGGAACCGTCGTGCGACTTTGGATTCCGGGCAAGCTGGCATTCGAGGCCGCCGCTCCTAACGCGTTTTGGAGTTGGCTAACCAGATTGTATCCTCGGCGGTCGGAGCGGATCGTCGCGAAATCGGGCGAGAAGCCACAAAAATGAACGATACCGTGTGTATCCGTGTTCTCAGCGTTGATGATCACGCGTTGGTGCGCGAGGGAATTGCCGCTTTGATCAACGATCAAGGCGACATGCAATTAGCGGCCCAGGGGGCCACGGGCAAGGAAGCAATTCAGCGCTTCCGGGAGCATCGACCGGACGTCATGCTCCTCGATGTGAGGCTGCCGGACATGAATGGAATCGACGCCATGATCACCATCCGAAGCGAGTTTCCGGAAGCCCGGATCATCATCGTCACATCGTCGGAGGGTGATGTTGAAATGCAGCGAGCACTTGAAGGTGGAGCGGCAGGATATCTCGTCAAGAGCATGCCACCCCAGGACTTGGTTGAGGCCATCCGCAAGGTGCACGCCGGCAAGAAGGCAATTCCTCCCGAAGTAGCTGCCCAGCTCGCGGACCACTACGGCGACGAAGGGTTGACAACCCGCGAGATCGAGATCTTGCAGCAGGTCGCCGAAGGCAACCGTAACCGGGACATCGCCGAAAAACTCTTCATCTCGGAAGGAACCGTCAAGGTCCACATCCAACACATCATGGCCAAGTTGGGGGCAAACGACCGCACTCAGGCAATCACAATTGCGGTCCGCCGCGGCATCATTCATCTTTAAGGTGCTATATCGTGTGGGGCGGACACTCCTGTCCGCCGCTTTTGATGTTGATCTTGACCTTAGGTTCAAGATCATGATCAAGATCAAGATCAAGACCACTTCAATGGCAGCGGACAGGAGTGTCCGCTCCACACTGGCCTTTAAGCAGGAGTATTACGGACTATCACTTTAGTAGTACTTCAAAATTTCAGATTCGGCAGATTCGGCTGCCGCGAACACTCGATAGTCTCTCATTGCGGTATTACGGAGCAATTGAGGAGGACTCTTGCGGCGGTTGTACTCCAGTTTTCCAGGCAGCCTGCCGGGAGCCGGTCTGTTGCTCTTGCGAATCACAATCGGCGTAGGCCTGCTGATTCAGGCTTCCGCCTGGTTGATTGAGTCGCAAACCTCCGACAATGGAATGTGGGCTCCGGGCCTGCTCGCGCTCGGAATTGGCATCTCCTTTATCTTGGGCTTTCTAACTCCTTTGGCAGGTGCCATTTCAGCGCTGGCGGGCATGGCGATACGCTTGTTGCATCCGGCGTGGAGTTCTTCGATGACAAGCCTGTTAGGAGTGGGCCCGCTTGCTATGGTCATTGCGATCATGTTGCTGGGGCCTGGAGCATTCTCGCTCGACGCCTACTTCTTCGGGCGCCGCAAGATCATCGTCCCTCGCGTGACAAATACGTAAGCCTTTGCCGTAGGGCTTTTCTAGCTCCCTCCGTTTTCGTCACTCCCGCTTCTTTCGTCGACCGCGTCTCGGCATTCGTTGACTGTTGACATAGCCAAAAGTGGTATCTCACATAGCTCTCGCAGCATTATCGAAAAAACTTCTTATCGTCAGATGCCCCGTCCATGCCAGAAACCGCATAGTACCTGCAGCGAACACGAAGATTCCTGACTACGGCGACTATCCCGATAGCGACAGGATGAAACGAATAGTCGCAAATCGAACAGTAGTTAGAGGAGGATGTCATGAAGAAAATGAGTGCGAAAAGGACCGCGACGTTGAGACTTGCTGGTTTTGTTCTCGCGTCGCTGATTCTTTGCAAGACAACGCTGGCCCAGCAGCCGCCGGACAACGTGCAAGGCAACTGGACAATTTATTCCACCGAGATCGGGAACGGCAAGACGCAGATAATGTATGTCCAAATCCAACAGTACGGGAACCGGATCGCTGGTTATTTCCAAGGTCCGAAACAATCGGGCCCCATTCAAGGACGAATCGACGTGCACCACATCATGTTCCAAACCCTGACGCGCAACATTCTTACGTTCCGAGGGGAAATTTACGGCAATCAAATCCAGGGGCTCTACGTGCTTCACAACAAGCGCGCGCCCTGGCAAGCAGTGCGCACCTCTCCGCCGCTCGCAGCGGTTTCGCCAAGTACCGGCGCGGTCTATAGCTCGCAGCCGATCTCAGCGCCTTCAGTGACGGAAAGCGCATATTCAGCGCCGACGCAGCAGTACTCGGCACCAACGCAGCAGTATTCCGCGCCGGCGCAATGGTCGACAAACGACTCGAGCCAAGGCAGCGCGGCCTCAACGCAGTCAGGGTCCCCAACGCCCGCGCCGCGGTCGGCGGATCAACTAAATTCACTCGTCGCACCCATCGCTCTTTATCCTGATGCGCTGGTGGCGCAGGTGCTGGCGGCGGCTGCGAATCCCGATCAGGTCACCTACGCAGACGACTGGCTCGCGCAGAACAGAAACCTGACCGGGCAGGCGCTGGCGCAGGCTGTCGACCAGCAGTCTTGGGACCCGAGCGTTAAAGCATTAACGCAGTTTCCTTCTGTACTCGACAATCTGGCACATAACCTGTCGTGGACTTCGAGCTTGGGACAGGCTTTCGCTGATCAACAGGCCGATGTAATGGCGGCTGTGCAGGCGATGCGCGCCAAGGCGCAAGCCGCGGGAACGCTGCAATCCAATTCACAGATCACAGTCACGCAGTCTGCACCGAGTACGATCGTGATTCAGCCGGTGAATCCGCAGGTAGTTTACGTTCCGCAATACAACCCGACCGTGGTTTACGGCGCACCCATCGTTGTGCCTTACTACGTGGCGCTGCCGCTGCCGGTCGCATCGGTGGGAATTTACTTCGGAGCTCCGATCACGATTGGCGCCTGGTTCGGTGGCGGAGGTTGGGGTGGAGGCTTTGGCTGGGGATGGCATGCCTGGGGACTGCACTGGGGCTGCTGCGGCGGTGGGGGTTCGACGACGATCATTTACAACCACAACACCTACATCAATAACCACACCTGGAATAACAGGAACTACAACGGCTATCACCCCTGGGCGAACAATTCTGGCTATCATCCTGGCACCGACACTCATTACGGACCAAACGGCGACTATCACCCGGGTGGCTACTACGGTCCTAACGGTCACTTTCATCACGATGTTGCTGGCACCAATCCGAGCGGCCAACCAAACGGCGGACACAACGGAGATCACGGGCTAATTGGCGGCAATGGTGGCGTTCAGCACCCGGATGGAACGCCTCACGCTGACGGCAGCCGCTGGGGAGACCGTGGTCCGAACGGCGGGCAAAACGGCAATCACGGCATGATCGGCGGCAATGGTGGTGTCCAGCGTACAGCTGCGGATAATCGCGATCGTGACAATTCGCGCATGAGCGGAGACGGTCGGGCAAACCGCATGGAAAGTAATCGCGGCCGTGGAAGCATGGGAGGACGGCGATCCCAGCCACATATGGCAAGAATGCACGCACCGGCTGAGCACCGCTCGGGCGGAGGCGGACGCCGTCGGTAATAGCCCGAATAACCGGTCATTCAATATCAGCCATTCATAAAAGAAAAAGACAAATCAGAACTTTCATGAGGAGATTAAAAATGAAATCGAATGCGAACAAAACGACGAAGAAGTGGACGCGGGTTGCAATCGGAGTGCTGGCGCTCGCCGCCCTTGCTCTGGTGGTCGTACAACTCAAGACAAGAAATTCGGTGTCAGCCGAAGGCACCCAGGTAACATTTCCGTCATCGGCTGAGGCCAGCGCCGCGCTGGCCAAGGCGGCGAAAAACGGCGATGAGACTGCTGTTGCGAAAATTCTCGGCCTTGACACCAAGATCCTGCTGAGTGCCGGAGACAAAGAAACAGATAAGGCCGAATTAGAAGCCTTTGCGTCAAAGTACGAGAAGATGAATCGTTGGGTCGACATGACCGATGGCAGCCGCATGCTCTACATTGGAGCGGACAACTTTGCCTTTCCCGTGCCTCTCGCGAAGAATTCGTCAGACCGGTGGTATTTCGACGCCGTCGCCGGAGCTGAGGAAATCAGGGCTCGCGACATTGGGCGCCACGAGCTGTTAACGATCGACGCTTGTTCCGCGCTCGCCAGCGCGCAAGACGTTTATTTTTCCGCCAGCGGTAATTCGGCTGAATTTGCCCAGCGCATCATCAGCACTTCGGGCAAACAGGATGGCCTCTATTGGGCCGCGTCGGAGCAGCAGGTTTCTAGCCCGCTCGCGAACCTCGGCGAATTCGCCGGGCCGTCGCTCGCGACGCTCTCTCCTGATGAACCTTTGGTCATCGATGGCTACACGCTGCGCATCCTGACAGCTCAAGGTGACGTTGCCCCCGGAGGCGCACAGAGCTACTTCGTCAACGGTAAGATGACCGGCGGCTTCGCCATCTTGGCAACGCCGGTCAAGTACGCAGAAACCGGCATCATGACTTTCATGACCGGCCGCGATGGCGTGGTCTACGAGCGCGACTTAGGTCCTGACACGGTCAAGATCGCAGCCTCCATTCAGGAATACAACCCGACCGACGATTGGTCGCCGGTCGAGTAGTGCTTCCACTGGGCCAGAAACGGGAGACGCGAAGGAATGCGTTTCCCGTTTGCATATTTCAGGCTGCGATTCACCTTATGATTACTTATTCCGACGGGGGAAAACGCTGATGGCAACCGTTACAACGCGACCTCAACAGGCATTCTTTCATCTGCAAGTGAGCGAGTTCTGGTCTGGCGACGTTGGCCTTACTCTACTCACCATCTCACTGATCGTACTCGTCTTCGTAATTACGCCGCTCCGCGAAGTGGGCCTCCCAGGGCGCATCGTTTTTGAACTAATCGTGGTATTTCTAATGGTTTTCGGAGCCCTTACCGTAGAGCAGAGCCGCATTGCAAAACACTTGGGGGTCGCTTTCGTTCTGCTGACAGCAGCCTTCCTGGGTGTGGGGCGCCTCCATCCGACGCCGCTCCTGCACCAGGTCGGTAGCGTTCTCTCCACAATTACTTTGCTTCTTTACGTTCGTATCATACTTATGGTGATGTTTCGGGGAGGCCCGGTGACCTGGAGCCGCATCCATGGTGGCGTGTGTGCGTATCTGCTCCTTGGGATGGTATGGGCTTCCGCCTTTCAGGCGCTCGAACAGTTCCGGCCCGGCTCATTTCGTTTCGTCACTGCTCCCATTGACTTTGATCAGCTCATCTCGAAGCTGACCTACTTCAGTTTTTGCGCTCTCACGACTGTCGGAGGAGATGTCGCTCCGGTTTCTCCTTTCGCCCGTTCGCTTACTATCGCCGAGTCTATGGTTGGCCAGCTTTTCCCCGCAATCCTGATCGGCACGCTGGTGGCCATGGCGATGCAATCTCGCACCAAGGCCTGAACTCCTTGTTCGCGAGTCTCCGGCGGAATTCCCCACGAGGTTGCAGCGTGCGGTTGTGGCGGGAAACGGGCAATACAGAATTGGCTGCGTTTTCCGATTGGTACCGAGAAATGCCCTAGCAGTGATCAACCGATTGCTAGTGAGAAGCCGACTCCCAAGGAACATCACCCGTTCTGTGGGGGGATGACTTGAAACCCGAGCTGAGCTGCTTGCCTTCGGAGCCGAAATTGCGCGCGTTTTAGAGCTTCTTCGTCGCAGCGGTGAAAGACAACTCTCGTCGTAAGCTTCCCTCGTGCCAAGCAGGTGATACACAATGCGTGCGAGTTTGTGAGCGGCTGCCGGCGATTGCCTGGGGCTTGCCGAGTTTCCGATGTACTCCCGCTGAAAGAACTCGCCGAGATAATCTTTTGCATGATGCAGCGAGTTGGCCGCCATTCGTAGCGCAGTAGCAACGCGGCTCCTGACGCGGCGACTCTTGGTATAGAGCACCTTGCCACCACTGATCTTGTTCTCAGGACAGAGTCCCAACCAGGATGCAAAGGCGGAAGCATTGCGAAACCGGACACATCTGTGCCGATCTCGCAGAGGATGGTTTGGGCTGTAATCGCGCTGATGCCAGGCACGTTGGTGAGATCGACTCCGAAGATTCGATACAGCTCACCTGCGGAGGTCGAACGTCTTCGGCTCATACCGGCGTCGCTGATATGCGGACGC
>CAVQZP010000044.1:0-77391 GCA_963718505.1 uncultured Acidobacteriota bacterium | reverse complement strand
GTGCCACGAGTGCGAAAGGCCGAAAGGCTGAGTAGTGCGCAACTGCTTAACTGATGAGGGTAGGCCCCTCGGAACCGGTCTGCAGGGACAGGTTCCAAACCACCTTCGGCGGCTGTGGACAAAAGCCATGGTCGTGAGCACAGAAGGAAAAGGCCTGGCAAGGACCAGGTCAGGTGACAGGCAAGAAGAGGACCGCAAGGGAACCACTATGGAAGTGTCGAAAGCGTAGGGACGATGTCAAAACCGTGGGGGAGTCGTTATCACGGGACTAAGCTCCGACGAAACCTGTTTACGGGCGGAGCGGCATCCGGCATGAGAGGTGGCCTGAGCTTGCCAAAGAGGCGGTTGAGCGGAACGTGGGAACCTGAGACTCCGATGCGAACGGAGAAGTCACAAGTGGCAGAACCACAAGGACGAGAGTACGGATGCGGAGACTCAGGGGCGGAACAGCGCGTAGTAGCCGAGAAGTCCTCGATAAAGGGATGGAGCGAAGGCGCTGTGTCAAGGAGCCTGATTCAATGAGCCAACCAGCAATGGGAGGAGCCCGATGAGTGAGGCAAAGCCGTTTTGTATTTCGAAGAAGGAGGTTTGGGAAGCGTACAAACGGGTCAAAGCAAATAAGGGAGCAGCGGGGGTTGATGATCAATCGATCGAAGATTTTGAAAAGAAGCTGAAGAAGAATCTTTACAAGATCTGGAATCGGATGTCATCGGGCAGTTACTTTCCGCCACCGGTGAGGACGGTGAAGATACCAAAGAAAAACGGTGGTGAAAGAAAACTGGGTATTCCCACAGTAGCCGATCGCATTGCGCAACAGGTAGTCAAGGCAAGACTGGAACCGGAACTAGAGCCGCTGTTTCATGCCGATTCCTACGGATATCGACCGGGGAAGTCGGCATTGGACGCAGTGGGTCAAGCGCGAGAAAGATGCTGGCGCTATGACTGGGTTCTCGATCTGGATATCAGGAGCTTCTTTGACAGCCTTTCACAAGACCTACTACTTCGGGCAGTTAAGAAGCATGCCAAGGAGCGGTGGAGCGTTCTCTACATCGAGCGGTGGCTGAAAGCGCCAGTGCAAGAAGAGGATGGGCGGTTGGTTCCGCGTGAGAAAGGCACTCCTCAAGGTGGAGTAGCCAGCCCACTGCTGGCGAATCTGTTCTTGCATTATGCGTTAGATCGATGGCTGGCGGTGCACTATCCTCAGGTGCCATTTGAGAGGTACGCCGATGATGTCATCGCGCACTGCAAGACGGAGAAGGAAGCCCAGGAAATGAGGAAGGCCATCGCTGAACGTTTGCAGACTTGCGGACTGGAACTCCATCCGGAGAAGACGAAAATCGTCTATTGCAAGGATGATTTTCGGAAGAGGAAGAACTACCCAAACGAAAAGTTTGATTTTCTCGGCTACAGCTTTCAGCCTCGGAGATCAAAGAATCGCAAGGGGAAGTTCTTCATCAATTTCAGTCCCGCAGTCTCGAACCGAGCAGCGAAGACGATTCGCGACACTTTTCGGCGCTGGAACCTGCCTAACCGCAGCGACAAGGCGATTGAAGATCTGTCGCGGATGTTCAATCCGATTATCCGAGGCTGGCTCCAGTATTACGGGCGATATTATCGCTCGGCGCTTTATCCGACGATGCGCGAACTGAACCAAGATCTGGTCCTTTGGGCCAAGCGCAAATACAAAAAGCTGCGACGCCATCACCGACGGGCGGCAGGCTGGATCGCGCGCATTTCGCGGCGCGCTCCGGAGTTGTTTGCTCACTGGCAGATGGGGGTGCGGCGTGGCTCCATGGTGGGAGCTGTATGAGCTGAGAGGTTCATGTACAGTTCTGAGAGAGCCTCGGGGTGCAACTCCCCGGGGCTACTCACCCGGGAGTTTAATGTTCAGAAGGGTTTAGGTCGGAGACTGCTGCTGTTTGGAAGTAGTGATCGGCATCAAACATTAAAAAACAGGACCTCGGGGAGAACGAAATGTCATCTGCTCCATCACCCATCCCTCCGGACGATCCCAAACGCAGCCTAACCGTTGCTCAACCTGACAACCTTCCTCACATCGGGCTGGTCGGAGACACCTACACCATCACGGTCACAGGCGAACAGACCGCGGGACGCTTCTGCGTCATCGACATGCATATTCCGCCCGGCGGCGGTCCGCCGCCGCACCGGCATGACTTCGAGGAAACCTTTATCCTCCTCGAAGGCCAGATGGAAGCCACTTTCCGCGGCACGAAGTCGACCCTCCGCGCAGGCGAGACGCTAAACATCCCTGCCAACGCTCCCCATCGGTTTCACAACACTTCTGGTGGGGCCGTACGAATGCTCTGTATTTGCTGTCCTGCTGGGCAGGAGAAATTCTTCGTGGAAGTTGGAGTACCGGTCGCCACTCGCACCACGCCTCCGCCGAAGCTCAACGAAAACGAACAGGCGGCATTCATCGAAAAAGTGAAGGCGATCGCCCCCAAGTACCGTACCGAACTGCTGAGAGAGGCGTAGTAAGGGTAGCAATTTTGGTGAGCGACGGCTTCGAAGAACTGGAACTGCTCGATCCAAGATGGACTCTCGATCACGCCGGTGCTGCGATGTTTGTCATCGCCCCTTCAAAAACCCGTTACCGGATGGAATCTTGGACGAGAGGTGAAGCAGGTTCCTGTCGACGTTCCGTTGAAATCCGCAAAGGCTCAGGATTTTCATGCCCTCCTCCTCCTGCCTGGCGGCAGAACGAGCGCTACACGGCTATCTACTAACAACGATGCAGTTGAATTTGTGCGGGATTTCATTCATGCCTGCAAGCCCGTGGCCGCGATTGGCGAAGGGTTGGAATTCTTCTTCAGGCTGGAGTTCTGCGCGGACGCAGGGTGACTCTTGGATTGCTCTCCGAGGAAGACCTAAAGAATGCGGGCGCAATATATACCAACGAAAATCTGGTGCGCGACGGCAACCTGATCACCGCCCGCGACTGCCTGAGCCCTGTCTACCGAGTTCGCGCTCGTGTCTCAAAACGCCATCGACGGATAGCTGTCGCCTAACCCTCGATTATCAGAAAATTACCTTCACCGCGAACTGTGCGATGCGTGGATCCGCAACTTGCCCGGCACGGAATGTTCCGAAGGCAGAATTCCCGTTCAGCTTGTCGAAGGCGTTGATCTGGTCCGTCCCGTTGACCGCACCCGTGCTGATGGTCTCCGGCGCAAAATTAGGATGATTGAGCACGTTGAAATATTCCGCACGCAGTTGCAGCTTCCAACGTTCAGTGAAATTGATGTATTTGGAGAGTTGAATGTCCCAATCCGCGGTCCGCGGCAGCCAGAATGGATTCTTGCCGATATTGCCGAATGTGCCAAAAATCGCTGGATTGTTCTTCGACTTTCCCGGGTTCGCCGGGTCAGGCACTTTCGTCGGTTGAAATGCACTGGCGGTGAGCCAACTGACGCATTTTGCGGCGACTCCATTGCAGGAAGCGCTGCTATATGGATCAGCCCCGTCGATCAGCGTTCCGCGATCGTTGCCGATGCCGGTCCCGGAAATCTCTGTGCCTTGCAGAACCGTGATCGGTCGTCCCGTCTGGGCGGAAATGATTCCGCTGAATTCGTAATCTCCCAAGACATGGCGAACAAATGAATTGGCGTTCAGCAGCTTCGGCGTTTTCCACACGTATGACCCCGTGAACACATGAGTGCGGTCGAATCCCGACGGGCCGTAATCGAATTGATGGCGGTTGGGATCGCTTAAGGGCAAAGCCGAATATCCGTTATCGAAGCCGGAGACGCCTTCGCCAAACGGCAGATCGTCTAGGCTCTTCGAGAACGTATAGTTGGCCAGAACGGTCAAACCGTGCGTCATCCGCTTTTCAAATGTCGCTTGCAGTGAGTGATACATAGCGTTGATGTCAGTGATGTCGGCTTGGACGGTGGAAAATGTGTTTGTCCCGAACTTTCCGCCGCTGGCGCTTTTCACAATGGCGTTCGCAAAGCCAGTACCCGCTTTTCCAGTCGTTGTGCAGCATGGAGCCGCGTTATAGTCCTGTGTTTCTAAGATGTGAACGCTTCGCGAGCCCACATACGAAAGACGCCCGACTGAAGCTCCGGGCAACTGGAACTCGACCGTTAGATTCCATTCATACGTCACCGGAACTTTGTATGTTCCGCTGGGATCGTACGTCAGCGCGATCTGGTTAAACGCGGGAGAATAAGGAAAGGCCGTGGGCGCGGGGAATGGACTTGGAAACACAGGGTAGGACGCCGACTGTGCGCCGCTACAATTTAAAGCGGCCTGAGTCGCTGCCTGCGTGCAAAGTGGATCGCTGAAAAAACCGGCCGTCGAGGAAGCGGTCGGGGCACTATTGCTGCTTGTAGATAGGATGAATTGCGGACTGAACGGCCATTCGTCGACAAAGCGGTTGCTGAGCATGCCCATCACCCGCGAATCGTAAAAAATCCCCGCCCCGCCCCGAACGCTCACAGTGCCGTTTCCATGTACGTCGTACGCGAAACCAAGGCGAGGCATAACAGCCTTGAGATTGGCGTTGAGCGCATTCTTCGGCATTCCTGGATCGCTGATTCCGTTGGCCTCGGAGAAAAATATTCCTGGAGGCGCATTCGGATACACGCGCGACACCGCGTTTCCGGCCATTGCGCCAAAGTTGACTTGCGACCAGCGATCCCCGCGGTCTCGCCACGCGAGAGCAGGCTCGTATCGCAACCCGAGGTTCAGGGTCAAACGCGGTGCAGCGCGGTAGTTGTCTTGGACATAGAAGCCTGAGAACGTATTGCGATTTTGTTTGAACTCTCCCGCCCCCTGCTGCAGCGCATAACCGTTTCCCGCCCCGCTGCCATCCGAGAGAATCCCTGCCAGAAACAGTTCATAGGTCGGAAACGACGTTCCGCCAAACAAGTAGTTGTCCTGCGTGCCGAATCCGAAGATTCCCGGTTGATTGAATTGGTTGTTCAGATCGATGCGGCTTCTCTCTACGCTTGCTCCGAAATGCAGGTCGTGCTTTCCTTTCTCCCAGCCAATGTCGTCGCTCCACGTAAAGTTGTTTCGCGTGAAAAAACCGGTCGGATTGTCGCCGAGCGTGAATCCTCCCTGTACGCCGATCCCTTGAATTGCATGCGGCGTCGGAGCAAATGGAAGCGCAGCGCCGAATCCGCCGGCATTCACCGCGTTCGGAGACGGCCCCCGGTGGGATACTTCCCTTGAGTAGCCGAAGCGGAAGTCATTAAAGAACCGTGGCGAGAACACGTGCGTTTCGTGAAGAAGGGCATTTTGCGCGGTGATGGCAAATGTCGCGTCGGTGTACGAAACGAGTTGAAACGGATTGAACACCGCGGCCTTGGTGAAACGATCAAATTCGTAACGGGCCGTGATGCGGTCGTTGACGCTGATCGAGTGATCGACTCTGCCCACGGCCGAGTCGTAGTTTTCGTGGTCAGGTTTGGAATAAGGAACTGTTGGATTGGATCCCGTTGGTACCGGGCCGGCGAGCTCATACTCTGCGTTCGGGTCAGACTGCCCGGCACTCGGGCTGTAGGCCGGTCCACATCCGACGACGTTGCACCCAGGAATCACTCCGATCATCGTGGCGACCGCTGGATCGAGCACGCCCGGAGTGCCAAAAGGTCCGGCCGCGAGAAAGTTGCTGATGTCCGTCCGCCCCACGACCTTCGAACTTCCAAGGACGACATTACGAAACAATGTGCGCTGGTAGCCGCCCAAGAAAAACGTGCGGTTGCGAATGATTGGCCCGCCGAGTGTTCCTCCGAACTGATTGCGCTTGATCTGGTCCGGCGTCGTTGGCGTCGCGAAATAGTTCTGAGCGTTGAAGGTTGGATTGCGCACGAATTCGAAGGCGTCGCCGTGAAATCCGTTCGTCCCCGATTTCGTGACCACGTTGACGACGCCACCCGCGTTCTCCCCGTATTCGGCACTGTAGTTCGTTGTCTGGACGCTGAATTCCTGCAGCGCGTCCGGGAAAGGAAATGGCTGATTGACGTTCGTGTATTCGTCGACGTAGTTGCCGCCATCCAGCTGGTAACTGATCGTGTTCTGTCGCGCACCATTCGCCGAAAATGTAACTGCACCCGGGAACGTTTTCGTCGCACCCTGGTCGGCCCCGCCATTTGGAGAGTTGACCGTTCCCGCTACAAGCAGTGTCAACGTCGCAGCATTACGTCCGTTCAGAGGCAACTCAGAAAGTCTCTGCTGTTCGATCACCTGACTGAGCGTCGACGTCGTGGTGTCGACCTGCAGCGTGTTGCTTTGTACCTCGACGACCTGGCTGGCAGTCCCCAGCTGCATCTTCACATTCGCTGTGAGCGATTGGTCCGCGAGCAGCGTCACGTTTTGCTTCTCGAGGCGAAACCCCGAAGCTTCAATGGTCAGAACATAAGCGGCGGGATTGAGAGAAGACAAGACAAAGGAACCATCCGCATTCGAAATAGCAATTCGTGAAAAGTTCGTCCCTGCCTGTGTCGCGGTGACTTTCGCCGATCCGATTGCTGCGCCCGATGGATCAACTACCGTGCCAACAATGCTTCCTAATCCCTGGGCGAACGCGGAAATCGCCGATAACAAAAACACACACAGCAGGATGATTGAACCTCGTCTCATGTCGGGGCTCCTTGTTGGTCTCCGAAGGGGAGCTTTCTACGGGCAAAGCTCTCCCCGCCACCCATCACCGCAACCTTGACGTGTCAGGGCGCGTGGGATTTGGATTTCAACCCATTCGATTTAGCGATTAGACCGACCCACTCCCTGAATGGCACGGCGAGGGAAAATGACGTAGTGCCGATGGAAAGTCAAACAAGAAATCCTGAAGGGTTTGTTTGAATAAGGCTTGAGGGTGCGATGAAATCAATCGGCTCTCAGCAGGCCCGCCAGGTAGCTGGCAACTGAGTCGGTCAACCGTCGCGGATATGCAGTACTCACAGACGCCAGAGCCAGCGTTCGCTTCAGATGGTGCCCCTCGATGCGGAAGGTCCGGAACAAGCGAGAACGCTGCCGAAGCGCATGCTCCGGAAGGATGGACCAGCCGAATCCCGACTCAACCAGACTCTTTATCGTTTCCGTGTCGAACGGCTCCATCACTACGCGTGGAGTAATTCCAATCTTCTCGAAGAACTGATCGATCAGCAGGCGCACGTTGCTTCGCTTCGGATAAAAGACGAAGGGAACTGTTGCCAACTCCTCTGGACGTACTGATTGTTTCGGACCGCCGCTCTGACGTCTCGCCGACGGCTGTAACAGGAGGAGTTCCTCATCGAACAGAGGCAAGATTTTCAGACCGTCTGTCGCCACCGGGAGGGAAATGAGCCCGAGATCAAAACGCCGTTCGTGCAGTCCCGCGACAATTTCTTCGGTGACACCAACAGTCACTCGGATGTCGGCCGTGGGATATTGCTTGCGCAGAAGACGAAGCGGCTTTCCGAGTTGGTAGATCAGCGTTGTCACGCCGGTCGCAAAATGAAAGGGGCGCGAGTCTTTACTTGGGTCGTCGTCAAACTCCTGCTTGATTTGGCCGGTGAGTTTCAAAATACTCCGGGCATGCTCAGCGAGGCGCAAAGCGGCAGGGGTCGGATTTACCTTTTTTCCTTCGCGTACGAACAGTTCGGTGTTGAGTTCCAGCGCCAGATTGTGCATCTGGAAGCTCACCGCTGCCGGCGAAAGATAAAACTTCTCGGCGGCGCGCGTCATGCTCGATGCGTCCAGCACAGCAAGGAAAAGTTCCAGTTGGTGGATATCCATATGTGTTTAGCCGTTCGAGCTTAGAACAAATTTCTGCAACTCGACAATCCGCCGGGATAAACTCGCCATCGTGGCGAAAAATACCTTTTAAGATTGTTTGTTTGACTCGGGACCTTTCCTTCCTTCCCGATCCTCGCCCTGAACGGCGTGTGCCATCAAGCGACGCGATGCGCATTCGTGCGATTGAAGTATTGAGTCTTTCTAAAACCATTGTTCACTACTCCTGATTTGACACGCGTTGTCCACCAATCGTAAAAACGTGCAGCGCTGACCGATATAATCCGATTTTCACAACATTGTCAGTTGCCCTGTTCATAGACTGGAACGCTGCTTTCGTGGAGCTGAAGATGGCCATCACAAGACGGACGCTTTGTTGCATATTGCCTGCACTCTTGCCGACGGCGGCGATGCGACTTCCTGCTTTTGCGGCCGCTGACCAATCCTTACCGTCGGCGGTCTTCTCCTTCGACACGATGCCCGTGCAAACCCTCGACCACGCCGAAATGCGAAGAATCATGAAAGGCTCGTTGGCTACCGGCGAGCATGTCGAGGTACACGAGACGACTCTGCCTCCCAATGGGTATCCGCACGCCCCGCACCATCATGCTCATTCCGAGATGTGGCTGATTCGCGAAGGCCGCGTGCAACTCACGATAAATGGAACGCAGCACACCCTGGGACCCGGAGATCTGGGGTTCGTCCATTCCAACGAAGAACATGGCATCAAGAACATCGGAACCGGGCCCGCTACGTATTTTGTCGTAGCCATTGGACCGGGCGCCGATACGCAACCCTAGGCTTCGCCAGTGTGATTCAGATTTCATGATTGTGATTCACGAGTCCCTGCGTATAGTTCTCCGTGATGAATCAGACCACCGGGAAAAGTGAACTGGTGGAACCAGCACGGCTCGTCGCATTGGAGTCTGCAATCGGAGCAGAGCCAGCCGACCAGAGTCGTGGCCCCGCCCGAACACTCGCGGCCTCATTTTTCGCGATGTTCTGCGTGGTCGGAATCGCTCTGTGGGGACTACCTTTCTATTACGATTTCATGGTCCAGCAATTCGGCTGGACGCGCGGCCAGGTAACCTCTGGCAACGCCTTGGGCAAATTGCTCATCGGCCCTGCATTCGGATTTATCGCTGGTTGGGTGGTTGACCGTTTCGGACCACGGCGGTTGCTCATCGCCGGAATCCTGATGGCGGGAGTCGCCGTCGCGGGTCTCGGTAGCATCTCAACTCTCCCCTGGCTGTACTTCTTCTATTCGCTCAATGCACTCGCCTTCGTGTGTGGAGGACCGCTGCCTTGCCAGGTCCTCATCTCGCGCTGGTTCCAGGGTGCACGTGGTAAAGCGATGGGCATTGCCTATCTCGGCATCGGTTTCGGCGGCGCGGCAGCGCCGTGGATCTCGACCGTCCTGGTTAAGCATTTTGGTTGGCAGACCGCACTGCGCCTCCTTGGCGCATTCATCATTGTGATAGCCCTCCCGTTTGCCTTGACCGTCAAGGAACCGCCGCGCAGGGAAGTAATGCGTCCGCGCGATACTTCGTCCGATGTCTGGCGCGCATTCAAGACTCTGCCATTCGCCCTGCTGGTTGTCGGCAGCATGTGTTCCATTGCCGCCGTGAGCGGAACGCAGCAGAACCTCAAATTGTTTCTGAGTCTCGACCGGCA
Organism: uncultured Acidobacteriota bacterium; assembly: GCA_963718505.1. Taxonomy (GTDB): domain Bacteria; phylum Acidobacteriota; class Terriglobia; order Terriglobales; family Acidobacteriaceae; genus Gp1-AA133. The sequence goes on along the minus strand of CAVQZP010000044.1, from coordinate 67,977 downwards.
CTATGCTCAGGCGGAGGCAGCTCGCATCATTTCTCTGGTGCTCGTCTTCAGCATCGTCGGACGATTGTTGATGGGATGGCTGGCCGACCGCATCTCCAAGAAGCTTGTCATGCTACTGATCTACCTCATTGTGGCAGCCGGAATTCCCTTCATATTTCTCGGTAAGGGCCCCACCGTCATCGCGGCGGCTGCGGCGTTGTTCGGCATCGGCCTCGGCGGGGATTACATGATTCTGCCTTTGATGACTGCTGAAATTTTCGGAATCGAAATTCTCGGCAGGCTCATGGGCGTGATCTTGACCGCTGGCGGTGTAGCCGAAGCCGTTTCTCCATGGCTCATCGGCAGGCTGCGGGACGCGACCGGAAGTTATGTACGGGGATGCCTGATCCTGATTGGCCTGGCGATCGTAGGCGCCGTGGCCGCACTGTTCTTGCCGGCCGATAGGAGGACAGCCTGAGCGCGCCGCCCATCGTGCGGTTGGCAAGCCTGAAAGACACGAATCGCTTTCAGGATCATCTTCGATCGCTCGGAGTATCGATTCCTTGTGATCGCGATGTTGTTGTCGGAGATCAATCTCCGCTGCGTCGCCCTTTGGAGCGAGGAAATCTCAAAATCAGGAACCGAATCGCCGTCCAGCCAATGGAGGGTTGGGATGGCACGCCAGATGGCAAGCCTACCGAGCTCACAAGGCGCCGATGGCGGCGTTTCGGCCGCGCCGGTGCTGGTCTGATCTGGGGCGGGGAAGCGGTTGCCGTTTCTCACGATGGCCGAGCCAACCCGAATCAGTTGGTCATTGCCGATCACACGCAAAGAGACCTCGCGCAACTCCGCCAGATCTTGCTCGACGAACACCGCGCGATGGTCGGAGCGAATGCCGATCCGGTGATCGGCCTCCAACTCACTCATTCCGGACGCTACTGTCGGCCAAACGTCCACCATCGGAACGAACCGCGCATTCTCTATCATCACCCGATCCTCGATCGCCGGCTCGGGCTTCCCCCTGACTATCCGCTTCTGACCGACGGCGAGATCGAGAAGATTATCGAAGATTTCCACCGTGCCGTCGTCAAAGTTGCGGACCTTGGATTCGACTTCGTCGACATTAAACATTGCCACGGCTACATGGCGCATGAGATGTTGAGCGCGCACACGCGCCCTGGCCGTTACGGCGGAAGCTTCGAGAATCGCACCCGCTTCCTGCGCGAGGTGGTACAAGGCGCGCGCTCCGTGGCGCCCAATCTTGCGATCGGCGTGCGGCTTTCGGCGTTCGACACCATCCCGTTTCGTCCCGATCCGCAAGAGTCCTCCGCGAACAGGCTGGGGCGCGGTGTTCCAGAGCTCCAAGACGGACTCCTGCCTTACCGCTGGGGCTTCGGCGTGAGCGAGACCAATCCCACCGAAATGGAGCTCACCGAAACCGTCTGCTTCCTCTCTCTACTCGAGCAGATGGACATTCGACTGGTGAACCTCACTGGCGGCAGTCCTTATTACAACCCTCACATTCAGCGCCCCGCGCTGTATCCTCCCTCCGACGGCTATCAGCCGCCCGAAGACCCGCTCGTCGGCGTCGCTCGACAGATGGAGATGACGCGCCGGATGAAGCAACGCTTCCCGAACTTGATCATCATGGGTTCGGCCTATACGTACCTGCAGGAATTTCTACCCCCGGTGGCGCAAGCTGCAGTGCGCGAAAATTGGGTCGATCTGGTCGGCCTCGGTCGAGTGGTTCTGACCTATCCCGAGATTCTCTGGGACGCCACCGAAGGAAACGCTGTGCAGCGCAAACGAATTTGCCGCACATTCAGCGATTGCACAACCGCTCCCCGCAACGGTCTTCCGTCCGGTTGTTATCCACTCGACGGCTATTACAAGGACTCTGCGCTGGCCGAGAGGCTCGACATCGTGAAGGGCGTATCTACCCCGCGTCCAACAGGCGCATCCTAGGACAACAAACTGCAACTACTCCGTATGCCCAGTACAACGATCGATGCCATCGCAACCCGTCGACAAATTCGCCGAAAAGTTACCGGTATTGCCGCCGCGCTCCTGCCGTACGAGGCCGACGGCAAAATCGCGGTCGAAGCATTTCAACACCATCTTCTCGCAACGCACCGAGCCGGCCTGATGAACGCCGTTAACATGGACACCGGCTTCGTCAACCTGCTCAGCGCCGCTGAGAAGCAGGATGTTTTGAGCTGGGCGCGCGAGGCCCTCGGGAAGGGGATTCCGTTCATTGCGGGCGCCTTCATCGACCACGAATCAGGCGATGTCGTTGCTCTCTATCGGCGAGAAATGGATGCCATCGTGGGGGAGGGTGGGATGCCGATCGTTTTCCAGACGGCAAGGGTGCACGGCCTTCCTCCCGCCGAAAAGGCCCGCATATATAAAGACGTCAGTCGCGGATATCCGCACGTACTTGCGTTCGAACTCAGTCCCCGCTTCGCGCCAAACGGAGAGATCTTCGACGATGAGACATTTCTTCGCTTGCTCGATATTCCGGAAATCGAGGGAATCAAGCACTCGTCGCTGAACCGTCTGCTGGAACTCGATCGTCTCCGTCTTCGCGACATGCGCCGGCCCGATTTCCGCATTTATACCGGGAACGACTTAGGCATCGACATGATCGAATACGGTTCAGATTACCTTCTCGGCTTGGCTACTTTTGCGCCTGAAAAATTCTCCCAGCGAGACCGATTGTGGGAGTCTGGCGATCCCGCCTACTACGAACTCTCGGATGCATTGCAGTATCTCGGGAACGTCGCATTTCGGGGCCCGGTGCCCGCCTACAAGCATTCCGCCGCAGTCTTTCTGCATGCGGCGGGACGCATCCCAAGCTCTTTGTCGCATCCGAAGAGCCCGGCTCGGCCGCCGTGGGAGTCTGAGATCCTGCGCGATTGCGCCAGCCGGCTGGAGTCCGCAGCGCGTGCGACCGCGGAACCTCTAACGGCAACAGCTAATACCCCTTCACCTTGACGACGAAATAGTCGAATGCCGGCGCTCCCTCAAGCAGAACCTGGTGCGGCACGCGAGGTGGAATGCGCACCACGTCGCCTGCGGACATCTTCCTGCGCACTCCACCAACAATCGAGCCATTGCGTTTTTCATGAGGACCGACCGTCTCCCCATTGACGTATTTTCCACCTAGCAACAAAGTCGCTGTGCCCGACTGCACGAAGAAGACGTCCGCCTGCGTCTCGTGCCACTCGACCGCGCCATCCGCCGTGCGATGTACCAGCAGGAAACCGTCGTTCGGATAGTCCGCCAGTTGGCGCACTGCGAATCTGTGCGGATCGTTCGGGGCTTCCGCCGCCAGATCGGCGATGACAGGCGCCAATGATTTGGCGGTCCACTGCTCAAAGCCGGAGGGAGGAGCGTCCTGCGCAGGCAGAGTTAACGTGAGGAGAAGAACAAACAACGCCACGGCGGACCAGTTCAGCGTGATGCGCTGCAAAACCCGCCCGAACCTGAAAAACGTATTCCGATACGTAGTCATCGAGGCAGAGAGTGATACGCGATTTTTCCTGACGCGCTCCACAACAGGCACACGCCCACGCCCCGCTTTGGTAAAGTAGGCGTGGCAGCCAGCAGAACGATAGGGGCCGGGCCCTGGGGTGTCAAACAGGAAATGCTAAAAGACCGCTTCAGGAACATTAAAAGAAAGCTGCGTTTCGAGAGTCCCGACGTAGCCAGCTGAAGCCATTTGACACCAGCGAACCGGGGAGCGCGCACATGGACATTCACCAACTCCAGCTATTTCTAGCCGTGATGGAATCGCCGAGCATGACTCGCGCCGCCGAGAAGGTCTGCCTGTCGCCGGGCGCGGTGAGCCTTCAACTTCACAATCTCGCCGACGAACTCCACACGCAGCTCTTTGTCCGCAACGGCAAGAAGCTCAGCCCGACGCCGGCGGCCATGCGCCTCGCCGAGCATGCCCGGACCCTGGTCCGGCTCACCAGCCAGATCAAGCAGGAATTTGAAACCGACGTCAGCACCGATACGCGTCCTTTCCATTTCTCGACCGGCGTCACGACACTGATCTACCAGCTCGGAAAGCCCCTGCGCCAACTGCGCCAGCAATACCCCAAGGCTGAAATTCGTGTGACGGTAAATCCCACTGAAGAAACCATCGAGGGACTGCACAATCGCCGCTTCGATCTCGGACTCGTCACTCTGCCCGTGCCAGAAGATGGCCTAAAGATCATGCCCTTGTTTGAGGAGGAACTCCTCGTGTTGCGGCACACCCACAAGCGAAGCACGAGCCGGCATATTCGCACGCTGAAACCTGGAGACCTCGCCGAGGCCCCATTCCTTCTTTATCCGAAGCGCAGCAATCTTCGCCAGATCATAGACCGCAGCTTCCGCGAGATCGGGGTCACGCCGCGCGTCGTGATGGAAGCCGACGACACCGAAGCGATCAAGCGCCTTGTGGAATCCGGGTTCGGCTATTCCGTCTTGCCCGAGCACGCGCTCCGTCAGCGAGCCGGAGCATTCTTCGAAACTTTCCGCATTGAAGGCCACCGCATCAGCCGGATGCTCGGTCTCGCGATGGTGAAAACTGAGTATCCTCGCAAGCTGACCGAGTCCATCGCTAATTCATTGCAGTCAATGCTGAAGACATAACCCGAGTCCGTTTGCGCTTGCTTCTTTGAACGATCCTGGCGGCGTTGCTTCAGCAGCCCACCAACCGCTCTTTTGTGCCTGCCCCTTGGTTCATCTCTGACGTCGACCTGTGATTCTATTCAGCGAAGCTGAAGTCAATTTTCAGTTTTAATGGTTTGACACTGCATAGAGCGATTTTTATGCTACGGGTCCTTGTAACAGTGCGACTCACGAAAGCCCAATGCCAACGGGAGGGTTCTCTCATCTCGATCCTTGTCGCGGTGAAGCGCCGCTTCCTTGGCTCCTCAACTCGGACATAACTTCTAACCTCGGCTTCCAACTTTGCTACCTCCCTTCGCAGACGCTTCCCCCCGATTTTTGTCTGCGTATATGGAGGAGCATGAGAGACGAAAAGCCGTGTCGAGCTTCGAATAGAAACGCATTTCCCAGTCGCGCGGGAGAGGGTCGATGAATAACGTATCTCCGGAGAAGATGATTTTCCGCAACACGCATTCGCATCTCGGCCGGCGAATCGCCGTGACGCCTGCCAACAGCTCCACCAAGCATCTGTGTTATGGACGAATCATCCTCGACCAGTCCAAACCATCGGAAGAGTTTTCTACGGCTGATCGCGAAACCGGCCTGGTTTGCCTTTCCGGCGAAGCGACTATTACCCTCGATTCCGAAACCACGAATCTCGCGAAATTCGATTCCATGTATATTCCACGTGATTCCCGCGTGAAGGTCACGACTACCTCGAACGTCGATCTCGCGGAATTCTCCGCCGAAGTGAAAGGCAAGTATCCGGTTCAAATTGTCCGTTATTCCGATGTCGAAAAAGACCCCGGCCTGAACTTTAATACCGGCGGACCTGGCGCTCGGCGGCATCTCAATATGCTGCTCGCCAAGAACGTGCAGGCGGGCAGGCTGGTCGCAGGCTTCACCGACTCCGAGCCGGGCAATTGGACCAGCTGGCCGCCGCATGAGCACGCTGCCATGCTCGAGGAAATTTATGTGTTCTTCAATATGCCCGACCCGGCTTTCGGCATTCAGTTGGTATACAACAACACCGCGTATCCGGAATTGGTAACCGTCGTGCGCGATGGCGACGCCGTTCTGATGCCAAGCGGCTTTCACCCGAACGTTTCGGTTCCCGGTCACCGTATCTCGTTCCTCTGGGCCATGGCTGCTCATCGGGAAATCGAGGACCGCCAGTTTGGAGTCGTCAACGTGCAACAGGGATTCGACCAGGGCGGCTCGGGCCTGGAAGCCGGACGCAAGAAATAAATGGTGTAAATTTCTAAAAGCTTCTTATGCCCCCCGCCTCCAAGCAGAGTGCCGGTGTGTCTGATTCGCAGTCACTCCAGTCCCCAGACGCGCCCAAGCCGATCACGAATGCCGTCGGAAAGTTCCGTTGGGTGATCTGCGCACTTCTGCTCTTCGGCGTTACCAAAAACTACATGGATCGCCAGGTTCTGGGCTTGCTGAAGGTGACGCTCCAGCATGACCTGGGCTGGAACGATATCGATTACAGCAACATCGTGTTGGCGTTCCAGGCCGCATACGCGGTCGGGATGGTGATCGCGGGCCGACTGGTGGATCGATTGGGAACTCGTCTCGGCTATGCCCTCGCGATGGTCTTCTGGAGCCTGGCTTCGATGGCGCACGCCTTCGCGAGTTCGTTCACCGGCTTTCTCGTTGCGCGTTTCGCGCTCGGTCTCGGCGAAGCTGGTGTCTTCCCCGCGAGCATCAAGACCGTTGCCGAATGGTTTCCGCGGAAAGAACGCGCCTTGGCGACTGGAATCTTCAATGCAGGAACAAATATCGGGGTAATCGTGAGCATGCTCACTGTGCCCTGGATTACCCTCCATTGGGGATGGCGCACTGCATTTGTAGTTACGGGCGCGCTGGGTTTTGTTTGGCTAATCTTCTGGTTGCTGCTGTTTCGCAAGCCGGAAGCGCATCCACTGCTTTCGAAAACGGAGTTGGAATACATCAAGAGTGATCCGCAGGAGATTGTGCCCCAGATCCGTTGGGCGCGTCTTATCCCGCACCGGCAAACCTGGGCGTTTGCAATCGGCAAATTCACGATTGATCCCATCTGGTGGTTTCTCCTGTTCTGGGTCCCCGACTTCTTGCAGCGTACCCACGGCTTGAATCTCATGCAGTTGATCATTCCGGTGTCGGTCATCTACTTGATCTCCGATGCCGGCAGCGTCGCAGGGGGCGGCCTGTCGTCGTGGATGATCCATCGCGGACAAAGCGTCAACTTCTCGCGCAAGTTGGCGATGCTCATATGTGCGATCGCAGTCTTGCCCATCATCTTCGCCTATCGCGTAGAAAGCACCTGGGGCGCGGTCCTGTTGATCGGTTTGGCAGCAGCAGGTCATCAGGGATTCTCCGCCAACTTGTTCACACTGCCCTCGGATCTGTTCCCAGCCGAAGCGGTTGGCTCTGTGGTGGGACTAGGCGGAACCAGCGGCGCGATTGGAGGAATGTTGATGGCGAAAGTTGTCGGCTATGTCCTGCAATGGACCGGTAGCTACAAGATTCCATTTCTGATCGCAGGCTTCGCGTACTTGGTAGCCCTCAGTTTCATCCAGATTCTGTCGCCACGGCTCGAGCCGGCTCGCATCCAGTAATCTTGTCTCATGATCCTCGATTCCTTTCGCCTCGACGGTAAGAACGCACTCGTCACCGGTTCTAGCCGCGGCCTCGGCGCTGCGATCGCGCTGGCCCTGGCCGAAGTGGGCGCGAACGTCGGCCTTCACGGGAAATCGGCCGCCGGCGAGAAAGCCTGTGACCGCATTCGTGCGCTGGGGAGGAAGTCCTTCTACCTCGCCGGCGATGTCGCCGACGCGAAAGTCTGTTCAGATTTGATCACCCGAACCATGGACGAGTTCGGCTCGATCGATATCCTCGTCAATAACGCGGGCATGATCCGTCGTGCGCCCGCCGCCGAGTATCCTCTCGCCGATTGGGACGTTCTCATTTCCGTCCACCTCACCGCGGTCTTTCGATTGTCACAACTGGCCGCTCAGCACATGTTGCAGCGCGGCGCGGGCGGGAAAATTCTCAACATGGCTTCGCTGCTCTCGTTCCAGGGCGGGATTCTCGTTCCAGCCTATTCCGCGGCCAAGGGAGGCGTCGCGATCCTCACCAAGGCGCTCGCCAACGAGTGGGCCTCCAAAGGCATCAACGTGAATGCGATCGCTCCCGGATACATGGCCACGGATAACACCGAAGCGTTGCGCAATGATCCGGTACGCAGTCGCCAACTGCTCGATCGAATTCCCGCCGGACGGTGGGGAACGCCCTCGGACCTCGCCGGTGCCGCCGTTTTTCTAAGCTCCTCCGCTAGCGATTACGTTCACGGACACGTACTCGTGGTCGACGGCGGCTGGCTGGGAAGGTGACGGCATCTCGCCCCAGAGCTCTGCCCCGTGTCCCGGCTGCCTATCTCGCCGCCTTAGCCGCCGCGTAAATCTTCTCGATCAACGCGAGGCTGCGTCGCCCTTCATGACCATTGCACATCGGCGTGCCGTTTTCCCGAATAGCCGTAAAAAAGTCCTCAAAGATGACCTGGTGACTGCGGAAGTCGCTGACCACCGGCGACGAATTATTCTCCCTGTCATGGGATGGCGCAGTAACCTCCATATCCGTCGGCGGATTCTTTACATCCATCGCTACGATTTGATCCTGCTCAAGAATCACCGTACCTTCCGTGCCGGTGATTTCGATCCGCCGCGGATATCCGGGAAATGCCGCCGTCGTGGCCTGCAGTGATCCGAGCGCCCCGTTCGCAAATTCCAATAACGCCAGAGCTGTGTCCTCACCTTCGATCGAATGCAAGGCAGTTGCTGTGCGTGCCTGTACGCTGGCCACGTCGCCCATTAACCACAGCAGAAGGTCGACCGTGTGGATGCCCTGGTTGATCAGCGCCCCACCACCATCCATTGTCAGAGTTCCCCGCCATTTCGATTGGCCGTAGTATTCCGCAGGCCGATACCATTTCACCTTGGCCTCCGCCAGCAGCGGTCTTCCCATCAGTCCGCCATCGAGTAACTCCTTCAGTCGACGAATGTCCTTTTTTCCGCGATCCTGGAATATGACACCTAACTTCACGCCGGCTCGATCGGCAGCTTCAATCAGTTCGTCGGCTCGTCGAACAGAGACATCGATCGGCTTCTCCGTGAGTACGTGCAGGCCGCGACGTGCGGCCGCGATCCCATGCGAAGCGTGCAGACCCGAAGGGCTCCCGATGACCACCAGATCGATCGGACGATGATCAAGAAACGCTTGAAAGTCATCATAGGCGCGACCGCCGTACTGACGGCTAAGTCGCTCGACTTTCTCCTTACTCGTTCCATAAATGGCCGCAATCTGCGCTCCCGGAATCGCGCCGATAGCTCGTGCATGCGTGTTGCTGATGTTGCCGCCACCAATAAGGCCGATGTGCATTGTCATAGAAATGGCCGTCGTCACTTACCACGGCTGCGACGCGCGGTCCTCATCGTGGGCGCGAATATATCATGCGTCAATTATTGCAAGGCCCGCGTTTAATCATGCTGAAGTGAGCTTTTAGAATTTCTAGTTTGACGATCGGCACGTAGTGAAGCGAAGGTGACTGACGGAGATCAGAGATCAAGTAGCTTTGCGCAGAATCTCTTTTCCTGCAACAATCTCGTACTTCCTAGGGAAGACGCCAACCTGCCTGAAATGACAGACCGACTCCGGGCTCGACTTCGTGGTGTCATCGCATTTCCAATCACCCCTTTTCGAAACGATCTCTCGCTCGATCTTCCCGGCTTGCGCGCCAATATCCAGAGGCTGATCGAGTACCCGGTGTCGGCCGTCGTCGCGGCGGGAGGAACCGGCGAAATGTATTCGCTGACGCCCTCAGAACATTGTGAGGTTGTAAAAGCGATTGTCGAGGAAGTCGGTCGTCGTGTCCCGGTGATTTCTGGAACAGGTTTCAATCGCCAGATCGCTATTGAACTCGCGCAGCAGTCGGCAAAACTCGGAGCGGATGCAATCCTCGCGCTCCCGCCCTACTACCCGAATGCCGACGACGAAGCGCTCGCGGATTACTACGCGGCCATCGGCGCATCTACGGTCCTGCCCCTTTTCGTATATAGCCGCGACTGGGTGAATCCGACCCCACTCTGGATCGAGAAACTGGCTGCTCGCATCCCCACGCTCACTGCATGGAAGGACGGTCAGGGAGACATTCGCCGCTATCAACAAATCATGAAGCACGTGGGCGATCGGCTCTACTGGATCGGAGGCGCCGGCGACGACTGCGTCCCTGCTTATTACAGCATCGGAATTCGCACGTACACGTCGAGCATCGCCACTGTGTCGCCCAAGCTCTCACTGATGCTGCACGACGTAGCCTCAATTCCTGATCCGGCTAAAATGGCTCAGCTCATGAACGACTACGTCATCCCTCTGTACGCATTGCGTAGCCGTCGCAAAGGATACGAAGTCTCCATCATGAAGGAAATGATGAACCAGCTCGGCATGGCGGCCGGTCCCGTGCGCCCGCCGCTACCGCAGGTCACCGCAGAGGACAAGAAACTGGTGCGGCAAATGCTCGAAAACTGGTCGCCGGTCTTGTCCTCGGGTGTGGTGAATGCCAAATTTCCGCCGCAGCCGGCTCTTAGCAAATAAGCCCTGTTCTTGATATCCGCAGCAGTGTAAGGAGGAAGGCTTCATGACAGAAGGGAAGGGCCCTCGTCGCGATTTCCTGAGGCTCACTGGTGCCGGAGTCGCCGGGGCAGTGGTTGGCAGCGTTTCTCTCCCTGCGAGCGCGAAACCTACCGCGGCTATTGCCGATCAGTATGAAGTCCGCGCCTTTGGCGCCAAGGGCGACGGCAAAACTCTCGACACGGACGCCATCAACAAGGCCATCGATGCCGCAGCCGCCGCGGGCGGCGGCACCGTCGTCGTTTCTGTCGGATCCTATCTGTGCTACTCGATCCATCTGAAGAGCGATGTCGAGCTATATCTTGGCCCGGGCGCCACGATCATTGCAGCCGATCCGCCCGCACCCGGCGCAAGCGGTGGCTACGATCCTCCTGAGCCCAACGCCTGGGACAAGTTTCAGGACTTCGGGCACAGTCACTGGCACAACAGCTTGATCTGGGGCGAGGAGATTTCCAATTTTTCCATTACCGGTCCCGGCCGAATCTGGGGCAAGGGGCTCGACCGCGGCACCGGCGACAAGACTCTGGCCCCCGGCGTCGGCAACAAAGCGATCAGCCTCAAGAATTGTCATAACGTCATCTTGCGCGATTTTTCGATCCTCCACGGTGGGCACTTCGGAATTCTCGCCACCGGCGTCGACAATTTCACGATCGACAACCTCACCATCGACACCAATCGCGACGCGATCGACATCGATTGCTGCCGCAACGTCCGTGTCTCCAATTGCAGTGTCAACTCTCCCTGGGACGACGGCATTTGTCTGAAGAGTTCATTCGGTCTTGGGTACGCGCGCTCGACCGATCATGTGACCATCACGAATTGCTACGTCACCGGAGGATACGAAGAAGGCACTCTTCTCGACGACACTTACAAGCCCATCGCCCCCGAGAAGGCGCCCCGCAACGGTCGCATCAAGTTCGGCACCGAATCCAACGGGGGCTTCCGCAACGTTACCGTGTCGAATTGCGTCGCCGATGCGTGCCGCGGCATCGCGCTAGAGTCCGTCGATGGCGCTCTGCTGGAAGATGTGTCAATCAGTAACATCACCATGCGCGATCCGGTCGACCTGCCGCTCTTTCTGCGGCTCGGCCGTCGCATGCGTGGCCCGGAAGGAGCGGCGATCGGACAAATCCGCCGCGTGAAGATCAGCGACATTGTCGTCTCCAACTGCGTCTCCAAACAGGCAACTCTGATCACCGGCATTCCCGGCCACTCGCTCGAAGACATTCACCTCAGCAACATCTACGTGCTTCATCAGGGCGGGGGCAGCGCCGAGGCTGCCACCATTCAGGTTCCGGAGATCGAAACGGTGTACCCCGACCCCAATCGCTTTGGAGCACTGCCGGCGCATGGCTTTTTCATTCGTCATGTAAAAGGGCTGTCTATGCGCGACATCCAGGTGAAATATGTGAAGGAAGACCTCCGCCCTGCGGTTCAACTAGAAGACGTGCAGGGTGCCGACTTCATTCACGTGAAGATGGCTCATGCGTCTTCGGCTCCCACTTTTGTGTTGAAGAATGTTGAAGACTTCAATCTGTACCAGAGCCGTCCGCTGCAGGAGACCCATCTCGACAAAGTAGAGCAACAGACACTCTGAGCTCCACGCGTTCCCGTCAGCCGGCGACCTCCTGAACCTGGCGCCAGATCGACGGTTCCACGGGCACGCCCTTTTCCATGTTCTCGCGGCGCTTCTCCAGCACTCGTTCTCCCGGATATCGCAGACGTCCACCGCCTTCGCGTGATGAAACCTGGAAATGTCGGATCACGTCCTCGGCAACATCGCTCGCCGACATGGTCCCACCTAACCTCGCCGGATCGAACGCAACAAAGACCTGCGACAGGCGAGTTTCTTTCTCGGGCTCCGGCGGGATCCGGTGCGTCGTCGACCCACCCGCAAGAATTCCGGCTACCAGGTCGAGCATCAGCGCAAGACCTGAGCCCTTCCAATACCCGATCGGGAGAGGCCGCTTGGACGTTTCAATCTCCGAAGGGACCCGCGTCAGTGTTCCGTCAAGCCCATAACCGCCCTCGACCGGAAGCAATTCGCCGCGCATTCGATAAGCCGCCAGCGCGCCATAGGAGAATTGCGACATCGCCATATCGAGAACAACATGTCCCGCCTTGCGCGGCACGGCGATGACCAGAGGATTATTCCCAACCAATGCCTCGCGGGCGCCCCACGGAGGAAGGTTCGGGCACGTGTTCGTCCAGCAGATGCCAATAACGCCAGCCTCCGCAGCTTGCCATCCGTAGCTGCCTCCGCGCATCCAGTGATTCGTGTTGGCGAGTGCTACGCACCCCATCCCATGCTGCCGAGCCAGATTGATTGCCAGCTCCATGCAATGAAAAGCGTTCAGGTTACCCGGACCCACGTTGCCGTCCCATCGTTCGATGGGGCCGCTCGCGGAAACCAATTCCGGTTCCGCATGAAGATCGACGACGCCGGAGCGAATCATTGCGATGAACAGTGGAAAACGATTCAGGCCATGGGAGTAGACGCCGTCGCGGCTGGTCTGAGCGAACAGTTCGGCGCAGCGAGCGGCACGGCCCCGCTCAAAACCTTCTTGCAACAGCACTCGCTCAAGTGTTTCGAAGAGTTGAGGGTAGGGAACACGCATCGGGATGCGATCTTACACTGCGGGCTCACAATCGCGTTGGTCCACTGATGCTTAAACTAATATCCCTTCACCTTCACGACGAAATAGGTAAAGCCCTTGGAACCATCAAGCAGAATCTGATGTGGAACCTTGGCCGGAATCCGAATCACATCGCCAGCCGACAGAGTTCGACGGACGCCCCCTTCAATCTTGCCATTTCGTTTCTCGTGGGGTTCCGTTTCCTCTCCACCCACCATGGTGCCTCCCACGAGCAGTGTGGCCGAGCCCGACTGCACGAAGAAAATGTCCGCCTGGTTTTCGTGCCACTCGACAATGCCGTCTGCTTCTCGCCGCGAAAGCATGAATATGTCGTTCGGAAAATCCGCCAGCCGCTTGGTCGCAATGTGGTGCGCGCTCGTGCCTGCCTCCGTCTTCAGTTGCCCCTCAAGTTGCGCGAGCGACGCTCCCGTCCACAATTCGAAGCCTTCCGGAGCAGTGTCTTGCGAATATGCGAGAAGCACCGCGAAAGCCAGCAGGCAGCCCAGCTTCGCCATCATTACTCACCTCGTGTATGGATTTTGACCCGCGCCAGCTCCGGAAGATGCTCGGGACATAAGTCTGCGTTTGCGCCGCGCAGGTCCGGCCAACCGCAAGCTAGGCATCGGTGAAAGATGTGTCAAGGCTGAAATATTAAAGATGCACTTTAAACGCGTTAAAGGACCATGCGACGAAGCCGACACTCGCGACACGAGATTTCAGATCAGCTCACATCACGAATTTGCGCGTCTCCATTGGCTCTCCTGATCACTACGCGCGATGTCGCCATCGGCGCGAGAATTCTCCCGAAAATCACGAACCCGAGGATTTGACGTTGCTCTGAGCGTCCGCGCAACGTGTTCGCAGAACCCCTCTGGTATGATGCCGCCCGTTTCAGAGAAGAAAACAGCGACCAAGAACGTTGCGCGAATACCCGCTACTCCAACGTTCGCTCGCTGACTCCGCCCGGAGCGAAAAATGTCCCTGACCCGACGTGAAATATGCGCGCTTCTTCCCGCGCTGCTGCCGCTCGCGGCTCAACTGCCGGCACATGCCGACGAACGCTCTCTGCCATCCGGAGCCTTTCAGTTCGACCAACTCCCCTTGCACATCGCCAACAACAACGCGCAGATTCGTATGATCATGCGAGGAAAGCTGGCAACCGGCGAAGGAATCGAGGTGCACGAAACCACGCTGCCTCCCGGTGGCGCGCCGACGGCCACGACGCACCATCATCCTCACTCAGAAATGTGGCTCGTGCGGGAAGGGAACATCGAACTCACCGTAAACGGCAAGACCTATCCCTTGAGCGCGGGCTCGCTGGGATTCGCCCGTTCCAACGATGAGCATGGCATCCGCAATAGCGGAAGCACACCGGCGACATACTTTCTGATCGCTGTCGGCCCGGGAGCCGAGCTGCAGACCTAGTATCCAGCGAGTGACGATTGCTTACTCCCACTCCAATCCGACTCTCCGTGGCTGTTCTCGTACTCGGGACGGCTTCATGTCTGCTTGCTCAATCTGCAGACTTAGACGGAATTGCCCACGTCGCGCTACGAGTCGCCGACCTGGAGAAATCCCGGCAGTTCTACGAGACCTTGGGCTTCGAGAAAGCCTTCGAATTCGCCGAGGCCGGCAAGGTCACCGAGCTTTTCATCAAGATCAACGATCGGCAATTCATTGAGTTATATCCGCGGACGCAGGACTCGCAACCACCTGGCCTCATGCATGTCTGCTACGAAGTCCACGACATCGAGTCATTGCGCACCGCGTACATCAAACTCGGATTGAATCCACCGGACGCAAAGAAGTTTCGCGCCGGCAACCTGCTCTTCGTTTTGCACGATCCCGAGGGACAAATCGTGGAGTACACGCAATACCTGCCTGGTTCCATGCATGAGGAAGATAAGGGCAAGCATCTCGGGGAGCACCGCTTGTCGACCCGTTTGCAAGCAGCAGTCTCACCCGCAAAAAACGTCGACGTCGAGCAGACTTTTTACATCGACAAGCTTGGATTCGAACCGATCGCGGCCGATCGGAACCGCCTGCGCCTGCCGGGTGATTCTCGGGACGAATTGGGATTGGCTCCGCAGCCTGCCCCTGCGCAGATCGTATTTTCCGTGGACCGGGAAACATCAACCGCAGAAAGCCTGAAGCAACGCGGTCTTACTCCGAAGGCGGAAGGTGGAAACGTCAGCGTCGACGACCCCGATGGCAACGTTGTCCTGTTTCGAGCCGTGCACCAGCACGCCAAGCTTTGACGATGCGCCACTGGCGCCAACAAGTTCTTACATGCGAAATCAACAATCCATCGACGGAGGATTCACGGTGCGTAAATGCTGCAGTTGGCTGGCAGTGGAGACGTTGGCAATCATCGTTGGCTCTTCGTTCGCAAATGCGCAGGTAAAAGAATTCAAAAAATGGCCGGCAGGAACCTCACCGCAGGAAGTCGGCAAGCGTGTCGCCGAACACTTTGTGGCGACGCCCCACACCAATTTCGGCCGCAAGGAGCCACCTTCGTTCATCACGTACCCGGAGTCCGTAGCCTGGTATGGGGCATTAACCTTCGCGCAACTCAGCGCGGACCAGGATCTCACCACGAAACTGATTCGCCGCTTCGACCCGCTCCTCGGAGACGACGCAAAACTCGTCCCCGAGCCAAAGCACGTTGACCTCACGGTGTTTGGAATCGTGCCACTCCAGATTTACATCGAGACGAAAGAACAGAAATATTTGGACCTCGGCAAGGCCATCGCTGACAAGCAATGGGAGAATCCGCAGCCCGACGGCCTCACGTCGCAGACCCGTTACTGGATCGACGACATGTACATGATCACGATGGTCCAGTTGCAGGCGTACCGCGCCACCGGTGACAAAAAATATCTCGATCGGGCCGCGCAGGAAATGGTCAGTTATCTCGACAAGCTGCAACAGCCCAATGGACTCTTCTACCATGCACCGGATGTGCCGTTTTATTGGGGACGAGGTGACGGCTGGGTGGCGGCCGGCATGACCGAAATGCTGACATCACTTCCCGCCGACCATCCGCAGCGTGCACGCATCCTCGAGGGCTATCACAAGATGATGCAGTCTCTCCTGCAGTATCAGGACAAGGACGGCATGTGGCACGAACTCATCGACCACCCGGAAGCCTGGCCTGAGAGCTCCAGCAGCGCCATGTTCACCTTCGCACTGATTTCAGGCGTGAAGAATGGCTGGCTCGATAAGAAGACCTACGCGAAGGCTGCGCGCAAGGGATGGCTCGGAGTTGTCAGCTACCTCGATGCCAACGCCGATCTCCGCAACGTCTGCCAGGGAACCGGGAAGAAGAACGACATGCAGTACTACCTCGACCGCGCTCGCCTCACCGGTGATCTCCACGGACAGGCGCCTGTCCTGTGGTGCGCATCGGCACTCTTGCGCTAAATCAAAGGTCCTTGCACCCGGGGATACGTGGGCGCTTTAGCGCCTGAGGTCTCCTTTTTCGCGCGTCTCTCGGGTTTTTGCGAGCCTGTTTGGCCGAGCCGTTCAGTGACGCCGGAAATGAGGGCTTAGCCCCGGAGGGAAGATGCCTTGTTCTCTTCGGTTCATTGGCGAGGTGGCTTCTTAGCGCTTGGCAGAAACCGCAGTCCCTGTCCCCTCAGTCAACACGAGAATCTGATTCGCCTTCCCGCCGGGAAACGCTTCTCGTGCTCCTCCCGGCCACTGCACTTCGATTCGCTGGTAGGTCGCATCGTCCGCCAGTCCTATGTGCACGCGCGGATCGTTCTGCGACAGAAAACTCGTCCCCGTCTGGATCTCGCCCGAGATCTTCCGATCGCCGACATACACGTATACACGCGCGCCGATCGCGTCGTGATTCGCCTTCACGCCCACGCACTGAATCAACAGCCAATTCTTTTTCGTTCCATAATTCTTCAACAGGCTCGGCCGCCCGTCCATGTTGTTGATCACGACCTCGAGCGATCCATCGTTGTCGAGATCGCCCACCGCCGAACCGCGCGAGACCCAGGGTTCCGTGATCCCCGGACCTGCGCTCTCCGACAAGTCCTTAAATTTCCCGCCGCCCACGTTCCAATAGAGCAGTCGCGGCTGCCGGTACTTGTAGTTCATCGAACTTCGTTCTACCTCGGGATAAACATGCCCGTTGACCATCAGCAGATCTTTCCGCCCGTCGTTGTCCACATCGATGAAGTGGATCCCCCACCCGAGAAACTGCGTCCGCGCGCCAATTCCGGACTCATACACGCGATCCGTGAAGGTCATGTCTTGATCGTTGTGATACAGGTTCGGAGCGTCGTCGCTGAAATTCGTTTTGGCGATGTCCGTGTATCCATCTTCGTCGTAGTCCGCAACGGCCACACCCATGCCTGCCTGTTCTTGACCGGCATCATTGAGCGCCACGCCCGCCGAGATTCCCATCTCCTCGAACGTCCCGTTCTTCAGGTTGTGATACAGCAGGCTCGGCCGCGAATCGCATGCGATGTAGATGTCCGGATACCCGTCATTGTCGAAATCGGAAGCCAGCGCCGTGAATCCGTAGCAACCTGTGCTCTTCCCAAGCCCGCTCTTGGTTGAGACGTCGCTAAACTTCCCATGCCCATCGTTGTGAAAGAGCATAGTCTTGCCCGGTGGAAGGCCCCGCGGGCCGCACATCACCGGAATGCCCTTCCACATGCAATATCCGGACGCTCCTGGTTCAGGAATCTTGCTACGATCAAATTCGACATAGCCTGCGATCACCAGATCAAGCTTCCCATCGAGGTCGTAATCAAAAAACGAACACCCCGTGTCCCAGCGAACCGCAGCTGACCCCAGACCCGCTGCTTCGGTCACATCTTTGAACGTGCCGTTCCCCTCGTTGCGATAAAGAACGCTGTGTCCAAAGTAGGTGACAAATAGATCGGTGTAGCCGTCGTTGTCGTAATCAGCAGCGCAGGCCCCCTGGCCCCAGCCCACCTTCGCAAGTCCAGCCTTCTCGGTAACATCTTCGAACTTAAGATTTCCGAGGTTGTGATACAGGTGGCTGGTAGAAGCCTTGCCGCGGCCGTCGCCATCCAGCGTGGTGCCGTTCGGGATGAAGATGTCCATCAATCCGTCATTGTCGTAGTCAAAGATCACCACTCCGCTGCCCGTTGTTTCCAGGATGTATCTCTTGTTGTGCGCGTCACCCGACACATTGACCGCCGTCAATCCAGCCTGCGGCGCGATGTCACGAAACTCCACCGTGATGGGTGGCAGGTTCGTCTGAACGTGAGGGACGGGCCGCGCTAACGGACCCGGAGACGCCGTTCCCTGAAATGCTTCGGCGCTTGGCGAAAGGAAAAGAACGAATGTGGGCAGCGAAACTAAGACCGATGCAACTCGCGCAAAGATTTTCCCCATGGGCTCCAAGACGTGTTGCCGTCAAATTACCACAACTGCGGGCTGGCCCAAGCCTGCCTCGTGTCGCGAGATTTGCTACCGTCCCATCTGACGATCCAACAAGCACCGTGACTGAAAGTGTTCACGATCGATGCTCGCCGAATTGCGCCGGAGCAAAATTGCAAATTCGTTTTTGTTCTCGCTTCAGATAATCCCAACAACAACAACCATCGTTTTCGCCAGTAAACATGATGGTTGTCGCGATGCCGCGCCTCCGCCAAAAACTGCTCGCACGCTCAATGAGCAGAAAAACTGCGATACCTTTTAGGTTTTTCAAACGCTCGTTTCAGGAAATCTCCCTTGACTGCAAATAATAAATTCATATTATCTGCCCGCTGGCGTGCAAAAAATTTCTTCGGTTTTTTGAATGCGTTGACATCGCGGAGGGTACCTTGGTCCCACGTCGGATCGTGCTTTCGTGTGTGCTGCTCCTGATCCTCGTTGTCGGTTGCCCACTGTGGGCGCAATTCACCAGTTCCATCGAAGGAACTGTTACCGACCCCAGCGGTGCTGTCGTGCCCAACACGACCGTCACTCTGAAGAACGAAGAAACCGGGGTCATGCAAACTACCCAAACGCAGGATTCAGGCTATTTTCGTTTTACGTCTTTGCCCTCTGCCTTGTTTTCGCTCACCGCTGCGGCCAAGGGGTTCAAGACCACCGTGCAGGAGCACCTTCGCGTTGAGGTCGCGGAAACAAAAACCGTCAACATGCACTTGGTGGTGGGCGGAGCCGACGCCGTCGTGGAAGTGACCGGCGAGGCCCCGGCAGTCGAAACGTCGGAAGGCCGTGTGTCGGGTGAGATCGAAGAGCGCAAGATTCACGACCTGCCACTTTCCGGACGTAACTTCTACACGCTGGTCGTTACGACGCCCGGCGTCAGCGGCATCGCGAGTTCCGGCGGACAAGCCTACGCCCAAGCGACCGGCGACATCTTTAATCCCGAGTTCGGAATCAACCTGAACGCGAACGGCTCGCGCGCCGAATCCAACAGCTTCCTCATCGATTCCGCGTCGATCGACTCCACCCAGCGCAACGGCGTCACGAATATCAACCCGAACGCTGAGGATGTCCAGGAAGTCCGCGTCGCAGCCAACAACTTCTCCTCCGAGTTCGGCCGGAACGGCGCAGCGCTCGTGAACATCATCACGAAGCAGGGTTCCAACAACTGGCACGGGACCGCAGGCTTTTACCATACTGATAACAAGCTCCAGGCGCGCAACCATTTTCAAAACGCGGTGCCGGTGTTCCGCCGCAATGAGGGAGCGTGGAGCCTGGGCGGACCGATCCGCAAGAATCACACCTTCTTTTTCGCGTCGATGGATTTCCTGAAATCGGGTGTCGCCTCCGGCCGTCAAGTGACCATCTTTACGCCCGACTTCATTAACTTCATGCAGACGAACTTCCCCAACAATGTCTCAACGAAGGTCGTGACCACGTATCCATCCTCCGTTACGCCCACCGGAGGTTTCACAACGACAGCGGGTATCGTCCCCAATTGCAGTGGCTCGTATCAAATCACGCCGAGTGTAAGCATTCCCTGCGATTTTCAGGTGACCGGTGTCGGCAACCTTGCCACCACGCTGCCGCGGAACGGCTTCCAGTACACCGCGCGCATCGATCACTCGTTCAACAGCGACAAGGATCGCATTTTTGGCACCTACAACCACACCGACCTGCATCAGGTGCTGTTCGGAACGGTATTTGTCTATCCTGCCTTTAACGCGATTGAGCCGACGTACAGCGAGCACTTCGCCGTCGACTGGGTGCACGTCGCCTCGAAGTTCGTGAACGAAGCTGGCTTCTCCACGCAGCGTCCCTTCGGCAACGCCATCCTGAATCATCCCGAGGTGCCCGGAATTACCGTGAACGGCATCGAGGGATATCAGCAGGGCTGGGGTCCGAATGCCTTCGTGCAAAACAACTTTGAATGGAGAGATGTGGCGTCCCTCACCCGCGGGTCCCACAGCCTGAAGTTTGGTGGCAACGTGACTCGCGGACGCGCCGATCACGAATCGTCCCGCGTTTTCGACCGCCCCACCTTCTTCTTCAGCAACGTCTTCGATTTCGCGACCGACACCGCGTTCAACGAGCAGCAGATTGGCTTCAACCCCGTCACTGGCCAGCGCGTGAATCCCTTGTACAGCCTGATGCGTACCGGTTCGCTCTCAGCCTTTATTCAGGACGACTGGAAAGTCCGCCCGAACCTGACCTTGAACCTCGGTTTCCGCTACGAAGATTTCTTCAACCCGTCCGATGCGACCGGCAAAGTCTGCGAGATGGCGTTTCCTAACGGTATGAGTGGTGGACTGAAGGCAGCGATCATTTCTGGCACGATGACGTGCGGAAGTCACATGTTCAAGCACACCATGAATACTTTCAGCCCGCGCTTGGGGTTCGCTTGGGATCCGAGCAAAGAGGGCAAGATGTCGGTGCGCGGTGGGTTTGGCATCTTCTATGACCGTCCGTCCGACCAGCTCTCCAACAACTACTACACCAACACTCCCAACTTCGGTCTCGGCTCGGCGTCGGCCTTAACCCCGTCGAACCTGCCGGTATTCGCGCTCGGCACCAGTTCCAGTCCACCGTATAACTTCCCCATTCCGCCAGGCCTGCAACCGGGCCTCAACCCGCAAGGAGGCTTGCTCCAGGGGGCGGCAAACGTTCAGGTTGTTGATCCCAACATGCCCGTCGCTTACATGCAGAACTGGTTTCTCGGCGTGCAGCGCGCCATTGGAACTGGGTGGGTCGCAGAAATCGACTACATCGGGTCGGCCGGTCGTCACCTCTATGCCAGCTACAACGTCAACCGCTTTGCTGGAGACTTGATCCAGAACAAAGGCAACTTCACAGGCCTGAAGCCGGGCTTCGGCGGCGTCAGCTACGGGCAGGCCAACGAAAACAGCCACTACAACGGCCTCACCGCCGCCGTGAAGCGTCACATCGGGCAGGCCTTTACTTTTGATGCGTCGTACACGTATTCGAAGGCCATCGACCAGTCCAGCAAACTCG
This sequence comes from uncultured Acidobacteriota bacterium, assembly GCA_963718505.1. Taxonomy (GTDB): domain Bacteria; phylum Acidobacteriota; class Terriglobia; order Terriglobales; family Acidobacteriaceae; genus Gp1-AA133. Next base: position 46,600 of record CAVQZP010000044.1, on the reverse strand, counting down.
ATGGTCTTGAACATGTTGACGCCTACAACGACAGCTTGGAACGCGGGCTTGCCGATTTTGATATTCGCCATCGGCTGGCCTTCACCTCGATCTGGTCGGTGCCCAGCCCGCATGGCAACGGCTTCCTCAACAAGGTCCTTGGAAACTGGCAGCTCACCAACGTGACGATCCTGCAAGCCGGGCCGCCTTTCTCGGTGGTCTGTTCCGCCGGGTTCAGTCCGGTCTTCGACTCGAGCGGGAACGCGATTGGCAATACCGGCTGCGATTACAACGCGGACGGCACCAACCTCGACTACCCGAACACACCAGCATTTGGGAACACCAAACGTGGCCTGTCTCGCTCTGATTACCTGACGGGCATCTTCAACTGCGCGGGTTCGCCCTTCTGCTCCAGCGTGTTTCCGATTCCGAACCTCGGGTTGGAAGGCAACCTCGGACGCAACACATTCCATGGGCCGGGATATGCCAACACGGATTTCTCGGTGATCAAGAACATAAAAATTCCATGGTTCATCGGGAATGAAGGTGCGAACGTGCAATTTCGCACCGAGTTCTTCAATGTCTTTAATCGCGTGAATCTCACGAACGCAAACAACGATCTGGCCAACATTTCGAATTTCGGAAGATCCACATCCACGTACCCGGCCAGGGACATCCAGTTTGCGCTGCGCTTGTCTTTCTAGTCCGGACGCGGATTGATAGTATGTACCGCGCGTCGGAGCGGGATTTCCTGCTCTGACGCGCGAGCAGTCGTACCAAAATCGGGACCATGTTTCGTTACCGCTTTCTCCGGGTTGCGGTCGGGGCTCTGTTGTCGCTATTCGTGTCTCTTCTGAGTTGGTCTGCGGACTGCGGTTCTACGCCCTACGATTGTGCGCTCCAATCCATCAGCCGCCACAATCTCTCCGCTGCCATTCAATTCCTCAATGCAGCGTTGCGCCAGGATCCGCAGGACCTGAAGGCACTGAACCTGCTGGGCATCGCGCTCACTGAGTCCGGCCACATCGATCAAGCGAATGCGCAGTTCAAGCGCGCCCTTGCGATCCATCCGGGTTTCGTGCCGGCACGAAAAAATCTGGCCGTCAACGAGTTCGATCAGCGCCATCTTTCTGAATCGGCCTCTGACCTGAATCTCGTTTTGAAGGACACTCCCGCTGATCCCATCGCTCATATCTATCTCGCCGAGATTGACTATCAACGGAAGAACTTCGGCCTCGCCCTGCCCCACTACGAGAAGGCAGGCGCGCGGGTTGCGTCGAATCCGGTATGGACCCTGCACTACGCGCAGTGCCTCGCCGTGAAGGGAAAGACGATTCAGGCGGCCGATGTCTTGCGTGCCCTTCCACCTGATGACGCAGACGATCGCTTTCAGGGAGGCCTGATCCTCGGGCAGGCTGGAGCGTACTCCGGAGCTGCGGCGCTGTTTGCGTCTGCACGAAAGAAATACGGCGACCCCTATCTCGCCGGCTACAACGAACTGCTGATGCTGATCCGCGCCGAGAACTTTCCCGATGCTATTCGTCTTTTCAACCAGCTTGTGAACGAAGGGCGGGGTCGTTCCGAACTCTACAACCTGGCCTCCGAGGCATATCGCAAGAGCGGCGACATCAAGCAGGCTTACGACTCACTTCGGACCGCGACCAAGCTTGAGCCGACGGCGGAAGAAAATTACGTCGATCTCGCCGCTCTCTGTCTCGACGACGAGTCCTACGACATCGGTCTCGAGGTACTCAATGTCGGCATTCACTACGTTCCGAACTCTTATCGCCTCTACGTCCAGCGCGGCTTCATGCTGGTGATGCGCGGTCGCATGGAGCAGGCAGAAAAGGAATTTGAGACCGCCAGCTCGCTCGCTCCCGAAAAATCCCTGCCCTACATCGCCCTCGGAGAAGTGTGGATGCAGACCGGGCAGGCGCAAAAAGCAGTCGATCTCCTTCGCCCAAAGAGCGCCGCTCCAGGCGCCGACTTCCTCACTCCGTACGTGTTTGCAGAGGCCTTGATCCGCGCGGGCGCGGAAACGGGCAGCCCCGCCGAGGCAGAAGCAATTCGCGCTCTGGAGAGATCGATTGTGTTGAACGCAAAGTATTCACACTCGCACGCCGAACTCGGAAAGCTGCTTCTGAAAGAAGGTGAAATCGACCGCGCCATCCCGGAACTCCAAAGCGCCACCGAACTCGATCCCAACGATTCCGGGCCGTTTTTCCAGTTAGGTCAGGCCTATCGCAAGAAGGGTGAGAAGGCCAAGGCCGACGAGATGCTTGCCAAGGTTGCCCAGCTCCACACGCCCGAGCATGAGATGGACATGAACAAGGAACTTCGCCGCCTTGTCAGGCAAGAAACTGCTCCCTCGCAGTCGGAAGCGCGGCCTTGAAGTTCAGTTCGTTTTTGCGACGACGCTCGGGCCTTGTGGGCGGTGGCAGAGTGCTTTTCTCCTTTGCGACGGCCATTCTTCTATTGCTGGTCACCGGCCGCAGCACACCACAGTCCAAGATCGAACATCCAGGAGGCCAACGTCCCCAGAACGAGTCCCCGCACTTCCGCAACACCGCACCCAATGTCCACTACGTCGGCTCGAAGGTTTGCCAGTCCTGCCACGCCGAGATCTTCGAAAAGTTCTTTCACACCGACATGGGAAATTCCATGTTCACGCCGGATCGCCTCGCCGATCTCGGATGGCTCGCCAAGCCAATCGACATTTTCAATGAGCATCACAACCGGCATTACCAGATTTACGCGCGCGACTCTCACGTCCACCAGAGCGAATACGAAATCGATGACAAGGGCCACGAGGTTTTCCGTCACACCGAAGAGCTCGCATACGTGATCGGCACCGGTGCGAACGGAGCGACGCCGATCGTTCGCCGCGGCAACTACTTCTTTGAAGCTCCGCTCTCCTACTATTCGGCCACCAAATCGTGGGATCTTTCGCCGAACTTCGATGTTCGCGATCTCGGCTTCAGTCTTCCGATGACGTCCGACTGCGTCGGATGCCACAGCGGGCGCATCCAGCCCGTGCGCAATCGCGACGCTCTCTACGAAGATCCGGCTGTCCTCGAGACGGCGATTGGTTGCGAAAAATGCCACGGCCCCGGCGAACTCCACGTCGCGGAAAGGCAGATGGATGCACCGATTCCATCGGGTCCCGACACAAGCATTGTCAATCCCGCGAAGCTCTCGCCGTGGCTCGCCGACAACATCTGCATGAATTGCCACGAGGGCGACATTCGTGCCCTGCAGGCGGGTAAGTCTTGGGAAGATTTCCGCCCCGGCACCCCTCTGAACGACACCGTCATCATTCTGAAGGCTCCCATCGATCCTCGTGCCGAGCAGTCACCCTTGCTCGAGCACTACTACTCCATGACGTTGAGCCGCTGCTATCGCGAGAGCGGAGGCGAACTCGGATGTCAGAGCTGCCACGACCCTCACGAGCAGCCCAGCGCAGAAAAAGCACCCGCGTACTTCCGTGACCGTTGCCTTCATTGCCACACCGACAAAAGCTGCACGCTCGCCTTACCCAAGCGCCTCGCTCTCCAGTCCAATGACGCCTGCGCTGCGTGCCACATGGCTCGTCAGCCCGCGCTCACCGTGAGCCACTCCACGCTCACCGATCACCGCATTCTCCGCACTCCGGACGAGCCGTACCCGAAGAGCTCCTTCACCGCATCGCTTCCTGGCACTGGTTTCATCCATGTGAATGCCATTCCCGGCAAGCCCGACTCCGTTCCGCCCGTCGCTTTGCTGAAGTCTTATCGTCAGGAGTTGATTCGTTCGCGCCTCGAATACAAGGGTTACTACTTCGCCCTCCTCGACCGCCTCGCAAAGTCGGGGAACAAAGATCAGTTCGTCTTGTCCGCCATCGCGCAGAAAGCGGCAAGCGAAGGCGACCTTCCGAAGGCCATTAACTTTGCGCGCCAGGTGGTCGACCGCGGTCCGACCTCCGAGTCCGACTATCTCCTGCTCGATGGCCTTCTCGCTCGCTCGGGCGATCTCACCGGAAGCATCGACGTCCTCAAGAAGGGCCTCGCTCTTTCGCCGTTCAGCAATTCACTTTACGAGAGCCTCGTCGCCCGCCAACAAGCCATCGGCGCGACGGCTGACGCTGCGGCGACCGCAAGCAAGGCGCTGGAATTATTTCCGGAAGACAAGGTTCTCAGAACCGCTCGACAGACGGCGTCCGCTGATCACATCCAGCAAGGCATTGCCCACTTCAAACAAGGGGACCTCCAGTCTGCCGTGAAAGAATTTCAGGCCGCCATCGAAGCCGACCCGCAAAACGCTGTCGCCCATGACTACATCGGGATTGTTTCAGGAGAGTCTGGAAATCTGACTGAAGCTACAAGTGAGTTCCAGCAGGCAGCCCAACTGGATCACAATTTCGCCGAGCCCCACGCCCACCTCGCGCTCGCCTATATAAAAACCGGCAAGATCGATCGCGCGATCGCTGAATATCAAGAGGCGCTTCGCGTGAAGCCCGGCATGCTCGAGGCGCAGTACGGCCTGAGCGAAATCTGCACCAAAGTCGGCGATCTCGATGGCGCGATTCAGTTGCTACGAGCGGTCACAATAGCCGAGCCGAATTTCGCCGAAGGCCACCTAAATCTCGCCCTAAATCTCTGGAATCGCTACAAGAAGTCCTCGGGACTCCGCCAGAAAAGTGATCTCGACGAAGCTGCGCAAGACGCGAAGAAGGCCGCGGATCTCGATCCGCAACGCACCACCAATTTCCTGGCACTCGGGCAGATCGATGTCGACCGCGGAGACCTCGCGCCTGCGGTCGATAGTCTGCAACGCGCCGTCGCCCTCGATCCTTCCAACGCCGAGTTCCACTACAATCTCGGCCTCGCCCTGCGTCTGAAGGGCGATCTCGATTCCGCCAAAAGCGAATTCCGCGCCGCCCTCAATCTTGCTCCTTCCCACGCACTCGCCCGTCGTTCCCTCGGTCTGGTTCTGCGCGAGACCGGCGATCTCCCATCGGCCGCCAACGAGCTGCGCCAATCCGTCGCTCAACTCCCCGACGACGCGCAAGGTCATCATCTGCTCGGCACCGTCCTCCTTAGACAGAATGACCTGGAGGGGGCCATCGCTGAATTTCGTCGAGCCGTCCAGCTCGATCCCGGACTCAATGAGGCTCGCGCGAGCCTCGCGCAGGCGTTGCAGAAGGCAGGCAAAAAGCAGGAAGCGCAAGACGTGAGCGCCGAGTTGCGTAAGAAGAGTCTTGACGACTCGAATGTCGGGCAAGCGATGGTCCTGGTCCAGACGGCCGCCGGATACAGCAATAAAGCTCAGTATGCGGATGCGGTCCGCACTTTGAAAGAGGCGGTGGGCTTGGCCCCAAACTTCACCGAAGCCCAATATCAGCTCGGCATCGCCTTACGCGAGTCCGGAGACGACAAGTCTGCCCAAGAAGTGTTCCGGAAAGTACTTCAATTCGATCCCGAACATCCCGCCGCACACCAGCAACTCGGAACCTTGTTAATTGCGCAAGGCGATGCAGTCGAGGGTCGATCGGAGCTTGAGCGAGCGGTGCAGTTGGCGCCAAGTCTCGCCGACGCTCACGTGGCTCTCGCCAAACTCGCGAAGCGATCGCGAGATTGGGACACCGCGATCCACGAGTTCCAGGCAGTGCTCGCATGGCGTCCGCAGGACCGAGCCATGCATCAACAATTGGCCGAGGCACTCAAGGCAAGCGGTGCGGAGGACGAAGCGGCCCACGAAATGCGGCTCGCTGAACAATACGAGGCTCAACCGCCCGTCCGCCGAGGAGGAACCTCAAGCGATCACCAATGAGTGAAGTTGGCAATTAATCGTGCAACACAACGCACCATGAACTCCGCCAAACCGTTTCAACTTTCCGTCGTAACCGATGAGATCTCTCAGGACTTTGGCCACGCGTGCGAGGTCGCGTCCCGGCAGTTCGGGATGGGCTACGTCGAATTGCGCAGCCTGTGGGACAAGAACGTGGTCGCCTTGAACGCCGAAGAAATTGCCGAAGCCTTAAACATAATTCAGAAAAACAACCTTCGCGTATCCGCAATCGCAAGCCCACTCTTCAAGGTCGACTGGCCGGGCGCGCCCGAATCAAAGTTCAGTCCAAAGCGCGATCAATTTAACGCGACCTTCACCTTCAAGCAGCAGAACGAAGTTCTCGAGCACGGCATCGCGCTTGCCCGCGCATTTGGAACCAGCCTCGTGCGCTGCTTCGATTTCTGGCGCCTCGACGATTCGACCCCTTACCGAGAAGGGATCTATCAGGCTCTCCGCGAAGCTGCCGAGAAAGCTGGTAGGAGCGGCATTACGCTTGTCTTGGAAAACGAATTTGCGTGCAATACCGCGACGGCCGCTGAGGCCGCTCAAACCCTGGCCGCCGTGCCGTCTCCATTTTTCATGCTCAACTGGGATCCCGGGAACGCAGCCATGGCCGGAGAGACGCCGTATCCCGACGGATATCGCCTACTCCCCAAAGAAAGAATTCGCCACTGCCACTGCAAAGACGTTGCCCGGACCGATGGACGCAACGAATGGGCCGCCGTCGGCCGAGGCTGCATCGACTGGTTAGGACAGTTTCAGGCGCTCCAGCGTGACGGCTATCAGGGCTTGATCGCGCTCGAAACGCACTGGCGTGGAGCGGGCACTCCGGAAGCCTCTACCGCAAAGAGCTGGGCCGGGATGAAAGAGGCTCTCCGGCAGGCGAGGCTCGCCTGACAACGGAACGCTGGTCCAAGCGCATCTCCCGCGCGACACACTCTGCAGTAGGTTTTCTGGGGTCGCGCTCGGAGAGAAACGTTCCCACCTACTTCAACGCATCCGCCCCAGCCTGTGCGCAGATGCTGTCATGGTCCGCGCTGTCACCCGACACCCCGATCGCTCCCACGATCTTGCCGTCGACCACCAGCGGGATCCCTCCTTCAATCGGAACAGCATTGGGCAATCCCAAAATCCGCAAGCCACTCCCGCCCCCGGCCACCATGTCCTGAAACACCTTGCTCGGTCGCTTGTACAACGACGCGGTCCGAGCCTTCGCAATGGCAACATCCGCGCTACCAGTCTGCGTGTTGTCCATTTTTTCGTAATACACCAGCGTGGCGCTCGGATCGACCACCGCCACGGCCATGAACCAGTTGTTCTTTCGGGCCTCCGCCAATGCCACCGCTGCAATCTTCTTGGCGCTCTCGACGCCCACCGCCGGACCGTAGGGTTTCGGCCCCTGCCCGATCGCGAGCAAGGCCTCCATGATCAGAACGAAGAACAGCACCAGTCTCAAACCGCACCGCGCCATGACTCAACCTCTTGCTAGATAGATTGCAACTCTTGCGAACGCCGCGTGAATCTAAGGGCTGCAAATCCGCGTGTCAAGGCCCGCGATGCCGAGAAGAATTAAAGAAAATGTTTAACAAAATTCGAACCCGGACGCCCTCGCCCTTCGCTCTCGCGACGACCGCTTCTTCCCGCTCGACCGACCCTACGTTTCGCGTTGCCCAATCGTGCGGTATTGCTGAACATATTTCTTAAAATTTCTCGTTTGACATGAGACAAACTGCTGTTGCACGTTGCACTGTGGGGAATTGGGGATCGATCCCAGCATCAGGAGTATTGTGCCTATGAACGACGAAGTGCGCAGGCCTTCCGAAGACCCTGCCGGCGACCGCGGCCTCTCCCGCCGCAACTTCATTAAAGGAGTCATCGGCAGCGGAGTCGCCGTATCCTCTGCGAACTATCTGTTCCGAGCCACGAATCTCTTCGGGCAGGGAACCGGCAGCCCCGGCGAGCGGCTCATCACCATCAACGTCAACGGCCAATCGCGTCGCGTCGACGTGATGAAGCAGGAAACCCTTGCCTGGACGCTTCGCTACAAACTCGGTCTCACCGGCACGAAACTCGGATGCGACCGCGCCGAGTGTGGCTCCTGCACCGTCCTCGTCGACGACGTTCCGCTCTACTCCTGCTCCGTGCTCACTCACACGCTGCGCAACCGCAAGGTCGTCACCATCGAAGGCCTCGCCGCTCCCGACGGAAAACTGCACCCTGTCCAGCAGGGCGTCATCGACGAACAAGGCTTCCAGTGCGCCTTCTGCATGTCGGGATTCATCATGTCGGCCGTTGGCTTCCTGAAAACCAACCCCAATCCCACACGCGCCGAGATGGCCCATGGCGTCTCCGGCAACCTCTGTCGCTGCCAGGACTACGACAAGATTCTCAACGCGATGATGCGCGGCGCGGACAACTTGCGGAAGGTGAACCATGCCTAACCCGGAAGGAAAAGCGAATCAACAGAAGTTCGGAGCCAAATACAAACTGCTCGGCAAGGATTATCCGACCGCCGACCTCTATGCGAAAGTCACCGGCAAAGCCAAGTACGCCGAGGATTTTCGTGCCGAGGGCATGCTCTTCTGCAAGCTCCTGCTCAGCCCCGTTCCGCACGGCCGCGTGAAGCATCTCGATGTCAGCAAGGCCATGGCGATGCCCGGCGTGAAGGCCATCCTCACCCAAGACGACCTTCCCGCACCCGCCGATAGCGTCACCGACTTGGGCGTCGTCATCAAGGCCAACAAGCAGGGCGAAAAAGCCCTGGCCATGGAACCGCTGTACCAGGGCGAACCCGTGCTCGCCCTCGCCGCCGTCGACGAGTACACCGCGGCCGAAGCCATCGAGAAAATTGATATCGAGTTCGAACGCCTTCCCTTTGCCGTCGACCCGCTCGACAGCCTCCGTCCCGGAGGACCGAATGCCCGCGTAGAAGGGAACATCTGGATCAAGCAGCCCGTGCCCGTCGCCAAGCCCGGTGAAAAGCCGCCATCTCCTCCGCCGCCAAAAATCGGAGAACTCAAATGGACGTCCGCCGACTTCGCCGAGGCGAAGGAAGGCCGCCTGCCCATGGGCAAGCCGCAGGACGAGTGGTCTTTCGGCGATTTGGATTCAGGCTTCAAAAATGCCGCGCTGGTCCTCGACGAAACCTTCGTTACTCCTGATACGAGCCACCAGACGCTCGAGCCGCGCTCCACCCTCGCCTACTGGCAAAACGGCAAAGTCTACGTCCACATGGGGACCCAGAGCACCGTGCAGACCCTGAGCGCGCTCGCGCGTTGGCTCAACATGGACGCCAGCCAGATCGTCCTCATCAGCGAGTACACCGGGGGCGGTTTCGGCAGCAAGGCCACCGGATATATCTTCGCCATCATCCCCGCGTTGCTCTCGAAGAAGGCCAATGCTCCCGTAATGATGCGCATCAGCCGCGAGGAAGAACATTTCATCGGACGCGCTCGCCCCGGATTCCAGGGACGTATGAAGGTCGGCTTCGCCAAAGACGGCCGCATCACCGCGCTCGACATGTACGCCATCTGCAACAACGGCCCTTACGACGCGGTCGGCGACGCCAATGCTTCGGGTGCAATCGTCTCGCTCCTCTACCAGCCTCAGGCCATGCGCTGGCGCGGCGTCACTGTCCTCACCAACACTCCGCCGCGTGGACCGCAAAGTGCTCCGGGCGGAATGCAGGGAATCGTCATCATGGAGCCCATCCTGGCCAAGGCCGCTCGTCAGCTTTCCATCGATCAGGTCGCGATCCGGCGCATCAACGCGCCCGTCGGCAAGGCTTCGTGGGGACCTCCTCGCGATGGGAAGCAGGCGCATTCCACCAGCGCCTTCCTTCAGGAAGCACTCGACCGTGGCGCCGAGCAATTCAAATGGCAGGAACGCATCGCCCAGCCCAAGCGCAGTGGGACGAAAGTCCGCGGAGTCGGCGTCTCGTCGAGTTGCTTCTTCGGCGGTTCCATCGGATTCGACGGCCTGTTCCTGATCAAACCTGACGGCCGCATCGCCATCCAGTCCGGCATCGGCAATCTCGGAACGGAGTCTCTGATCGACGTCCACCGCGTCGTCGCCGAAGTCCTCGGTATGCCCTGGGAGAAGTGCGATCTCTCGTGGGGCAACACCTCGAAAAATCTCCCCTGGACGTGCGTATCAGGCGGAAGCCAGACCACGCACGCGATGACCCGCGCCGCGCATGCCGCCGCCATGGACGGCCGGCAGAAGCTGCAGGAAATTGCCGCCAAAACACTCGGTGGGAAGCCCGAGCAATACGAAGTCGCCAGCGAACGCGTCTATCACAAAGGGGGCGGCCGCAGCATGACGCTTGCCCAGGCCGCCCAGCGCGCCATTCAGCTCGGTGGCACATACGACGGCCACGAGCCGCCGCCCGACGTCAATAAATTCACGAAAGCTTCCATCGCCGCGATGGCCGGACAAGGTCTCGTCGCCGCCGCGAAAGACAAATATCCGCGTGACGGCCAATCATTTTCCTACGTTGCATGCTTCGCCGAGGTCGAGGTCGACGTCGAGACCGGCAAGTACTACATCACCGACTATCTCGCCTACGCCGACGTCGGCACCGTGATCCATCCTCGAGCCCTCGGCGGTCAGATCCTCGGCCGATCAGTCCTCGGTATCGGTCACGCCATCGGGCAAAAGTGGGTCTTCGATCCCCATTACGGACACACGGTTTCGCGCCGCTTCTATCACACCAAGCCGCCCACCATTCTCGACGTGCCGGTCGACATGCAGTGGGCCGCGCTCGACATTCCAGATCCCGAAACGCCGGTGGGCGCACGTGGCATTGGCGAACCGCCGGTCGGCGGTGGTTGCGCCGCGATCCTCAATGCTCTTTCCGACGCGCTCGGCGACGAGATCTATCGCCGCACACCCGTCAACCTCGACACGATTCTGGCGTCGCTCGAAGCCGGGCGGCCCATGCAGGATCCATTGACCGCTCACATTTAGCGGTTTTGACTGGGAGAAAGATATGGCCGTAATCCGAGACGTCATGCCGTCGTTCCAGTTGCTCCAACCGACCTCGGTGGACGATGCGCAGAAACTGCTCCAGCAGCACGGTCAGGATGCCTGGGTGCTCGCCGGAGGACTCGACAGTTTTGACTGGCTGAAAGACCGCATCAAGCGTCCCAAAGCGGTCGTCGATCTGAGCGGAATCGAAGAACTCCGCGGCATCCGCGAGACCTCCGACGGAGTCGAGATCGGCGCGATGACGACGCTCACCGAAGTCGTGCGTAACCCCATCGTCAAACAGAAGTACGGACTCCTAGCTCAGGCCGCTGATGTGGTCGCCTCACCGCAGATTCGGAATCAGGGCACGATCGGCGGCAACGTCTCGCAAGACGCACGCTGCTGGTACTACCGCGCCGGATGGCCTTGCTACCGTGCAGGTGGCAATATCTGTTACGCCGACACACCGGTTGGCCGCAATCGCGAGCACGCCATCCTGCACGCCGAGCGTTGCGTTGCGGTGAACCCCTCCGATTCCGCCCCGGCCTTGATCGCTCTCGATGCCAAGTTTGTCGTCCGCACGCCAAAAGGCGAGCGCGTCGTCGATGCCGAAGACTACTTCGTTGGGCCCGATATCGACATCACCCGCATGACCATCCTCGAGCCCGGATCGCTCCTCACCGCGATTCGCATACCGTCCACCTGGGCCGGGGCGCAGTTCTACTTCGAAAAAGTTCGTGACCGAAATGTCTGGGATTTCCCCTTGCTCAACGTAGCCTCCGCCATGGTCGTTTCCGGCGGCAATATCGAACGAATCCGCATCGCCGTCAACGCCGCCGCCGCCCGTCCGCTTCGCCTGAAGGGCGTGGAAGACGCAGTCCGCGGCAAGCCCGCCAACCCCGCCACCGGAGAGATGGCAGGGAAGCTTGCCGTACAGGGCGCCGTGCCTCTCACGTTCAATGCCTACAAAATTCCTCTGATGCGCAACCTCGTCAAGCGTGCCATCGGCGGCGTGCAGGAGGCAGCATGGGCATCATAGAGTGGGCGACCAGCCCCTTCGGTCAGGACGTTCCCATCCACATCGCCTGGTTTCTGATCTGGGTCGCAGGCATCGCGGGACTCGCGTTCCTCGTCGTCCACGCGATCTACATGCGCTACTTCGCCAGGGAAAAACAATTCGTGGCTGCCGGAACACCAGCAATCCTTGCCACACTTCCTGCCAAGATCCCGCGCCACTCTCTCGCCGCGCGATTATTCCACTGGGTGATGGCGGCGGCGATGTTCGTCTTGTTGTTCACGGCCTTCCTCCCCAAACTTGGATTTCAATTTAACTGGGTGACCTACCACTGGATCGCGGGCACCGTCCTCACCGCGTCCATCATCTTCCACATCGTCCACGCCATCTTCTATATGGACTTCTGGTCCATCTGGCCCGACCGCGCCGACCTCGAAGACGCCTGGCGAAGAACGCAGCGCTTCTTCGGACGGCCCGCCGAGCCGCCCCGCAAATTTGCAAAATATCCTCTCGAGAACAAGCTCTATCACGCGGCCATTCTCGTCACGGGTCTGTCCGTCATGCTCACCGGCATCTTCATGATGTTTCGCGTGCGCACCATCTTCTTCCCGCGCGATCCCTATCTCTTCAGCGACATGACGTGGGGCCTGATGTACGTACTCCACGGCCTGGCCGGCGTTGGCCTGATCTCCCTCGTCATCGTTCACGTATACTTCGCAGTACGTCCGGAAAAGCTCGCCATCACCGAGTCGATGATCTTCGGCTCGATGAGCCGCGACTTTTACTTGAAAGAACACGATCCCGAGCGCTGGGTCGTCCAGTCTCCGATGTCTCCGCCAACCCGAGGTATGGCCGATGCCGATTGATTTCCTGCAGAGGTGCGATGTGATCGAGGAGTGCTACGAGTTCATGCTGGCCTATGCCGGACAAGGCCTGCCCAGCGACGCCACCAGTCCCTCCGGGAGCCGGATCCGCGACTTTCTCCAGCGTGCCGCGCACGCCTTGAGCGGAATCGCCGCCAGCTGCGCCGATTCGCTATCGGACGAGGGGATCCAAACTCTTCAGCCATACGAAAAGTTCATCTCCGTTCTGAACCGCGACGCGCAGGACTCTCTCGCCGCAATCCAGGTCGTTCTCGCGCAGCCATCGATCAGTTCGCAGCTGATCGACAACCTGAACGCTTCCCTCCATCTTCGCGCCCTGCTGACAGATCTATTTCTGCTCGGCGAAGTCGTGCGCTCTCGACGCCAAGCTCCCGTCGCGTTGACTCCTGAATAATGAAGCCGAGCATCGCGAGCACGCAGAATCCGATTTATGCACGTTTCCGTTTAGTCTCCCTGAATCGAGTTTTCAGTTTTTTTTCTTTGACAGCAAAACTGATCGCCTCCTATATTTCGCGCAAGCATTTTGAAACGAAAAATCGTTTGTCTTCTGTAAATCTAGGAGCCTAATTCTCCGAGGGCGAGTACAAGGATAGAATGGAAGCGACATCGGTTACGCAATCCCCCCGCGGAGCAACTACCTCGTCCCACGACTCATTACAGCCGGACCAGATCCTCTCCAGCGTTGAAGACGCGCTGTCCTCGACGTCGTTCATCGACATGCACACGCATCTTTTTTCGCCGGCGCTGGGAAAGCTCGGCCTGTGGGGCATCGATGAACTCATCACCTATCACTATCTCGAAGCCGAGTTCTTTCGCAATTCGCGGATGAAACCCGAGCAATACTGGACGCTCACGAGGCAGCAGCAGGCCGATGCGATCTGGCGCGCGCTGTTCGTTGAACACGCACCCATCTCGGAATCGACCAGGGGCGTAGTCGCGGTGCTTCAAGCCTTCGGCCTGCCCACCGACAGCGCCGATCTCACCGAAGCCCGCGCCTTCTTCGCCAGCCAGGATGTTGATACCCACATCAGCACTGTCTTCGATATGGCAGGCATGAAGGTCGCCGTGATGACCAACGATCCGCTCGATCCCGAAGAAGGTCCGCTTTGGATGAACGGCATCCGAAGCGATGACCGCTTCCATCCCGTCCTTCGCCTCGATCGCATTCTGATTGGCTGGGCCTCGCACTGGAATCAACTATCCACACAGGGTTACGAAGTCGATCAGAACGTCTCAGGCCGCACAATCGCCGAGGTCCGTCGCTTCCTCGCTGACTGGCACGAGCGTATGCATCCGGTCTACATGGCTGTATCGCTTCCCGATACTTTCGGTTTTCCCGAGGATAACGTTCGCGGTCGCCTCCTGAGCGAGGCCGTCCTGCCGGCCTGCCGTGAACTCGACCTCCCGTTGTCGTTGATGATCGGCGTCCGCAAGCTGGTCAATCCCAGGCTACGACTGGCTGGAGATGCCGTCGGGCGCGCGGACCTCCGCGCGCTCGAGAACCTCTGTCGCGATTATCCCGACAATCGCTTCCTCGTCAGCGTCTTGAGCCGCGAGAACCAGCATGAACTCTGCGTCTATGCACGCAAGTTCAATAACCTCATGCCGTTCGGCTGTTGGTGGTTCCTCAATAACCCGTCAATCGTGGAAGAAATCACGCGCGAGCGCCTCGAACTCCTCGGCACGAGCTTCATTGCGCAGCATTCCGATGCCCGCGTCCTCGAACAGGTCATCTACAAGTGGCGCAATACCCGCGCGACAATGGCGCCGATCCTCGCGAACTCCTACAACCTTTTGGCCCGGGATGGCCGTGCCGTCACTCGCGCTGAGATCCAACGCGACGTCAAGCGCCTCTTCTGCTCCAACTTCGCGCAGTGGACAAACCAGACCGCAGACTAGAAGTCATTTCGTATCAGGGCGCCGCTTCAGCGGCGCCCTGAGCTGTGCGGTATCAACAAGCCCCTTTAGGGGCTGAGGTCCGCTCTGTCAGTTGTCGGCATGTTTCTAGCCAACCAACGAGAACGATTGGCGCCCAACCAAGTAGCGGGAGGGCCCCGTCAGCATCACCGTGCGCCCACTCTATCCGCGCGCCGGAGATACGCTGACGTGAGCTGGCAGTTGCTCGGGCCGTGATCGCTTCCATCCCGATCCCACCGCGAGCATCAAGATTCCGGAAATGAAGAAGCTGCCCACCAGGTACCACAGGCCAAGATCAAACGACTTTGTCTTTGCAACGAACATCCCCACGATGAAAGGCCCAACAAATCCTCCCAGGTTTCCAACTGAATTGATAAAGCCAATCGCTGCTGCCGCCGCAGACTCGCTCAGCAACTCGGTCGGAATTGCCCAAAACGCCGGATGAAACGCGTAATAAGCACCGCCCGCGAGCGTAAAGAACACCATCGTCCACGTCATGCTCGACTGCGAAGTGATCGCCAGCAGCAAACACAATCCGCTCAGCAACACGGGAATCGCTGCATGCCACCGCCGCTCGCCGGTTCGATCGGAATGCCAGCCGTTGAACTGCTGCGTCAGAAATCCGGCAAGATACGGTAACGCCGTCAGCATCGTGACTCGCAAATCACTCTGCGATGACGCTCGCTTCACGATCGTTGGAAGCCAGAAGGCGATCCCGTAATTTCCCGTCAGCGAAAAGAAATAACAGAGTGTGAGCAGAACCACGTCGCGATGCCCAAATGCCTGCCACACGCTATAGGACCGCACCGCTTGCTTGGTCTTCTTCTCTCGTTCCAGTTCGGTCGTGATCCAATCGCGTTCCTCGGTAGAAAGCCAGTTTGCCTGGCGAGGCCAATCGGTGAGGTAACGCAACGTCACCAGGCCTAGCACGATCGCCGGAATTCCTTCCAGGATGAACAGCCATCGCCAGCCTCTCAGCCCGAACCACGAAAGCCCGAGTAGCAAGCCCGCAAGCGGTGAGCCAACCACGTACGACAGCGGCATCGCCGCGTAAAAGCCCGCCACGGCTTTCGCGCGATCTCGCGCCCGGAACCAATGTGTCAGGTAAACCACCACAGCAGGGAAGAATCCCGCTTCGGCGGCGCCCACCAGGAAGCGCACGAGAAAAAACTGGCGCGCCGTGTGGATGAACGCCATCAGCACAACCAGAATTCCCCACGTGATCATGATCCGCGAGATCCACAGCCGCGCGCTCCAGCGCTCGGCGATCAGCGCACCGGGAATTTCGAGTAAGAAATAACCCAGAAAGAAAATGCCTGCCCCCAGGCCAACCGCGCGGTCATTGAATCCCAGGTCCCGGGGCATCTGGAGCGCAGCCGCTCCCACATTCATGCGGTCCAGGAACGCGACTATATAAAGGATGAAAAGAAAAGGTAGTAGCCGGAGGGCAATCCGGTGCCGTGCGCGTGAACCGCCGCAGCGTCGAGCGGCGACGATTGCGCCGGGATTTCGCTCTGCTTCAGTGGTCTCCCGTCGTCCGCCATCTCGTCGCCGTCGTGCAAACTCGTCCCGGTAGTATAGCCCCTCGACTGTCACAAAACAGGCGCCCATCCGGTCTTATCTCAGGATGATTGTGTCTCCACCCGACATTTTTAGGTTTGTTCCAGAAACTCGCTGGATTCCTGAACGTTGCACGCGAGATCTAGTTCGTCGGCCGCGAACCAATAATAAGGATGTCCACCAACCTCCGGGCGCTCTGCTGCCAGTCCGGTCCCGAGGCCACGTTCGAGACGCCGATCAGCGCCCGCAGCAGGTCGAACGGGTCGAGGTCCTTTCGGATATCGCCGCTCTTGATCGCTCGCTTCACGAGCGCGTCAATCGCTCCCTGGACCTGCGCTCGCGAGCCTTCATACAGCTTCGACGGGCCTCCCACGAGCGTATTCAGCGCCGGCGCAATGATGTGCTTCGCCTCGATGTAATCAACGAACAACAGCATCCAGGCTCGGAGGGCTTCCACCGGGGACATGGTCTCAGCGAATTTCCGCTCCGCTGCGGCCAGCTTTTCCACCTCGGTCCGATAAACAGCCTCGAGCAGCGCAGCGCGTGTAGGGAAGTGGCGGTACAAGGTGCCCGCCCCAACTCCCGCCTCTTTCGCGATGTCATCCAGGCTGGCGTCTGCGCCCGAAACGGTGAATGCCTCCTTCGCCACCTCCAGGATGCGCTCACGATTTCGCTGTGCGTCGGTTCGCGGCTTCCGACCGTCGGATTGTGACTTTTTCTTAGCCATCCCAAAATATTTGCAACCGGAGACTGTCTCCGATTATCTTATCATAGTGATTCGGAGACACTCTCCGTTTTAGTTAGACCGGACGGCGTCTCGTCAAATGGGCGTTTCCAGTCAGGTTTTCGCTCTACTTCCGAGAGGTGAACGATATGAATTCAGTACCTCCTCATAAACCGAAGATTTCCAATCCCCGTCGTTGTGCGGACCTGGCGACGATGGCGGAGCAAGAGTTCTCGGCATTCTTTAGGGCGGTAACGCAGTCGTTCGGGCCGGAACAGGCGCAACTCTCCGCGGAAGATTGGCTGCACGAGGTAGTCGAGATGGATCGCCTGCCCGCGTCCCTGCGCGAATGGCGGCGGTTCACTGTCAAGATCGCGGCTCGACTTGCAAACCGAGTAAATGCTTCGACCTTATCCATCACAAATGCTTAGGAGGAATCGAATATGCGAGTTTTCGTAACTGGTGCTACCGGATTCGTCGGCTCGGCCGTCGTCCAAGAACTGATCTCTGCAGGGCATAGCGTGCTCGGCCTCGCGCGCTCCGACACGGCGGCCCAATCGCTTGCCGCCGCCGGAGCAGAAGTCCATCACGGCTCGCTTCACGATCTCGAAAGCCTGACCCGCGGAGCCACTGCAGCCGACGCCGTCATCCACACTGCCTTCATCCATGACTTCGCGAACTACGGTCCTGCCGCCGATGCGGATCGCCGCGCCATCGAGACGCTCGGGGAAGGGCTCGCAGGCTCCGATCGCCCCTTGATCGTCACGTCCGGCACCCTGGTTCTGCAACCCAAAGGCCCAGTCGTAACGGAAGAAGACACTCCGAATGCCAGTTTTCCCCGCAAGTCAGAAGACGCGTTGCATGCGCTGGCGTCGCGCCGGGTCCGCGTATCGGTTGTCCGCCTGCCTCCCACAGTTCACGGCGAAGGCGATCACGGATTCGTTCCCGCTCTGATTAGCGTCGCGCGCGAAAAAGGCGTTTCCGCCTACGTGGGTGACGGTCTCAACCGTTGGCCTGCAGTGCATCGCCTCGATGCCGCGCGTCTCTACAGGCTCGTGGTTGAGAAAGGTACCGCCGGCGCTGCATACCACGGCGTTGCCGAGGAAGGCATCCCGGCTCGCGATATCGCCGAGGTGATCGGCCGGCGCCTCAACGTACCGGTCGTCTCCAAATCCGGCGACCAGGCAGCCGCCCATTTTGGCTGGATCGGGCATTTCTTCTCCATGGATGGCCCGGCTTCAAGCGCCCAAACGCGCGAGCGGCTGGGATGGCGCCCGACGCAGCCAGGTCTCACGACCGATCTCGACGCTGGACACTATTTCCAAGCAACCGCGGCCCCGGAGCTGCTGCATCGTTAGAAGCCATCTCACAAATTCGTTTTGGAGGCGGACGGCTTTACACCTTGCTGAAAAACTCGAGGTTCGTATCAGGGCACCGCTTTTGCGGCGCCATAACAGATGCAGGATCGACGGCCCCTGTAGGGGCTGTTTTCAGACTGGCAAAGAAGTACACACGTCCCACGAAACACGCCATCAGAAGGAGAAACACAATGGCAAACGCATTGGCAACCACATTTGGAGCCACCTCAACAACTGAAGATGTTTTATCCGGAGTCGATTTGCGCGGAAAACGCATCCTGGTGACGGGCGTTTCCGCCGGACTTGGCGTCGAAACTGCGCGATCCCTTGCCGCGCACGGTGCCCAGGTCGTAGGTGCCGCGCGCGATTTGACCAAGGCCGAGGCCGCGACTGCGCAGGTGCGAAAAGATGCCGACGCCGGTGGCGGAAGCTTGGAACTGATTCAACTCGATCTTGCCGATCTCAAAAGCGTGCGTGCCTGCGCCGATCAGCTCCTGAAAAAAGGTAAGCCCTTCGACGTAATCATTGCCAACGCTGGCGTGATGGCCGCTCCCTTCAGCCACACTTCCGATGGCTTCGAAACGCAGTTTGGTACGAATCACCTGGGCCACTTTGTTCTGGTCAACCGGATTGCGTCGCTCATTCCCACGGGAGGACGCCTCGTCAACGTGACTTCTGCAGGCCACCGCTATTCCAATGTCAATCTCGACGACCCCAATTTTGAAAAAACGCCCTACGAGCCTTTCGTCGCCTACGGCCGATCAAAGACGGCGAACATCCTCTTCGCTGTTGAATTCGACAGGCGCCACCGCGACCGTGGCGTACGCGCCGCAGCAGTGCATCCCGGCATCATCCAGACGGAGTTAGTGCGCCATATGAATCCAAGCTGGTTGCAGACGAGGGTCGAGGAGATCAACCAGCAGCGTGCAGAGGCGGGTAAGCCATCTGTGGAGTGGAAAAGTATGGCACAAGGAGCCGCAACTTCGGTGTGGGCGGCCGTCGTAGCTCCCGCGAACGAGATTGGAGGCCGATATTGCGAGGACTGCCACGTCGGCTCGATCGTCCCGGAAGACGTCCCTGTCAGCGCCATGACTGAAGGAGTGCGCACGTACGCTGTCAACGCAAACGCGGCCGCGGCGCTCTGGAAGAAAAGTGAACAAATGGTCGGAGAGTCTTTCTAGAATTCGAAAGCCTTTCTAGAAGCCATTTCATGAAGCTGTGGAGAAAGGGCTCGGGTTGCGGCTTGCTGAGCAACTCGAAATTCGAATCTTGAAAACCGACTCACAAAAACCGACTCATGAAACCCGACTCCTGAAATCCGAATCAGACAACGTTTGCGGCCCTACGATCACTCGCCCCGGAGGGGCAGAGCCATACTAGCCCAGCGCTTTAGCGCTGGGGAGGGGTGGGAGAATGTGCAAGTCCCGGAGGGACGACCCAGATACTGATGGAAAATATTCGAAGACGAAAACTGCAACACACTGAGAGGATCAAAATGATTGCGCAGACCGATCTCGCCGGCACCTTCACGCTTCCAGACACATCGATGACCTTGAACCGCATGGGCTACGGCGCCATGCAACTCGCCGGACGCGATGGCAACAAGCTTGTCTGGGGACCTCCCCGCGATGTCGATGGAGCGATCGCCCTTCTTCGCGAAGTCGTCGCCAGCGGCGTGAACCACATCGACACGGCGGATTTCTACGGACCCCATGTCACCAACCAGATCATCCGCAAGGCGCTGTCTCCGTATCCCAAGGATCTGGTCATCGTCACCAAGGTCAGCGCCCGGCGCGGTGACGATGGATCATGGATTCCCGCATTCTCCCCCGAAGAACTCACTGCCGCCGTTCACGACAATCTCCGCAATCTCGGTGTGGATGCGCTCGACGTGGTGAACCTGCGCGGCATGTTCAGCATCCACGAACCCGCCGAGGGATCGATGGAGCCCCAGATCACGGCTCTGGCCGAGCTCCGGCAAAAGGGCCTGATCCGTCATATCGGCCTCAGCAACGTCACGTCCGCGCAGATTGCGGAAGCCCGACGGATCGTTCCCGTCGTCTGCGTGCAGAACCACTACAACCTCGCCCATCGAGCCGCCCATCCAGCAGAAGACGCGCTCATCGACGACCTCGCCCGTGATGACATCGCCTATGTGCCGTTCTTTCCGCTCGGCGGATTCACCCCGCTGCAATCGGACGCTTTGTCGGATGTCGCGGCGCGCCTCGCAGCAACACCCATGCAGGTTGCTCTTGCTTGGCTCCTTCACCGTTCGCCTAATATTCTGGTGATTCCGGGAACATCTTCCATCGAGCATCTTCGCGAGAATCTGCAGGCGTCGAAGCTCCAATTGCCGCCCGACGCGATCGCCGATCTCGATGCCATCGGGCAAAACTCTGTGAAAGCCTGATGCGATTCTGCCTGAAACTAACCGTGTGGCCCGCACACTCTTGTGCGCGAGAATCTTCCCGCAACCAACACGGGCCGACGCACGACCATCGGAATCGACGGGGACCTTAGACGGAACGTATAAACTTCAAGGGTCCGAATTCGCCAACCTGAGAAAGCCGCTTCTCATGCAACTCGATACGAACGCCGCTCTCGTCGTGATTGACCTGCAGAAGGGAATCGTCGCCGCTGCTACCGCGCTGCCGGCAGCCGAAATCATCGCCCGCGCTTCGCAACTCGCACGTGCCTTCCGCGAGCGCGGGCTGCCCGTCGTACTGGTGAACGTCGCGGGCCGCGCTCCGGGCCGCACCGACGCTGGTCCGCCAAAGATGTCCTTCCCACCCGACTGGACTGAGCTTGTCTCAGAGCTCGACCATCAACCCGGCGACTACCTCCTCACCAAACAGCGCTTCGGCGCCTTCATCGGCACCTCCCTCGACTCCTACCTGCGGCAGCGCGGCGTGACCCAGGTCGTCCTGGCAGGAATTTCCACCACCATCGGCGTCGAGTCGACCGCCCGCAGCGCCTACGATCTCGGCTACAACGTTGCCTTCGTCGTGGATGCGATGACCGATCGCGATCCCGACAACCACCGCCACAGCGTCGAAAAAATCTTCCCCCGACTCGGCGAATCCATTCGCACCGACGACATCCTAACAATGCTGCGCGGTGCTTGATGAAGGGTCGAAAGTCGGCTTCAGTATCCCAGAGATCGGAGCCACCCCGGAACTGCCACCCCGGACTGTTGTGGATATCAAAGGTTTGAATCGGAAGCAGCGATGCCGTAGGGGTGGAAAGATTGCCCTATCGCTGGAAAGATTCGTATCAGGGCGCGCCTTCAGGCGCGCTAAAACAGCAACTCAAATTCAATGCGCCTTTAGGCGCCGCCAACCTTCGCACAGGTCCCACCCGAAATCCGAACCCGAACCCGAAATCCGAACCCGAGACGCGAACCAGACTCCCTGTTGCGCCAACGAATCCGCGCCCCGTAGGGGCACCCGACTTTAGCCCAGCGCTTTAGCGCTGGGGAAGCCGCCCAGACGACCCCCAAGTCCCGGAGGGACGGCCCGTTTGTAACGCCAGAAGCCACGCCACCCTCCATCCGCCCGGTCGGTCTTTAACACTCCTTTCACAATTCTTTTGGACGCAGGCGTTACAGTAGTGCGGCACCGTGAACGTGTTCCTGGGAGTGTGGGGTCCGGGAGCGGCCATCTCCGGTCAGCGCCGGAGGATTTCTTCGCCGGTGTGGTTCGGTCTGTAGTTTCCAAATCAAGCAGTTGAGTCCTGAAGACTGCCTTGCCGGTGGCAATGCCAGCGCCGTCAACAAGGAGGTTTCATGCAGCGGGTTGTCACCAAGTTCGGGATTGGGTTGCTGATCGCGCTCTCCGCAACCAGCGCCTTCCCCCAGAAAGCGTTCACCTGGCAGGAGGTCCGTGACCGCTTCGAGGCTGCAAATCCAATCCTGCGGGCCGGGCAAATCGGCATCGATGAGTCGCGCGCCCAGGAGATTACCGCCAACCTCCGCCCCAACCCCAACCTGACCATCCTCACCGATCAGATCGATCCCTTCAACGGAGGCCCGCCCCACGGGCCCTTTGCCTACTTCCTCGCCTCCGGAACGATCAGCCAGCTTTGGGAGCGCCAGCACAAACGCGGCCTGCGCCTCGAAAGCGCGCAAAAGGCAACCGCCATCACAACTTCCGGTCAGGCCGACCTCGAGCGGAATCTCCTCTTCAACCTCCGCGGTGCCTTCGTGCAGGTCCTCCAGGAAAAAGCCATCCTCAACCTCGCCAAGGAAAACCTCGCCTACTACGACCATGTCCTCGACGTGAACCGCGACCGCTACAAGGTCGGAAGCATCGCCCAGGTTGACCTCAAGCGTCTCGAACTCCAACGAGTCCAATATCTCTCCGATCTCCAAACCGCCGACGTCAGCCTGCGCACCGCAAAAATCCAGCTCCTTATGCTTTTGAACGATCAAACTTCCGTCGACCAATTCGACGTCGTCGGCCCCTTCGACTTCGCCGACCAGATCCCGCCTCTCAGCGACGTCCGCCAAGCCGCCCTCGACACGCGCCCCGATCTCCGCGCCGCTCTGCAATCCGTCGACAAAGCCAAGACCGACTACCGTCTCGCCGTCGCCAACGGCTCCACCGATCCCGTTCTCGGTTTCGACGTGGGACGCAACCCTCCCATCGACGAATACATTGGTTTCAGTGTCAACATCCCGTTACGCATCTTCGACCGAAATCAGGGCGAAAAACGCCGCACCCAACTCGACATCGATCGCAACGACCGCCTCCTCGCCGCCGCCCGTGCGCAGGTCTTCAACGACGTCGACTCCGCGTACGCCACCGTCAATAGCGCCGTGATCCTCCTCAAACCGTACAAGGAGCAATACCTCGCGGAAGCCTCCGACGTCCGCGACACGATTTCGTTTTCCTACCAGCACGGCGCGGCATCGCTTCTCGATTTCCTCAATGCCCAGGCCGACTATCGCAGCGTGCAGGCCAATTACCTGAATCTGGTCGCCTCCTACCTGAACGCGGCCAGCCAACTGAATCTTGCCGTAGGACGCGAGGTGATCCAATGAGCCGCCGCGGTGTTGCCATCCTGCCTTTCGCCCTGATAGCGGTCCTGGTTTTGGTTGGCTGCGGCGAGAAAAGCGACCCTCAGGCGGAAGCCCCTCCACCGACCAAGATCGAGAAGATCGATGACCGGAACGTTTTCAAGGTCGACCACCCCGAGCGTTTCCAACTCACGCAAGCCCAGGAGCACATCACCACTCCCCAACTGCGCGTGACCGGAACCGTCAACCCCGATATCTCCCGCGCCGTTCCCGTCATCTCCATCGCCGCCGGCCGCGTCGTCGAAATCGACGCTCGCCTCGGTGACACCGTCAAGAAAGGCCAACTGCTCCTGAAAGTGCAAAGCGCCGACATCGCCGGCGCCTTCTCCGACTACCGCAAAGCGATCGCGGACGAGCAGCTGGCCAACACGCAACTCGAGCGCGCCAAGATTCTCTACGACAGAGGCGCCATCTCTCTCAACGACTTCCAGGTCGCTCAGGGCACCGAGTCCAAGGCCAAGGTCGACGTCGAAACCAGCGCCGAAAAACTCCACGTGCTGGGCAATGCTTCGCTCGACAAGCCCAGCGGCATCGTTGAAATCCGCGCGCCGATCTCCGGCGTCATTACCGACCAGCAAGTCGCTAATGCGGCCGGCATTGCCGGACTAGGCGCGCCGAATCCCTTCACCATCTCCGACCTGCAATACGTTTGGGTGCTCTGCGACGTGTACGAAAACGACCTCGTCAACGTCCGCCTCGGCGAGAAAGCCGAAGTCCGCTTGAACGCCTACCCCGATCAGGTTTTCTCCGGAACCATCGGGAACATCGGCCCCATCCTCGATCCGAATATCCGCACCGCCAAGGTTCGCATCCAAATGCGCAATCCCGGCCTCATGCGCCCCGGCATGTTCGTGACCGCCATCTTTCACGGACGCCAAAAACAAAAACGCGCCGTCGTCCCCGCCACTGCAATCCTGCACCTGCATGATCGCGACTGGGTCTACGTGCCATTGCAGAAAGATCAGTTCCGCAGAACCGAGGTTGTGGGCGGCGATATGTTGCCCGACAAAATGCAGGAAGTCGTTTCCGGCATTTCTCCCGGTCAGCAGGTCGTCGCCAACGCCCTTGAATTCCAGAACACGGCGGAGCAGCAATGATCCGCGGCCTCGTCGATTTTGCCCTCAACAACCGCTTCGTGGTCCTCAGCGCGGCGTTGCTCCTCTTCATCTGGGGCATGATCGCCTTCCACAATCTCCCGGTCGAGGCCTATCCCGACGTGGCGAACACGTGGGTGCAGATCATCACGCAGTGGCCCGGCCGCGCCGCCGAAGAGGTCGAGCAGCAGGTCACCATTCCCATCGAGATTCAGGTGAACGGCATCCCGCACCTGCAGCACATCCGCTCCGCCTCTCTCGCCGGACTGTCGGTGGTGAACCTGATCTTCGACGACGATTCCGACAACGATTGGGATCGTCAGAAGAGTTTGGAACGCCTCGCGCAGGTCACGCTGCCGCCGGGAGTCACCGCAAGCATTGGTCCCGACTTCAGCCCAATCGGTTCCGTCTATTGGTACACCGTCAGGAGCACCAATCCTTCTTATGACCTGATGGAAGTGAAGTCTCTGCAGGATTGGGTCATCGCCAAGTACATCCGCTCCGTGCCTGACGTGGTTGACGACTCCTCGTTCGGCGGCGTCACTCGCGAATACCAGATCCGTCTTGATCCCGACAAGCTGGTCTCCTACGGATTGAGCCTCGCGCAGGTTGAGCAGCAACTCACCAATGCCAACTCCAACGCCGGGGGCAGCTTCATCGAGCAGGGCTCGCAGCAGATCAATGTGCGCGCCGTCGGCCTCGTCACCGACATCCACGACATTGAAAAGACCGTCCTCAAGACTCAGAGCGGAACTCCCTTGCGCGTGCGAGACATCGCCGTCGTCACCCAGGGCCCCAAGATTCGCCTCGGTCAGATCGGCAAAGCAGTCCATCGATCCGACGGCGTCGTTGAAGATGATGACGACGTCGTGGAAGGTATCGTCTTCCTTCGCAAAGGCGCTGACACCGCGACCATGCTGGAGCATCTCCATGTCATGGTCGATCGCCTCAACACACAGATCCTTCCCCCGGGCGTAAAGATCGTCCCTTATCTGGACCGCGACGATTTGGTTCACTACACCACGCACACGGTCCTGCACAATCTCGCCGAAGGAATGATTCTGGTCGTCATTATCCTCTTTATTTTTCTGGGCAATGTCCGCGGCGCCATCATCGTTTCCCTCACGATCCCGTTTGCGTTACTCTTCGCCTCGATATGTCTCGATCTCCGCCACATCTCCGCGAACTTGCTCAGCCTTGGCGCACTCGACTTCGGCATGGTCGTTGACGGCGCGGTCGTCATGGTCGAGAACATCGTCCGCCACCTGAATCGTCCCGAGGAAGCGCCCCTCAGCCTGGTCGATCGCATTCGCAAAGCAGCGCACGAAGTGCAACGTCCCGTGTTTTATGCGATCGCCATCATCATCACCGCCTACCTTCCAATTTTTACTCTCCAGCGAGTCGAGGGCAAGCTCTTCAAGCCGATGGCGTGGACCGTTGCCTTCGCGCTGCTCGGCGCGCTCATGTTCTCGATGCTCGTCGCCCCAGTCCTGGCCAGCCTGCTTTTCAAGGCGGACGCTAAACAGTGGCAGAACCCGGTCATGCATTGGTTGACCGTCCGCTATCGCGAAGACGTCCGCTGGGCCATTCGCCATCGCTCGCTCACCATTGGAGCCGGCCTCCTTCTATTCCTCGTTGCGATTTACCTCGCCCTCAGTGGAGTCATCGGTTCCGAATTCCTGCCGCACCTCGACGAAGGCGCAATCTGGGTCCGTGGCACCATGGCCCCGAGCACCGGCCCCACCGAAAGCGCAAAGGTCGCCGAGCGCGCACGCGAAATCCTTTGCTCTTTTCCAGAGGTTCCGCAAGTCGTCAATCAAATCGGCCGTCCCGACGACGGCACCGACACCACCGGCTTCTTCGACGCCGAGTTTTTTGTCGACCTGCTTCCGAAGGAAAAATGGCGCCCCGTCTTTCATCAGGACAAAGAGCGTCTCATTGCCGCAATGGATCGCGAACTCGAAAAGATTCCGGGAGTCTTCTGGGGCTTTTCGCAGCCGATCTCCGACAACCTGGAAGAAGCCGTTAGCGGCGTAAAAGGCGCGCTGGCGGTCAAAATCTACGGCGACGACCTCAAGACTCTCGAGGAAAAGGCCGACGAGATTGCCGACGTGATGCGTCCAATTCCCGGCGTCGAAGACTTGGGCGTCTTTCGTGTCCGCGGTCAGCCCAATCTCAACTTCAGCGTGGACCGCGATCGGGCTTCCCGCTACGGCATCAACGTCTCCGACGTGCAGGATGCAATCCAGACTGCCGTTGGTGGCAACGCGCTCACGCAGGTGCTCATCGGCGAGCAGCGTTACGATCTCGTCCTGCGCTACCTGCCTCAGTATCGCGACACCAGGGAGGCCATCGAAAAAGTGCGCCTGCTGGCGCCCTCGGGCGAGCGCGTATCCTTGTCACAACTGACAAAAGTGACCGTGCTCGACGGAGGTTCGGAAATTTATCGCGAAGCCAACTCCCGTTACGTCGCGATCAAGTTTAGCGTGCGCGGCCGCGACCTCGGCAGCACCGTCGAGGAAGCCATCCAGAAAGTGAATGACAAAGTGAAACTGCCCATCGGCTACACCCTTGACTGGGCCGGGGAATACGAAAGCCAGAAGCGCTCCCAGCGCCGCCTGCTCATGGTCTTGCCCCTCACCATCCTGCTCATTTACATCATTCTTTATACGATGTTCAAATCCATGAAGTGGGCCTTGCTCATCCTCAGCAATGTCGCCATGGCGCGCATCGGAGGCCTCCTCGCCCTGTTGATCACCCACACGAATTTCAGCGTCTCTTCGGGCGTCGGCTTCCTCGCCCTGTTTGGAGTTTCCGTCCAAACCGGCGTGATCATGCTCGAGTACATTAACCAGCTTCGTGCGCGCGGCTACGACATCGAAGAAGCCGCGGTCGAGGGCGCCGTCCTTCGCCTCCGCCCGATCCTGATGACCATGCTGGTGGCGACCTTCGGCCTCTTGCCCGCCGCCATCTCGCACGGCATCGGATCCGACTCGCAGCGTCCCTTCGCCATCGTCATCGTCGGAGGCCTCATCTCCGACCTCATCATGAGCATCGTTCTCTTACCGACCTTATATGTATGGATCGCCCGAAGCGATGACAAACTCCCCGTTGTAGACACGACGGAGGCATTGTGAGTTACTTTTCAACCTAGAACGAAAACGAATCAACAAACCTGAAAAACGCGAGCCCGAAACTAGAAACTCGAAACCTGAAACTCGAAACTATTTCTTTGCCGGAGCCCTCGAAATGAAAAAAGACGAAGTCTGCAAGCGCATCCGAGAGATCGCCATCATCCCGGCCATTCGAGTTTCTTCCGGCAGTGACGCGCATTTCGCCGCCGAAGCCGTGACGCACGGCGGCATCCCGATTGTCGAGATCACGATGACCGTGCCCGGAGCCGTGGAGTTGATGGCCCACCTCGTCCGTTCCGATCCCACCGTCATCGTCGGCGCCGGTACCGTGCTCGATACGGACACGGCAAACCTTTGCCTCGATTCCGGCGCCAGCTTCATCACCGCGCCGTCTTTCAATCCCGCGATCGTCGAGTTCGCCGCCAAGCGCAATATCGCGGTTCTTCCCGGAGCTCTGACCCCCACCGAAGTGGTCACTGCTTGGTCCGGCGGCGCTGACCTGGTCAAAGTGTTCCCCTGCGGCCCCGTCGGCGGAGACCGCTATATCAAAGCTCTTCACACGTCACTGCCGCAGATTCCCCTCATCGCCGCCGGAGGGGTGAATCAGCAAACCGCGTGCAACTTCATTCTCTCCGGAGCGACGGCCATTGGTGTTGGTACCGAGCTCATTCCCACCGAAGCCATCACCAGAAGGCAATCCCAGCGCATCCACGAACTCGCGCGCCGTTTTCTAAAGCTCGTCCACGACGCCCGCCAGCAACTGGAAACCTGGAAGAAGAGTCTCGCGGTGGAGAAGTACACCGATGCCGAAAAATGTGAACCTCAAAAGTCCGGCAAACTGAAGACCGGGAGCTGACAACGTTCAAACCGAAAACTGAGAAACGCACACGCGGGAACTGAGATCTCAACACGGGAACCGGGAGTCAAAAACTTAGAAATGAAAGTGGGGAATGGTCTCATAAGTGGTTTTGGGAAGCGCGCGGCTTCAGCCGTGCCGCCAAGAAGCCTCAGAGATGCGGCTTTAGCCGCTGAGGGCCAACCTAAAAATGTGAAACGTAGAGAGAAAGACCACGAAACAGAGAGCAAAGACCGAATTGAAAATCGCGACTAAGAACTAGACCTATAAGACCTATGACCTAAGATGTCCTAGTCTCAACTTGATCTGACATTTGATAAACTCGCGCGACTAGCGCGCAGGAGGATGTCAGATGAGTACCGACGAAAAGATCATCAAAAACAAAGTGGGTTTGCTGAAGCTCAGTGAGATGTTGGGCAGCGTCTCGGAGGCCTGTAAGGTGATGGGCTACTCGCGAGACAGTTTCTATCGCTTCAAAGAGTTGTACGAGAAGGGCGGCGAACTTGCCTTGCGCGAGATCAGCCGACGCAAGCCCTGCCCCAAGAACCGGGTCGAAGAACACGTGGAGAAGGCAGTGGTGGAGATCGCCTTGGAGAAGCCGGCCTTCGGCCAGGTCCGCGTCGCCAACGAGCTCACCAAGCATGGGCTGTTTGTTTCGCCCACGGGAGTGCGCAGCGTTTGGCTGCGACACGATCTGGAAACCTTCCGCAAACGGCTCAAAGCGCTGGAGGCCAAAGCGGCCCAGGAGCACCTCATTCTCACCGAGGAACAACTGCGTGCCTTGGAACGAGCCCGCGAGGAGAAAGAAGCCCATGGCGAGATCGAGACCTTGCATCCTGGTTATCTCGGGACGCAGGACACCTATTACGTGGGCACCATCAAGAGCGTAGGCCGCATCTATCAGCAAACGTTTCTCGATACTTACGCCAAGGTTGCCTTTGCCAAACTCTACGACCGTAAGAACGCGCTGGTGGCCGCCGACCTGCTCAACGACCGCGTGCTGCCCTTCTTCGAGGAACACGAGATCCCGTTGTTGCGTGTGCTCACCGATCGCGGCACGGAGTACTGCGGGCAACGCGAGCACCACGAGTACGAACTGTATCTGGCGGTGGAGAACATCGACCACAGCCGCACTAAGGCGCGCCATCCGCAGACCAATGGTATCTGTGAACGCTTCCATCGCACCATTCAGGAAGAGTTCTACGCCACCGCCTTTCGCAAGAAGCTCTATACCAGTTTGGAGGAACTGCAAGCGGACTTGGAGGACTGGCTCGCCGAGTACAATCGGACACGACCACACTCGGGCAAATACTGCTATGGCAAAACCCCGATGCAGACCTTCCTGGATTCGGTTTCTCTGGCGCGGGAGAAGATGCTCGACCGTAATTTTTCCTCCGCGCCGGAGCCGGAGCGGAGCCCTGCGCAGCGGAGCGCAGGCGGAGGCGCGGCCGCGGGTACGGCCGCTTGAACTTAACCAGAATGTCAGATCAAGTCTGAGCTATTACACCTAAGACCTGCCTTCTGTCATCCTGAGCGAAGCGAGGCGTCAGCCGAGCGCAGTCGAAGGACCCCTTGCCCTGCCACCTTCACCACGATCCCTACCGGGCATTCCCTCTACGACGATTGCATCCTCTCTGTGCGAGGCTTTTCTTTGCGCCCTGTGCGGCTTTTCTTTGCGCTCTTTGCGGTTAAAAGCTTTTCTCTGCGCTCTCCGCGGATTTCCTTCTCGTCCTCTGTGTCAAAGTTGCTCTGATCTCGCAACTCGGCACTCGCGACTCGCACTCGCTCTTCTTTGCGCCCTGTGCGGCTTTTCTTTGCGCTCTTTGCGGTTAAAAGCTTTTCTCTGCGCTCTCCGCGGATTTCCTTCTCGTCCTCTGTGTCAAAGTTGCTCTGATCTCGCAACTCGGCACTCGCGACTCGCACTCGCTTTTCTTTGCGTCCTTTGCGGCTTTTCTTTGCGCTCTTTGCGGTTAAAAGCTTTTCTCTGCGCTCTCCGCGGATTTCCTTCTGGTCTTCTGTGTCAAAGTTGGTCTGATCTCGCAACTCCCCACTCGCGACTCGCACTCGCTCTTCTTCGCGCCCTGTGCGGCTTTTCTTTGCGCTCTTTGCGGTTAAAAGCTTTTCTCTGCGCTCTCCGCGGATTTCCTTCTCGTCTTCTGTGTCAAAGTTGCTCTGATCTCGCAACTCGCGACTCGCACTCGCTTTTCTTTGCGCGCTTTGCGGCTCTTCTTTGCGCTCTTTGCGGTTAAAAGCTTTTCTCCGCGCTCCCCGCAACTCGCAACTCTCACCCCGCAAAACCCCCAAACTCTCCCCGTTGAATTCGTCCCAACTCATCACGGGTGAACGTTCCCCAGGCGTTGTACTGCGAGCTGTTTCTCAAGAACTCCTGCGCACTGACCAGTCGCACGCGCCCATCTCCTCCACTTCGCGGCCACACCGCTACGCGCGTTCCCGTTAAATCCACTTGATGTGTTCCCAGCGTCTCGATCGCCCACGCCAGATGGTCGGCCGTCGGCATATAGTGGCCGCTCTTCGCGCTGATGAACTCGATCTTCCCCCGGTTCGCCCGGATCTCTCCCGCCGACCGCACCGGTGCTCCCGCCAAAAAGCTCGAGTGATGAAATCCCCCGTACAAATGCGGGCCCGCATACATCTCGCCGCTCGGACTCATCACCCAGATCCCGAATCCCGGGCCCGAAAACACAGTCCGCATCTCGAACGTCGTGAACAGATCTCCACGGTAGTGCCCCACGCCGTTCTGAAAAGTCACCCGGTAATCCCGCCGGCTCGCCTGATCCAGATACTTCACGCCCTTGAGGAACGCCCGTACCAGCGACGGCTTCAGATTGTGATGGCTTCCCGCCGGAGCTCCACCTTGCTTCCGCAACGAGTTTCCGATCATCACAATGCGCTCGAACTCCGGCAGTCCGTCCAGCCACTCGTAAAACCCTGGCGCCTTGCTCGCGGCCCCGCGGCTCGCGCCCGGGAACTTCTCGTTGTAGACGTCGTAGCAGGCCTTCAACAGATCGCCCATCCGATGTTTTTTATCGGCTTCTTCCAGGATGTAATTCGGCTTCAAGCTCAACTCAGGCGCCGCGTCGATCAGCCTCTCCCACCGCTGATGCTCATCCAGCGGCCTGCCTTCTTCCAGCGACTCCATGTAGTCCACATACCCCGTGGAGTTCACCGCAGGACTGTAGGGTGCGTATCCGCCGCTCGACTCGCTCACCTGTTGCGCGAACGAGGCCGGATCCTGCGTGAGCAACCGCGTGAGGCCAAACCGCCCGATCGCCTCCGCATTCAGGCGACTAATCGCGTCCCGGTAGGTGACATCCATGGGCGCAACCTCCTCCCAGAATGCACGGATTGTACACCTCCGACGAGTCGGAACTAGTTACTCCGGACTCGGACCTTGGGTTCCACAAACGGCTGCCGCACCCGACTCTCGAAGTTTTCGTGTCCCTCTGTGTCCCTCTATGTCCGCTGTGGTTAATCTTTATCTGTGTTCTTTGCGCTCTTTGCGGTCAAAAGCTTTTTATTTACTCGAGACTAAGGACTCGCAACTCGGTACCCGGTACTCGCTGTTCTTCGCGTCCTTTGCGGTTTTCCTTTGCGCTCTTTGCGGTTAAAGCTTTTCTCTGCGCTCTCTGCGGAGTTCTCTGTGCTCTCTGCGTTTTAAGATTGTTTCCTGACGGGATGTCTAACCGTTCGTGTTGCCCACCAAAGATGTGGGGTCACTCAGGACTCGCAACTCTCTGTTCTTTGCACTCTTGCGGTGGCCGCTCAACTTAAGCTATCAATTCTGAAAGAGAGGTCTGCTCGCGCTTCGACCGGATAGCATGCAGGTTGGATTTTCACTAAGACTCACGAATGTTTGTGCAGACGGAATCACTCTGTAGGCTTCAGTCGCGTCTCCCACGACGAAGCAATCTCCGCCACCGTTTGCTTCAGACTCTTGCGAATGCCCCACTGAGGATAATGATTCTTCATTTTACTGAGATCGCTGTAATAGCAGATGTGGTCCCCCACCCGATTGCTGTCCACATAGGTCCATACTTGCTCGCGCCCGGTTGCTTCCTTCGCAAGATCAAGGCCTCCAGGATCGAACATGAGTTATCAACCCCGCCGCCCAGGTTGTAAACCTCGCCACACCGTGGCGACGTCGCGAACCCAAGCATAAACGTCGCTACGTCTTCCGAGTGAATATTGTCTCTAACCTGTTTTCCCTTGTAGCCGAATACGTTGTATTCCTTCTGCGTCAGATTGCATCGGATCAGGTAACTCAGAAATCCATGCAACTCAACCCCCGAATGATTCGGCCCGGTCAGGCATCCGCCACGGAGCGCGCACGTCGGCATTCCAAAATACCGCCCGTACTCCTGAACCAAAATGTCCGACGCTACCTTCGACGCGCCGAACAGCGAATGTAACGATTGATCGATCGGAAAACTCTCCGGAATGCCCGCCCGGTACGCCGGGTCCGCATAGTCCCAGCGTTTTTCTTTCTCCACAAGCGCCAGTTGATTCGGTCGGTCGCCGTATACCTTGTTGGTTGACATGTGAATGAACGGCGACTCTCGTGCCCACCGGCGAGCCGCCTCAAGCAGATTCAGCGTGCCAACCGCATTCGTATCGAAATCGTCAAACGCAATCTGTGCCGCGCGATCATGGGACGGCTGCGCCGCCGTGTGCACTATCGCCGACGGCTTCGTCCTCTCCATCAGTTCGAGGACCCCCTGCCGGTCGCGAATGTCCAGTTCGTGGTGCTCGTATCCCGGGATGCACTCGCGCAACCGCCGCAGCGACCACGACGTATCCCCCTCCGGGCCGAAGAACACCGCGCGCTGGTTATTGTCGATGCCGACTACCGAGTATCCCGCGCGGTAGAAATGGATACATACTTCCGACCCGATCAGACCACACGAACCAGTGACCAGAACCCGACAATTCCCCATGTGCTTTCAATCAGTACTCCCTGCATTCGTACAAAACGACCGATCAGTCTACAGCATCGGTCGCCGCCGATGTCGCCGGTCGCCGGAATGAAACGATCCACTTAGCGCCTGCGTACTGCGCAAAATACACGTCACGACCTTGGATGGCGTGCACACTTTTTGCCGCTCGCTGCGTTTGCGCGCCGAGCGCCGCCTTCGATCGAGTTTCTCTGCTTCGAGTCTTACCCTCCGTCAAACCCGCATCGCTTCATCAGCGCGGTGAAGCGTCCGTCGCTGCGCAACGGATCCCATTTCACGTCGTTCGGAAGAAATGCCAGGTGGACATCGTGCACCGAAAAAGCGCGGTGCAGGTGATCGAAAGTTTGCTCGTACTCGCCGAGTCCCAGATGGATCAGCGCATGTGCATACGGGGGGACGTACCGCTCCTGCGCGACGCGATCGAGCATCGCCAACACCTCGTGCGCTTCCCGCGCCTGTCCCGTGCGAGCCAGAACGTATCCTCGTAATGAGAGCGGCTTGCTGTTTCCACCGGAAAGCCGCGAAGCATGGTGAAGTGTGTCCAGCGCCTTCTGTGGTTCACCCAGTTGCTCGAGCACCTGGCCCAGTTGCATGTGGCCAATCCAGAATTCCGGATCGATCGTGATCGCATCCCTGGCAAATTGCAGCGCCCCTGCATAATCTCGCGCCATAAACGCAATTTGTGACGACAGCGCGTGATGCCCCGCCTGCAGTGGATCGAGTTCCCGCGCTCGCCGTATCGCTTGCGCAGCCTCCTCCGCTCGCCGCATGTGCGCGAGTACAATCCCCAGCAGTCGATGGGCCAGGGGATAATGCGGGTCCAGTTCGATCGCGCGCCGGTAAGCCGTCTCGGCCCCCGACCAGTCCCAGTCCAACCAGAACTTCACGAAGCCGAGCGATGTCTGGCTTTCTGCCAGTTCCGATTCGCTCGCCACCGCCCGAACCGCTGCTTCCCGCGCCAGTGGCCAAACGGTCAGCGGAGGTGCGTCCCCGTTGATGGGACTCGCCGAATACCCATCGGCCAGCCCCGACCACGCCAGCGCATAGTCCGGGTCAAGCTTGGTGGCGCGCGCGAAAAACTCACTCGCTCTTCGCGTCGTTGCCGGCGACAGCTGATTCCAGAAATACCGCCCGCGCAGATAGAAGTCATAGGCATCTGCATTCTGCGTCTGCCGCCGCGCGATCGCCGACATCCGCTCCGGCGAAAGTTGCCGCCGCACCTGCTCCCCGATCGCCACACTCATCTCGCGCTGAAACTCCAGCATGCTGTTCGGGCGGCTGTCATAACTCATCGACCACGTCTGTACCTGGTCCGTCACCCGGATCAGATTCGACGTAATCCGCACTAATCCTGCTTCCGATCGCATCGAACTCTCCACCACGTACTCCGCGCCCAATTCGCGCCCGATTTCCGCCAGCGTCTTCTTCGTTTGCTTGTACGCCATCATGGTCGTGCGCCCGATCACGCGGATATGCTCGGGATCTACCTGTCCCAGCGTGGCAATCACGTCCTCGGTAAGTCCGTCCGCCAGGTATTCGCGCTCCGCATCCCCACTTAGATTATGGAAAGGCAGAACTGCTACGGTGACCTCCGCACCACCCCGCCGCCCGGCCGTCTCCACGCTCGCCAGAAAGTGATATCCCTTGCCCGGGATCGTTGCGATGTAGCGATGCTCGCCCCGGCTCTCACCCAATACCCGCCGTAGTGCCGAGATGTTCTGGTTCAGGTTGTTTTCTTCCACCACCGTGTCCGGCCACACGGCTCTCATCAGATCATCCTTGGCGATGACCTTCCCTCGATGACGCACCAGCTGCAACAGCGTTTCGAAGACTTTCGGTGTCAGCGAGACGGCCTCCCCCCGCCGCAACAACAGCCGCTTGCCCACCTCCAGGCGAAACTCCCCGAATTCGTAGTTCTCGGCGTCTGCGTTCATCGGTTTGGGGGAGTCTTTCAGAAATCTTCACAACATTTCACGACGATTCTAAGGACTTTACCCGCGCCTGGGAAGAGGATGTCTCTCACCTCGCCGCATCCTCGATTCGGCGAGAAATCTCTATCGGGGGAGGGAAGTTATGCGATTCAACATCGTGAAAGGCCTGGCCGTCCTGGCTCTGGCTGCGCTCGTCGTCCTGCTCAGCGGCCGCGGTGCCGTGGCCGCACCAGGCGAGTCTTCAGCACCGCTCGTCGGGACCTGGCGCGTCTCGGTCACGCAAGTGGACTGCTCCACCGGAACTCCTCTTTCGCCCACGCCGTTCTCGTCATTGCTGACGTTTGCTCTTGGCGGTACCTTTGCCGAAGACACCACCAACCCTGCCTTCGGCGTTGGCCAACGCAGCGCGGGCCAGGGTGTCTGGAGTCACACCGGCCACCACACTTACAGCGCCCGCAGCGTCGCCTACATCCAATACACAACGCCGCCAAATCCCGCGGCGCACAACCCCGGCTTCAATGCGGGGGAGCAAACCATCACGCAGTCCATCACCTATAACAATGATGCCGACACCTGGAGCAGCACCGCCGCCGTCGCCTTCATCAATGGCACCGATCCCACGACCGCGCCTTATCGGAGTGGCTGTGCTGT
Source organism: uncultured Acidobacteriota bacterium (assembly GCA_963718505.1). Classification (GTDB taxonomy): domain Bacteria; phylum Acidobacteriota; class Terriglobia; order Terriglobales; family Acidobacteriaceae; genus Gp1-AA133. Next base: position 10,653 of record CAVQZP010000044.1, on the reverse strand, counting down.
GGCGAGCGCCACGCGTTTCTAGGAAAAAAGGCGCGTCCCCCGCGCGCCCTTCCCTTGAACCGCTTTCCCGAACACCGAGTGCCGAAAACCGATTTCTTCGGAGAGTTAAGACCCAATGCCTAACGCCTGAACCCAAGACCTAACACCTAAGACCTAACACCTAAGACCTGACCCCCGCCCCCAACAAGCTCCCACGCCTCGCGATACTTCTCATACTGCCCCGCGTGCTCGCCCCGCGGATACAGCCACAAATGCAGATGTGGCGCAAACGCCTCCACCGGGATCACGTACCACGCCTCCTCCGGCGGCACATGCGCCACCAGGAAATCGATGTCCTCCGCGCTATACCCCGTCTTCGGATCGCTCCCGTGCGCCGACACCGCGTACCGCCCCTCGCACTTGCACGACGTCGACTTCACCTGCACCCGCACCAACCGCTCTCCCGTATCCACGACAAAATCGTAGCGCGAGTTTTCGCCCCACGGTTTCGACACCACCAGGCCCAGCTCCATCGCCTTATGCAGGAACGCCGCCTCCGCCATCTCTCCCGCCCACTTCCGGTTCCGACGCCGCCCGTACACCCGCTCGTCCGCCACCGCAAACAGCCGGTCCAGCACCAGCCCAGCGCCCACCAACCCATCGCCCACCAGCCCAGCACCCACCGGCCCACCGTTCACATCGCACTCCAGCCCATCGCAGACGAGCCCGTCGCGGACCATCCCACATCTCTCTTCGTCGGCTCCCCAGCCGTTTTCGAGATCCGGGAGAAGCGTATCTCCCCGCCCGATTCGCGATTCAAAGTCGCGAACACTTTCTTCGTCCTCCGCCTCCGCAAACATCCGATCCATGACCACCCCACACCGCCCCGCATCACCAGCTTCTTCCATCCCGATCCCGTCGATCTCCACGCCTTCCACCTTTCTTCAATGACACCGGCAGCCCTAACGTCTTCATGACCCCCGACAGCCCGAACGCCGACCACCGCATGCCGATCACCGATGACCGACTTACCGCTCACTCGAAACCCGAAACCCGAAACCCGAAACTCGAAACTTGAAACGACCCCAGAACCCTGAAACCCGTCTCCCAGAGATAGACCCCTCCCCGCTCCTCCCCGAGGACGCTCTCATTATCACGACCCACCCCAATCGGCGCAGTGCCGCCGGTCACCTCCGCTAGGACACCCATCACGCGGAGATGTGATTAGGAAAGAGGCCGCTCTCAGAAATTTAGGGTCGTTGTTTTTTCTGAGAACCGAGAACTCATCTCATGAATAGGCGTATGGGAAGGTCTCGGCTTTAGCCGAGCCGCTCAGCACGCGAAAAATGTGGGGCTTTAGCCCCTGGAGAGGCCGAACCCGAGCCACCCACTTCGACCGAAGACCTGCTCGCCCCCGGAAGCGGACGTTGCATGCGCCACCCGCCCACCGCCCTAAGATTGCTCGTCTCCACGCCGCCCCAAGGCCACCAGATCGGCGCTCTCCAACACACGCTTGGCCCCGCCGTTGCGCGCGGCGAGGATCATCGCCCGCCCCAGTTCCTCGGTCGTGATGATCCCGTTGGGCCAGAGCCATTGCAGAATGGGCCACACGGGGGACACCATCGTGAGCAGCACACCGCCGCCGGACGCCTTCGAGCGCTCGCCATGCATCGGACGCAGCGCGCCCAGCCGGATCATGATCGCCGCGGGAAACAGTGCGAGCAGATCGTTCTCTGTGCGGCCCTTCACCCGTGCCCACATCGACTTGCCGCCGGTGCCCATGCCGGAGACGTACAGGAACCGCATCGCGGGATTCTCGCGTGCCAACGTGCGGGCCCAACCCATCGTGAGGTCGTACGTGAGGTGGGTATATTCGGTCTCGCTCATGCCCACAGACGACACGCCCAGGCAGAAGAAGCATGTGTCGTAACCGTTCAACTCGCCCGCATTCACGTCGAAGTCGAACATGTCTGCGCGGACGAGATCATGCAGCTTCGGATGCGATACGCCCGAAGGCTTCCGCCCGATCGACAGAACGGACTCGACCTCCGGATCGATGAGGCACTGGCGAAGCACGCCCTTCCCCACCATACCCGTTGCGCCGAAGAGAATGATCCTCATGCACACACCCAACGATGGAATCGGAACCCAATTATATGGGCCACCCACCAAGCGTTGTCATCCTGAGCAAAGCGAAGGACCTGCTTTTCTAAGACTGAGAACTGAGAACTGACAACTGAGAACTGGTTTTAGGGGTGCCCCATTCAATCGCGTTCTGTGCGATTGAGTGGGGTCAAGATGCGGCCGATGCCTTCCCAAACGTCGCTCGTTGCCTCGACTTAATCTTCAATTCCCACTCCTGAAAGTTCACGCGCACTGCTCCTCTCTCCCCACAGGCGTAAGCCCGGAAGGCGGTCCACGTCCATTGGTCGGGTGAAGCCACCAGTCCCCGCTTCACCGGGTTTCGATGGATGTATCGCAGCTTCTCCACGTGTTTGCGCTTGCTCCACACATTGAAAGCTCGGGGTGCCCCAGGTTCGCGTCAGTTCTTTGGACGCTAACCTGGGCGAGTGTGCAAATGTCACTGTCGTCGAGCAGTTCCAGATCGTCCTTCTCCGGTTCGCTGACCAACAGATGAAAATGCTCGGGCATGACCATGTATCCCACGACGACGAACTGGTACCGCTGCCGTGTTTGCTCCAGGAGCTAAAGAAAGAGATCGCGCCGCGCCGCCGTGCCCAGCAGCGGCCGCCGATGGTGACAGCTACAGGTGATGAAATGGAGATGTCTTGTGATGTAGTAGCGTTTCAGGCGGGCGGATGTCTGTGGTTTTTGTTTTTATTTTCCTGAGACCTAAGGCCTAATACCTGAGACCTGGTTTTTGAATAGGGCGCCCAAGATTGTGCGGGCCACCCGCCCTGCGCTGAGCTGAGGCCCTGTACATCTGTGAGCAGTGCGGGCACACAGCATCGCTTAACGTCGAGTATAGGTGCTTGCGTCGCTGCCGCGAAGAACGGGATCGTGCTGCTGCTGCGGCCGGTGGAAGTCTGCTTTTAGAATGTGGAGAGTGTGTTGCTGCCGATGTTTGTCACCCAAATGTCGGCCCCGTCAAAGGCCACGGCTCACGGGTCGGTGCCGACGGCGAAGGTGCCTAAGTGCTCCTCTGCCGACGGGTGTAAGCTCAAGCTGTACTTGGCGCATTGCCGCATCGGTTTTCCGACGGCTTTGAAAACCGTCAGCGCTTTGCGTGTTGCAGGTGAGGTGCCGAAACAGTGCATCGGTGCGAGCTGTTTCCCTCTGGGCTGCCTAACTCGCCGGAAGAAAAGTCTTTTACGACTTTAATCTATGGATTGATCAAGTATAGGGACGCTTTCCACAACGAGGACACCCTACTTAAGAGCTTCATGTGGCAATTGAGCAAAGAAATCGACAACGTCATCAATAAAGTTGTAGGTGAACGCGTGCATGATTCCTGTAGCGTATTGCATTTGATCGTAAAAATAGTTGTCCTTGAACCCAAACGAAATAACCGTTTTCTCGGTGATGCCGTAATGTCCGATACTTTACAAACTACACTCTCGTTAGTGGGTATGTCACGCCGTTTCTGGGGTGCTCGTCACGATGGAATTACAAACAGGTTAAGCAGAAGTTTTCGCCGCACAGATCACATCTCTCCGTTTGGACCTAGCACAGAGATGTACCGGCGGCTCCGGAACTCGCGCGTGTTGATCTCGTTCTTCATTTCCTTACCGCCAATACGGGATTGGTTCACGATCTTGCGCACAACATAGTGGGGACGAGCCTTCGCCTCTTCGTAGACGCGGCCGACATACTCTCCAATAATCCCAAGAAAAAACAGATTGATCCCCGAGAAAAATGTGATGGCAAGAATTAGCGCCGTGAAACCTTGAGGCGAACCCAGCCACAGCTTTACATACACGGAATAGAGCGCAAACGGGACTGACAACACCATGGCGACCGTCCCAAGAATCGCGGCGGCACGCAGCGGAACAATGGAAAAAGCGAAAATGCCGTCGAAAGCCAGCTTGAACAATTTGAGCGGAGTGTACTTGGCATGGCCCGCATGCCGCGTCGACCGCTCGATTGGTATGCCGATCTGGCGAAATCCCACCCACGTACGCATCCCGCGCAGATAGCGATGGTGCTCTGGCATCTTGCGGATTTCATCGATCACCCTTCTCGACATCAGCCCGAAATCACCGGCATCCAGCGGCAACTGGACCGAAGAAAGCGCGGCGATCAGGCGGTAAAACAGGTAATAGCAAAGCCGCAGCCACCATGATTCTTTCCGGCTGGTGCGCTGGGCATAAACCACGTCATACCCCTCCTGGTACCATTCCAGAAGTGTAACGACGGCCTCCGGTGGGTCTTGCAAGTCTCCGTCCATCAGAACGGTAACATCGCCGGACACGTGGTCTAGCCCGGCACCCAGTGCTGCTTGGTGGCCAAAATTGCGGGAGAGGGCAACAACAACGATTCTCGGGTCTTCGGTGGCAGCCCGTTCTAGGAGCTCGAGGGTGCGATCTGAGCTACCATCATCCACCAGAACGATCTCGTGCGGACCGCCTGGTAAGCTGTCTAGCACGGACGTGGTCCGCCGGATGAGTTCCGGTACTACAGCTTCCTCGTTATAGACGGGGATCGCAAAAGATACGCGTTCGGCCTGGTTCACGACGGGATCATCCTTTGAGTTGTGGATCTCCAGTCCAAAGACCCTTCCTTAAAGTCCAAACAGCGAGAGAACGTAGAGCGGCGTCGTCCACGGAGAGCCCAGGTTTGCAAATACTGCATAGTGGATGGCGAACCAGAGCGCCGCAATCACCATAACGACCGTTGACGCAGCAACATTTCCAGGCTTGCTCCGATAGGTGCGCAATTTGATGATCGCAAATGCGGCAGCGATCGACAAGAACATGCAGGTATCCAAAAAATAATAGTAGTAAGTGAATGGCCTTCGGATCACTGCCCACTGCAGCCAGAACACCGGCGCTGAACAGGCCAGCAACCAATGCTTGCGTTCTCGGAACAATATTACGATTCCAGCGATGCCAGCAAGTGTAATCAGCGGATTCGCAACTAACCATTCCGATCCGCTGTCTGATGATTGGTAGAGCCACTTATACCATGGCAAAGACGCCGAGGGAGAAGCCGCACCGGCATGACGATGAAAGTTAAAACCGTATAAGTTAACATTGACGAAGTTGACGGGATGCAAACCAACGGTGGGTAGCCAAGTCACGGCGTATACCAATACAGATACAACACAGATTGTAAGTGCCTGTTTCACGCGCTTCGCGGACAACAGCCACACTATCACCAGGGCAATGGCAAAGGCAGCGTTCCAGCGGCAAGCGGTAGCCAACCCGAACGATGCACCCGACAACGTGTACCACTCCCTCCACAGAAGGTAGAAACCGAGTACGCAGAATGCCAGCTCGAAGATAGGCAACATCGCTACTCTTGACATGACATACCAAAAACCATTGCTTACCACGAGCGCAACAGCGACCCATGCGGTAGACAGGTCGGCCATCTGCGAAACCCACAAAAATATAACGGCAAGCGCACTTGCACCCGCAAGCGCCGACATGATCCGCCATCCAATCGGATTGTCCCCGAAGATGCGAATTCCTAGTCCCATGAAGTGCTTGGCCAGCGGTGGATGCGCTGGCATCGGGTCGGGAAGCCCGTGCATCAACGCTCGGGATGCGTCGAGGTACAACATCTCGTCATATTTATAAGATGGTGGCTGGTTTAGGTTGAACGTAAGAAGCGCGATCGCCCCAACAAATACTAATATTGGCCTTGGATCTACCTTCACACCTGACCTGCTTATTACGGCCTGTCGTGCCGGAATGTTATACTACGTTGAGTTTGGTTGCTGTCACCTGGACGGGCAGTCGAGAGCAGGCGCCGAGAGCACACTTGCGGCGGTCTCCAATCGCTCTGAAGGCGACGTACATGCTCCTGACTACTGGTTGAGGTTCGTGCTGCGATTGTAGCAAGAAGGCCTGAACGAACTAGATAACGTTGGTAACTAGTATTGCTAGCGTCATTTGTGTAGAGTGTGCGCGAACATTTGCCAAAGCGGCCTGTCTTTGCTTCTTATTCTGCCTCCACTTGAGGCAAATGCAGAGACCAAGCTGACCCGCCCCATCCTTGGCGGGCGAGATCATGCGTCAGTTTCCGCGTCCGGGTTTGCAGCTGAGGACGACGAAGCCGGTAGAACGGAGCGGCACTCGGCCACGCTCATCGCTCTGGCAAACTCAAAGGCTTCTATGGCCACCGAATCTCGACAGATAATTTACGCGTCCGCACCGACGCCGGTCAGCATGACGGACTACTGGTTCGATATAGCGAACCTCGATCATTTTTGGGTGCGGAGGCGATTTGACGTTTTCAAGCGAATGGCGGGCGCCCTCATCCAAGGGGCTGCCCATGTCGTGGAGATTGGTTGCGGCAATGGCCTGGTGCAAAGAGGCGTAGAGGACTGCTATGGGATACCTGTAGCCGGATTTGATCTCACGGAGCACGCGTTAGAGAGGAACATCAGTCGGTCAAGCCCACTCTACTACTACGACATTCACCAACGTGCTCCGGAGTTCCGGGCACGCTTCGACATTGTGCTGTTGATGGATGTGCTAGAACACATCGCCGACCAAGCTGCTTTCCTGCAATCGATTAAGTACCACATGACCGTCGATGGCGCGCTTGTTGTCAACGTACCGGCTCATCAATTCCTGTATTCTCATTATGATCACTCTGTGGGGCATTATCGTCGCTATTCTGTCCGTTCTCTGAAGGAAGTAGCGGAGCAGAATGGATTCTTCATGCATTCCTTTTCCTACTGGGGAGCACCTCTACTACCATTGCTGCTATTGCGGAAGGCGGTGGTGAGATTGCACCGTAGTGAGCGGAGCGTGGTTTCCAGCGGGTTTGACCCCGGTTCGCGCCTTATGAACTTACTATGCGGAATATTGGCGAATTGTGAAATGATCCCCCAAAGTCTTGGAGGCACGTCGCTAATCGCCGTGCTGAAGGTGGCAGGCGGCGCGAACGAATGCCGCAGCTAATTTATCGCTTAAGCTTCGGTTGCCGCTCTCGTCCGCGCGGCGGCGACAAGGCCGTTCTGGCTCTGCACAAGTAGCTGGAGTAGTGCCCACTTGGCGAAGTTCTGCCGACGCTAAGATTTTGAACCAAGAGATTCTGCTGCAAAGGGTCAGCGGCGAGTTGTCGGCTGAGGAGTTCGCCATGCTGAAGGAGACGGTCCCACGTATGCCACCACGACGAACTGGTACCGCTGCCGTGTTTGCTCCAGGAGCTCAAGAAAGAGATCGCGAGGGTGCCCCATTCTAAAGCGCGTTCTTTGCGCTTTGGAGTGGGTTCGCCGCCGTGCCCAGCAGAAGCTGTCGGTGGTAACAGCTGCAGGTGATGAAATGGAGATCTCTGGCGGTATAGTAGCGTTTCAGGCAAGAGGGCACTGGGGCTGGATAGTTGGACAATTAGGATGAGGTCTGTGACGGACGAACTTCGTCAACAACAGGTATCGTCGGCCGCATCGCTACCCCACTCAATCGCACAGAACGCGATTGAATGGGGCGCCCACGATGGTGTGGGCCACCCGCCCTCGAGCTATTGGACTTCGGCTTTTCGCACGTATACGTTGTGCTCTGCATCGTGACCTAGGAAAACAAAACCACTTGACACATAGCAGCCCGGCAGACCCGGAAATACCTTTTCGTCAGTAGCCCTATAATCGGCAATTAGATTTCCCTTCAAGTCCACGACTCTGCTGATCCCGATCGTTGAGTGTTTCTGAAGAAAGCTGATAGCCAAGTTGTTCGTGGTCGACCGCAAGTCTTGACCGGTCAATCCTGGCTCAGGAGGGTCAACCCGTAGCTTGCGGACAACCTCTCCCTTTGGGGAAATAACATATACCAACGCGGCTGACGGAGTGGATCGGAGGAGGTACGCATTTCCGTCAGAGCCGATTGTCGCATCACCCTCGTAGACAGCAGCATTGCTTGATCCTGCATCCGTCGTGAAGTCTGGATCTTTCGCTTCCCCTTTCTGTCTGTAGTTATCGTCTTCCGGTTCATAAATCTTTTTCAAAAGCTTGCCACTGCTATCGAATAATGCCGTAAACGGCGTATGTAGATGTCCCCCCGGATTGGCCAGAGTGCCGCTGAGCAGGAGGTCCCCAGTTTGAAAGACAACAATCTGATATGGGATGAAGGGTTCGGCGTCGAGCTGAATGCTTGAGCGGAATAACCCATCGTTAGAAAACTCTGCTACATCGACGGTACCGTTCCGAGTGTATTCCTGCTCGTAGACGTTGCCGTCATGACTCACAAAAAAATCCATTGCAGAAACCTGCTTCTTGTCCTCAGGAAGACTGAAGGTCTTCTTGAGATGCCCATCCGCGCTGATCTCTTTTATTGGGGCCCTAGAAGGGTCTATGTCACCGGATGGCATGACTCGAATATAAAGATCGCCAGAAGCATCACATCTCGCCTTACCCGCAAAGGAGCCGACAAATGAGACCTTCGAGCTCTCCCTGAGTTGCAAATGTGAGCCGATCGGATTCTCTTGTGCCAGTGTCCTCTCTTGAGCGTTGGTAGTTGATAAAAAGACGCATATGCAAGTCGAAAGTATCATGCCTTTGATCTTCATCTCTGACCTCCGCACTCGCCTGGGCGGGTGGCCCACATAACGTTGGGCGCCCCATTCAATCGCGTTCTGTGCGATTGAGTGGGGTCAAGACGCGGCCGACGTCTCCCCAAACGTCTCTCGTTGCCTCGACTCAATCTTCAGCTCCCATTCCTGAAAGTTCACGCGCACTGGACCGCGCTCTCCGTACGCATAGGCCCGGAAGCTGCTCCACGCCCATTGCTCCGGGGACGCCACCAATCCCCGCTTCACCGGGTTCCGATGAATATAGCGCAACTTCTCGATGTGTTTCGCTCGCTCCACACGTTGAAATCGTAAAACCGCTTCTGCCAGACGTGCTCGTCGTCAGGCTCTGCCCATAGATCATATTGTGCCGCGCACTGCTTCTTTCGTGCCAACCTCGCGAACCTCTGCTTTACTACTTTCATCACCACCGACGGATCGCCCTTCTCCGGCTCGCTGATCAACAGATGAAAGTGCTCAGGCATCACCACATACCCAACCACGACGAACTGGTAGCGTCGACGGGTCTGTTCCAGTATCTTGAGAAACAAGTCGCGCCGCCGCGCCGTCCCCAGGATAGGCCGCCGACGATAACAGCTGCAGGTGATGAAATGCAGATGTCTCGTGTCGTAGTAACGTTTGAGTCGGGAAGGCACCTGATCAAGGTATGGTGCACGGTCGGGAAACGTCTGTGACCGTTGGACTGGAGGAGTGGGGTGCGGCGTCCACAGTATCGTTACCCCACTCAAATCGCACAGTACGCGATTGAATGGGGCACCCAATGTTTGTGTGGGCCACCGGCCTAGAAGCCAGCAGCTAGTAGCTAGCAGCCGTCTTCAATACATACCGGCGGGTGGCCCATACGATCCTTAGGTAGCCCCATTCCGTCGCTTAGTACAGTCCGACACTCAGGACTGTACCCCTTTTATCAACGAGCACATTGAGGTGGCGGTCTTTGTATAGATAAAATTTCGTCCCGTCCGCATTTTTCATAGTTCTGACGTTGTCACCCCAAAGTTGCTTGCATTGATCCCACGTTGCGTTCCAAGGGTATGCAAAAATCCCGATCAGTTTCATGTCGACTTTCGAAAAGGAGAGTTCGAGCACTCGAAACTGCTTCGTTGGATCATTGAAGGTAAAAATGTCCGCAGGGGAGCTCGGCGGGCCCTCCCGGTAGGAAATGGAGTCCCCCAGTTCATCTTTTGCGTCCTGAACTGACCAGATATGCAGCTTTTTTTCTAAGTACACAAGGCTGCTCGCTTTCATGTCTTCCGGTATCTTTGGGACTGTAGGGACACCGGACGTTGCGACGGCTGCATCCGCCTTTTTCGGAGATTCCGGGTCATACACGGATTCCAAACTCCGCAACAGCGTAGCGGTAAGCATCCCCTTGGCATAGTCGACCGGCACGGCGAAATTCAAGTTCTGTCCTTCTTCCAAAGTTGCAGCTGCAATTCCGATCACTTCTCCCTGGAGATTAAAGATAGGACCACCGGAGCTTCCATGGCTGATAGGCGCTGAAATCTGGAAATAGCGGTATCCATCTCCTAGCCGTATTCCACTGATGATGCCTTGAGACAAGGTATTTTCAAGCATGCCAAGCGGATTGCTCAAGGAAAACACAGTGTCCCCCACATCGACGCTGGCGGATTTTCCGAGAGCCAGATACAGCAAATCAACAGCCCTTATTTTGATTAGCGCAATGTCCTTTCGCTTATCAATATCCAAAACTCCAACCTCATCGTAAGCATCCTTGTTCGCCAACCTCACAGTTGCCTGCTTGTAATGCGCAATGACGTGATAGTTGGTGAGAATCTTGCCGTCTGAGCTGACGAGAAAGCCGCTACCCGCTGCCGTCACGTCCCCCTTCTGATCACGAAGCTCAATGAGCACCACGGCGGGAGACGCCTTTTTGTATATTTCCCCCGCCGTAACTTTCGTATCGACCTGACAAACACTCAATGAGCATAGGGTTACCAC
>CAVQZP010000043.1:0-92974 GCA_963718505.1 uncultured Acidobacteriota bacterium | reverse complement strand
GTTCCGAAGGTCCGGGCCTTCGTCGACTTCGTCGTACCGCGCTTGCGGGCACAGTTCGCGCGCCTCGCCGCGGATGCCGGCGCCTAATCATTGTAAGAGCTAATCCCGGCCAAGCTTCCAGGTGTACGATAGATCGTGCCCGGTCAGTGACCTGCGCTCTGGCCGCCGTCGACGTGAAGGATTTCGCCTGTCACAAAGCCGGCCGACTCCAGGTAAAGGATCGCCTCGACGATGTCGGAGATCTCGCCCATCCGTCCGACCGGGTGCAGGGCGCCGAGCTGCGCATGCGTCTCAAGGGGATGCATCGGCGTCTTGATTGTACCGGGTGCCACCGCGTTCACTCGGATGCCGCGCTTTGCATATTCGATCGCGAGCGATTTGGTCGCGGCATTCAGACCGCCTTTGGTCAGCGCCGCGAGCACGCACGGCACATCGGCGATCGCGTGGTCGGCCAGGCTCGTCGTGATCTGCACGATATGGCCGCTGCCCTGCTTCTCCATCTCGGCAACGGCGAGTTGCGTGATGTGAAAGAAGCCGGCGATGTTGACGCCGAGGATCGCGGCGTAGTCGGCCCCGGTGTACTGAGTGAACGGCTTGGCGATGAAGATGCCGGCGTTGTTGACGAGCGTGTCGATGCGCCCGAACCGGGCCATGCCTTCGGAGATTGCACGCTCGGCCGTCTTCCGGTCGGCGACGTCGCCGGGCACCGCGAGAACTTCGTCATCGTAGGACGGCTTGATCGACCGCGATGTCGCGACTACCCGGTAGTTGCGATCGCGGTACGCCTTGACGAGAGCAGCACCTATGCCCCGCTCCGCACCGGTAATAACAGCAACCTTCTGTTCGATGCCCATGGCAAACCTCTTGTTGGCGGATACGGCGAACTCGGTTCCTCGCGCCGCCCGGCTCGTCAGTGAAAGACCATCACCTGCACTCCGTCGCCATGGACGGCGATCAGCATGACGTTGGCCGGTTCGGAGGGGCTGAGATTCTCAGCGTAGAGATGCACTAAACCCCGGGTCCGAAGAGCGTCTGGCCGGTCTGACAAACGAGGGCCGGACCGCCGAGCAGCTGCATGCGGACCGCGCCCGACAGCACATAGTCGATTGTTGGTCGGCCATGAAGATGCTCCGGAACCCGTAGCCCCTAGCCAGGGATGAAGACCAAGAGGTCCTGGCTAATCACACATCGGCGTTGGTGGTGAGCAGGCCGTGCGGCAAGCCGGGGTAAATCTTCAGCGTCGCATGCTAGAGGAGCTTGGCCGAAAGCAGAATATCCGCTGTTCGGTAGACACTCTTCCGCACCGCGACCGAATGCCGCATCAAGCCGCGACATCCGAGAGGCTGCGCGGCCCATCGGACGTGCGGGTTTGATAGCCTGCAGCGTTCGTGGTGCGCGACATACCATTTACCGAACACCCCTTAAGGGGCGATCATCGCACCGCAACCCACCCGAAACCGAGGAGTGTCGGCTCAAACACGCGGTTGGATGCCATGCCCCTTGAGATAACCGAGAAACAGGATGCGGACAAGGAGGAGGCGCGCCGGGTAGGGATGCGCCCGCCCGGAGAAGACGTTTCGATCGAGCCCGGAGCCAGCTCGACCCAAACCACCCCGCCACAGGATCGTCAGTCCGGGCGGAGACGAAGATTACTGATTGGCGTCATCGGCGCCCTAGTTTTGATAGTGACCGGCGTGTTTGGCATCCCGCGGATCAAGCTCGCTTTCACCACCGTTTCGACGGACGACGCCTATGTCAACGGGTACGTAACGTTCGTCGCACCGCGCATAGGCGGGCAGATTTTCCGTGTTCTAGTCGATGACAACTACCGCTTACACAAAGGCGACCTTCTCGCGCAAATCGACAAGGAACCCTTTGAGATCGCCGTCTCGCAGAAGCAAGCGGCGGTCGATACGGCGAACGCGGATTTGCAGGCGGCCATCGCCAGCGTGCGGGCTATCGAAGCCGAGGCCAGGAGCCGGCGCTGGAAATTGCAAAGCGCCGTCGAGGGCCTCGAAAACCAAGTCGCTCTTTTGCACGATCGGGTTGCCGCTCTCGACAAGGCCAAAGCGACGTTGGCGCTGGCACAGGTTGACTTCGAACGGGCAAAGCAACTGCTCGGAACGCCGGCTGAAAGCCGTCAGGAATACGACCGGCGCCAGGAGGGATTTTCGACCGCCAGCGCACAAGTCGCCCAGACGCTGGCGGCCGTCTACCAAGTCCGCGCCTTTTTGGGGTTGCCGCCGCAACCTGAACAGGGCAGCGATTTAGGCCAGGTGCCGCCCGATCTCGATCAGACCTTTTCTTCCGTGCTCCAGGCTCAGGCGGATTTGATCGAGAGCGCGGCTCAGATCGGTGTGGTCCATTCATTCGACCACAGCCCAAAGCAGATGCTCGCGGAGTTCGAAAAAGCGGGCGACATCGACCGCGTCTTCTCTAAGATCACAGCGGAGGCTCCGGCGGTTAAGCAAGCCGAGGCCAAGCTCGAAGTCGCCAAGCAAGAACTCGCCGAGGCTGAACTGAACCTTCGCTATTGCGACATCGTCGCGGAGATCGATGGCGTCGTGACGCGCCGGAACGTCAATCCGGGAGATTACGTTCAAATCGGCCAAAACCTGATGGCGATCCGCTCGCTCAATGACATCTGGGTCGATGCGAATTTCAAAGAGACGGAGCTGCGTGACCTGCGCATTGGCCAGCCGGTCGATCTGTATCTCGACATGTACGGCGGCCGACAGGTGTTCAAAGGCCGGATCTCCGGCTTTACGATGGGCACCGGTTCGACGCTCGCCCTGTTGCCGGCGCAAAACGCAACGGGCAATTTCATCAAAGTGGTGCAGCGGTTGCCGGTCCGGATTGACGTCGAAGGCTACGACCCCGACAAAAACCCGCTGTTCATCGGCACGTCGGTGGTTCCCTATGTCTACGTCAACCAGCCGCCTGCCGGGCCCGACGCAGGAAAGTTTTTACAAACGCATGCGCCGGACGCGCAAACCGGCGGTTCGACCGGCAACCCGCTGGGCGTAAACAAGTGACCGCCGCGGCGCTTTCGCCCGCGGGGTCTCGTGCTGCGGCGAACCCGTGGTTGGTGGCTGCCGTAGTCGTCGTGCCGACGTTCATGGAGGTGCTCGACACCACGATTGCGGTGGTGGCGCTGCGCTATATCGCGGGCGGCCTGTCGGCGACGGTCGATGATGGTGAGTGGGTTCTCACCAGCTACCTTGCTGCCAACGCCGTTATCTTGCCGATCACCGGCTGGTTAAGCGCGCATTTGGGTCGCCGCAACTACTTCCTGGCGTCGATAGCAATATTTACCCTCAGTTCTTTGCTGTGCGGAATAGCTGGGAGTCTAGGTCAACTGATCCTGTTCCGCGTGATTTAGGGGCTGGCGGGCGGTGGTCTGCAGCCCAGCAGCCAGGGAGTGCTGCTGGACGGTTTCCCCCCGGAAAAGCAAGGCATGGCGATGACATTGTTTGGCTTTGCTGCCCTGATCGCGCCAGTCGTCGGTCCGACCCTGGGTGGTTGGATAACCGACTCCTACTCATGGCGCTGGGTGTTTTTGATCAATGTGCCGGTCGGTCTCCTGGCGCTCGCCGGGTGTTATGCCCTGCTTCGCGATCCGGACTATCTCGTCACCCAGCGCACGGAGTTGAGAAAGCAGCCGTTCCATTTTGATTCGATCGGTGTGTCACTGCTGGTCATCGTCATGGTCTGTTGGGAAGTGATGCTTAGCAAGGGCCAGGAGTGGGACTGGCTGGGTGATCCATTCTGGCGCGTCCAGACGTTGGCCATTTTCTTTGTGTTGGGTTTGGTTACATTGATCTTTTGGGAGTTGCGTCACCGGAACCCCGTGGTCAATTTCCGTCCGTGGGGTGAGCGCAACTTCGCCGCGTGCTGCATCATCATCTTTTGCGCTTATCTCGCGCTCTATGCTGCGAGCACTTCGTTGCCCGGTTTGCTGCAGTCCCTATTTGGTTATGATGCGCTGAGCGCTGGGCTGGTAATGTCGCCTGGAGGACTCTTCGCAGTCCTGGCGATGCCCATCGTCGGCCGCCTGCTCGGTCGGGGGACGGATGCCCGATGGCTGATCGCCGCAGGGCTGCTGACCATGACCGCGGGCAACTATTGGATGTCACAGCTGAACTTGGACATCAGCCCAGGGCAAGCCGTCTGGCCTCGCGTGCTCGTGGTCGCGGGACTGGCGATGTGCTTTGCCCCCGCGAATGTCGCCGCCTATCTCTATACGCCAATGGCGTTGCGTGGTGCTGCTGTCGGCTTATTGAGCCTGCTGCGCAACGAGGGAGGCAGCGTCGGGGTGTCGTTGGCTCAAACCTTCCAAGAGCGGCGCGATCAATTCCACATCTTACGTCTCGGCGAGTATCTCGATCCCTTCAACGCCGCCGCCAATTCCTTCCTCGCGCACACTCGGGCATTCTTCGTTCAGCAAACCGGCAATCCGGCCGCGTCGCAGCAGCTGGCTTGGCAGCAACTCGAAAATGTGCGCCAGCAGCAAGCATCGGCGCTTGCTTATTTCGACTGCTTTTTGATGGTCGCCGTATTGACCTTTGCGGTCGCGTTTCTGGTATTGGTTATGAAACGTTCGGTGGCTGAGAAAGGCGGCCACACGGCCCAGAGTGAATGACTGCGGTGCGGCAAGGCCCACCGCGCCGGTAGCAGCACAATAGAACAGAAAACCGAAAGGCATACGACGATGACCCCGAGGCTGAACCCGACAAAGCCGCGCCCGAGGCGATGAAGGCGATGGTTGCGCTCGAGAATTACGTGCAGCAGAGAGGGCTCGCCCATTCGCTGATCGATCTGATTAAGCGTGCACCCGCGGCGAGACCGAGGAACGCCGTCTACCTCGCCTTTCACATGCTGTGCCACATGGACTCAGTCTTCACTTTCGTGCGGACCTATCTTGGCATCGACACCGGTGGGCCTTCGCAACAGGGGCGCCCGCAGGCCTCGTCAAGGACCCGTGGAATATCCGGCTCGTGCCGCATTATTGGCTCGCCGCGTTTTTCGGCCTCGCACATCTCGCGGCTGGGGCGCGCGCGGTCATGATGGCGCATGGCGTCAGCGAGACGTTCTCCGACCGGTTCATGATCAGCGGCGCGGTCGTTGCTGGGATCGTTGCGACAGTGATCATGCTTGGTATGTGCGGGATGCGCGTCGAGTTCATCTGAACGGGGCATCACCGAGGAGTCCCCTGGTGTCGGCTCTTGGCACAGCTCGGAAGGGGCGGGGCAGAGCTATTCCGCTCTGCCCCCGGTAGTTCAGACGTCGACCTGTTCGGCTATGGCGGGAGCGTCATCGACCTCAATGCCGAGATACCTGACGGTGCTCTCGATCTTGGTATGTCCCAACAGCAGCTGCACGGCACGTAAGTTGCCGGTTCGACGGTAGATGAGTGTCGCTTTGGTACGTCGAAGGGAGTGCGTGCCGAAAAAGCGCGGGTCGAGGCCGATTGTTGCAACCCAGCTCGAGACAAGGGAGCATATTGCCGGGTGGTCATGCAACGGTGGTGATCACCACGGCCGCTGAAGAGAAACGCGCCGGGTTTTTTTGCCAGCCGCTTTTAATCGTTGACCGCCTGCCGCGTCTGCTCCGTCAACTCAGACCTGACGGGTCTACCGGTCTTCTTCTGCCGTACCGTCGCGCGATCTACCGCATACCCCCTCGGTGCAACGTCCTCGACCCCGAAGCGCGCGACCGATCCCGAGCTGACGAGCCTTGGTCTCTCGATTGCGAGATTGAACTTCGCCAAGTCACGGGTCCGCCCTGTCGATTGGCTGTTGGGTACGGATCGACCAAACATGTTTTGGCCGCAACGGCGGCTTCTGGCCGATGAGCTTGCCCTTGTTCCAGGGCTCGCGGCGCGGCGTCGAGGACATCGTTCGCGCTTGAATCTCCATAGTCATCCTTCCGGGTTGGTGAGGCGTGACCAGGATGCCGGACCGGCTCGCCCTAACGAGCAGCCAATGTCAGCTTCTGATGCACTCCCGTCGTGCGATTGCCAGAGGTTCGGGCCCGCAGGACGCGGGCTGTTGGGACGCGGAGAGCGTGGCGCGCCAGGTTTCACAGTTGCTGAATCTGCCATTTCGAGGCGGGCGGTCGAAATCGAACTCCGAGGTGTTCACCTGTGTTGCTCCGTGGCAAACGCTTGGGATTGGATTCCGAGCTGTGAAGCCGGAACCAAACAGGACACAGGCGCAGGAGAGCGGGAAGTGCAGGGAAGGTTGGTGGTAGCTTGCCACGGAGCGTTACCGCGAGCGCCTCGCCGAGGTGCTCTCCTTCATCTACTGGATCATCGTCACCGGCACGCTGCCCGGGGCCTGCTATGCGAAAGGGATGATGGGGTTTCTTTCTGCGCGCAGATCCGGGTCTTCGACTATCCGCGATTTCGCCGACCCGCTTCGTGATCGCGTGCGCGACCGCGCTGCCGAATTGGCCAGTGCGGCCGGCGTCACCATCGAACACATTGCCAAGAAGCACATTCGCAAGGAAAACGTCGTCGCCAAGATCCTTGCCGTGCGCGGCGACCATCCCGGCCCGGTCCATATCATCTCGGCGATGGAAGCCTGCAACACCTACAAGCCCTGGCACGACAAACAGACGCATCACCCCTTGCGGCCGGATACCGGCAAATGCCTGCACTACTACTTCTACTTCATCGACGCCGAATTGGGTCTGATCTATCTGCGCGTGCCGAAGATGGTGTCCGTTCCGCCTCCAGTTCTATTGCAACGGGCATAGCTGGCTGGCCCGCCAACTCACCACCGCCGGGATCGGTTTCACCCTGGCCGACAACGCTTTCCTGCGCATCGACGATCGGCAGCGCGCGCAGACCCTTGCCAATGGCCTCTCGCCCGACGTGCTGCGTCGCGTCCTCGATCGGTACGCCCAGCAGTGCTGTCCGGTGCTCGACGTGTTTAATCAGTCCTACCATTGGAGTTTCATGCAGGTCGAGTACGCCACGGATCTGGTGTTCCGCTCGCCAACCATCCTCAAACCGCTCTATCAACAGCTTTCCCGGCAGGCCATCCTCACTGTCAAAGCCGAACACGTCGCCACCTTCCTCGGCCACAGGATCACTGCCCAAGTCGCCCAAGAGATCGGCAGTCAATTTGCAACGCGGATCGAGGGGACCTGCGTCAGGCATCGTTTCGCAACTCAATCAAGATCTATGACAAATTCGGCCTCGTCCTGCGCCTGGAGACCACCACCAACGACGTCTCCGCTTTCAAGCACTACCGCAAGGTGGAACATCGGCAGGGCCCCAGGTTCCGGCGCCCTCGCCCCCCTCGAGAAAGACGATCTACAGCCTCATGGACCCGCGAAAATCTTGCCGCGTTGCAACCGCCGTTATCTCGAATACCTCTCCAGTCTGGACGATTTCTCGGCCGGCATCCGCGCGCTCGACCGGCTCACCCAACCGCGTCCCGTCAATGGCCGCAACCTCAAGGGCCTCCCCAATTTCTTCAGTCGCGTCGAACAAACCCTCCTCTCGGCCTTGCAGCGTCCCGGCTTCAACATCGCCGGCATGCGCCGCGCTGACCTGCGGCCGTTGCTCGCCCCATGCTCCCCCGCCACCCTCTCTCGACAACTCGCCCGTCTGCGCCAACTCGGCGTCATCAAACGTGTCGCTCGCACCTATCGCTACTACCTCACCCGCGCCGGCCGCGCCGCCATTGCTGCTGGCCGCCGCCTCACCGAACACACCATCATTCCTGCTCTCGCCTGACAAATCTGCTCACAAGATGCAAACACTCAGGTCGTAAGCGACTATGTAGGCCGGGGCGACATTCAAAGCGATCGCAGTTTCTGGCCCGTTCCACAGCCCCTCGCTGTTGCTGGCGACTATCCGGAATCGATAGGAGCCGGGCCCAAGGTTCGTGTAAACGGCTTCTCGCGCTGCAACCGGCTGGCTCCAGCTGCTGTCGAAACCTTCGAGAAAATATCGAAAGCGAATCCGTCCGGGCACCGCGAGGCTCAGCCCCGTGTACTCAAACGTGAGTCGCCTGGGAGATGGAGGAATGCGAATGGAGGCGGCGAGGTTTGCGGTGCTGTTATCGGCGGTAATCGCCTCGATGTGAGGCAGCGCGGGAACCGAATTGTCATTGATCTGGGATGGATTAACAACCGACAAGCCGCGACTGAGTGAAAACCAGATCCTGCCCGAATTACCGGACACAACTGCTTCATCTCTTTTCACGCCATCGGTGTCGAGAAGACCATCGGCGAGATCGAATTCCCTGATATCCGTGTCATTGAAATCCGGATCAAGCAGCCTCTGGCGATTGATCATCAGCACATGATTCGAAGTAGAAATCCACATTAATCCGTTGGCGTCCTCTTGCAGGCCAAAGATCGGTTCACGCAGGACGTCCGGCACTTGGGCAGGAACCCATATCTTTCCCGAGCGGAGGGCGGCCAGTCCGCTCGCCGTGCCAATCCAGAGAGTACCGCTCGAATCTTCGAAGAGGCAATCGATGTCACCCGACGGCAAACCATCGTTGCCTGAATACGAGAGCCAATGATTGTTCGAGAATGCGCTCAAACCACGCGGAGTTGCAAACCACATCGTACCGTCTCGACTCTCGAGGATGGACGCAATCGTATTGGAAATCAGTCCGTTCTCCGTATTGAAGGTGACAAATTTGCCGTTTTTGATTCGCGTGACGCCAGCATTGAGCGTTCCCGCCCACACTGCGCCGTCGCGACTGAGTCGAACCGTGTAAACGCTGTTCTGCGCCAGACCATCCGCTTTTGTGTACGTGACAACATGCCATTTGCCTTCGATGTCTTGGAGGTGAGTAAGCCCTCCGAGTTGTCTTCCGACCCAAAGATCTCCATGGCCGCCAGCGATGGAATACGCAGTGTCTTTATCGAGCTCCAACCCGCGGACGGGCTTCACGACCCCGTCCTTCATCCAATACAGACCACCCCGGAGAGGAGCAAACCAAACCCGTCCATCGGTGTCGACGTGCACTGGGCCGTTGCTCTCACCTGGGAGGCCGTCGGAGACGCCGTAGGTCGTGAAAATGGTATCGCGCAGACGTTGCAGGCCGCGCGGAGTCGCCGCCCAAATGTTTCCTTCGCGGTCCGCAAAAATCGAGGTCACGGGCCCATCACCCTCGGCGTTCTCCGGCTTGGGTAAGAAATTCGATTTAGGATCCAGACGGTACATACCGTGATCCGTCCCGACCCAGATGTTGCCGTTGCCATCCTGTGCCAAGGAAAGGATCTGACGATCACGGAATGATGAGTCCGATCCGACCTGCGTGAGTTCAGTGCCATTCCAGAGCAACAGCCCCTTATCTGTACCAATCCACAATTGCTTGGCGCCGGCAGAGAGCAGAGCATTGATTTGTCGCGCAGTTAAAACATCACGAGCCTCGGACACCCTGCCGTCACGGAGATGGTACACACCAAGGTCTCGTGTCCCAAGCCAGTACGCTCCGTCGGGGCCCAGCACCATCGATGTCACCAGAAAATCGGGGAGATGCGGTGAGCGCGCAACGCTGGTGAACTTACCGTCATGGTAGTCGACTATGCCATTTAGGATCGTTGCGAAAATGGCGCTTCCGTCTGCGCCGCGACACATTTGCGTTACCGCAACTTCTGCAGAGTCGAATTTGTTCGTATAATCGTCGAACTTACCATCGCGGTAGCGCAACAATCCCGAACCCCCTAGACGAACCCAGAGATTCCCCTCTCCATCGGCAAGCAGACCGAGAACCGGACCCATGAGGTTAGCGCCCGCCGCCGTTTGTGAGAACAATCGAAAAGTCAATCCATCGAAGCGAACAAGTCCCTTCGAGGTTCCGACCCAGAGGTAGCCATCGGGAGTCTGCGCTATGACGTTGATGGTACCGCCGGGAAATCCTCGTTCACTTCCCCACGTCTCCTTCAAGTACTTTGACAGAGGTTTGGACTGTCCAGTTGCCGCTCCAGGGGAGGCGATGCAAATGGTTGCGAACACAGCTAGGAGTCCCGTCCGGAAGCGAGGGTGGGACTGCCACCTAAGGAAGGTATTCAAACTTCTCAATGACGGCCTCAGTTTGATTCTTAACCGGAATCGCGGAACCAGGAAAGATGTAGAGATTCATGTGAACCGATTCGTTTCCGGGAGTTGGAATTCCGGTAGTAAAGGAGTGTTCGGCGACAACCTGCGGCCTCGCGTTGACCCTTTCCCGCACCGCCCTGAACGAAAGGCTGTCTCGCTGCCAACGAACCGAGTAAGTCATGCGACCGGACGGGGCCATGAAACGAGCCACGTTTGCAGGCACGTAGTAAGGCTGCACGACAAATTGCGCATTCCTGTTACCGGGATCGCCCCACCGCGCGATTTCGATGCCAAACTCCCGATGGTTTTGCTCAGGCGCGTCGTCCCATGTGAACATGCTCAGAACCACCGCGGGTTCAAGGGGAGAAGACCCGCTCACAACAAAGCGGTAAGTTCCATAGCCGAGACTACGGGTCAAGTTCACTTCAGCGCAGCGCCATTTTCCGGACTCCATCGCGATACGGAAGTGCAGGGCACCTGACTCATCGGTCCAGGCATTCTCTGTGGAGTACAGTGATATTCCGCCACCACGATCGCTGGAAGCAGTGCGCACTTTCCAATCGTAACCACTGAAATGGAGAGTCTTCGAGATGGGAAGCGGGGCTGGCAGACCCTGCACAACTGTCACTACCGTGACACCGACGCCCTTTGCCGGCAAAGAATCCGTCGTCGGAGGTGGGCGATAGTCTGAACTAACGAGCAGAGCAGCATAGTCGGTGCCGAGGTGTGTGGAGTTACTCCAAGTCGAATCCGGTCGAATAATGGTGAACGGTTTATCACCAAAAGGCTGAATCCACCATCGGCCGCTCTTTGCGTAAAGAACGATTCTTTCCCCCGGCTGGGCTCCCCTTACGCGTCCCTCGATCTGAGTAATTCCCTCCGGTCCACCTTCTCCAACCTGGGGAATCTTGGTGAATTCGATCGAAGGTGCGGAATTGGCTTTATGCGACTGGCAACTGGCCAGCGCAATGCAGAAGACCAGCGACAGCGATCGCTGCAAGAAAACTGGGACCAACAGTCGCAGCTGCATGTGACCTCACAATAGACTGCCGGATGCGCGAGGTGAGAGGCACCCCTGCAGAGTGCTTGGACCGAAATCTTACCGTACTGAGCCCCGGTGGGCACGACTTCCAACCTTATTCCATGTGCGGCTGCCAGTTCTACCCTCAAATCTGGCTATTGTCTTGCGCGACTCCGGGAAAGCTGGTTCCTTCCTCAGGGATCGGCCGCGAGATACCCAGCCTTTTCATCTTGGCAAGCAGCGTGGTTCGTTTCAGTCCAAGTTTCCCCGCTGCGCCGCGCGGTCCACCAACGATCCAGCCGGCCTGCTCAAGTGTTTCCAAAATCAAAGCGCGATCCGAGTCTTCCAAGGCAGCCATCGATGAGTGGAACGTTCGGGCGCGATGCAGACTGGGGATTATGAGCTCTGTTTGGTTTTTGTGAAGTGGGTTTGGGAGCACACCGTCTCGCGACAGGATCACCGCGCGTTCCACTAAGTTCTGCAACTCGCGAATGTTTCCAGGCCATGAATACCACTGAAAAGCAGCCATGGTTTCCGGAGGAATCGATTCGACTTGCTTTCCCATGCGGCGATTAAACAGCTTCACGAAATGTGTCACAAGGGCGGGAATGTCTTCCCGGCGCTCTCTTAATGCAGGCAACACGATCGGGAAGACATTCAGACGATAGTACAGATCACTGCGAAATTGCCCGCGAGCTACCATCTTCACGAGATTCCGATTGGTTGCAGCTACCAGCCGGACATCCACTTTGTGCGTGCGACCGCTCCCTAAACGCTCGAATTCCTGCTCTTGCAACACACGCAGCAACTTCGGCTGCAGCACCGAGGGGATATCGCCAACTTCGTCCAAGAACAGCGTGCCTTTGTCAGCCATTTCGAAGCGCCCGATCTTCTGCGCAATCGCACCGGTAAAAGCACCCTTCTCGTGACCGAACAACTCGCTTTCGAGAAGATCCAGGGGAATGGCCGCGCAATTCAGCTTTATGAATGCGCGTCCATAGCGCTGACTTGCGTTGTGAATGGCATGTGCGATGAGCTCTTTTCCGGTGCCGGTTTCCCCCTCGATGAGGACAGTTGAGTCTGTGGGAGCAACCTGCTCCACTTGGTCGAGGACAGATTCGAGGGCAGCGCTATTTCCTATGATCCGCTCGAATGTGCGTTCGGCCTGATCCGCTCCAGGGCTCGGGATTGGTGCGTAGCTTCCCACACAAAACCTCAACGTTTAAAGTTCCCAACGCGACTGCTATAACTTGCGCTTCCTCACATTTCAAGTGCAGCTCGGACCCTTTTCAGCAACAGTTGATGATCGAATGGTTTTGCAAGGAACTCGACTGCGCCCTCTCTCATCGCTTGAATCCGCATCCTGGCATCCCCGTGAGCCGTAATGAAGATGATCGGAATATTGCATTCCTCTTCTTTCAGCCTGGCCTGCAACTGTAGACCCGACATCTTCGGCATACGGATATCAAGAATTAGGCACGCAGCCCGAGTATGCAAATCGGATTCGAGGAATTCTTCCGCGGATCCAAAGCACCGCGCGACCAGCCCAGTCGCCTCAATGAGGTCGCGCAGCGAATCTTGCATCGCCTCATCGTCATCAATAACCGCAATTATTTGGGATGTTCGTTCCACCGACATGCCCCGATGCTAGCGTGATTGCGACAGTTGATGCAATCTAACTTTCGGCTAAAGCTTCAGACTTTAGTCGATCAGACCCCTCCTTTCGATAGTTTGGCGAGGGCACAATTTCGCGAGGCGATGCCGGGCCGGTCAGTGTCATCCGCGTGCCTCTTGCGTCAAGTGTCATCTGGCTTGTCACGCAATTGCAGGAATGAGCGTCGGCCCGATGTAGAGGAAGCGTAGATGTCGCCATGAATCTCATGGCACGGCAATTGGATGGGCACGATAGGTACCGCTGGTCACGTAGGGACGGAGATGGCGAGAACAAAAGTAGCGGCGTTGCTGGTGATGCCGGCGTCGAGAGGGAAGTTGGTATCTGGTCCTTGGAGTTCCGAGAGCTTCCGGCGTTTTGTGGCATCGAAAGCTCATAATCCGGAAAAATGGCGCCTGGAACATGTCACCGCAGCAGTGTTCCCGTCCTCGCTATTGCCGCACAGATTCCAAGTAAGGAAATTGGCAGCGGCTATTTTCAGGAGACTAATCCGGACCGTCTCTTCGAGCAATGTAGCCACTGCTGCGAGTTAGTCTCCGACCCCGAACCGATCCCTCGTGTCCTGGAAATCGGCATTCAGACTGCAATCTCGCACCGCAGCGTCTCTGTGATCGCTCATACGATGAGATCAAGCAGACTCTGGCGAGACAGCGGTCTTTCTTTTGAACTGGCTGCTGTTGGCAGTTGGATTGCAGTTGGAGCAGCGGAAGAGGTGGCTGCAACATAGTGCTGGGGCACCACTGATGTTCCTCGGCGCTGGAGAGGAAGAAACGGAAATGGACGGCAACTACGTGTTTCTTTGTGGACTGATGTGGTGCAGGTTCGGGCAGCAAGACGCAGGCAGGGAACTGCTAAGGGCTACGAACTCTGTGGATCCGGACGTGAAAGCACTGGCCTGGGCTATGTTGGCAAAAGGCGCACGTCGCTTGAGGGATTTGGAAAGACAGACGCCAACCGGTTCTCGCGCGATCCTCGAGGCAAACCTATGTGGATGAGATCATGCGCCATTTGCAAAGCACTCTTGCACAAGCTCCGATTGTGCGAGTCCGTGCGTTGTCAATGCGGATGGGTTTGGTAGGGCCATTGGAGCTTGAAAGCTGAATTGCATCCCAGCCCGTCATAGGGGCTCATAGAGCAAGAGGTGGTCATGGCAAAGGTAATTGAATTTTATGTACCGAAGAACTTTCGGAAACCGTTGAAGTGTGCCCCTGTGCTGCACTGCGGAAAGATCATAGAGTTCTGCTCGCCGACTAAGAAGTCGGCCTAGCTCCAAACAAGTCAGTTCTCAGGACTGGTTGATCTTGCGAGTGGACGAGGCAAGCTGCGCGACCCTCGATGCTTCCAGACCTAGGAGATTAGTGAATGTCTCACGAAAAAGCAGTCCTGTATCACAGCAACGGGTACAACGCCCAAGCAGTTTGTGCACACTGTGACGGTGTCATCCACCACGAGCGCTGGTGTCAGACACTTAATCCAGTTGTCGGCTACGCCTACAAAATTGTGGTTTCTGCCAATGAATTGGCGATCGGAGACGCGATTATCCTCCACTCGCTCGGCGTTCTGTGGGATCATTGCCACGGCTGAATTCAATGCTCCGGCTGGCACTAAATCGGTTGTCGTGAAGGGTTTCTCGGGCGATTCGAAACCCTGCTCTCCTTCGACTGCGTACTCTCCCGGTTCGCCAGAGAGTCTAGAACTTCCAGAAATAAAATATCCCACTCTCCTCGGGCCCATCCCGGAGATCTCCTTCGTCGATAACCTGGAATTTGCCTTCGGCAGCCTTCGGGATTCCCGGGACGGCGACGAAATCAGGAACAATGGCAAGACGACACTGGGACGCTGCTGGCTCCCCACGTTCGTGTTCAACACGCTCAACCGGGTGACTGTCGTCTTCGCTCCGTAGTTGTTTTCTGCTTCTCACGCTCGCTGGAAGTACTACGGTTGGGCACTATATCCGAGGGACATGACGCTCCACCGACATGTTCTCAAGGGAATATGTAAACTTGACGCCACAGCTACAACACACCGGTACGTTCTTCCCTTTTCGACAACGGTACTTCGATTGCATACAGAGAGTAAGTTTGATGGGGAGGGCGGGGCGAAGGTCGGAGTCGGAGGTGATAACGGCCATGAAAGATACTTTCTCGAGCGCGGAATTGACCGCTTTACGGAACGATCTGATTCATGATGTTCTGATCGACTCGCGCGAGGCTGCCGAACTACTTCAGCTGTTCCTGATGGGGCGCGGTTTCGGTGCGTCGCCCGAAGCAGCCCGAGACGCCGTGGGCCGTGTCGAGATGTCAGGCTGCTCCATCCCCGTGCTGCAAAGGGAATTGGAGGATCTCGCGTTGGTAATGTGAGCAGCCACCGATAGAGATTAAAGAATCTGCGGGGACCTCAGAACCTAGTCGTCTCCCCGCAAGGCGATGAACACGAATCAGCCGGGCCAACCAGCCCGGCGTTCTTGTTCTGGTAGCCTCTCGCCGTTGCGCTTCTTAGACAGGAGCGCGTGCTCGGCAAAACCTGAGGTGGCGAGGGAAACATCGATTCGCGCAAAGTCGGCTATGTGATGGACTTGAGCTTGTCCGCCATTCTGACGAGCTCAGGCAAGGACTTAGCCTGCATCTTTTTCATCACTTGGCTGCGATGCATTTTGATGGTGGCTTCACTGGCACCGAGTTCTGCCGCGATTTGCTTATTCAGCATTCCGGAAACGACAAGGCTCATCACCTCGCGCTCCCGGACGCTTAATGTGTGGTACCGCTGTCGCAGTTCAGCGGTGTCTCGCTGCTTTTCGCGGACGATGCGGTCTCGAGTGAGCGATCGTTGAACCGCATCGAGCAAATCCTGTTGTCTGAATGGTTTCGTGAGAAACTCAACCGCGCCAGACTTCATGGCGTTGACCGACATCGGAACGTCTGCATGTGCTGTAAGAAAGATGATTGGAATGCTTTCTCTCCTTCTTTTCAGTTCGTGCTGAAGGTCCAAGCCGCTGATGCCGGGAAGTCTCACGTCAAGAATTAGGCAACTGGGACCATCACTGCGTGGACTCGACAAGAAGTCCTGTGCTGTTCCGAAAGACTTAGATTGCAAGCCGACTGACTCGAGCAGCTCCTGGAGAGACTCACGCACATCTCTGTCATCATCGACAATGAATACAGCTGGCACATCCTGCGTGCTCATAGCGACGCGCCTCAATCACAAGGAAAGTCAAAATCAAAAATGTAGCGAGCGTCATTTTGTCATCGCCGATCCTGCGACGGTTGACAACGCCGGATAGATTGTATCGGATAATGCAATACGGGAAACCCGCAAAGCCTCGGGGTTGAGGGTGGAAGTCGACGATGACTGTCGACGGCTGGCGCTCTTCAGATTTGCACGCTTATCCGCATGCGACATCGGTGTCGATGCGGATAGGAGAGTCTAGAAGGTCAACGCGAAGCATTTACGGGTTCAGCCTTAGTTTCAGCGAGTTCCTCAGAGAAATTGAAATCCGTGGGGGCGGCTCCAGTGATTAATCGGGCACCGCGGCTGAATGTCAAATCCTGAATGGCCCACTGAAAAAAGACTAGAACTCGGCTCTGAAAGGTGACCAAATACGTTATGTGGATAAAGGCCCATACCAGCCAGGCAATTAGTCCCGAAAGATGGACACCGAAAACATCCGCCACTGCGGCTGCGCGTCCAATCACCGCCAGAGACCCTTTGTCGAAGTAATGAAAAGGTGGAAGCTCCCGCTGACCCTTTACTTTTCGCAAGATCGCCTTCGCTGCATAGGCGCCTCCCTGCATGGCGACCTGGGCCACCCCAGGCAAGGGTTTTCCTTTTTTATCCATCGCTGAAGCCAGATCGCCTACTACGTAAATGTCCGGATAGCCTGGAATCGTCAAGTCAGGTTTTACTTTAACTCTTCCTCCTTTGTCGCTCTCGGCTTTTGTGTGGCTAGCCAGCATTTTGCCTAGTGGCGATGCGGTGATACCGCCAGCCCAGACCACAGTTTTGGCGGCGATCGAATCAGTTCGCCCACCGGAATCAATCGTCAAACCCTCTTTGTCCACATGTTTGACCATCGCCCCGCATCTCACTTCGACTCCAAGCTTGGCAAGCGAACAGGTTGCTTTTTCAGCCAGATCTTCAGGGAAAGGCATCAGCACGCGAGGCGCTCCATCCAGCAGTATGATCTTCGCTTCTTGCGGGTTGATAGAACGAAAGTCGTTTTTTAGCGTTTGGCGGGCGATCTCCGCGATTGCTCCAGAGAGCTCCACACCAGTCGGCCCTGCACCAACAATCACGAATGTGAGCCAACTTCGGCGCTGCACGGGGTCCGAAAGGCGCTCGGCCACTTCGAATGCATAAAGGATTTTGTGGCGGATGGCCGTGGCTTCTTCAACACTCTTCATGCCGGGCGCCCATTCTTGCCACTCGTTGTGCCCGAAGTAGAATGTCTGTGACCCGGCGGCAACGATCAATGAATCGTAAGGAACGATGGCCCCATCGGCCAGAAAGACGCGTTTCGAATCGGGATCGATGTCTACGACGGTCCCCAACCAAACACGAGTGTTTTTCTGTCGGCTTAAGACGCTCCGAAGGGGCGAGGCGACCTCTCCCGCCGAAAGCGAGCCCGTCGCGACCTGATAGAGTAGCGGTTGGAAAAGGTGATAGTTCCGCCGATCGATAAGCGTCACGTCCACCAAGTCTGAGTTCAAGTGCTGGGCTGCAGAAAGCCCGCCAAACCCCCCGCCTACGATCACCACTTTCCAGCGTTCGCTCATCGCTCTCCTCGCAGAGCGCCGCCCTCTTGGGACAAGCATTCTCTGGTTGATTCCATGCAATTGCGCTGCCATGGAATCCTTAGCCCTAAACCACGACGGACAGGCTCAGTCCGGCGCGCATTGACATGTCTTGCCGTGACGAATGCGATGACACTTGACGCAATAGGCATCGGTATGACACTCACCGCCCGGCGTTTGTTAGTCGCCTTTTGCTTATCCGGTTGTTTCAGGTAACCACCAGTTGTAGCCCCAGGGCTTCTGCTCAGGCCCCACTTATGGTAGTGAGCTGAAACAACCGGATAAGCAAAAGTCGCCAGCGCTGTTAACGATCGGGATTTCGTGGGGGTTTGCCTTTATCGCGGTTGCGATACAGAAAATAGAAGTACGTGTCGCTTTGGTAGCACGCTTGCTCTCCACTTAATCGAATTCCGGGCGATAAGAATTGCGGCGCACGCCTTGCAATAGGAATAAGGAGAGATTGCGAAGGTGATATCGCGCATTTCGGAAGTGGAGGACGGAAGAACAGAAATGTCGATGTTGAAAATGAAATCTTTGACGGTGCGGTCCCTTGGGCAGACGATACTTCTTCTATTTTGGTCTGCTATAGCGGTGTGGGCAACCGAGCCCAAAGGGTCGTCTCCTCACGGCACGAATATCTTCGCTCCCGCCTCAACCCCGGCTAAGTCGATTGCTGACTTGTCTGTTTTTGTACTTGTTATTACCGGAATCATTTTTGTCGTTGTTTTTGCATTACTGGTCTATTCCGTTGTTAAGTTCCGTGGGCGAGCAATGGACGCCGTCCGCGAACCGGCTCAAGTGTACGGAAGCACGCAGATTGAGTTGGCCTGGACGATCATTCCCATCCTCATCGTTGTGGTCTTGTTCTTGGCTACGGCCAGAGTACTCCATGCGGTTCAGGACGCTCCGCAACCACCAGGCGCCGTCGAAGTCACTGCCATTGGGCACCAATTCTGGTGGGAGTTTCGCTACCCGAAGCTGGGGGTCGTTACAGCCAACGAGCTGCACATCCCAGTGAGCGATCCAGCGAATCCCACTCCTACGTTCTTGACGTTGCTTTCTGCTGACACCGACCACAGCTTCTGGATTCCGGAACTCGCGGGCAAGACCGACCTGATTCCCAACCATCCGAACAGAATGTGGATGGACCCACTGCGCACCGGAATCTTTCTCGGCCAGTGCGCGCAATACTGCGGGATTCAGCATGCAAAGATGCTGTTACGCGTCTCAGTGGACAGTCCTGCCGATTTTGCTGCCTGGTTCCGTGGCCAGCAACAGCCAGCAGTTCAGGACGCAAGCGTAGCGACCGGCAGGCGAGTTTTCGAAAGCAATGCCTGCATGAATTGTCATGCGGTGGCAGGAACGAATGCCAACGGGCGCTTCGGTCCCGACCTCACACACTTGATGAGCCGGGTCACAATCGCCTCCGGTGCAGCAACAAATACACCAGAAAACCTCCGTCTCTGGATTCAGGACCCAAACGCGATCAAGCCCGGCTCGCTGATGCCGGCCATGAAGTTGAGCGATTCGGACCTGGATGCAGTCGTGAGTTATATGGAGACACTTCGCTAGGGGGAAGTTCAAGGCTAATATGTCATCGAATGCGATCACGATTCCCGGCGTGCAGATTGACGAGAAGTCGTGGGTTGACACTCTCCACGAGTGGGTGACCACGGTTGATCACAAGCGCTTGGGCGTTCTCTATATTCTCTACGCCCTGCTATTTCTGGTTGTCGCCGGTGTCGAAGCCCTCATCATCCGCATTCAGCTGATGTTTCCGCACAATCATTTTGTTTCGCCGCAGGTCTTCAACCGAATGTTCACCATGCATGGGACGACCATGATTTTTTTCGTGGCCATGCCAATCCTGTTTGGCTTTGCCAACTATCTTGTGCCACTCATGATCGGAGCTCGCGACATGGCGTTCCCGCGGCTGAATGCCTTCAGTTTCTGGCTTTCGGCGCTGGGTGGCCTTCTTCTTTACTTCAGCCTCGTGGGCGCAAATGGGCTCTACGGCGCGGGTAACGCGCCGGACGTGGGATGGTGGGCGTATGCGCCTCTGACGGCACGAGCGTTTTCCCCAGGGCACAGCACTGATTATTGGACGCTTGGCGCTGCTGGTTTCCGGATTTGGAAGCATTGGAACCGCCATCAATATTATCGCGACCATTCTGTGCATGCGCTGCCCGGGCATGAAGCTCAATCGCATGCCGCTGCTGGCGTGGCTCAATTTGGTGATGGCCGGAATGGTTTTGCTCGCCGTTTCGCCGTTGACTGCAGCACAGATGATGCTGCTCATCGATCGATATTTGGGCGGCCATTTCTTCGACGCGCAGGCCGGCGGTTCCGCCGTGCTGTGGATGCACTTCTTTTGGATATTTGGCCATCCCGAAGTCTACGTCCTTATTATTCCCTGCTTTGCTTTCATGTCGGAAATCATTCCGGTGTTTTCACGGAAACCGATTTTCGGATACCCGGTCATGGTCGCCGCCACTGTCTCCATCGGGTTCGTGAGCATGAGCGTGTGGGCGCACCACATGTTTACCGTCGGGATGAGCTCTTACGCGAACAGCTTTTTCACCATAACCACCATGGCTGTGGGCGTGCCGACAGGAATCAAGATTTTTAATTGGCTTGGGACCATGTGGGGCGGAAAGATCCAATTCAAAACACCGATGCTGTTCAGCATCGGATTTCTATTCCAATTTCTCATCGCCGGTCTCACCGGGATCATGCTGGCCTGCGCACCGTTCGACTGGCAACTAGGGTCGTCCTATTTTGTTGTCGCGCACTTCCACTATGTAATCGTCGGCGGAATTCTGTTTGCACTCTTTGCTGCGTTCTATTACTGGTACCCAAAAATCACGGGAAGAATGTTGAACGAAACCCTCGGCAAGTTGCACTTCTGGATATTTTTGATCGGCTTCCATCTGACATTCGACCTCATGCACATTCCCGGCCTATTGGGTATGCCGCGCCGAATCTACACCTACGAGCCTGGCCGCGGCTGGGACAATCTAAACCTCCTCATCAGTATCGGCGGATTTATTCAGGCAATCGCAGTTGTGATTTTTGTGGCGAATCTTGTTGTCTCTTATTTCAAAGGAAAGAGAGCGGGCAACGACCCCTGGGACGCCTGGACACTCGAATGGGCCACAAGTTCGCCCCCGCCTGCGTACAACTTCTCTTCCATTCCAGTGGTCGCGAGCCGCCGGCCATTGTGGGACCTGAAACATCCTGAAGACCCAGACAGCCGGTACGAATGAAGACAGTCGCTATGAGTAAAGGAAGAAAGCAATGAGTGCAATCGCAAGTCCGTTCCCACAAGCGTCGGCAACCTGGAGGCTGCCCGATCGCGGCAAAGTCGCAATGGTCGGCCTCATTATTGCCGAGTCGGCGATCTTCACGATTTTTGTGGTTGCTTATCTTTTCTATGTAGGGAAGAGCCTCACTGGACCAACTCCGCGCGAGGTGCTCGAGACGCCGATCTTCTACACCATCTGCCTGTTGTCGAGCAGCCTGACCATTCATTTTGCCGCGAAGTCGCTGGCACGCGACAGAGTCGGAGCATTTCTCGGCTTATGGGTGCTCACCATCGTTTTGGGCGCCACGTTTATGTACGGCACTGGGCAGGAGTGGCACCGGCTGATCTACGAACACGGGCTCACAATCTCAACGAATTTATTCGGAACGACCTACTACTCGCTGGTCGGACTGCACGCCTTTCACGTCACCGCAGGCCTGGTCATGCTTTTGATTGTGGCGATGTTCGCTTTGGCTGGCTGTGTAGGCGTGGAGCAGTCGCGCCGCGTGGAAGTGCTCTCGATGTACTGGCATTTTGTGGATGCTGTGTGGGTGGTAGTTTTCACGGTCGTTTACGTTCTGGGGCGTTGAGGGAAGAAATGGCAACTTTGCAGACAACCGAACCAATGAGTGAAAGCCCTCTAGCGCCGCGCGAGATTGAAGTGCCCGCGCCGACAGCGTGGCCTTTTGTGTTGGCCTTTGGCTTCGCCTTAGTATTTGCCGGCCTCGTCACGAGCGCGGCAGTTAGCGTGCTCGGCGCTGTACTTGTTCTGGCAGGCTGCATCGGCTGGTTCCACGAAGTCTTACCTTACGAGCACGAACAGGTTGTGCCTGTGCTTCCTGAAGATATCCGCATAACCACCGAACGGCGGATAGTGGAGCGACTCCCAATTCTTGCGTATCAACGCGCATGGCTTCCTGTTCATACGTATCCCGTTTCGGCGGGAGTTAAAGGGGGATTGGCGGGAGCTGTAGCCATGGCGGTTTTGGCCTGTGCTTACGGCGTGCTCAAGGCCGGAAGTATTTGGTATCCGATCAATCTTCTCGCCGCAGTAGTGTACGCCGAATCGGTTAAGCTCGGGCCGGCACAGTTGTATTCATTTCATGCGGACACGTTCGCGATTGCTTTGGTCCTGCATGGCCTGGTGTCAACCCTTGTTGGGGTGCTCTATGGCGCGATGCTTCCCATGTTCGCGCGCCGGCCGATTGTACTGGGAGGACTCATCGGCCCGGTGTTGTGGTCGGGACTGCTCTACACAATATTGGGCCTACTCAATCCATTGCTCGCGAACCACATTGACTGGCCCTGGTTTATTGCTTCGCAGGTGGCCTTCGGAATTGTGGCGGGCATTGTGGTCACGAAACAGTCGCGCATGCTGACCCGAGAGAACCTGCCCTTTCTCATGCGCGCTGGAATTGAAGCTCCGGGGATTACTCCACCGAGAGAAAAAGGAGAAGACGAGCAGTGAAACGATTTCAATATCTGGGTGCGTCCGCGGTGCTGAGCCTGCTGCTCTCGGGCTGTAGCTCTCCGCATGGTCAACCCCAAGGGGACTCGGAAGCTGTAGCGCCGAGTCAGATTTCAGACTTTGCCACTCTCTACTCACAAAATTGCGCAGGTTGCCACGGCGCGCAAGGACGAGGAGGAGCAGCGATTGCACTGGCAAATCCCGTTTATCTCGACATCGTGGATGAAGCGTCCATGCGAAAAGTCATCGCCAACGGCATACATGGAACCTCCATGTCAGCTTTTGCTCAAAGTGCGGGAGCAATGCTGACGGACAAACAGATTGATGTGATCACGAATGGAATACTGGCGAACTGGTCACGAAAAGGGATCCTCGACGGGAGTAATCCACCTTTGTACGCCGCAAACACTGCAGGCAATGCCGGACATGGTGAACTCGTTTACCGAACGTATTGCGCATCCTGTCACGGCCAAGGAGGTCAGGGCGGCCCCAAGGGCAGCGCCATCACCGGCGACTCATTTCTGGCTCTCGTCAGTGATCAGGAACTGCGCACGATCGTCATCGTTGGACGGCCTGAACTGGGCGCGCCGGACTGGCGCGGCAACGTTCCGGGAAAACCGATGACGGACCAGGAGATCACGGACGTGGTTGCCTGGCTCGCGTCACGCCGCGTTCAGAACCCAGGGCAACCATATTCCGCGTCGAATTACGCGCAGCACTAGGAGATGAGATATGTCGAGTAAACCTGTGATGGCCCCGTCGACTGACACAACAGTCTCGCGCCGCGGGTTTTTTATGAAGCTGGGTATCCTGTTTAACGGATTCGCGGCCATGGTGTTGGCCGTGCCGATTGTGCGATTTCTCTCTTCTTCGGTTACAAGAGGGCGCGCAAACGCTTATCTCTCGTGGGTGCCACTCGGTAGCATTGACAAGTTTCCTGAAGGCGAAACGCGACTGGCTACGTTTCAAAATCCATACGTTATGCCCACAGATGGCAAGACGGTGGACACTGCCTGCTGGGTGCGGCGTATTTCCGGCGATAAGTTTCAGGTTTTTGCCATCAACTGCGCACATCTCGGCTGCCCGGTTCGCTGGTTTCAGCAATCTGGTCTGTTTATGTGTCCCTGTCACGGTGGAGCGTACTATCGCGACGGTTCGCGGGCTTCGGGACCACCTGAGCGCGGCCTTTTCGAGTATCCATATGAGGTTAAAGACGGTGTGCTCACCATCCAGGCCGGGGAATTGCCGACGCCCGGTGCGGCGATGGCAAGTTTATGCACGGAGAAGCCGCCATGCGCATAATTGAATTCGGGAAAACGATAGGAGAGTGGTTCGACCATCGCTTGCAACTTGCGGCACCGATTCGTGAAGCCGCAGAACATCCCGTGCCACGGAACACAGCAAGCTGGTTCTACGTGTTCGGCAGCGCAGCGCTCACCGTCTTCATTCTCCAACTTGTCACCGGCATTCTGCTGGCGCTGATTTATGTGCCCTCAGCCGGCGAAGCATGGAGCAGCCTGCAGGCTCTGAATCATCAAGTGGCGCTCGGCTGGTTCATCCGCGCCATGCATGGATGGGGCTCCAACTTCATGGTGGCGATTGTTCTCATTCATATGGTGCAGGTGTTCCTGTTCGGGGCCCACAAGTTCCCTCGTGAACTCACATGGGTCATCGGCGTTTTTCTCTTGCTGATGACTCTGGGCATGGCCTTCAGCGGGCAAGTGCTTCGCTTCGATCAGGACGCCTACTGGGGCTTGGGAATCGGAGCTTCCATCGCCAGCCGAGTACCCATAGCCGGTCCCACGATCGTGAAGTTGATGCTGGGTGGACCCATCATCGCCGGCGCAACCCTCTCCCGATTTTTTGCGCTGCATGTGTTCGTGATTCCCGGAATGCTGATAGCTTTCGTAGGGCTTCACGTATTGATGGTGCTGAAGCTGGGGATCAACGAGTGGCCGATGCCGGGGCGCGTTGTTAAGCGCGCTACCTACGAACGCGACTATCACGCGCTTACGAAGAGCGAAGGTGCACCCTTCGTTCCGTATGCGGTTTGGAAGGATTTGTTCTTCGCGGCGTTCATCATTCTGGCCGTCGCCGCCTGCGCCTTCTACTTCGGCCCATTTGGACCGACCGGACAGCCGGATCCCACGATCATCCAGACTGCTCCGAAGCCCGATTACTTTTTCCTGTGGCTTTACGCTTTGCTGTCGCTGCTTCCTCCGTCGATGGAGACGCCATTTCTTCTCATCGTCCCACCGGTGGCGATCATCGCATTGATCCTCTTGCCCTTTCTTTCCGGTGAAGGAGAAAAGAGCTGGAAGCGACGACCCATCGCGGTTCTCACCGTGCTGCTGATTGCCATCACACTGGGGACCTTTACCCGCATGGCTCAATTCGCGCCGTGGAGCCCGCACATGAATGCGTGGAGCGGTGATCCCGTGCCCGACCGGTTCGTGCATGGCACAACCGCACTGGAGCGTCAGGGCGCGTTGGTATTTCAGGTAAAGCAGTGCCGCAACTGTCATTCGCTCGGCAATACCGGCGGAAAAAGGGGCCCAGCCCTGGATAGTGTCGCGGTGCGACTCACCAACGACCAACTCATCCGGCAGGTAATTCAAGGCGGCGGGAACATGCCCGCCTATGGAAACAACTTAAGCCCGGCGGAGACCACGGCACTCGTGGCGTTTCTAGAATCGTTGCATCCCGCGGGGCAAGCTCCCGCCCGGGATGCATCACGCGAGGTTGTGCTTGGTGATAGCGACTATAAAGGAGCCGTTGCTCAGAGATAGGGCAATCCATGCAACATGCTCACCACGCCGCGTTCGAATCACTCTGGGTTTCCGCCCCTTTGACTCTCGTCGCGTTAGTCTACGCGCGTGGATGGCTTCGTGTTCGCAGGCTTGATCTGCACACGATTGAGACCTGGCGGGCTGGCAGTTTTGTACTGGGGCTGTTGTTCATCTGGCTTGCGGTGGCTTCACCGATCGCTGCACTCGACCGCGAACTGCTAACGATCCACATGGTTCAACATTTGCTGCTCATGACGCTGGCTCCTCCATCGATCTGGTTTGGTGCGCCGATGAAGCCGCTACTGTATGGTCTACCGCAAGGATTCGGGAACGTTATGCGTCATTGTTTTCGATCGCCGCCAATACAGCGACTGGGCAGGGCCATTGCACATCCGGCAGTTTGCTGGCTTGCAGCCGCGGCCACATTAGTCGGATGGCACGTTCCTTCTTTGTTTGCGCTCGGGATGCGATCAGGACTATGGCATACGATAGAGCAAGCCTCGTTCCTAGCAAGCGGCCTTCTTTTCTGGTGGCCTGTCATTAAGCCTGGGGAAGGGAAGTCGAACGGCTCAGAATGGCCGATCCTTTTATATCTCTTTGTGGCCACGCTGCCGTGCGACATCCTTTCCGGATTCCTTGTCTTTTGCAACCGCGTGGTTTACCCAGTGTTTCTGTCTTCACCGCAATCGAATGGCCTGTCTGCTCTGGAAGATCAGCAATGCGCAGGTGCGTTGATGTGGACTTGCGTTACCGTCGTTTACTTGATTGCCGCGGCAATTTTCGCAGCACGTTTACTCTCCCCACGTCGGTCGGAAGAGCAGTCGATTTTGCAATTCGAGTCGGAACGCAGTGCGGTACGAACGGACCCGCAGCGGATGGAGGCTGTCTGAATGTCCGGCCAATCCATAGTTACGAAGCAACTCGCTTCTTCCGGATCACAAGATGGGCGTCTTGCGGGATGCAGGCTCTCAGATTACTGGGCGCTCACGAAGCCGGAAGTCAATTTCCTCATTCTTATCACGACTGGTATCGGTTTTTATCTGGGTTGCGGGAACGAAGCACAACCGTTCTCATTCGCGGGGTTGCTCAACACTTTACTTGGAACGTTGCTGGTCGCAAGTGGGACAGGGACGCTAAACCAATACATCGAACGAAAGTTCGATGCGCAAATGCGCCGTACAGCGCGGCGCCCCGCCGCAGCCGGCCGTCTCAAACCGGTTGCCGTCCTGGCCTTCGGAACTGCACTGGCAGCGGCAGGAACCGTCTATCTCGCTGCCACGGTCAACCTGCTTGCGAGTGCGCTGGGGGCTTTGACATTGTTGACCTATCTGTTCCTGTATACCCCACTGAAACGAAAAACGTCGCTGTGCGTTCTCGTCGGTGCTTTTCCCGGTGCCATGCCACCGCTGATCGGTTGGGCCGGCGCTTCCGGTCGATTGAATATCGAAGCATGGATACTTTACGCCATCGTTTTCCTTTGGCAGTTCCCACATTTCATGGCAATTGCATGGATGTACCGCGAAGACTACGACCGAGCGGGCTATTTGGTTCTGCCCAAGGGGAAAACGAGAGTTCCTTTCGTCATCTTGGAAACCGTTTTGCCGCTGATTGTTCTTGTCGGATGCAGCATCGTGCAATTTCCGACGCGGCACGCCGCCATTTTTTACTGCGCCGGAGCACTACTGGGTCTCGGGTTCCTGTACTTTGGGGTGGAATTCGCGCTTCGGCGATCGCGGGCGGCCGCTCGCCGACTGCTGGCGGCGTCCATAGTTTATCTTCCATTGTTGTTCGCACTAAGCGCGACACTGTGCAATCGCGTCAGATCTTGATGGGTGCTTTGTTCCTGCTCGTATCTCGCGAGGTTTCGCGTTGAGAGCGACCATTCCATTTTGGCCCCCTTCGTGCAAACACAATGT
This sequence comes from uncultured Acidobacteriota bacterium, assembly GCA_963718505.1. Classification (GTDB taxonomy): domain Bacteria; phylum Acidobacteriota; class Terriglobia; order Terriglobales; family Acidobacteriaceae; genus Gp1-AA133. Next base: position 65,942 of record CAVQZP010000043.1, on the reverse strand, counting down.
TCGCGAGCGAAGGAACGCACAAAGACCCAGACCGTTGTTAAGCAGCACGGAGACAGATGTATGGACAAGTTTACTCGACGAGACATGCTGATCGGCGGAGTTGCGGCATTAGCGGCCACCACATTGCCGGCCGTAGCACTTTCGAGATCAACAATGGATTCACTATCGCTGAACAACACAAAAGGAGACGATTCGATGGCAACGATCACGACAAAAGATGGCACAACGATCTACTACAAGGACTGGGGGCCGAAGGACGCCCAGCCCATTGTGTTTCACCACGGCTGGCCTCTGTCGTCGGACGACTGGGACGCGCAGATGCTGTTCTCTTCCTAGCCAACGGCTTTCGCGTCGTTGCCCACGACAGGCGCGGTCATGGTCGCTCCTCGCAGGTGGCCACTGGCCACGACATGGACCATTACGCGTCCGACGCCTCGGCGGTGGTCGAGCATCTCGACCTGAGAAATGCGATTCATATCGGCCATTCGACGGGTGGTGGCGAGGTTGCACGCTATGTCGCGAAGTACGGCGAGCCTCAGGGCCGCGTAGCCAAGGCCGTGCTGATTGCCGCTGTTCCCCCGCTCATGGTCAAGACCGAGCAGAACCCCGGCGGCACTCCGATTGAAGTGTTCGACGGCTTCCGCAAGGCGCTGGCTGCGAACCGTGCGCAGTTCTCTCTCGATGTTCCTTCGGGTCCGTTTTACGGCTTCAACCGACCCGGCGCGAAGGCCTCGCAGGGAGTCATCCAGAATTGGTGGCGTCAGGGAATGATGTGCAGCGCACTCGCTCACTACGAAGGCATCAAGGCTTTCTCCGAGACAGACCAAACCGACGATCTGAAAGCGATCTCGGCACCGACCCTCGTACTGCAGGGTGACGATGACCAAGTCGTGCCCTATAAAGACGCTTCAGTGCTGCAGGCCAAGCTGCTCAAGCATGGGACGCTCAAGATTTACCCGGGCTTCTCACACGGTATGATGACCACGAATGCCGATGTGATCAATGCGGACATCCTCGCATTCATCAAAGGGGCGGCAGTCAAAGCTGTCTGATGCTTGACTGTAGCCAGTTGCGGTCTATGTTTGTGCGGCAGAAAGCAATGTGTTCGCAGTCAAGATAAACGCTTGTGACTGCTGTTCGCAAGGGGCCGAACGGCTGTCCTAGCAGGTTGCTCGAAGTCATTGCGTTCTTTTTGGCTGGGCGATTCAGTTGGATCCTCAAGATGTTCCCAGAGGTTCCGCGATAATGTCATTCATTGCCGGCCTCCAGTACGTAATTTCCGTGCAGTATCTTCCTTCAACAATTTCTCCCAGCCTGGGCCGTGCCCATATGCCGCAGATGGATCCAGGCCGGGAGGTTGGTCTAATTCTGTTTCGAGCCTGTATTGGACGAGTTGAGCTACAGTCACCATCGTCAAACCATACTCTGAGCAGAACCTTGTTAGATCTGAACCGCGTGCCATACTGCCATCGCGGTTCATGATTTCGCAGATCACTGCGGCATGATGCAGCCCTGCCAACCGTGCGAGGTCAACAGACGCTTCTGTTTGACCGCGTCTTTCGAGAACGCCATCGGGCCGGGAGCGTAGGGGAAACACATGACCAGGGCGCGCGAGGTCTTGAGGGCGAGTTCGGGGGTCGACCGCAGCCATGATGGTTTGCGCACGATCGTAGGACGAGATTCCGGTTGTTACACCCCTTCCTCGTGCATCGATCGAAACCGTAAACGCTGTGCCAAGGTTCGCGGTGTTGTTGAGCACCATTGGTCCTAATTCCAACTGGTCAAGCCGCTCGCCGGTCATTGCGAGACAGATCAAACCCCGCGCGTAGGTGGCCATAAAATTGATCACTTCGGGAGTGACCATCTCTGCCGCGATCACGAGGTCACCTTCATTCTCACGATCCTCATCATCGGCAATGACGATCATTCGCCCTGATCGCAACTCCCTAAGCGACTGCTCGATTTCGGCGAACTTCACTGCTTGGGCAACATAGCAGCGCTCGTCACCACCGGACACACGCGAAACTTCGGACGAAACAAGCAGGTTCACTGCGCTAGGCCGCTGAGTAGGCATAGGTCCTCCGATAAAGGCCAATTCCTGCAATTGTTCACATGATCGTGAGCGAATGCCCCATCTTTTTCTTCTTGGTCCGCAAGTACGACAATGCATAGGGGCTTAGTGGTGCCTCGCAGGCAATCAGTTCGACGACTTCGACTCCACCCTTTGCCAGTGCTTCCACTTTTTGGGGGTTGTTTGACATCAGGCGGACACGGTCAATCCCAATTTCGTGCAGAATAGCGACTGCCAAGCTGAAATCGCGGCGGTCTGGATCAAAACCCAGGGCCTGGTTCGCTTCGACCGTATCCAGTCCTTTGTCCTGCAACGCGTAAGCTTTCAGTTTTGCCATGAGCCCGATACCACGGCCCTCCTGATACTCGTAGATCACCAGGCCCGATCCCTCGTCTGCAATGGCCGACATTGCGAGTTCCAACTGCCCTCGGCAATCACAGCGCAGAGATCCAAGCACCTCTCCAGTGAGGCATTGGGAATGAATGCGTAGCAAAGGCGCCCGATGGTGCAGATCGCCAAGCGTCAGGAGGAGGGCACTCTCAGTCTCTCCTGTGTCCACGTTCACGCGCTCAAAGCCGATCAGGTCGAACATGCCGAACATGGTAGGCAGGCGAGTTGAGGCCACCCGGACGAGGCCGCGTTGTTCGGCCCTCTGGACCATGCTGATCCGAACGCCGTAATTCCTCTTCTTAGGTCTCTCAGGCAACCTGGAACTCATTGGACTGTGCCGCCCATCGCATGAATAACCTCGTCATGAGCCTCGAAGTAGTCGAGTTGTGACTGGAGGAGGAGCGCCTTGGCATCGTATTCCTGAGCTGTTGCGGTATCCGCTTGCGAGTTCAGCGCGGCTCCTCGTATGAGTTCTTGCTGACGCACACGATTCGACTCCGTACGCAGAGAGAGGACCTCTTCGGATACCTTCAACATCTGCTGCGTCCTTTCCAGCTTGTTGAATGCTGTTTGGACCGAGACCTCGATCGCATCCGTCAACTTCGCGAGGTTCTCTTTCGCTTGAGACAACTGCGCCTGACGTTCGTGGACTACGGCCTTCTTGCGACCCGAGTCGAACACGTCAAAGCCGAAGTGAACACCAAAGGTACCGAAGTTGCGCGCCAAGAACGGTACATTTTCCTGGTAACTGTAGCGGGCAAAGGCCTCAACATCGGGAACCCACATATCTGTCTTCGCCAAACGGACCACCGCCTCAGCCTTCTGGACCTCCGCACGAGCTGCAAGGACCTCCGGATGTGAGGCCAGGGCAGCGCTAACACATTCCTCGCGCGGGCAAGTTTCCTGAAATTCAGAAACAGCAGGATCCAGATCCAGCGCGGTGGTCAGTGGCTGGCCTATCAAGTCGTTGAGCTTCAGCTTTAGATCTGACAGCTGAAGATCGGTGCTCAGCATCTCTTGCTTGGCTTGCAGCAATTGCGCGCGGCTGTCGATCAGCTCCTGTTCGAGCGTGCTACCGAACTTTACCTGCTCCACCCGCTCGCTCTGAAGGTCCTCGGAGGCCCTTATTCGCGCTTCGGTGGCGCTGCGGTGCGCCTGAGCGATCAGAATGTCGTAGTAGACCTGATGGACCGCGAGCGCTACATCGTTTCCTGTAAGCTGCGCCTTCTCACGCGAGACTTTTACCTCGGCTTGGGCCACATCGTTTGCGAGTTTGATCTTGAGCAGCGTCGTCAACGGCTGGGTGATCTGGGTTCCGCTGGTCGTAAAGTTCTTGCCGCCCTGGTTGATGATCGCGTCTGCAGATGGAATCGGTGTCCCCCCCGCGATGCCGAGACTACCGGACTTGATCTGAATCAACTGTGTGTCCGTCATATGCATGAAGCTGCTGTCATTCCGTATCGAAGGAAAATAGGAACTCTTCGCGACCTTCTTCGCCTGCTGTTTCTCATCGACGGTGTAGCCGGCAATCCGAATATCGTGGTTGTGCCTCAGCGCCAACTGAACAGCTTCCTGCAGGGTAATGTGGCGGGGAGGCGGGGTGTTGCCTGCTTCCTCGGCAGCCGCAGTGCAGGCGAAGAAGGTCATCGCTACTAGCAGGAATAGTGCGGCATCTCGTTTCATTGGTTCGACTCCTTATGGGTGGCGGGGATCTGCTGCATGCTGCTGAGTTCCCCGTAATTCAAAGGTGACTTGCGCAGCAAAGCGACAAAGACCAAAGCGCAAGCGCAACTCCACGCGATCAGTAGAAATCCGTCGAGAAGGCTCAAGCTGTATGCTTGGAGCCGCAGTCGGGCCGAAATCAGATCGATGGCGCGCGCTCCTGCGGCGGCCATGCCGGACGATTTAGCGTAGAGACCCGCCGTCATGGCACGAATGTTCTGATCGGTAATCCAGTTGCCACCGCTGATGTGAAGTCCCAAGAGATTCGAGTGCAGCTTCTCCCTCTGAGCAATGAAGTGACCCATGTAAATCGCGCCTGCTGTGCCGCCGAACAGACGAATCACATGAAAGAAGGCCGAAAAGCTCAGGGCCCACTCTGGCTTCGATAAGCCGCCGGTAAAGATTGCTTGCAGCACGATGCAGCCGACCAGCCCGATGAAAGCAACAGATTGGCCGACACCGGTCAGCAATTCGGTACGGTAGAAGTTCTCGGCCGCCCACACGCTGGTGTACTGTGAGTTGAGCCAAGCAGCGGATGCGGTACAAGTGAGGCCGATCGCGAAGAGCAGCCTGGGGTCATACTTGCGTAACAGCAGAAGCGCAGCGATAAACGCGATGGGTACAAGGGGAAGAGCACTCCAAATGATCGCGGGCCCAATCTGGTCCGCTTCGAACCCGCGGATGGCCAGCGACTGTGGGACCAAGATAATGGTTGTGCAAAGCGTGAAGCGGAACCAAAAGAGCAGGCAGCCCAGTAGAATGGTGTTCCACTTCAGCAAATAAGGTAGCGCCACGAGAGGGTTGGGAGCGCGTAGCCTCCGAACAAGTGCACAAAGCAGGAAGAAAGTCCCGGACCAGAACCAGGCATTGAATTCGCCCGAGCGCCACCAGTCGAGTCGCTGGCCTTGCTGAAGCGCAGCAAAAACCAGAGCCAATCCTGCACTCAAATACAGGAACCCAACGAAGCTTGGAGCAGGGCCGCTCTTCTTTTGTGGCAGCATCGGCGGAATGCCGAAGTAGATGCACATCATCATTACCGGCGCAATCACAGCAGAATTCCAGAACATCCAATGCCAGGACAGATGGTCTCTGTACCAACCGTAGAGTGAAGGCGCGATATTCACGGCTCCGTCTACAAAGGTCGCGTACAAGGCAATCGTGAAAGGGAGGTATCGTAGCGGAATGTTGCGAAGTGCGAACGTCAGCGTGAGCGGATAAAACGTACCTGAGGTAAGTCCGGCAATAATAAGTGCGACGACGAGCAGACTGTAACTGTGAACGAAAGGGAGAAAGATAGAGGTCACGGTGAAGAGTCCTGCGGCAAACAGGAGTATGCGCCGCGGCCCGAGCAGACCTCCGAGGTAGACACTGAACGGGGCGATAAACATGAGCGATGCATTGTAGGCGCTGTCGAGCCAGGCGCCATTGTCGAAGCTTATGCCAACATGGCCCTTCAAATCGGGAAGGCCGAGAGTGAGCATGCGGCCGGCGAGAGTGACGAGGCCGGCGCCTGTGACGACTCCGAGGATTCCGAGCAGAGGGCGCGTCGATACTTCCGCCGGGATGGCGGCGGCGGTAGCGCGCGCAATGTCTATCGCCGACGGGCGAACTGCGATGGTCGAAGCTGCCATAGGCTCCGGTTACCGTCTCGTGCGGACAGTTGCAATCACCGAGAGTCCGGGACGCAGTTTCGCCGCGAAGGTGGAGTCGTCCAGCGCGATCTTGACAGGAATTCGCTGCACGACTTTCGTAAAGTTGCCAGTTGCGTTGTCGGGTGGCAGCAGAGCGAATTGTGATCCGCTGGCTGGTGCGATCTCGACCACTTTGCCGCGAATGAGTTGGCCGGGGTATTCGTCAATGCGAATTTCGGCAGGATCACCAACCTTCACGTTGGTCAACTGCGTTTCGCGATAGTTCGCTTGCACCCACTTTGTGAGAGCAACAAAGGAGATCACCTGCGTGCCCGGGGAGACGAGTTGCCCAGGCCGAACTTGGCGTTCGCCCACGGTGCCGTCGCCGGGAGCGTAAATTTTGGTGTAGCTAATGTTCACCGACGCTGCCGCCAGGTTCGCCTGCTTCGCGCGCAGATCGGCCTGAAGTTGTATCGCCTGCGATTCGAGGACGGCTTTGCTGCGGCGCTCGGCTTCGGCAGCGAGTTCACTGCTACGCAACATGGTTTGGGCCTGGTGGAGATCTGCGTCACGGCTAGCAAATTGACCTGACAGGTTTCCGTCGGTTGCGACCGCAGCCTCAAGGTTCTGCTCGGTCGTCGAGCGAACTTGATACAGCCCTTCCTGACGTCTGCGTTCAGAGCGAGCGTGAGTCAACTCAGCCTGGACAGCTTCCTTGCCAGCTTCGGCAGCCGCAATCTGCGCCTTGGCCTGATCGATACCCGCCAGCGCTTTGTCGATGCGCGCATCCTGCAACTGGCGTTGCCGAAGATTTTCCTGAATGCCGGCACGCGCAGCCTCAACCGCCGCTTCGGCCTGATCCACCTGGGCCTGATAGTCATCGTCCTGCAGTTCGACAAGGAGATCGCCTGGGTGTACTTGTTGGTAGTCCGCCACATCCACAGAGCGAACGATGCCTGACACCTTGGTGCTGAGGGGAGTAACGTCGCCGCGAACGTAAGCATCATCTGTGCCTTGTTCGACCTTGCCACCTTCCCATGCATTCCAGTTACGTGTGATGGTGATCAAAACGGCCAGGGCGAGAAGCACCACGAGGATGGGGGTTATGTAATTCTGCCACCTGGCACCCTGGCGAGGTACTGCCTGATCTGTACTGGTCTTTGGTGGCACCGGTCTCGGTATGGGCGGCGCGGTTCCAGCAGACACTGGTGAGGTGGACATTAGACTTGCTCCTTGAGCATTAAGAGATCTCGAAGCGTTGGAGTTCTCACGCTTCAATTGGAGCAACTACAGTTCCACTCACCAAGACGAACACAAACTTACGCAAATCGCAGGCTTTCCTCGCAATCGGAACAAATTCACTTTCTTCTTGGAAAAGCCCATGGCCCCAGCACCACGACGCGCCATGTCACATGACACGTGACATTTGACACCCTGTGCCGATGGACTCGGTCCTGCAAGTTGGTCCTCTCGGAAGTCCGGCTCAATGCAGGCTAATGGCGCCGCGACAACTCGAGACCTGCTCCGGCTGAGAGTTATACGATGCCACTCGATTGGAATCGTGCATGCTGGAGAGTTTGGAGTGGTTGACAATTGCGGGCAGCACTTGCGCCCAACTCTAGTTTCGCTGTAAGGAAGGAAAGCCGTGAACCAAAAGAACTTTCTCGTGATGACTCTAATGGTAATCGTACTCGCAGCAACAAATTTGGCATTGGCGCAGAATTCGTCGCTGCCCAAAAACGATGCCGCCAAAAGCTCGATCACAAATGACGACTCCCAACAAAACCCTGACGACTTCATTGACCTTTTGCGTAAAGACGTAAGATCCCAGAAGAAGCAAATTATCGCTGAGAATATGGATTTAAGCGATGCCGAAGCGGAGAAGTTTTGGCCGGTCTACGATCGATATGCCGCGGAGCTCTCCAGAATCTACGACACGAAAATTGCTCTACTGAAAGACTATGCCCAAAGCTACAGCGGCATGACGGGTGAGGAAGCTGAAAATTACATCCGCAAGCGCGCTGAGGTTGAGCATTCAATTTTGGAGCTAAGATTGAAATACATGCCCACGTTCCGCAAAGTGCTCTCCGGCAGGGAAACTGCGCTGTTTTATCAACTCGACTGGCGGCTCGGCCTGGCGATCGACGTACAACTGGTGCAAGTGCCGCTGATCAATCAATAATCAACGCAGCATTTCGCAGTGATAAGGCCTCCCGCATGGAATGGACCGACATGCGGGAGTCTTTTTTGTGCGGTGCTTTTGCTCAGCCTGCCATCCGGTCCGGAAAAGCCGCAGGAATCTTCAGCGAGTGGGACCTCTACTGTCAGTGCGGGCCTGTGACCTTCCTCGAGGGCCAACACGCTCATGTGCGGCTCCGTTATCGCACTTGGACAGATAGGCTCGCGGAAAGCCTGGGAGCCACCGTGTTACGCGAGAATGTATGAAGGGTGGGTGCAAAGAGGGTTTGCTGCCCAGGTAATACCTTCGGTAGTTTCCGTACTTCCTAATTCCGTTCTCTTAGGCGCAGGCGATCAATTTGCTCGCTTCGGTATCGACACACTCTGTTCCAGAGTGAAATCGAGTAACGTCTCACTGGGGATCTTCACTTGCTCACCTTTGGTGATGATTTCCGAACCGGCACCCAGTCCGGCGCCCGCTCCAGCTCCGATTGCCGCCCCTTTGCCACCGCCGGCAATTGCACCGATGATGCTTCCAATTGCAGCTCCGCCGACAGTTCTTTTGGCCGTACTGGCTCCTTTAGACTTGCCAGTCAATTCGTAGTCGCCTGTCACGAGGGGCACAGTCTTGCCATCTACCACAATTCCGGTAAGCGCCACTCTCAGCTCAGACCTTCCGGTGAAAGTCCCGCTTTCTTTGGACTCTTCCAGTCTCCCATAGACGTCTGCGCCCTTCGCTGCCACCACGTTGCCATCCACGATTAGGGGCTCTTCGAGAGAAGCCTGGAACCGATCTCCCACGTGATTCTGGGTGGAGTCAATGGCGTCGATCGTACGTACCGAGATTCTTGTTCCGGCAGGAATGGTCACGTAGGAGGGAGGCTTCGCAGCATCTCTTGCAGAGACCGACCCGTACGACTGGCCATCCGAAGGCACAGAGACCCCCGCGCCTTCCGGCTCGGAATCAAACCGGAGAGCACGGATATCCCCAACGCTATAGTTCTGTATCGACGACCCAACCTGGAAGTTGATGCTGTTCTGGTTTCCTCCGACAAACTTGCCCTTGATCAAACTTCCATTGTTCAACTCCAAAGAATCTGCCACGGCAGCCGAAGCAACAAGGCACATGGCAAATACCAATCCAAACTTCTGCCTACGATTCATCATGACTTGTCCTCTATAAAGGGTTTTGGTGGAACGCAGATCGACACGCTGCCGTGGTCACGCCCGGACGCACAATCGCATGCCCGTGGCTACTTGCGCCGGCGCTCTGCTCCCGTCCGGGCTTGTTGCAATCAAGACTCCATCTCGCGGCAAAAAACAGTCGGGGCGCTCGTGAACTCATTCAGACAACGTTTTGACGGGATAATCCACTTACCTTGGGAAGCAATGGCGATCTCAGTTCCTTCATTCCCAGTTTCTACGTCAAGATCGACTCCGGCGATTGCTTCCATTCGATAGGGTCGTGTCTTCACCGCCATGTACACTCCAATACTCCTTTTCGCCCTCGCCTTCGTCTGCATCTCGTTTGCGTGTAAGGAACCAAAAAACAAGTTTCAATGAGGCAATGCATAACGCGAATGACACTAAGACTACTATTGCTAACGCGAGCAACTCACCCGTGCGAGAACCGAAAGCATAGTCTCTGAACCAGTTCACTACAAACTCCTTCAATGGATGCGACAACGACGAACAAGCAGAGATAGAACATCAGAACTCCAGGGAGGCTACTTGCAGCTCAGTGACTCCGCGGTCGATTCGCGGCCTCGTCGATGTACCGAATATTTAGTTTCGTCCAGCTGCCGTGGGGCCAGTCGCCACATCCGCAGGCATTCGGCTCAGCAGCTTCTTGATTGCCAGTTCCATCGTGCGGTTCATTTCAGAAACCACCGCTGGGACATCGCGCTTATTGACGTCTCCTACCTCCGAAACAGTGTTGGTCCAAACGGTCAGCCCCGTTGCGAGATTTGTCATCTGGGCGGAGACTGCGACTTCAACCTTTACGCCACCCGCGTAGTCGATTTCCTCGAGCCTCTCCAACCGTCCGCTAAGCACATATTGAGTGTCGGAGCGACCGTCGTAGGGCTTGACACGGACAAAGTCTCCGCTGGCGCGAAGCTCCTCAATTACTGAGTTGGTCACGAACTCACAAGGGTTAATTGCCCAACGATGGTAAGCATAAAAGCTGATTTGCTCGGGAGATGGTTTGTACACAATGGCTCCCTGCTTCAGGTAGGCGGGCGCGCGGAATTCACGGACTGCTACCGCGGCGTGCACGTTTTCTGCAGGAGGCGGATCCGGCGGCGCAGGCAGATTCAGAGTGTAGTACTGAGGATACCGCACTCTGCCACAACCTACTAGAATGGTTAACGTTGCGAGACAGAAGACAATCGTCGTCACAGTTCTTCTCATAGACACCACCCGGTGGCCATGCTCGCCAGCAACAGGCATGGAAGTTCGTCCTTTGATTTGAGCGCGCATTATTTCGGCACCTTCCTGTCTTCGGGCTGTTTGATACGAACTAAACTCCACGGACGCTGTTTCACTGATTCGGTTAACTGGTCGAGGTTTTCCGTTGCCGTCCGCAGGTTTTCGATCGTGTCATCAATTTTGTAGTCATTCCCCTTCACCAGCACCTGCATGTCAGCCAGCAATTGCTTGGCCTGGAGCAAAGTGTTCTGCAGTTCCGCGAGATCTTTGCGCACGGGCTCGCGGACATCACTGACAGTGCCATTCACATTTTGAATGGTGTCATCAGCATGCTGGCTCAGCGCGTTCAACTCATCGGTAAGACGATCGATCTTTGGCCGCTCCGTCGCGAGCATTCCATTGACGTTATCAAGCAGGGCTCGGATCTTTTGTTGATTGGGTTGGCCCGTCACAGTATTCAGGTTTGCTAGCAGTGTGTGCGCATCTCCGCCGATTCCTTGCACTTCGCCGCGCACCTCGGTGATCAAGCCGTTAGCGTTGTCTGCAACAACCGCCATTTTGCTGGTGATCTCGTCGAGACTCGCGGTCTCCTGCGATGGAATGGCTGACCCAGGGGTCAGACGTCTTGCATCATTGCTGCCGGTGGTGATGGAGAGTGCGGCGCCACTCATCACGCTGACGAGTCCGAGCTTCGCTACGGACTTCTCGTTCAGCGGCGTGCTTTGTTTCACGTCCAACAGAATTTCGATCTGGGTTGGATCAGAACGCGAAGGTCGTACTGCCCTGATCTGCCCCACGTTGATTCCGCCAAACAGAACCTGTGCGCCTGGCTCGAGCCCGCCGGCGTAACGAAGATAAGTCCGGTATGGAGCCGTGTGTCCCCCTAACTGGGCGTTGAGGAGGTAGATTACGGTAAAGGCAAGGATAGAAAAGCATCCAAGAACAAAGGCTCCAACCTTGGCTTGTGTGGTCACGGGTATGTCTCCTGAGACTGCATATACTTTTCGAAGTAAGCGGCCACAGCCGGCGTTTTCGCTACGTTTTCGGGAATGCGATCGAGAAACTGGCGTACCCGCGGATTTTGGCTTGCTTTAAGTTCATCTTTCGTGCCGACCGAGCTGAATGAGCCCCGATACAACATGGCGATGCGGTCGGCGATGCGGAACGCGCTCGGCAGTTCATGGGTAACGACGATGACTGTCATTTGAAGAGCTTCCTTGAGGAGCAGAATCAATTCATCGAGTTCCGCGGCGACGATGGGATCAAGTCCGGCCGATGGCTCATCGAGCACCAGAATCTCCGGGCCAAGCGCGAGTGCGCGTGCCACGGCCGCACGCTTCTTCATGCCGCCCGAGAGTTCCCGGGGAAGTAACTTGCCAAACTCCGCGAGACCGACTGCGGCCAGTTTCATCCACACCATAAGGTCAATGATTGAGGGTGCAAGCCGTGTGTGTTCACGCAGTGGCAAAGCTACGTTATCTTCGACTGTCAGCGAGTTGAACAAGGCCGCGCTTTGGAAGGCCACACCTATGGATTGGTGAATTTTCTTCAGTTCGGGTTTTGAGCAGCGCGTAATATCCATATTCTTTACGTGGACGCTGCCTGACTTGGGGCGTTCCAACCCGATAATCTGGCGCAGCAGGGTGCTTTTTCCGGAGCCACTGCCACCCAACAGCACCATGGTTTCTCCGTGCTCGATGTCGAGATTCAAACCGTTCAGCACACGCCGGCCATCGTATTCGACGACCAGATCACGAACCGAGATGATGGGCATCAGAGTTTCACCGTGAAGTAAAAGATTGCGGTGAAGACCGCATCCGCGACGATGACGAGGAATGTTGATTTCACCACTGCGCTAGTAGTGGAACGACCTACCGAATCGGGACCTCCGCGGACACGAAACCCTTCCAAGCATCCAACGTGAGCAATGATGGTTGCGAACACGACACTTTTGATCAATCCGGTGATCACGTCGCGCAAGGTGATGGAATTAAACACATAGTGGACGTACAACAGCGGCGCCAGGCGAGTGCTCAAGAACATGAACAAGCCGCCGGCCAAAATGCCGAAAACATTCGAGACGATGCTGAGGCATGGCACCGAAATCAAAGCTGCCAGATACTTGGGTGCGAGCACAAACTCCACCGGCTCCAGAGCCATGACGCGGAGGGAATCGAGTTCCTCGGTGACTTTCATGGTCCCGATCTCAGCCGCGAATGCCGACCCGGATCGTCCGCTTACGGCAATCGCTGTCAGGAGTGGGCCGAGTTCACGCGTGAAGCCGACGGCGACCAAGTCAATGACGTATTGCATAGCTCCAAAGCGGCGCAGTTCCGACGCTCCTTGCATTGCGAGAATGAATCCAGTGCAGATCGCCATCAGCGCGACCATGGGCATTGCATCAACGCCGATTTCTAGCATCTGCCTCACGGTTGCCTGCCAACGATAACGATTTCCTACGAAGGGCAGCGCTCGTCCCATGGCTCGCAAGGTGGCCCAAAGCTGAATATTCAGACTTCCGACGTAGTCGAGATGTTCGATTGTTCTTTCGCCGACATTATCGAGAACGTTAGGCATCAAGAGACCTTCTTTTTGCAATCACCGGCTTCAAACAACGGCAGCACGCCGGTGACCTCGAATAGCCGAAGCACGGAACCACTGAGTCCCTGTAAGCAAACTATCGTCTGGCGGTGGCGAGCGATTCTAAGAGCTTCGACCAAGGTCGCGATTCCAGACGTCTCAATGTAGGAAACACCTGCTAAATCCACGGTGATCACGCGAGGCGATGGTCTTTCGGACAGGATGGCCGATAGTCGATCGCGAAGGTCGGGCGAGGAATCCACATCGATGCGACCGTTGAGGCGCACTAGGGCATCTGATCCACTCTGATCCACTATTATCGAGATGCTGCCGCTTGAAGCGACCGGAATCCGTTTCAACCTGCCCTCCGAAGTTATCTCTTTAGTTTGACCGTACGATCCTGAGTCAACGCGACGTCCTTCATTGCAATCTGGTGTTTGCACGCCACCTTCCACATCACCGCACAGAGAGGAAGCTCACCCGCTTTTGCTGACGATGACTCAGCATCTTTGTCCAAAAAGTGGATCAGGCCACCAGGCCCAAGGCGCCTTCTGACCCCAACACTGAGTATTCGGTAGTCAAAATGCGTGCCGGCCGATCGTTCTTGTCATTGGCAAGACAAGTGCTTTGCATCACGGTGGGCGCGGTCCCTGGTGTCACGAGCGATGACGTGTCTGTCAAACATGAGTGACACAACTCACGTGCCCTCACGCGTCGTCGGATCGTGGTGTCGGAAGATCGTGGAGTCACCAAGCATGACGTGTCCGTCACAGTGACTGACAACAGCCTCAATTCCGCTTTCCAACCCACAGCCGGTTTCTAGCAGCGCCGCGAGTACGCTGCACAACTTTAAGCGTAGACAATCGGGATCGCGGCAGTCGAATTGCTTGAGGAATCTGAGGAAGTGAGCAGCCTTGGCCCGACGGCGGCTGGAATGGGAGAACAAATGGATCGTTTGGTTGTTTCACGCAGTCGTAGCGCGGCTTACCCCCCGGACCGACGCCACGCTTTGTGGCTCTCGACTGTATTGATTTGCTTCAGCCTGACTGCGCCAGCGCAGCAAACAGGTCAGCGAGGAGACACGAGAGCACCATTCAGCACTCGGGCGACTCATCTGCTGGGATTTGCGAATGCGAGGGATAACAGCACCGGGACATTGTCGGTTCAGGGAGATTCGCTGCAATTTCAGCAGAACGGAAAGCCTGGCGCAACAGTGAAGATCGCATCGGTTCGGGATGTCTTTCTGGGCGCCGAGAGCAAGCAGGTCGGCGGCTTGCCGATGACATTGGGCAAGACGGCGGCTCCATTCGGTGGTGGCCGAGTTGTCAGTCTCTTCGCCCACAAGAAGTACGACACCCTGACTCTGCAATATGTGGACTCTGATCAAGGAATTCACGGTGCGATCTTTCAGTTGGCAAAAGGACAAGGCGAGCTTGTAAGGAGTGAACTGACAGCTCAGGGGGTGACTGTCAGTGCCCACCAGGATCAGTCGACCAAAGAAGGCGTTACGGAGGCCACGCATGAAAACAGGTAAATGCAATTTGTCGATTGCTTGTCTGATCACGTTGGTGGCGATCGTCTTCGCAATTCCCGGTCAGTTGTTCAGCCAGACCGCGACTGCGGAATCCTCTGCTGGCGATGGGACTTCCGCCACACGCTGGAGTGTTCAAGTCGACCAGGTTGAGTCTGGGAACGTAGACCTCGCCTATTCGTTTCAAATCGCGATTTACGAGAATCTCGTAGTCGAATTGAATAAGACAAAGCAATTCCAGCAGGTGTTCCGCGACGGCGATGTCACGGTCAGCGAAGCTCCAAATGTGCTAGTGCTTAAAACAACTGTGGAGAAGTACACGCCTGGCAGTGAAACGCGGCGTGCTGTGACCACGGTAAGTGGCGCCACGAAAATAACTGTGCGGAGTAAACTCCTCACGCGCGAGGGTAAAGTCGTCTTTGAGCGCACCGTTAATGGCGATGTTCGCTTCTTCGGCAGTAATTTGCGGGCTACGCACAACCTAGCGCGCAACATCGCAAAAACGATCACGCAGTCATCCTGGTCAAGTTCCGGACAGCCAACTACGACAGTCACTGGTCAACTCTGAATCAGGAGGAAACATCAACCAGCGTTTGGAGGGTAGGGCAACTCCACCAGGAAGGGACGAAAGGGCCAAATTATGCTGAGGCTAGTGGGTTTGGTTTGTACCTTGTTGACGGTGTTTCCGGCCTTTGGCCAGTCCCGCTCGAAGTACCAAGTGGGCACGATCACTGAGGTTAAGGCTCATCAGGCTGCCGGACGTGGCGTCTCTGACGCCACGAGTTACGACGTGGCGGTCAAGGTGGGCGACACGATCTATGTGGTGCTGTATACGCCACCGCTGGGCGAGGAGACCGTGAAATACTCTGCGGGGCGCGACCTGCTCGTGCTTGTGGGGAAACGCACAATTCGCTACAACGATATTTTGGGTCAATCGTTTGAGGTGCCCATAGAAAGCCAAAAACCTGCTGCGAAGCCTAAACAGTCCGAGTGAGTTTCGCGTTGCGGCAGAGTAGTCCCTCGGGATCTCGCGAGATTCCTACTGAGCTAAGAAGGTTCTGACTATCGAACACCGGACTGCGTCGTGAATGCGCGTCAGAGCAAAGAGCCGCGGGCAATCGTTCCCGAGGCCACCATCGCCCTGACTTCGTCGCGCTGACGCGAGACACGCGACGGGCATCCGGTAACAACGCACTCGCCCACCTTCCTCTTTCTACCCAGAGGACGGCACGTGCTTCCGGGCATTGCGGCCCGCACAATTCCTTTCTCATGACAATTGCGCGTGTCACCAAGTTTCGACATGTCAAATCGAGCGAACTCAAGTGACATCTCACTCCCACCGTGAGTTGTATTCGAGCTGATGGCATCTATCGTGTTCTCAACGCTTTGAAACAAATCGCGGGGATGCCTTTGGTTTGGAGAGCGCATTGCAATTTAAGTGACCAGGAGGAGCAGCCATGCGGACGTTGATCGGGATTGCTTTGTTGTTGGGCCTTGGTTTCGCTCAAGGCAGCTCCCCCAAACTTGGATCATTAAGAGGAGATGTATTCACGAAGGGCACGAACGGAGAACCTGCCTTTTTGCCCGGGGCACGCATCGTCCTTCGCCGGCCCATAACTAAGGAAACCGAGTCGGACACACAGGGAGCATTCGCTATCGATGGCCTTCCCCCAGGGACGTACGAGATCGAAGCGAATGCTCCCAGTTTGTATGCGGCACTCGCGGTCGGAAGTCAGCGGCTGCACATCCTCCACCGTTCCAGTCGAAATGAATGTGGCTGCGGTCACTAGCACGACGTCGACGCAACTGACACGGCTCAAGGCGATCGATTGCGCTTCTAGCAGAAAGGTGCACCATGCCTGACCTCACAGCAAAACCAACCGTTTCCATTGTTGTTCCTTTCCACAACGAGGAGGACAACATCACCGAACTGTATGCTCGGCTGCACTCAGTGATGGAAGACGTTGATTGGGAATACCAGTTTGTCTTCGTGGATGATGGGAGCACAGATCTTACATATAAACGGCTGAGTGATCTTGCCTCAATCGACCCTCGTGTCGCTGCTGTCCGGTTGCGCCGAAACTTTGGTCAGACCGCGGCGCTGGCGGCTGGGTTTGCACACTGCAAATGTGACTACGTGATCGCCATGGACGGCGACCTTCAGCATGATCCTGCGGAGATTCCAGGATTCCTGGAGAAGCTCGAGGAGGGATACGACGTTGTCAGCGGTTGGCGCAAGCACCGCGTTGACAACCTATTGTTGCGGAAGATTCCTTCACGTTGTGCAAACTGGCTCATGGCCAAGCTCAGCGGCGTCAACATTCACGATTTCGGAACAACATTTAAGGCGTACCGCCGCGAACTGCTTTCTCAATTGCCGCTCTATGGAGAGATGCACCGATTTATACCAGCTTTGGCTTCGGCATACGGCGCCTCGATCTGTGAAATTCCTATTCAAAACAAGCATCGGAAGCACGGGGTATCGCATTACAACTTGTCTCGCACCTTCCGGGTCATGTTCGATCTGCTCACCATTCGGTTTCTGCTTCGCTACATGTCGCGGCCGCTGCACTTCTTTGGCCGGCTCGGCCTGATCAACATGAGCGCGGGATCCGCCGTGGCTCTTTGGCTGCTGGTGTGGAAGGTCCTTTATCGAACCAATGTCGTGGAGCAACACGCACTGCTGCTGGTTTTTGCGGCAGTCCTGGTCCTGCTGGGCCTCCATTTGGTGGCACTCGGACTCCTGGGCGAATTGGGAGTCTGGCAGTACTTCAACCCGTCTGCGCGGAAACCATATTCCGTGTCCGAGATTTTTGATCTGCGCGCAGCTGGTGGGATAGATCTCGCGTCCGAGTCGCGGTCATGAGCACGAAGGCGCTCGCGATGGAAACGGAAGAGTCTGTGTTGAATGAGCTTCAAGATCGTTCCTGGCGCTGGCATCGGGATGCGGCAATTGCGCTCCTGCTTACGGTCCTGGCGTTTGCCGTTCGGTTGAATCACGTCGACTTTAACAGCCTGTCTGAGGACGAGTCGGCAAAGTGGGCGGCCGTTCAGGAATATCGTCACGGACACTTCGTGGGCGTCAACAGTGAGCACCCGATGATGCTGAAGGTGCTGGCCTGGGTCAGTCTGACAGCGGGTGAGCGCTGGAACCGTCTGGCCTCACTCCATAGCTGGCCCACGATGAGCCCCGAGGGCTGGCTTCGATTTCCTAACGTCCTTTTCGGCGCGGCGACGACTGCAATTCTCTTTCTGTTTTGTCGTCGCCTGATCGGATTTGTGGGGTCATTTGCGGCGAGCTTCTTCTGGGCAGTTTCGCCATTGGCGGTCGCATTAAATCGGCTTGCCAAAGAGGAAACGCCGTTCACCTTCTTCACTCTTCTGGCTTGTTACCTCTACTGCCGGGCCCAACAGGCAGATTCGGACGAGAGTGCACGCCGATGGTATGACCTGAGTGCGATTGGGTTTGGACTTTCTTTTGCCTCGCAATACATTCTTCACCTTCTTGGCTTGAACGCGCTTGCCTGGTTTCTTGCCGGCAAGATGGGGCTTACTCGCGAGCCTTCGCGGTTCAGCTATGGACGATTCTTCCTCGTCATATTCATCACGCTCATTCTGGTGAACCCAGTCGTTCTTTTTCCGAGCAACTTCAGCGCTATCGTGCATTGGCTGCATCATGATGGCGTCAAGCACAGTGGCTACGATTTCGATGGCACGCTCTATGTGAACTTTGCCTCACGTCTGCTCGCTGGAGTTCCCTGGACTTACTATTTGTGGCTCCTCTTGATCAAGACACCGATTCCAATTCTGGTGGCCGTCATCGCTGGAAGCATCATGCTCCTGCGAGACCGCCGGACCCTCGCGTCGTGCTTTTTTCTTTCTTTGGGAGTGGTTCAGCTGGCCGGCCTTTCGGTTTCTGGTGCAAAGTGGGTGCGTTATTCACTCGTGCTGCTGCCATTTCTTTTTCTGGCTGGCGGTTATGCGGTGCAAGCGACCTGGGACCGCATGAGAGAAAAGAAAATGTCGCTGGCATTTGTTGGGCTGGCCGCTGCCACTCTGTTTGCCGTACCTTTGCTTGAATTGCACGCGTGGTCTCCGTACTACTCCTTCTATTTGAACTCAATTGGCGGAGGCCAGAATAATATTGCCCGTTATTTTGGACAAGATGAAGTTTCGGAGTTCGACACACGGGAAGTAGCGCAGCAGGTCTGTTCCAGCGCAGACGCGGGCTCCCGGCTGGCGACCGCCAGGCCGATGAGCATGACCTATTACGTAGAGAACTGCGGTCGCGCTGACATTGAGGTTGTGCCCCTTTACGACCGCCATTATGTACCCCGGGAAGGAGACATGATCGTTCTTGAGCCATCCCGGCGGTTCTTCGAGACTCAGAGATACTTCGACGCTCTCGAACAGATCTGACATGTCTCGCCGTGAAGTCCGTGTCGGACCGGTTCTCGCGAGCACGATTTATCTCTTCGACTCATCCACGCTACAAACAACTGGCCAGGAGCAATGGACGCTTACTCAGCTGCGGGAGTCGTCGTCTGAAGTCGAGACAAGAACTCACAAGCCAGGCTTCGCGAGCATAAACACTATTGTCGGGTTGCCACGATTCCCTTGGAGAAGCAAATGATGATTCGGTTTTCCCAAGATTTTAACTTTCACGCAAGCCGGTTTCTGTGCGCATTGGCTTTGCTGGCTCTCTGCATTCCGGCAGTCGCACAGCAGGCCACCGTGTCGGCCCCATTGAGCGCTGATGAAGTCATGCGGCGCGTCGTGCAAATGAACGAACACCGGGCTAATGCGCTCGCAAGCTACTCGAGTATCCGAAGCTACCATCTCGAGTGCCTCTGCCTATCGCACAAGAAGGCAGACATGGTCGTTCGGGCTGAGTACGAAGCGCCCAATAAGAAGGTATTCACGATCGTGTCGGAGAGCGGATCGGGCACCGTGCGGACTCGCGTGTTTAAGAAGCTCCTTGAGGCCGAACAGGAGTCCATGCGCGACGAGAATCAGGAGCGTTCGGCGATCACGCCTCAGAACTACACATTTGAACTCGCAGATTACAAGAAAATCGATGGGAATGAGTTCTACGTGCTCCAGGCACGGCCGCTGACGAAAAACAAGTTTCTCTTTCAAGGGCGCATCTGGGTCGATGCGAAAGACTCTGCCATTGCTCAAGTCGAGGGCGAGCCCGCCGTCAATCCTTCCTGGTGGACGGTGAAGACGGACTTCACACGAAGCTATCAGAAACTCGGCAGCTTCTGGCTGCCCGAGTCAAACGAGAGCGAGACCAAGGTGCGAATTCTTGGCAGCGCAGTCCTCACTATCAAATATGGGGAATATCAAATCACACAGACTCATACTCTAACTCCAGCTTTTGATGTGGTGGAGGAGGCCTCGAATGGACAGTAACTCGACGGTGGTGCTGATTCCACATTGCAGTTTACAGAAGGGAGAACGCTGCGGCGTGAAAGCGGATCAATCTGCTATGGATATCTATAACGACAACTATTCAGGGTCAGATCATTGCATTGCAGACCCGGTTTTCGTGACGTCACGGTTGCGAATTGAGTCACAGATGGCAGCATTTCGAGAGCACGAGAAAGAGCAGCATCCCGTCTCTTCCAGCCTGCAAGAAAACAATTTATTTCACGACAGCCTGATTGTATCGGGTGCGAAGTCACGACCGCGAAATCCATGGGCGGCACTTGGATCGTTGGCCTTCCTTACAGCTCATCGTGCTGGCGGCAATTGTCATTCCACTGCTTCACACGGATCCACTCCCCAAGAGGGAAACGCTGACGATGTTGTATCTGCAGCCACCACCGGCTGCGGGTGGGAATCCCGCGAAGTTCCAGGCCCCAAGCCCACGTCCACGAACATCCCGACAAGCACTGGCATTACTGTGCCAATGCATAAGACGCAAGAAGCGCCGCTGTCGCCGGTCGGCACAACTGGCGGAGTGGCCGGGGGAGTCCCTGGTGGAATGGTCGGCGGAGTTCCCGGCGGAGTGTTTAGCGAAATGCTGAGTAGCGCGCCAAGCGTTCCAGTCCTTGCGAAATCACCTGTGCCGATGCCGGTTAAGAGAATGCGTATCGCCTCGCGGGTAGCGGAGGCGAACCTGATTCACGACGTTCCGCCGCAGTATCCGCCGGAGGCTGGCCGGGCGCGGATTGAGGGAACAGTGGTGCTCATGGCCCTGATCGGTACGGATGGCACCGTGAAGGATGTGCGAATCGAGAGCGGCTTACCAATACTCGCGCAAGCCGCGATCAAGCGGTGAAGCAATGGCGTTACAAGCCCTACGTAATAGACGGAGAACCGGTGGAAGTGGACTCCCGGATCACGATTAACTTCAACCTTTCCACAGATAGAAATATCAACGATGCAAAACAAAACACATGTCTCACCTAACCGGCCTCTTGGCAATGCTCGTGGAACGAGCACACATTTTAGCTGCTCATCATCCAAGTGGACTGATCCTTATAGCACCCATGTCGGCGCAAACTTTTGTAGCAACCAATACAAAAACAGGAAGTATCCTCGGTACCGTGGTGGACACGACCGACGATACGATCCCCGGCGCGACGGTGGTCCTCCAAGGGCCGGCGGCGATCCGTCTCACAGTCGTAACAAAGGACGATGGAGCGTTTGTATTTCACGACGTCCCGCCGGAACCTCCTATCAGATCGCTGTCACCGCTGAAGGACTTACAGAGTGGAACTCGTCCGTTACAGTCGAACCCGGCCAGAATAAGACTCTTCCGGAAGTCAAACTTCGCATTCTGGCTGTGCAGCGAGCGGTCACCGTAAATTACTCGTCAAAGGAAGTTGCTGCCCAACAGCTCAAAGCTGAAGAACAGCAGCGCGTCTTAGGCTTTATTCCGAATGTTTATGTGATGTACGAACCGCACCCGGAGCCTCTTACGACGCGGATGAAGTTTCGAGCTAGCCTACAAAGATCTCACCCATCCAGTTTTCTTCGCCCGCACAGCTGCGTGGGCGGGAGTTGAGCAAGCCGGCGGACTTCGCAATTATCCCCGAAATACAAGAGGATATGGAGAGCGGTTAGGGACTGGCCTTGCCGACGGCGTTACCGAAGGCTTGATCGGCAATGCTGTTCTGCCATCACTGCTGCATCAAGATCCCCGCTATTTCTATCAAGGCAGCGGGACAAAGAAGTCCCGGGCGCTCCACGCCGTCTTAGCTGCATTTATCTGCAAGGGAGACAACGGAGCATGGCAGCCGAACTATTCTACGTGGGGCGGCAGTCTGATTTCATCTTCCATTTCCCTCGCGTACTACCCAAGTTCTGATCGCAATGCTCGGCATGTATTCGGAAACTTTGGAATCGGAATGGGCCTGCATGTTGCTGGCGGGTTGGCCCAAGAGTTTATCTTGGGCAAGTTCACCAGCAGAGGTAAACACTAGTCTCGGAGTCGTTCATGTCCAGCATCGTAAGAAATAGAGTTACCGCCGTCGAGGAATTCAAGAACAAAGTCCAGGCCCGCACGGCACGGGTAGGTATCATTGGTCTCGGCTATGTTGGCCTGCCATTGGCCCTGCTCTTCAACGAAGAAAAGTTTCCGGTCACCGGTTTCGACATTGACGCCACCAAGGTCGACACCTTGAACGCGGGTGGTTCTTACATTTGCCGCATTCCTCCGACTGAAATTCAATTGGCGCGGCAGCGCCATTTCTCGGTCACAACCGACTTCGCCCAGTTGCGAGACATGGATGCCATCATCATTTGTGTGCCGACACCGCTCGATGAATATCACCAACCTGATATGTCCTACATCACAAGCACGGCAGAATCGATCGCTCCCCATCTTCGTCCCGAGCAGTTGATAGTTCTGGAAAGCACTACCTACCCAGGCACAACCGAGGAAGTTCTCCTGCCTATCCTAGAGAGCGGCAACCAAGCGGGCTTGAAAGCTGTGCGCCAGGGACAGAGCGGTGATTTTTACCTGGCTTTCTCTCCGGAACGTGAAGATCCCGGAAATCAGACGGTAGCTCGCCGGGATATTCCCAAGGTGGTGGGGGGGCTGGATCCGGGCGCGTCGGAGTCGGCGGCGGAGCTGTATGGTTCGATCTTCAACCGGGTTGTTCCGGTCTCAAACCTGGCGGCCGCAGAAATGACCAAGCTGCTGGAAAACATATATCGCTGCGTGAACATCGCGTTGGTGAATGAGTTAAAACTCCTGTGCCTGCGGATGGGCATCGATATCTGGGAAGTGATTGAGGCAGCTTCCACGAAGCCTTTCGGGTTTCAGGCGTTTTATCCTGGACCGGGACTGGGCGGTCACTGCATC
Organism: uncultured Acidobacteriota bacterium; assembly: GCA_963718505.1. Classification (GTDB taxonomy): domain Bacteria; phylum Acidobacteriota; class Terriglobia; order Terriglobales; family Acidobacteriaceae; genus Gp1-AA133. The sequence goes on along the minus strand of CAVQZP010000043.1, from coordinate 43,092 downwards.
CCGATCGATCCTTTCTATCTCTCCTGGAAAGCCAAAGAATTTGATTTCCACACCCGTTTCATCGAATTGGCAGGCGAGGTGAACCAGCACATGCCCTATCATGTCGTGGACTCGGTGGGGAGGGCGCTGAATAAGCGCGAGAAGGCGGTTAAGGGATCGAAGGTGCTGGTCCTGGGGCTGGCTTACAAGAAGGACATCGACGATCTTCGCGAGTCGCCGTCGCTCACCGTCATCGAACTGTTACAGAAACAGGGGGCGCACGTGAGCTATAACGATCCCTATTTTCCGTTCGTGGCCCGCGGGCGGAAGTACAACCTTCAGATGCAGTGCTCCAATCTCGATGACCTCGGCCAGTACGATTGTGTTCTGATTGTCACCGACCACTCTGATTACGATTACCCGCGCATTGTCGCCGAAGCACAGTTGATCGTGGACACGAGGAACGCGACCGAAGGAATCGAGTCTCCCAAGATCGTCAAGTGCTAGAAGCGGATCCGATCTGGTTCGGAATTTCCCTTGTTTCTACCCCTATTGGCTGTGTGCCTGGGTGATCGCCATAGGTGATTTAAGCGGCTACTAACGTTTTAGGAAGAGAACCATGCAGCGTGTCCGAATGGCGAAATGCATTGCGCTTGTTGGTTTCGTCGCCGCGTTCCTGCTGCTCTGCTCTGCCCAGCCTTTTCAGCCGGCACTGAAACTGTATCGCGCGAGGCCGGAGGACGTGCCACCGTGGGCGGAACAGGGGAATTTTCGTTTCATACGGATCGACGGCGGACACATCGAGAGCTGGAAGGCCGAGCGAACTTGGTGGGGCGACAAGTTCGGAGCCGAAGAGAAGGACGTGCTGAGCCACATCTACGACCGCGATTTCGAGCAAATGCTCGGCTTGCTCAAGCAGGCGGAGTTTAACTGGATCTGGGTCACCTGGAGCAGCGGTTGGTCGTTCAAGGATGAGGAAGAAAACCGACAGAACCTGAAAAAGGTAGTCGCTCGTTGTCATGAGAATGGTATCCACGTCTCGGCCTACCTGTCAGCTTCCAACATGTTTCGCAAGAGCGCCTTCCGCGACGACCCGGAAACCAAGAGATACGGCCTGTGGATGTACCACATCCCTTTGTTCTATGCCGGGCCGACTAAAGCCGATCTGCAGATTTCCTGGGACCGCCGTCTGGCCGATGCACGCAAGCCGGGCTGGCGCGCCTATCTTCTGCGGAAGGCGGAACTCGCGGTTGACGCGGGAGTGGACGCGATCGTGTGGGACAACATGATCGGTTACGACGACGGCCTGGCCCAGTTGCTCGACGACACCCAGCGGATGGCGGAGCGGAAGGCGCGGGAAACCGGCCGGCCCAAGGTCTTGGTTGAAGCGAATGTCCATATTGCGCCGGAGCGGTTTGCGATGAACGACATCAATGAGGTGATCTGGGAGGAAGACGGCAAGGACACTCCGGGGGTTTGGAACGGTAAATGGCAGGTGGACAACGCGCGCAAGATCAAATTCTTAAACGGCGAGAAGCATCCTTGGCAGCCCATGAAGTATGAGAACGACCTTTACCACTGCGGCCCGCGCGAGCGCTGCATTCCCAGCCCGGCCGAGCAGGAGCTTTCCATCGCCGAGGCCTATGCGTTCGGCGCGGCGACCTCTCGCAACATCGAAGGCCGATTCCTCTCAGCGCTGATTAGGGGTGAGCCTGAGGCCCGGGAGGCCTGGAAGGCCATCGCTCAGTACAACCATTTCCTGGTCGAACATCAGGAGTTGTATCACCAGGCCGCACCAGTCGCGCGGATTGCATTGATCTCCGCGGAGCCTCTGAACCCGCTGGCCGATGAATTCCTCAAGCAGAGTGTCTTTTTCGAGACCAAGGTGCTCGCGCACCTAGACAAGGGAGCCCCGCTGGAGCAGTTTAAGGTGCTTGTTATCCCTTCTGACCTGCCGAAGCTCAACGGCGAGCAAAAGGCCAGGCTGGATCGGTTCACCGCTGGCGGGGGCGTCATCATCAGGGCCGGCAAGGAGGGGGCGGCAATTGCGTCGCGTGCCGAAGCTGCAGCCGGAGGGGCTCGCCTCAGCTTGGAGCCGCGCGGTTACGTGCTGGGCCAGTTGACTCGGAAACCCGACGGTCGGACTTTGATTCTCCACTTGCTCAACTACAATCACCAAGCGCCGGCAGAGAACGTCAAGGTCCGGCTGGAGCTGAGTGGGCTAGTCCAGGATCTGAGCCGCTGGGAGGTGAACGTCCTTTCACCGGATACGGCCCAGCCTGAGTTCGCTAGCCTTTCTCTGTACGGGAGCGTTTGCGAGTTCACTCTGCGCCGGATCGAGCACTATACCGCGGTGACTCTCTCGGCCACGGCGGGGCGGTAGTTTTATCGAACAGCCCGCGTGCCACTGCGGGCGAGTTCTGGCCGAGGGCAGGCCGCGTCAAGCTGTCGGACACTACCCGATCTCTTTCTCTCTGACTGGATAGACTCTGCCCAACTCCGCCACTAGTTCCGGTCGGCAACGGGCAGGGTTGGGAGGAAGGTTCCGGCCGGGTCTTGTACGCTCGGACCCGCGCAGTGGGAAGTTGAAGAAGTCACGCCGGAACCGGGGAGCTCTCCACGGCGACTTCCATATCAGCGAAGCAAACGTCTTCGCGAACTACGCTTTTGCCTTTGCATTTCGATCGCGATTCGGCCCTGCTGGCCTTTCTGGCTCGCAAAGGCGTGAAAGATCTGGCCACACCGTGTTGCGAAGGTGTGGGCATTGAAGAAATCGAATGGTTGCCATTGGATCATGCCGCGCGAGAGACCCCGTCACGATTGACCGGTAGCTCAAATATTGTGCCAAGTGCCCCCTGGCCTCTGGAACTGCGATAGAACACCCGCAATTCGTCAGGGTGCTCTACAGCCAATGTCTTCAGTATCGAGAACGACGTGCGATAGATCGGGTTTGGATTGCGCCAGACGATTTTCATAATAGCCTACCTTGCCTCTAGGAGAGCGGTACTTGCGAAACTTGTTCTGGGAAGTGTCAATACGGTGACACTGTGCCACAGAGTCACGTAGTGATCTCTCCGACGCTGACCGTGGTGGAAGCCAAGTTCAAGCATCAACACCCGTCTTCTCTGCACTCGAACTTCCATTCGATCTTTTGTCGTGAACTGGGAGCGTTCTTTGCAGGCAAGCATTTGGCGACTTAGTTGCTCTTACGTTTGAATCCGAAGCGAGAGGCCGCAGCCCCTATCGAGTGCCCCAAAACTCCTGCGGCCTCGCGCCTAAGGTTGTTCTACTCGACGGTGAAGAACCGCACAGCAGGGAGAAACATTATGGCTTTGCTTGCCCTAGTCACGAATAGGAACTCGAGCTTGATCTCCGCTATACGTAACCTGATCTGTCCGCTCTGCGGCGCAAGCATGATGGGATTTCGATGTCTCGGATACTGTTGCAGCGATTGGCGACAGGAATGGGAGCGCGCGATGAGCGCTGGATCGAAGAGTAGGGGAGCGCGTCCTGGAAGATCATGCGCAAAGCATCGAACGTAGACAAAAGCGGCTCGCGTCGACGAGATTCTCAATGAGAGGCAGTGGGGCGATCACGGACACGGACTGGACGTTCTGGCCGAAAGCCGTCTTGCTCTTCAATCCTCGAGCGCACGAATTCTCACGCGTTGCTCGCTTTGCATGGACCGCATTGTATTGGAACGTAGCGGTCGTCCTTTGGGGTGCTTATGTGAGGGCGACGGGTTCAGGTGCGGGCTGTGGAAATAGGTGGCCCCTCTGCGATGGCGACGTTGTCGGCGCAAGCGCTAAAGCGCAAACTATCGTCGAATTCACGCACCGAATAACCAGTGTCATCTCGTTGCTCATGGTGACCGGTCTTGTAGTTTGGTGCCGGCGAGTAACAAAGAAAGGCGATTGGGCTCGCTATTCGGCGTTTCTCGCTGGCGCACTTCTCGCAAATGAAGCGCTCCTGGGAGCCGCGCTAGTCCGATTAAAGCATGTGGCCAACGACCAATCTACCGGTCGAATTCTCTTCCTCTGTTTGCACTTTGGCAATACACTCCTGCTTCTCGCGGCGCTGTCGCTCACTGCCGTGTGGTTGTCGAATGGCAGCAGGAAACTCACTCTCATTGGCGAATGGCAAGCAGTAAGTTCTATCGGACTAGGCCTACTTGCCGCTATGGTCACTGGGATTGCTGGGGCGGTAGCGGCTCTGGCGGATTCCCTTTTTCCGTCAACATCACTGCTCTCGTCCCTGGCGCAAGATTTCAGTTTCGCCACACCCGTCCTCTTGCACGTTCGGCTACTCCATCCTGCGCTAGCTGCGGTCGCTGCATTCTACATTCTGTGGGGCATCTTGAGATTCTCAATCAGGCGAAACCGATTCTCGCAATCTGCAATCGCTCTTATCGTCCTCTTTGTCGTGCAGGTTGGTATCGGCATAACAAATGTATTGCTCTTCGCTCCGGTTTGGCTTCAGATCGTCCATCTCTTCGTAGCCGATGTGGTGTGGGTGTTGCTGGTGCTTGCCTCGGCTGACCTCGTATTTGAACGCGCCGGCATTGGGGGCGAGGCAAATGCTCTGGCAAGCCGCAACCAAGAGGGGCAACGAACGTGAAGCGGGGTGCGCAGATAGCCGCCTGTTGTGGGATTCTGGCAGCCGCGATTGCCGGCGGGCTCTCCGCCGATGTCCCGCCAAGTACATATCAGCTCCCCTCGAACTCAGAAGTCATTGGCTACCTCGTTCAATCGGTGAACTGGTATCGCCATGTGTACGCCGAACGGCAGGTCGCGAACGAGCCGACGGACTTCATGTTTCTCGATGACAATCAAGCGATCGAACAGCAGATCGTGAAGCTCTCGTTCGAGTTCGCCAAGGCGGATGCCATGGTGGAAACGACCGCCGTTTCCTCACACCGCGGAACTACATCCACAAGTCCTCCTGCTGACCTCGAGCACTTTATCGAACTAAAGAAACGAAATGATGAACTAAGCCAGCAAGCAATGGAGGAGATAAAAAATCTCGACAAAAGGCTGAACGCCGCCCGCGGGGCGGATCGCGGAAAATTGAAAGCTGCGGAGGAAGACGCTCAAACTCGATTGCATCTCCTGGATGCAGTCGCGCAAGGCCTCAATGATCTAATTGAGTTTGCCCAGAATCCCAGTGAAGCACACGCCCAAAACGGGCATTTGGATTCCACCATCGACGACCTCGCGCAGTCGATACCGGAAATGAACAGCGAGTCGGTTCCCTCCGCGACAGCACGCCTGCAGGACACAAATTCCAGAATCGCGAGCAGTGACGCCGGCATCTTTGCTCTGGCGTCAAATGTCTCAGCGATGCGCCGTAAGCTTCACGTGGTTGACGAAAAGATACGCCTCACTAACAACTTGACAGTGTCCGCGGAGAATCTGCGGATCCCACTGGCGGCTTTCGTCACTCAGCTTATTCAGAGGGTTGCAACAATCGACTTGCAGACCAGCGATCTTCCATCCTTGCGCGAACAGAAGTCGCACCTCGATGCGCGTTACCCTCGAACTCAAGGGGCTATCTCCGGCAATCGTAGCGCTCGATAAACAAAAGGTGTTGCTTGCCGAGTACAAATCAAACGTGCTGCGCTTGCGAACGGAGATAGTTGGCCAGTACAGGCAGGCGTGGAAAGAGCTAATCGATCCGCCTTTTCGTCGTTGTGCTGATCATAGGTTTGCTTCTTGCAATCGGCCAGGTTTCGCGCCGGCTGGCACAGCGACGTGTTCAAGATCCAAATCGGCAACGACTCATAGCTATGATCCACCAATTTGTGACTCTCTTCGCCATTGCAGTCGTCATATTGTTCGTCCTTGCTTCTGACCTGAAGTCGGTCGCAACCTACTTTGGGCTTCTCAGCGCTGGGCTCTTGCTCGCAATGCAAAACGTCATTCCCGCCAGTCTCGGCGCTCTCCTCCTAGTTGGGAAGCGAGGAATCAGAATTGGTGACCGAGTACAGGTCTCCGGCATTACCGGCGATGTCATTAATATGGGTCTGCTGCAATTCCAATTGAGAGAATTCGATGTACAGAACCAGCGCTTTACAGGCCATGTGGCCACCTTTTCGAATTCCTTGGTGTTCCTGTCTCCCGCCATTGGTTTGGTGAAGTTAAATTCAACTCCTGAGAATCCGTCCAAGCCCACGGCGAACAAAGAGGGGGCAGAGCCGGATTTGGAGGAGCGCGCGGTTGCGGGAGGTGAGAGGTAAGAATTGTGTCTCAATGGCGAGCATTTGACCTGTAACGGCCTCATTCTGTTGGCCCCGGCTCCCTTTGGCACGTTAAGTGCTTTCCTTTCGTGGAAGGAGCGACAACATGCTAGAAGCAGCTGCACGCACAGAGATTGATCGGTGCCTTGCGTCGGGCGACCACCAAACGGCAGCTCGGAAATTGCAGGACGTTCTGTCAGTCCGCGGGCCGTCTTTTTATCGTTGTGCGTTCCGACTGTTGGGGAATGCGGCTGACGCAGAGGATGCAGTGCAGGAAGCCCTGCTGGCCGCATACAAACATATAAACCAGTTTAGGGGGCAATCGCAGATCTCCACTTGGCTGACGACGATTGTCCGCAACTCCGCTCTGATGCAATTGCGCAGGCGACCACGCCAGATTCATTTTCCGTTGGACACAGAAGTCGGAGAGGAACAACCGCGATTTCTATGGGAAAAGCTCGCGGACGGGCGGCCCAGCCCGGAAGAGGAGTGTCGAAACTCCGAACTAACGTCGCGCGTGCGAAAATGCACAGCACTGCTGTCGCCTACCTTGCGAAGAACGTTTCAGCTGCGTGTCGTGGAGGGTTTCTCAATCCTTGAGACAGCCCGAATCTTGGGATTGCCACGCGGAACGGTCAAGGCGCAGCTGGCACGCGCGCGAGCAATGCTTTCGCGGCACATACGGCCAGTGCTTGCACCCGGAAGTCGTAGATCTCAGCGGCTGCACAAGTAGTTGTCTCCTCGAATCATTGCGATCTCGCGAGTGATGAACATCAAAAGCTCCTGGCTCCGAGGAGGGTTCTTGTCTGTGACATAGATTCCTCAGGCAGGGCGGGCGAGTCATTGACGGTAGTGTCATGACACCGTTGGCACTGGAGAATTTCTGAAACTGACCGAAGCCGAGCCTGTCCTTTATCGGCCTTCCGGCTGGGGGGTGTGGCCCTTGTCGTGCATCTGTTTGTTTGGAAAGTTCCTGCACGACGCGAGGTAAAACTATGAATGTTCAAGGTCAACGAAAGTGCGCGTATTCGGCTTGCCGATGCACTGTCGCAGTTACGGAGACGTACTGCAGCGTCTATTGTTCCCAAGCCGATCGCGTGCAAGAGACAGAAAGTCAATGCGATTGCAAGCACAACCCTTGCGCGCTTGACTGAGTAAGTTCGATGCAAGAAGTCCGCGAGGACTCGACCCCGTCGCCTGCAAATCATCAAATATGGCTTTCCCGGACCGACGTACCGTCGACATTCTGCTGACGACTGCTGCGGTGACGGCAGTCGGAGTCGGCGTCTATTGCGCTCGGCGGGTCATCCTGATCTTTGTCTTAGCCATATTCTTCAGCTACCTCCTCGACCCCGTAGTGAAGTTTCTGCAACGACATTCTCTGTTTTTCAGAAATCTCCGGGGGCCAGCCGTCGTCGAGGTGTACCTCGGGTTTGTGCTGCTTGTAGCGCTCGCGGGTTACACGTTTGCCCCAACCCTGGCGAGAAGTACGGCGAGAGTGCTGGATGAAGCACCCGCTTTTCTGAACAGTCTCTCCACCGGCGATATCGCAAGTGATCTGCGAGGAAAATACGGTTGGAGCGAGGTGCAGGAACTTCGCTTTAGAGACTTCCTTGCCCGGCACAAACAAGATATTCAGAGTCTTGTACCAACTGTCGATCGCTATCTTTCAAACGCTGCGCAAATGTTCGGGTGCCTGGTGTTGATTCCTATCCTGGCCATCTTTTTCCTGCGCGACGGTCACCGCATCGTGGCTGTTCTCGTACGGCTGCTATTTCATACCGATCGGCGTCCGAAGATTCATGCATTAGTAGGCGAACTGCACCTGATGCTGACCCAATACATTCGGGCGCAACTGTTGCTGTGTGTGCTTTCTTTCGTGTTCTATTCAGCGGCTATGCTCGTCCTGCGTTTTCCGCATGCCATCGCGTTGGGGATTTTAGGCGGATTGCTCGAATTTATTCCGGTTGTCGGCTGGACAAGCACGTTCGCTGTGGTTGCCGGCGTCGGTATTTTGAATCACTCTCACTGGGTCTGGATGATGGCGTTGTTCGGCATTTGGAGAGTGATTCAGGACTATTTTGCGACGCCGAGGATCATGGGAAATCACTTGAAGATTCACCCTCTTGCTGCAATTTTCGCCGTGCTGGTCGGGGCCGAACTCGGAGGAATCGTCGGCATCTACCTCGCAGTGCCGATGATGGCGTCGTTCCGCATCATCTGGCGTTCAGCTGGTGAAGAGCAAACAAAACGAGGTTGTGTTTCCGATCGGGAAGCCGCTGCGAGCACATCTGCCAATCTTGTGGAAACCGCGATCTCATGATCCATCGGTTGACCCTGCACTCGTCATACAGTCAAAGCCGCGGGATTGTGTGGTCGTAAAACGGGTTGGTCACGAGTGACTTTGTGGAACAGCAAGCGATCATCTCCCAGATGATCTAAGGAGAGACCCCATGGAACGCAGGGCTGAAAATCCGGGCTAAAACATGCAATCGGAGAGCCTGATAGTTGGACCATTACGTGCTACGACTCAGGTGTATGAGCCGCGTGAACAAGCGCACCTCGAGGGTGATGTTGTGGACGAGTTGGTTGAGACATCGACTTGGCGGTACGCAGTAATCAACGTTCGGTCCGAGCCTGACCGTGAACGGTTGGTTATTGCATATCCCGACGAAGGGTCCCTACGGTTCCTCATCGCAGCTCCCAGTATTGTGGCGCTCGGTTACACCTCTCGTGCTGATGCTGTCAGGAATATAGATCGTTGTGTGACTATTAAGGCCTCTTTGAAGCGACTGCTGAAGACGGCGTCACGCCACTCAAGCATGACCTTCTTGACCGAATGTCGTGCGGGATTGCGGGGATTCGCAGGCGGCTTTGATCTTTCGAGGACTTCAAAACTCATGGGTACTCTCCTGCACAACGGTCTCGCTGCGGCCCTCGTCTTCTTCTACTCGAGAAATGTTCTGTCCTCGACAGTTCGGGCCTTTATCTCTTTTTAGCATTACCGGGCATCCCCACAAGGGCCTCAGGGAAAGCTCGCGCTTCTGACCCTCCTCCTTGAGTCCCTAGAGTCGAACTCAGCGCTTTGACTCCTCGCCTCTCGGCCATCATCAACCAGTCTAGACCATCACGTTCGGTGCGAGTGCGGCTGGGAGTGGTAACGACGGTGGTAATCCGAATCGACATCGCGAATATCTCATGCAGCACTCGTCCGCTCCGCTAGCGATGCGTGACATCAAATTGACACGTCAATATCGTTCGACTACCCGCGGAACAGGCGCTGCCCCGGATGGTACGGTACGTGCACTATACAACGGTGCATTGCTGATGCATTGACGTGATGCAGTGACGCAGGCTACGAACGAGATTGAGGTTTTGGCTATTCGAGCCAGACCGCCAACTCGAATTGATTCATGCAGCTCGGCATCGCGAGCCCAACGTTCTAAAGGAGAACTATAAGATGAGATTTGTGAAGTTAACTAGTTTCAGCATTCTTATCACACTCTGTGTTTTAGGCACTCTGATCGTTCCTAATGCCCGGGCTGATGAATGGGACAAGAAGACGACACTGACCTTCAACGAACCGGTTCAAGTTCCTGGGACCACGCTGTCTGCCGGTACCTACGTTTTCAAGCTGGCCGACAGTAGCGACCGCACAATTGTGCAGATATGGAACGAAGACGAGACGAGGTTGATCACCACCATTCTGGCGGTTGCCGACTATCGCGCAAATACACCGGATAAAACCATCGTCAGTTTCGATGAGCGGCCTACCGGGCAACCGGAGGCGCTCAAAGCATGGTTCTATCCCGGGGATAACTCCGGAGTGGAATTTATCTACGCGAAGCAGAGAGCGACAGAGTTGGCACAGGTAAATCAGCAGCCAGCGCTTTCGGTGCCTGAAGACGCAACGGATGCCGGGTCAATGACAACTGCTGACGAGGAGCCTGTGGCTCTTCCCCCGGTTACGGTGGCAGATAACCCTCAGGAGTCACTGGAAATTGCACAGCTCACGGCTGTAGAAACTGAGGAGTTACCGCAGACCGCAAGTGCAATGCCCTCGATTGCGCTGGGCGGGATCTTGCTCCTGGCTGGAGCTTTCAGGCTCCGCCGTTTCGCTCTGAACTCCAGATAGTTCTGCCTTCTTACATCTGGCGCATCAACAAGTGCGCCAGATGTAAATCTTTACCTTCTGATGTCCTCGAGACGAATCCATCTTCGCTGCATACTGACTTGGCTGGAGCGCGCGCTCTGGACCGCAGGATGCTGCGCTCTGGGGTATTACGTATTCGCAAGCATCGATGCATCACTGACGCAAAGGCAGTTGGCGCAATCATTTGAGGAATCCAGAACTCGCATTGGTGTCCCGGCCCAAGCCCCGTTGAACAATTCAACCGCGGATCTGCAAAAGGCTCCTGCCCAGTCTGGGAGCAGACTTGTCGGCCGTCTGGAGATTCCGAAGCTCGATCTCTCGTCGGTTATTCTGGAAGGGGTTGGTTCTCAAACTCTGCGCGTCGGCCTCGGACATGTTCCGGGCACGTCCATGCCCGGGCAACCAGGAAATGTTGTCATCGCCGGTCACCGTGACACATTCTTTCGCCCGCTCCAGAAGATAAAGATTGGCGACGAAGTCTTCGTCGATACGACTGTCCGTACCTATTGTTACCAAGTGCGCTCGTTCGAAATCGTCGATCCTCGCAATGTAAACGAATTGAGATTTCACAACAGGAACGAACTTACGCTCATCACTTGCTATCCGTTTTCTTACATCGGTCCAGCCCCGAAACGATTCGTCGTCCATGCCGAGCCTGTACTGGCGCCAGAGGAGTGCTCACAATCGTGAGTGATCGGAGTCATTCGGCCAAATGCACCCACGGACGACCCTACTTGCATTGCGGCTAGTGCAGACAAAAGCCTCAGCAGAGCCTATGAAGTGGGGCGGCGCGTCACTCATCGACAAGTGTCGACACCCTTGACACAGGCGCGTTGCCTCACGGCGTTGAGCATTCATCAAGTTGCGTTTCTTCGAGAGCAGAGTTGACGTCTTCCAGGTCAAGAGCTAGGCAGACAACGACAGCTTCACCTGCTTTGGAGCCAGCTGCTGGGACGAATATCGGCGGAGGAACATCCGAACATATTCCTCGATCAGCCGGGAGCTGTTATCGGCTCTCAAGATCACGCACGTGTTGAAGCACAACGACGGATCGGAAAGCGGCTTTACGACTACGCCGTCAGCATCAAAGTCTGCCGTGGAAGGCTGGGTAAGAATAGCGACGCCTAAGTGCTCCGACACCAATTCCACGGCCTGCTGTGGCGCAATGACATCGTGAGCGTACTTGGGAGCGATCGACCCAGATTGCGCCGCGTCCATGATGGCATCAAACACCACTGGATCAAAGCGTTTCGGAAACAGAATCCACTCATCCTTGGCCAGGTCCTGAAGCACCAGACTTTCTTTGTGAGCAGCGGGGTGGTCCTCTGGAAGTACGGCGTAGAGGGGAGCGGGAGCAAACGGCACAGCCGTGATCTGGGCATCCTGCGGGGGCGCTGTCACCAGGGCAAGGTTGACTTCGCCGACAAGGACGCTGTGGACCGATTCCCTGGCAAACTGTGTCTTGAGTCGAATTTCGAGCCTTGGGTATAAAGGGAGACGGATCGCAAGCAACGCGGAAACCCAGTCGTGATTGGCATACGGTGAGCGCCCAATCGTCAAGATGCTATCGGACCCGTTGTGGGCGGCACGAGCGAGATGCACGGCTCGCTCCGTGTGCGAGAGCGCAGAGCGGGCCTCTTCGACGAAGAGGCGCCCCGCATCGGTGAGTTCCACAATCCGTCGCTTGTTGCGGGTGAACAGGTGAAACTGATGCTCTGATTCGAGGTCGGTAATCTGTTTGCTGAGCGCAGGCTGGGTTATATGCAATCTGTCCGCGGCCCGCCTGTAGTTCAGCTCTTCGGCCAAGGCAATGACTGCAAGCAGGTGACGGATTTCAACGCTGGGGAACACGTCTCCAAGCCTCGGTCAAGAGTTGGGTGACACCAGGTGTTTCGTCCTGCCATTTGCTCGTGAATCGACGAGTGGTTATGGGGTGGAACCCGACCGCTTCGAAAAGGTTTCGCGAACGAGAAAAATAAAATAGAAGCCATCGATCCGAATGCGTCTCCAGACGGACGTTTCGGCGGGATTGGGTTCGACAAACTGGCTCGGGACGGAGGCTAATGCGCCTCCAGGCATGAGCACAGTTGTTCCCGGTTGTGACTTGCAACAAGTAAGATTCAACGGCCGGAGTTGGGGACCGCTGACACCGCTGCGCGGGACTGCAATTCCATAAGAAATGGCGGAGTGCGAACTGGCACTCCGCCGGGAATCTAGGGATGTTGGACCAGGGTGTCTTGCGGGTCTTCGGCTTGGCTCCCGCCCTCGTCGTTTTCCCTCGTTTCGCGGCAAGCGCATCGTCTCTTCTCCTGTCCTTATTATTGTTGTCGTTGGGGGCATCGGCGCACACATCGAGTGTGGAAGCCAAACGTCCCGATGGTTTTCTGGTTAGGCGGCTCCGATCGTCGCCGCCGGCTCGGGGGCGATGCCCCCGAGGATCACGGCAGCGGTCTGTTGAACGATTTCCAGACTTTCGCGGAGAAGGTTGGCGTCTCCCTGCCAAAGCTGGATGTAATCGGCGGATGCGGTTCCCGTGCTCAGGCCGACGGACTGGCAAACCACAAAGGCCACGGCTTCGGCTTCGGTCTCGCGGACCTGCTTGGTGGTGAGGGTACGACGGTCGCCACGATGGAGCATCTCGTGGCCGATCTCGTGGACGAGCGTGGAAAATTCCTCGGCGGGCTGCATGCCCAACAACAGGGTGATCTTTCCGCCGTGGGATAAGCCTTTGGCGGGGCCAATCCGCTCGGAATAATTCAGCTCGATGCCTTGCGATGCGACAAACTGCACCAGCCGTTCGCGGTAGCCACTCACGTCGCCCTCGACTTCGTTGAGCGTGGGCAGCTCTTTGCCTTCGGTCTGTGTGATGTCGAACACGTACACCGCGCGGAATCCAAACAGGGTGGACTCGGTGCCCTTGGCATCCTCGGTCGGCTCCGCACCTTCGTTCTGGGTGCGCTTCTTGCCGACCATGGGAGCCAGAATGAGAATGCCTTTTTCGCCGCGTTTGACGAAGCGGCCAAGCGAGTTCCACGTGCGAACTCCGGCGACGTTGCTGGCGTCGGGTTTCTGTCGGGCAATCAACATCACATTGCCGAAGGAGTAGGTATGTAATCGGGCCATAGCACCGAGGTATTGGGTGAGCACTTCGCTGTGCCCGGACTCCAGCGACTGGACGAGGTAATCGACTGCGTCTTTGGTTTTGTTCTTGATGTCTTCTAACTTCATTGTTTTTCCCTTTCGCGCCGTTTCCGGCTTGTTTTTTTCTTCACCAGAGCGGCAGCGGGAAAAAACAAGGCGGAACGGGGTAAAGGGCAGAACGGAGGCCGGGGGAGGGTGGCAGGGCGTGAGGGAAAGCGCGGTTCGTGACAAACCGCGTTTGGTTTATGGTTTGGCGCGAAACCGGCGCAGTCCGAAGCGCCCGTCCGAGCCGCGGCCAAGCGGCGTCCACCCGGAGGAGGGCGAAGTCGGGAAAAAGACGGCGGAGCCTTCTGCTTGAAAATGGCGAATTGTCGCCACGGATCCGAAGTCAGCACACAGCAGGCACACACGAGCAATTTGAAACGTAGTGCCGTGACATGGTCGACTGTCCGACAGTCAGTCATTTTTGCGAATCTAAGCTAAACGAGCGCCATCGAACGGGGACTGCCGTCACAGGACAAGGGCTACCGCGCCCAATTAATCGGGCATGGCTCGTTCCGGCATGGATACTCAGCGGAACAAATTCCCGGACAACGATGAGGCCGGGCAGCCGCCGATGGATTTTGCGCAGCTGACCCGCCGGGGCTATGACAGCGGGCTCGCCTACAGCGGGTATGCCAGCATCGATGTCACGAATGAGGAGCTTCTGGTGCGCTATATGGACGAGGATGGCAAGATATTCCACAAAGAAGGCTGGCTCAGCTGAAAAAACGGGCCAAAGCCCGTTGCATTAACTCCCTTGACGGGACAGCACGCCCGGCCATAACCGCGCCATGATTGAAAAACCGGCAACAAGGAGAGATCTCAGTGAGGTGGTAGTGAGCGCTGAACTTTGTCAGCGTCGGAGAAAGGGAAAGTCCGGATAGCGTTCCGATGGAATAGCGAGAGTTTGCAGCGTGCTCACCACCTTCTGCTGCCAGTCGTGGCCGAAACGCATTAGATCGCCTAGCTTGACCCAGGAAAGACACACGTCGCCGTCAGCACGAGTTGCTTTGAAGCCGATGCCGATCCGACGTTGGTGCCGGAAAAGTGCGAACGTGCCGTTCGGGAAATCGTAGATTTCTTCCAGAAACTCCGGCACGAAGATGTGAGCCTTATAAAGTTGCGGGTCGATTGCAAGACGGCCTTTGCGCTTGCGCGTCGCGGCGGCGATGTCCAGATCGCTGATGAGGTCGATGCCACGAGCGATGCCAATGTCGCGGTGCTTCAGCCATCCCAGCCGTAGGGGGCGTAGTAGGGAGAGCAACTCCGACAATAGAGGCCTCAGTAATTCGAGCGCCGGTGGTATGTCCTCGCGCCGCATGGCGAAGAGTGTGCGGTGTTGTGCGCTGCACCCCGAGGACATTTGAGTCACGTGCAGATCGAAAACGCCTGACTTCGATCCGGCGTGAAAAGTGTAGTGCTCACCTTCGGCGCCGGACCTTGGTACGAATACGATCTTGTCCGCGAGAAACTGAAGGACGAAATTCTCGCCCTCGATGCCGCGGGCGCCGTGAGGCAGAGTGGGGCGGGGCATGTGATGATTTTCGCACGGGCTAGCAAGTGGGCGCGATTTCCCGACAAAGGACAGAGGAATTCTGTAATCTGCGCGGTGTGCGAGGCTGCACTTCGGCGGCCGGCCGGTGTCCGGCTGCGATTTTTGAAATGTCCTTTGCGATGTCGCAGTCCGGTTGGGGAGTCCGCTAGGTAGCGGGTAGAAGGCGAAGATGGGAAATTGCCGTGTTCAGCGAGACGTGCAGTCCCGTAGGAAAATCGGCGCTACCGACCACAACCATGAGGAACCCGTGCAGATGATGTCGGGATTTCGCTACGGCCTCATTGATGGTCCGAATATCGGAAGACGACGGAGTCGGAACAGCCTCGGGATGTGTATGCCAGTCGCCGACAAAATGCAATCCTCTCCGATGCATCTCGTCGATCTCTCTCTGTTCTTCGCGTCGATTGGGAACGTATAAATATCGCGACCGACGATCCGCCGCCCGAGGTCCGGTAACGTTTGAGATGGTTATTTCATGGTCCGAAAAGCGAGCGAAGAGTTGGCCTCCAGCCTCCAGTGAATCGTTGTCGTATTGTTGGTGCTCGGCGAAGTGACTTAGGACGGTTGCGTCGATGACGAGGCGTTGCTGGGATTGTCCGATTTCGAAGACGAGCGGGTCACGGGGTCGCTGCCGCCACAAACGTCGCACGAGGGGTCTTTTTCCCAAACACGTTCCTCCTGAAAGCCGCCTTTATTCCGTTCTATTTTTCCATCTATCCATTCGTTCGACCAGTTGCCGCCGGCGTCCGTCAGCAGTGATTCTGGTCCCGCCCAGATGCAGTGTGTTGCAGACTTGGCTTTTCCGAGCAGCGCGTCCAAAGCCAGGCTCGCGGCGACAGAAATCGTACCTAGCAATTCAATCGGTCCATAGGGCTGAAACACCGCGCCACAGGCCGGCTCAGCCTGCAGAGTGTTGTCACCGGGCCATACCGTGAGCTGTACGTTGCAATCCCCCGAGGTTGAAAATCCGCATTGCAAACATGGGCCGCCGGGAAAGATCAGAACGGCATGACCGGCGCACGCGTGGGGTTCTGTCCAGGTATAGATAATTGGAGTGGCGATCTCGCCGGCGCGTTGACATAAATTCATCTCAAGTTCGGATTTCCAGTCCGCTGTGGCGCAAATAATGAGGTCGGCTTTGGCGACAAGTTCGGGATGGTCGACCAGAAAGCTCTGCGACCTCGAATCGAATCCTTTAAACTTCGCGTGAGGATAGGCTTTCCGCCATGTCTCCGCCAATGCAATCGCTTTCTTCGCATCGACATGGTCAGCCCCGAGCGGATGCCGGCCGACATTTGCCCACCGCAGACAAGACGGATCGACCGTAACGATGTGGCCGACGCCGGTCATGGCGAGTTGTTGGCCGATCGGGGCGCCGACCGAGCCGCTTCCAAAGATAACGACGGTCTTCGTGCTGAGTTCCTTCTGCCTTGGATCTTGTCCGCGCCCATGAATCCATGCCGCGTCTACGCGTTCGACCTCCATTCGGCTGGTATTCGCGTCGGAGGAAAAAAGGCGCTTCGTAAGCAATTGTGATGGCACTTTGCCCGGACGGAAGCCATTGTTTACGCGATCACGCCTTTTCCCGCGGACATTGGTGGACAAGGGTTTGTGTGCGCGGACCGCGGCAAGACACGGGCCATTTCCACTCTCAGCGCCGATCAGGAAATAAAACGGACTGGAGCCGCGTTTCGCAAAATTTTCGAGTAGGTCACGGCCGCCGGGTATGGACCCAGCGATGCGATACAGGTCGGCACCCGTCTTCGGGTATGCGGTGGGCGATAGAGGCTCATCGAGCCACAGCAAACACGCCAGGTCCGTCGTATCAAATTGCGGTTTGCTTCCCCGAAGATTGCGCAGCCAATTCAACACTTGGCCTTCACTCTCACCGATGATCGAGCGCGCTTCACCCCGCCATATGCTTACCAAACGGCTCGGACCATGTGGACGAAGCAGGCTTCTTATTTTTTGCGTTTCAGTCGAAAGCCCACGATTCCAGTAAGAATAAAACTCCGCTCTGAAGTCATCTTGGTTCGCACCCGATTCACTGTTGCAGATCAGCGGGTACACGTCTTCCCATAGCAGGTGCCCAATGACGTTCTCGGGCTCGCGGAATTTTGCAATGCGGCGCCGACGAAGGCACAACAGGCCATCCTCTTCAATATGCGGCCATGTCAAAAACGGAGGCTTGTCGACGAGAAAAAACTGCGGCAACGAAAACGGAAATTGATGATTCACGCAGACATTGAGCCGGCGCTGGGAGGTCGGCGTTTCGACGATCAACTGCCACGCTGCAACCAGATCACGTCCTTCGACGGATTGTGCTTCGGAATCCGGCAGGCGACGCGCCCCGCATTCCTGGAGGAAGGTATCTGCCTTCGAAATCCCTTCCTCCAGGTAACGGGCCATAATGCCGGGCTGCTCAGGCATAGCGGCTGTTGCCGCCCCGTTTCACGGCTTCCGCTTCCGCCGCCCTGGCACCAATCCGGTCAATCATGCCGCTGGTGAGGATCGCGGGTGCGTGCAAGGCAGCCAAGCGAACAGACTTGGTGAGCTTGCCGTCCGCGATTACAAGCTCCAAGGGCGCCGGCTCGCTTTCCGTCGGATACTCGTCGGTACAGAGGAACTCGCCCTCCGCACCCTCGACGATTGATTCGTATTCGAGCTTGGCAGCGTGGCACGGCGGGTCACAGTCGTCGTCCTTGATTGGGCAGCTGCTGGCGATAATGTAACCGCCTTGGCGAATCTGCGAGAGCGCCGATTTGGCGTCGGCAGAGACCTCGGCGTCGTCCCCGAGATCGGTACGGCTGTCATGGGATAGCGTGTGCCATGAGCAATGGTGAGGCGTCAGCATCGAGTCGTAGGCAAGAACTTCAGGTTTCTTCTCGTGCTTTTCCCAGAGCTTCTCCCAGATCAGCACGTCGGCGTCGCCGCCGATAAGAAAATTCTTCACCGTTTTCCGCTCCGACGTGTCGGCAAGTTCGATGTTTAGTACCACGCTGGAGTGGTTCTTGCCGAGTTGGTCTTCCTCGTCTTCGTCGTCGGAGACCGGTAATGGCGCCAGAAGACGCGCCTTGAAAAGCTGATTGTGCGTGCCGTTGACCCGGTCGAAGACTTCGTCCAGCTTGACCAGAATGCCGCGGAGATCGTCGGTCTTGCCGTCAATGTCCTCGCCCAGGATCAGAACGCGGTCCCCGCTCTCGATTCCCGCGCAATTTTTTTCGCGAGCAAGCAGCACACGCCGAATCGCTTCTTTTTGAAAGGCCTCGGCATCCTCGCACAGCGTGTGTTCTTTGCTGGCGCGGCGGAAGACGATCGGCGATGACCAGATTTCCCGGATCAGGATTTTCTTTTCGTTGTCAGGCTTCTTGTCGTCCGCGTAGTCTTTCACCGGCCCGAGATGAAAGTGCTTCTTGGCGCCGCGGCAATGGTCTGCGTCCGGATGAGTATTAAGAAATGCATCAACAAAGGGTCGGTCCTTGCTGTCGCGTTTGATGCGATCCCGAAGATCCTTCGCTACATCGCGGGTGTCATCGTCGGGGTCATCGGCGGCCGCCCGAATGTTGCAATCAATAAGGATGGTTGTTCCGGCCTTGTCTCCGAGGCAGATCAACGTCATGTCCCCGTTGCCGACCGGAAAGCAGGTAGTGGTTGTCGACATATGTTCTCCTTGGAACCAGCTGGAAATTCCGGGGTGGCCGGTGCACGGCTGATTCAGGTACAATACGTCTAGATTATATACCCATCTAGTCTTTAGATGGGTCCGAGGGGGATAAAATCTTGGAGGGTGAACAGATTTGGCCGCCAGTAAGCTGGAGCCAGAAGCTGCGCCTCGACTTCATCGAATTCCGGCTCCTGTGGGAAGGGCGCGTGAACCGCTCCGACCTCATGAATTTCTTTCGAATCTCGATGCCGCAGGCATCTCTCGACCTGGCGAAATATAAAGAGCTTGCTCCGGAGAATGCCGTATACGACAGCACCGAAAAGACTTATCTTGCTGGGCCTTCGTTCTCTCCGGTCCTGGTTCCCAATTCGGCCGACGGGTATCTGAACCGCGTCCTGGCGGTAGAGTCCGGCTATCTTCCCCAGACTTCAACCTTCTTAGGCCGGCTGCCTCCGAGCGGGATCGTTCATGGGCCCACTCGTTCCGTAGACCCTCTCACCCTGCGCACGATCCTCCAGGCGATCAGAACGCGATGTTCGGTCGAAATCAAGTACCAGTCCATGAGCGACGCCAACCCGGGCATAAGGAAAATCTCGCCACATGCCCTGGCTTTCGATGGGTTCCGGTGGCATGCGAGAGCATTCTGCCACCGGCGCCAACGATACCTGGATTTCGTTCTCGCCCGCATGCTGCAAATCGCGATCGACAACGTTTTCGATACAGATCCGGCGGCTGACATAGAGTGGCACTCTTCGCTGGAGGCCATCGTGGTCCCGGCTCCCCATCTTTCGGAATCGCAGCGAAAGGCGATTGAATTGGACTATGGTATGCAGGACGGCCGCCTCCTTGTATGCGTGCGGGAAGCGCTGATGCTTTACCTTTTGCAACATCTCGGTATCTATGACGAGCCGGTAAAGGACTGCGAGCCGACGGTGCAGATCGCCTTGGGCAACCGCGCAGAGCTTGAGCCCTTTTTCAAAAAACACATTAATGAGCCGCGCTGAATCGGACCTGAACCATGGGAAAGACTCTAAAAGAAAAAAATCAGCCTCAATTGATCGCCTTTGTTCTCGTAAACGCCATCGTCCTGGGCGTCTTGCTGGAGGGCTTGAAGCACATGGCGATTCTTCTTAACGATCTGACAAAAGGCAATATCGCCACGCTCGGGAAACTTATCGCTGTTCCCTCAGCTCTGGCTCTGGTAATCGGCATCGTCAGTTGGGCCTTTCCGCGGCGATGGAAAGAGGTCCTGATTTTTTGGCGGATGGAAAAGAACTGCCTGCCTTCCAACCGGGCTTTTACCCTGTTCGCACTCAACGACCCGCGTGTCGACAGGCGGCGCCTGGCCGAGAAATGCGGGCCACTTCCTTCGGACCCAGCTGAACAGACCCGTCTCTGGTATACGCTCTACCAGAAAAATGCGGACCATCCGGCGGTCGAGGACGCCCATTGCGCCTATCTCCGCTACCGCGAGATGACGGCACTCGTCGCGAGCATTATGACGGCCTTTGTGGTCGCGTCGGTATGGATACATCCTTCCCTTCGAGCGCTGACGTTTGGATTTGGTTTAATTGCTGCTGAATATGTTCTGCTCTTGCTCGCCGCCAGAAATGCGGCTGATCACTTTGTCAGCAATGTCTTGGCGATTGAGAGCGCGGGGACTGACGTCGGGTCTTTGCTGGTGTAATTCCGTATTTCAGCACAAGAAATTTCCGGAGAGATGCCGGCATCACGCCCGCTAGGTCCTGCCAGGTCAGCAGCTGCAGCCAGCAGCGGAGAACGCAGTTCTTGACCGCCCGCATCACCGAATACCAGCGCTCGATCAAATCGGCCCGTCTTGCATCGCATAAGACGCAGAACGAGCCGCCCGTTGCAGAGGCGGCAAGCACGCCCCGGATCAATTGGTAATTACGCACGAGATCGGGAATCGTCAGTTCTTCCAGATCGAACACTTCGTCCACTCCTTTGACGGGGGACGCTCTGCGCCCGCGAGATCATGGTATTGCTCAGCGGCTTTTGTTACTAAAACATGAGGCGACAGCTGTTAGCATGCTTTCTCGATGGAGTTCGCTGCGATCTACGGCCCCGCGCAGGATTTCCTGCGGCGCCATGCAGGCAAGGAAGTTCTCATCGTTGCCATGGAGCGGAGCGCGGCGGATCATGTGGTCCGTAAATACGGCGGATCACAAAGCGGGATCCATCGCTATTCGCTGCGGCAGCTGATAACCGCGCTGGCCTCGGCTGTCCTCGCGAAACGGGGCTTGCGTCCGATGACTCTCTTGTCGTCGGAAGCTCTCGCGGCGCAGGTGATCGCCCGGACAAACCTGACCTATTTCCTGCCCGTCGCGCGTACACCCGGTTTCCCCGGCGCGCTGGTAGAAACAATAACGCGGACGCGCCTTCAGGCGCAGGCGCTGCCGGAGGGCGATTTGAGGGTCCTGAGCGCCGCCTATGAGGCGGCCATGCAGGAACAAGCGCTGGCGGGTCCAGTCGAGCAGATCGAGGCAGCGATCGAAGCCGTCGAGGCGCGAAAACATAACCTCACAGGTCTGCCGACGCTCCTCCTTGATCTCCGGCCGGACAACGACTTGGAGCGCGCGTTCGTGGGGGCGTTGTCGGCAAAGGCCGCGAGCATCGAATCTGTCAGCCCTCGCGTCTCAACGTCCACGCGCCCACGGACCGCATTGCAAGCCCTCCAGCGTCAACTGTTCGAAGAAAAGGTCACGGCTCCCGCGAACCCAGTAGGCGTCACATTCTTTTCCGCATCGGGCGAAGCTCTCGAATCCATCGAAATCGCGCGACGCATTTTGGCATCCGCGCTGCCTTTCGATTCCTGCGCCGTTCTCCTTCGCAGCCCGGGACGTTACCAGCCCCTGATCGAGGATTCTTTCCGCCGCGCCGGCATCGGCGCGTGGTTCACGCGCGGAACCGTCCGCCCGGATTCCGCGGGCCGCTCGTTCCTGGCTCTCCTGCACTGCGCCGAGGAAGGTCTGACAGCATCGCGCTTCGGCGAATATCTTTCCCACGAGCAGAAGGAATACCCCTACGGGTGGGAAAAGCTGCTAGTCGATGCGGCAGTTATCGGCGGCGCCGGACGCTGGAGGCGCCGTCTTGCCGGGTTGCTTGCGGAGCTGCAGGATAGATTGACGGAGGCGGGCGATGAACCCATGCGCAAACGGATTGGGTGGCAATCGAACCGGCTGGAGAAACTCGCCGACTTCGCGTTGCCGCTGATCGAGCGTCTGGACGGGTTGCGCGCGCCGCGCACCTGGGGCGAGTGGCTCGATGGCCTTCGTCCCCTGGCGGAGGCCGCCCTCGACAATCCCGACGGCGTCCTAGATCTCCTTGACGAGCTGGAGCCCCTGCGCGATCTGGGTCATGTAGCGCTGCCGGAGGTGGTGCGAGCCCTGAGCGAAAATCTGGGAACACTGCGGCGCGAGCCCAACGGAAACCGATACGGGCGGGTTTTCGTTGGTTCGATCGAGGAGGCGAGGGGGCTCGTCTTTCAGCTCGTGTTTGTTCCCGGCCTCTGCGAGGGCACGTTTCCCAAACCGCTCTTCGATGATCCGCTGCTACCCGGAAATGTGGCCGAACTGGAAGGTAGGGAGCGGCTTCTCTTGCGCCAGTCCTGTGCGACCGCAACCGGCGAGATCGTCCTGTCATGGCCGCGGATCGAACTCGCTTCGGGACGCGTGCGCGTTCCCTCTTTTTACGTCCTCGAAGCGGCGCGGGCCTCCACTGGAGAAACCCTGGATCGGCGCGCCATCGAGCGGGCCGCCGAAGGCGGCATCGAAACCCGCATTGGCTGGCCGGCGCCCCTCGACCCGCGCAACGCCATCGACGATGCGGAATACGACCTCGCGCGGCTGCGCCCCGCAATGACCGGCAAGGGAACGCCAGGGCTGGCGGCCTATCTTACTCAGATCGAGCCGACTCTCGCCCGCTCGCTCAGGACCCGCTGGAGCCGCTGGAGCCGTAAATGGTCCACGGCCGATGGTCTGGTCCGCGCGGCTTCCTCGGAGCCAAAGCTGTTAGAGCGCTTCCGATTGTCATCGCGCGCCTATTCGCCCTCGAGCCTCCAGTTGTTCGCGTCCTGCCCCTACCGCTTTGCACTGAGCACACTGATTGGGTTGGCGCCGATGAAAGAACCGGCCGCCGTGGAGCGGCTCGACCCGCTGACCCGCGGCAGCATCTTGCACGAGATCCAGAAGCGGTTCGTGCCGCTGTTGAGCGGCTATCCGACGAATCAGGCTGCGCTGTCAGAGGCGTCGAATGTGCTCAGCCGAGTCGTCTCCGAGGTGGCTGCCGAGTACGCGGAGCGCCTCGCTCCTGCCATCGATGAGATCTGGAAAAACGAAGTGGAAAGGCTGCACGCGGACCTGCAGACCTGGCTGGTCTCCGTCGCGACGGATCATCTTGGCTGGGCGCCCGTCGAGTGCGAGAAGACGTTCGACGAGGTCGTAATCGGGAACGGATGGCGGCTCGACGGCCGCATGGATTTGGTTGAACAGTCGCCCGATGGCGCCCTCTGGGTAACGGATTACAAGACCGGTAGCTATCCCGATCCGCCGCCGGAGGTCACCGGGCAAGGGGAGGTGCTGCAGCCTCTGTTTTACGCCCTGGTGGCAGAGCAGCTCTATCCCGGCACGAAGGTCGGTGGCGGACGCTTGTTTTATGCAACGGTTCGGGGCGGGTACCGTAGCATATGGATGCCGCTCTCCGCCGGAACCCGCGACGAAGCGGAGCGCGTTCTCTCGACCATTGACACCGCGATCGCCAATGGAATCTTGCCCGCCGCACCGCGCGAGAACGCCTGCGGCCGATGTGACTATGCCGTCGTCTGCGGACCATACGAAGAAGAACGGGTCCTGCGGAAACCGCCAGGAGAATTGCAGTCTCTAGTCCAGCTGCGGGAGGTTAAATGACACTGTCGCGAGGCGTTGAAGCCAGCTTTTTCCTGGAAGCGTCGGCAGGCACCGGCAAGACGACTCAACTCATCGATCAGATCGTCCGGTGCGTTGCGGCCGGAACGAGACTCGCCACCGTGGTGGCCGTGACCTTTACGCACGCGGCGGCGGGCGAACTGAAATTGCGGTTGCGCGAGGAACTGGGCAAGGCTGGACTCTCGTCCGCGGATCTGGAACTCGCTTTTGTTGGCACGATTCACGCTTTCTGTGCGCGGCTGCTGCGCGAGCGTCCCGTCGAAGCGGGCGTCGATCCGCGATTTGTCGAGCTCGATCAGGAGGCCGCCGCGGCGCTATTCGCGGGCGTGTTCCGGCGTTGGGTTGAACGCCGGCTCTCCGCGCCAAATCCTGTTCTACGCCGTGCGCTGACCCGGCTGACCTGGCGCGACGATGGAGAGGGACGCGACGCCCTGAAGTCCCTGCGCAGCGCCGCATGGTCATTGATTGAATGGCGGGATCATCCCGCAATTTGGGCGCGCCCGGTCTTCGACCGCAAGGCCGAGCTCGATTCGATCATTGCGGGCGCGATTGAAATCCGAAGCATGCGGCCTGAGAGCCGGGCGAAGGACCCGTTGGTTCGCGACCTAGGCCCGGTGGCGGAATTCGCTGCGCGGTCGGCCCGCGCCGAGGCCGGCGGCACCCGCGACGATGATCTCCTCGAAGCGGACGCGATCGGCCTTCTCGGCCGCACCCGGTACCTCAAGAAAGGATCGGGGTTTCTGAGCAAGGACGTGAAGCGAGACGACCTCTTTAACCAATGGGGTCGCCTCGCGCTTGAGATCAAGAGGTTCCAGGCGGCGGCGGAAGCTGATCTCGTGGCGGCGTTGCGCGACGAATTGTGGGAGCTCGTAGAGCTCTACCAGAAGCAAAAGCAGGCGGCCGGGCAGCTCGATTTCAGCGACTTGCTCTTTGGCGCTCGCGCCCTATTGCAGAATGACGAAGCGCGCCGCTATTTCCAGGACAGGTTCGGGCGGATCTTCGTCGATGAATTTCAGGACACAGACCCTGTTCAGGCGGAGGTGCTGCTCCTGCTCGCGGCGGACGATCCGGCGGAGCGCGACTGGCGCAAAGCCGTGCCAGCGCGCGGTAAGCTGTTCCTCGTCGGCGACCCGAAACAGTCGATCTATCGTTTTCGGCGCGCCGACGTGAGCCGCTATCTCGATGTTAAAACCGTTCTTGCGGCGGCCGGGGTGAAACAGGAGTCGCTCCAGCAGTGCCGCCGGTCGGTCCAACCCATCCTGGACTTCGTCAACGCGGCTTTCGAGCCGCTGATGGGCGAGAATTATCTGCCGCTGATGGGCGGGCGTCCTGACATCCCAGGGCAGCCTGCGGTAATAGCGCTGCCGATGCCTGCCCCCTACGGAAAACGAAATTTCAGCGCCAAGGCGATCGAAAAGTGTGCACCCGACACTGTCGCCGCGTTCGTGGCCTTGCTGATTCGGCAAAGCGACGTGGCAGGGTGGCGGGTGGTTGATCCGGAGACCTGCGAGCCGGTCAAGATCGCGCCAGAGCATATTTGCATTCTCTTTCGGAACTTCACCAATTTTGGCAAGGACGCGACGCGCGATTACGTGCGCGCTCTCGAAGCCCATGGCATTCCCCACATGCTCGTGGGCTCGAAATCCTTCCATGGACGGGAAGAGACAGTGGCGCTGCGGGCCGCGCTGCGTGCGGTTGAATGGCCCGAGGATTCTCTGAGCGTCTATGCCGCGCTTCGCGGACCGCTTTTCGCGATCGCGGATGAACTGCTCTTCCGGTTCCGCGAGGCGACCCACGCGCTGCCGAATCCGTTGCGGAAGCTGCCCGACGATCTGGATGCAGCCTTCGAGCCGATCGCGGACGGGCTGAAGTTCCTGGCCGCCTTGCATCAAGAGCGCAACGCGCGGCCGGTTGCGGTCACCTTGACCCTACTTCTGGAGCATGTGCGCGCCCTGGCCGGCTTCGCGTTACGCAAGGGCGGGGAGCGGGTCCTGGCGAATGTCTATCGCCTCATCGACCTTGCGCGCCGGTTCGAGGTCAACGGTGCCACGTCCTTCCGGTCTTTTGTTCAGTTCCTGGAGGAAGAATCCGCGGGCGGCGAGGCCTCGGAAACGCCTTTGATGGAGCGCAAAAGCAGCGGCGTCACACTGATGACGGCACACAAATCTAAGGGCCTGGAATTTCCCGTGGTCATTCTCGCCGATATGAACGCGCCAATGATCCGGTTCGAGGGCGGCGGTCGGCATGTGAATTCCGAACGCGGCCTTGCCGCGCAGCGTCTTATCGGCTGGTCGCCTAAGGATCTGACGGACAACGCGGATATGGAAATGCGGCGCGATACGGAGGAGGCTTGGCGGATTGCGTATGTCGCGGCAACGCGCGCCCGCGACCTTCTGGTGGTGGCGGCGACAGGCGACGAGATCCGGCATGAGAGCTGGCTTATGCCGCTCTATCCCGCTCTGTACCCTGCAAAAGGCAAGTGGAGCAGCCCAGCACCCGCGCCTGGCTGTGCCTTCAAGGGCAAAGACACCGTTCTGCGGCGGCCCTTTGATGCGGAGCCCGAGGAGATCCTGCGGCCCGGCCTGCACAACGCCGGCGTCGGCTCGCACCGCATTGTTTGGTTCGACCCGAGTCTCCTGGCGGGTACGCCGGAAACGGACGGAGGCATCGATGACGAATCCCTCCTGCGGCCAACAATGAGCGAACCTGCAGAGGGACTCCGTCAACACGACGAGTGGCGCGCGGTGCGAAATGAACGTCTGACGAACGGGGTGCGGCCGGAGTTCCGCGTGCGTCGGATCACAGAAGTCGACGTCCTGCCCGAAGGGATCGCGGACGACGAAGTTGAAATCCTCCGCCTGGATTCCGGCCCCACTACCGCCGGCATGGCTCCTCGCGGGCGAAAGCACGGCGATCTCGTGCATGCTCTTCTTGCCCATGCCTCGTTCCCCCCCGACCGGGCCGAGATCGAGGCTCTCGCGACCGTGCATGAGGTCGGCTTGCGGATGGAAGCAAGCGCTCGTCAGCAAGCCGTCGATATCGTGGTTCGCACATTCGCATATCCGTTGGTTTCGTCGGCTCTCAACGCGCAACGCGTCCACCGGGAGTATCCCGTGACGTACGATGCGAAGGGGGAATTCCACGAAGGTGTAATCGACCTTGTGTCGTTCGACGGGAGCCGATGGACAGTACTCGATTACAAGACAGGGCCTGGTGACGAGCCAAGATACCGGCGACAGATCGCTCTCTACGGCGAAATCATCCGAAAGACAACAGCAGCACCGGTCCGGTTGGTGGTGTTGGAGATAGCTTAGACAGACGTCTTGGACAGGCATGACGTTCGTCGCTATTCCATGGAGGTCCTTTGTCTCGTTTAGGCAGTGCCAGTCGAGCCGGATCCCGTTTAAGAAGCTATCGAATGGGTCCAGTTGCGGTGCGACGGTGGCGACCGAGGTGTCGTTCGGCTAACTGCAGTATAGTCGGCAGTCCGGAGTTACGTTTTCGATTCGAGCCGATATTGGATCCCCACTACGACGAGCAGCTGACCGACAGTCAGTCGAGTTAATTCGGCGGAGGGGTTCTCTCCTTATGACAGCACAAATCAATCCGCTTGGAGAGTGCGATTCGAAACCATCAGCAAGCGGGAACCAAAGGACTTTAGGAGCACAGGCAGCGGCCTAAAGCATTGCATGTTCACGGTGATTCAGGCGTTGGAGGCTTCATGGGGTTTCAAACGCAGAGAATTGCTCATAGATTCCTGCACTCGCTGCCGGGCCAACTGCAGTTCGTAGGTGGTTGGCCCCACTCTACTCGAGGTAAAATGACAGCCCTATGGGCGGAGCCGTGGCACCGGCGCTGGTTCGAGTCCCGCATCTTTATCACTTCACGAACGTAAATAATCTCCCGGGAATTCGACGACTCGGCGGAATTTTCTCTACAGCGAGACTTAACGAGATGGGAGAGGCTTTCTGCTCGGGTGGAGATGAGGCAAGTCTGGTTCTCGACAGGCAATGTGGAATGGATCAGTTTGTCCACTTGTGTTTCACAGCGGGCCATCCAATGGCGTTCCGTGTCAGAGAGAGAAATCCGAACTCGAATTTGACGTATTTGAGAATTGATAAAGCTATTCTGGCTCATCCCGGTGTGATGTTTGCTACGGGCGTAGGCTATGCGAATAACGCGGAAACGACAACCCTTGCCGACGCACTGCAAAGGAATCTGATTGATTTCCATGCTCTATATGATTGGACGGACTGGAATGACCCCGTTGCGCAAGACAAAAGACATGCGGCGGAGATGTGTGAGATCTTGATTCCTAACTACGTAGCGGCAGGATTCATCCGGAATTTACCCAATGGCTGAACGCCCAATTTTCGTGCCCAATCCCGAGAGTGACGAACTGGTGAAGGAAGTGTTTCTTCAAATGATCTGGAGCCCTGGTTTCGCGCTTGTACAAAAAGAAAAGAACATAGAGGCTCTTCACAAAGCCGCAGAGGCGGCCGGATACAAGAACATTCTGGAAGTATCGACGAAATCTGAACATAAACGCGGTCAACACCTGAGCGCGTTTCACTTGAAAGTAAACACAAAAGGGCTGGGCGAAGTTCCATTGGAAAGCGTATTTCAGGGCAGCAAAGTCTTCGAAAAAGGTGGCCCGTTCGTGCGCCTTTACGAGATGGAACCAAGAGAGGCAAAGAAAGACCCTCGTATCAGGGAGTCCGGAAAATTGATTGGGTTCGATTTTGAGGGTAAAAAATGGCCTCTAGAACCGAAGACGGCTTTTTACGATTGGCTGTACGCTGGCAGTCTTTACCCTCATCGCGACTGGATCAGGAAACTCTCATTCCACGACGGTTTTAGCGATATCGAATTCAATCCGTTCCGTTCAATCAATTGTCAGGCCAGATCGATTGCTTTGTTCATGAGTCTGATGAAGCGGAAAGAACTGGATGATGCCCTCGAATCTCCGGCGGCCTTCCTGAAACGATTACAGGAGTCGACGTACAGGCCTCAGTTGCGCTCCGACGATTTCTCACCGAAAGACCTTTTTGCTCATCCTGCCTAGGCGAAGCGATTTATGGGCTCGTTGATGGTCGCGCAATCTTCGGAAGGATGGTGGCCTCGACAATGATGTTTCGTGGCGCTTGAGTCGGTGTATTCGGGCTTATTTTTTTAAAGTGTAGTTCTTATCGAACTCGCGCAGGATGTTCGGATTGTAGAAATCCTTACGGGAACTTTTTGGATTGCCAGCACCAAGAAAGCAGGTGTTCATGTATTGAGGATTCGCAGCAAAGTTCTTCTTGAGAGATCGACCGGTTGTAACCGCCTACTCGATCCGCACGCATCCGTCGCTATTTCAGGTACAGGGCCCCAGCAACGAATTCAGGTACCAAGGTGAAATGTACCCTTATCAGTCGCGATGTTATACAGAGAAGCAAGTATTTGATGTTCGCAATCGCCTCGCGACAGAAGTAGAATTAGACATCCCTGTGCGCGGCTAACAGCTACGTTGATCAATCGAGGCCCCACATCTGGTTTTCTTAAAAACCAACTGTCGCCCTTAACAGGGTCGAAGATGATTGTGTGCCGTTCAGACCCCTGAGCAGCGTGGACCGTACTGACTTTGATGCTACTGAGACCGAATGCCTTGAGTTTTTCGCGAATCAGCTTCCTTTGCGGTACGAATGGCGTAAGAATGAGAATTGACGAAGGCCTGACGTTTCTCATTAATTGCTGGACAATTCGTACCGCGACCTCTGCGGATTCGGTACGCCTCTGTGAGCTGCCGTATGCGGTGGCTTCAGTGCTGATATCAACAATGTGGACGTTTTTCGCATCCGCTCCGAGAGAGACGCCTTGCCTTTCGCGAAGCCACGCTGGATCGGAGAGACTTTCCTCGCAAACCTGTAGTTCGCCATCATAAAAGACGCTACTCACCAGAGTGCAAATGGGCTTGGCCATGCGGGACTGTTCATTGAGAAAACAAGTCGACGGGTGATGCTTGTGCATATAGTCATCAAATAGTGTTCGGCCGAACCACTTTGCCACTGAGGCTTGGGACACGCTGAAAATCGGAGGTAGCTGTTTCGGGTCCCCCGCAATTAAGACTTGTTCCGCAAGTGGAGCAAGCATCAGGGACACAGCGCGCCCAAGCTGCGAGGCCTCATCAAGCACGCTTAGGGAAAAGGGAGCAAGGGCATGGAGCTCCTTGTAATGCATAGAAGCCATGGCTGCAGTCATCGCGACAATTCGCTTCTCGGCCACGGTTTCGACGAACTCAGTACGCATGGCGGTAGAAATGCGGTCCATTTGGCTTTTCCATACAACTGCTGCGTCGAAATCCTCAGCGTCAGGTTGTAGTACCTCAAGTCTTGCCTTTTCCCGTAAAAGGTCGTCAGTACTCAGCGGAAGTAGATGAGGTCGATTAGAGTAGTAGCGGGCGAGGAAATTACTTCCAATCCTTGCGCAATCTCTCCGGAGTATCTGGCCAGTAGTGGAAGTTGCGAGGCGGTCATCCACCGCAATTAATAGCTGGTCTACGGAAGCATTGGTGGGTGCAATCAGTAAGATTTTGCTGTCAGGATACGTTAATGCGAAGTCGGAAACAATGGACCCGGCTGTTCGCGTCTTTCCAGTCCCGGGAGGTCCCCAAAGGAAACCTGCTCTGTAGGAAATAAGCCTGTATGCTTCTTTCTGACGTTCGCGTAGCTCGACAAAACTGGGGAACAGCCCCCGACCTGATAAGTCATGACTTACAAGCGCTTGCGCAGCCCAATTGAAGCACGCAGTGGCAATAACATCATCCATCCAACATTCGAGTAAGGCATCGAGAAAACGAGGAGGACGTATGGTAACAACTTCGCCAGCTCTAGGTATCGAGTCATTCGCCGGCTGGATGTAGACGGCAAATTCATCGACAGACACTGCTACCACCGGTGAGGCAGTATGATGCCAGCTCGCCGTCCCACCTTCGAGCGTGTAATCAAGCTTTGTTCCATCTATGGATGGCTTGAGGTCTACCCGAATTGCATTCTGTTGACGGGACGAGCGAACAACTTCAAAGCGTCGCGCGCGACCAGTCACATTTAGTTCGCGCCGAATACCCGCGACAATCTCTCTCTGGGTCGGAGATGCCATTCAGAATGACTCACCCCGGTATTGTTCTAGGGGTTCTGCGTCACCATTCCGGTCGTAAGCTTTCGTTTGAACGCACGATTTTCCAAGACATGGGGCCTTTTCGGTTCGGTCTAAGCGGCAAACAATGCAACGCTTCGTTTGGAACGAAGAGTTCTGCCGATTGCGTCGCTTTACACTCCCACGCGGGCACATCGGGAAAAACAGCTAGATTCAAGTTGTACCCCTAATTGAAGAATAAGACCAATTTCAGAAATTGCCTGCTCAGAGGAAAAGATCAACATTGGCGAGGTTGTTAGCTGATGGAATGTCAGCCGTCGCAAAGCTCCCAATGTGTATTATTGATCTGCCCATTCCCAAGTCTTGCCGCCATCGTAGGACAGAATAGGCCTGCCCGTCTTGACGTCATGCGATCTCACGATTGGTGGCGAAGCATCGGTCTCTTTGCAGGTAAATGAGTCCTGATTTCGCGTGCATCTCCACCGAACCCAAGAGTGATCGGGTTGTTCAGTTCTACCTAGAAATGTAATTTTGACGCTGTGCTCCGGACCTTCCATCGCAGCTGATTTTAGAGATCGCGTAGCCTGTTGGCTTCTCCATACCGTGCGCAGTTTTTTCATCCAGTGGATACGACGTGCAATCCTTGCTCTCGCCGACGAACCAATTCGACTCAGCTGTGATCACGCTGTCTTGCCGATGTTGCATCCAACCGGACGAGTCGATCCCGGTGTATACCCAATAGCCAATTGCACCCACGATCCCCAACAAGAATAGGCAGCCGTACCCGGCTGCCGTATCGCTAGTCTTCTTGCTCGTATTACCATCGGTCATAACAGGAGAGCCTATTCAAGAAGTCCTTTTAGCTGGGCGCTGTTGATCCCCTCGGCCTTTGCGTTGACGAATGTGAGTCGGCCACCTACTTTACAACTCAATCCTTCGACACTCGTCGCTCGGAATCCTGACTTGTCGTGATCGAGGGTCTGGCACACTCGGTTCATCACGGCTTCGATGTCGGGGTCCACCACTATCAAGTTTGCCTCTCGGTTGCCCTTCCTGATCAGGTCGTTGAAATGTTCATCCGCCACGCCGAAGGAGTAGCCAATGATGAAAATCGTCTTGGCCTTCTTGATTATCTGCCCGCAGTGGTACCAACGATCTAGGTATTCTGTGCAGATGACCGGCTTCATAGCAAGGGGCGGAACGATGGCCGGCAACGATACTTCCGGAGGATCCTTCATCCAGTCAACCTTCAATTGATCAAGGAATGCGGCCATCCGTTCCAATGTGGTTGCGTCTCTAGCTTGAACATCGTTGGCTACGTACTCGCGTGTACGGAAACGAATGAAAGCCTTACATTCCCCATGAAAATAACCATTTCTCGGCCGCGTCCTGTCGTCAAAGAAGTCGGTGTAGTTGAAGGTGACGATGTTGTCCCCGCTCACGTGACTGTCCGATAAGGTCTTGTAGAAAGACAAATCACGCTTATTGCGGGCGGCATCTTCCTTGTGCCGAATGTATGCCCAAAGGAGCCACGCCAGGTAGAAGTATTTCTTCTGATCAGGGATATGTTTTGTGAAATATCCGGTGAAAAGATCAGCCATTAGCTCTTCGAAATTCGACAATAACGCGATTACGTCTGCGAACACTGCTCGGTCCTCGGGAGTCAGATCAGGGATCTCGGCAAGGACCTGAGTGAAGACAGCTTTGATCGCCTCCCGAGCTTTGGGCCGAAAAGAGATGTGATTGGGGTCGAGAAGAGTGTCCGTGACGCCGGAATCGGCCTGACCAGCCAACTTCGAAAGCTCAGTCATCATGGCCTCGTTCAGTTCGTTCTCGGACGCGATCACTGACAATTTCTTCATCAACGTCTTTACGGTGTTCACTCTGACGTTGCCTGCGTCGCGATGCTTGTCGAGAACCGTGAGAATCTTTGGGAGCAAATGTGGGTGTGAGCCGAGCAACTTCTGTCCCAGGTTTTCAGCCTGATCTCCGCCATAGCTTTGAAGATCAAGAGGCAGCGATTTGGCATGGTTGCGGATCGCCTTGTTGATGGCCTTGCCTGGCCCACGAGTGAAATCACTCAGATCCTTGAAAAGAGTGTTCAGAAGCGGAAGCCCGAGCACTCGATCAACGCCCGCACCAAGGACAAATATCACATCTCCTCGAGACGAGAGTTGAACTTGGGCCTTTAACGTAGAATCAGCCTTCAAGACTGTTTCACTTTCGGCCAGATGTCAGCGATTGTCTCGCAAGCGGCATCTATATCTCTTTTCAACTGCTTGTTCAATTTTTTCCCAGTGAATTGCCGTTGGCGGGACACGTCCAAGTAGATTACATCGGCGGGCCTCACCCCCAATTCCTCGCCACTGGCGGCCTCGTGCATGACCTTCAAGATGATGTTTACGACCTCTTCCTTCGGTTCCTTGGCATTGAAATCCAGTTTGATGAGTTTCTTAGTTCCATTCTCATCCACATACAGGTCTGGAGCGGTAGTGACGTGAACTTCGCCATGAATGTATCTGGGGCGCGGGTTTTCCAGCACTCGGAACTGATTATTCTGGAAATGCTTCATGTAAGTCTTGATTGCGCGGATGTTGTCTTCAATCCTGCTCGGGTCTTTGTCTGGGTTTTCGGAAGCCTTTTTTTTAAGTGCCTCTACAGCGTCCAGCAACACCGTAACATCGTTGTCATGCGAGTGGTATTTCTGGATGGTGGAGCGCGCTTCACTATAGCGAACGATCTGCGGTTTTCGATGTCCATCTTTGGTGAATGGAAACTTGTGGTCTCGGAGAAGTCGTCGTTGCCTGAACGACGTGGCATTCATAAACTGAGCCAGTCCCGCCACCGAAATTTTGATTGGCATCGTAGTTTCCTCTCTCACTCAAAGAGTGGTCGAATCCAGAAATCGGGGTCAGCTGCCGCACTCCGGCAGGCTCAACAGATTGTCAGGACGATAGTCGTCTGCTGTTGCCTTAGGGTACTTCCGGCCATTGTGTGTCGCGACTAGAACGTCAGCTTCTCTGCTATTGACCAGAGTGTAGAAGGAGCTTGTATAGTTTTCGATCGCGCGAATAGCTTCATCTTCCGAGAATTTCCAGTTACCCCGTCACTTCCGAGTATGCGATTCTCTCGTGCGGATCAAAGTGAGAACCCCGCTTGCGGGTGCACGTAACTCGATATCGTGCGATTGTCGTCTCCTGGGAAGTTGAATTTGCTAGAGCCACTTCGCCACTCCCCCATGGTGCGAGCACGTTCCTCTTCGGCTTTGGCTGAAGCTATAGCTTCCGTCCCGACATTGAGCCGTGACTCCTTTTGGGGCCGCTGAACAGTTTTCCGGTCTTCTGACAGTTTCACCTTTTGAATTTACGTAAGTACTGTTATCCGTGCAGGTCGGCTTAGATTTGGGATTGTCTGCGGTTGAATGTTGACTCGCTGGGGAGCTGGGTGGGGTTTGCGGTGTCGCCGCCGGCGAGAGGAGCGCGAAGAGTATAGCGAGTGCTGAGATCGTGCGACACGAGGGACGAGGAGCCTGCATAGTCTTCTCCCTGAGAACCAGACGGAAGTAAACTTGCTCCCCCTCTGAAACAAGTTCACTAATAGATGATACGGAGTATTTCGGATGTGGCAATAGCAAATAGGTGCCAGACTGCCGGCAGAGTGGGATCGAACCGACGTTTCCGCATCGAGAGCCAGGTGTGACGTATGCCCCGGTGCCACCTTACTCGCGATGCACACTAACAGCGCCAGAACACTTAACAAGCATTGAGCGATGGCGCGCACAGACCGAGACCACGAGACTCCGAATTCGAGCAGAACGCACCTTTCGTTGCCACCTGCCTATCTGCTTTACCTGGAATCAGGCACACCATTGGCACACTGCAAATCAGAAACATGTCGATTTTTCGTTGGTCGGGGAACCAGCCGGCTGATCGGCCGTAAGTCGAGATTTGCCGTGGCCAAAGCCTGGCCGGTCTAAGCTAGAGACGACCGAGGTCTCGCTGAATTCGGGCGAGGATTTTGTCCAATGCAATCTGGCCACGATAGTAGAGTGGAGCCGTCTTTGAATATTCCGCTTCGAATTGCTTGCGGATGTTTTCGTCTTCGAGCGTGAATGCTCCACTTTTTGCTACGTCGTGATCCAAAGATTTGAAGCGCTTTTTCTTGTGCTCCAAGTATTCCGGGGTTCCGATGAATTTCTGCACGGCCTCCACGTCGAGGAGTTGATGAATGTCGTAGTAGTGCCTGAGGAAATTCGTGGGAACTTTCCCCGTCCCTTTGAACTGGCCATATTTTCGAACCACAGCTTGGACCTTTTCCACGAAAGTGTATTCGGGGTTATAGCAGGGGATGTCGAGGGCCCGGTTGTCCGTGTATTGAAGTTTCCTAGCATCGGCGAACTGGACGGCCCACGACGAGATTGTGACGGCGCGGTTCGGGGCGGTCTGGTCGAATCCGACTTCCAGAAGAATTCCATCCTTGAGACCAGCGATTGAACCAAAGTTGGTCTCGTAGGCCAGCCTGAGGCCGGCGTTCCTTAGTGTCGCGTCGTCATATGTGATATCCCTTTCAACGGCCGTAATGCCGGGGATCTTGATCTTGTCGCGTAGCTCTTCATAAAATTGGCGTCTCGACTCGATGTGCTGCGGCTTCTCGTGACTTGGATTTGTATCGACCTGCAATTTGTCGAAGGGTTCAATGCGAATATCGATATCTTCGGAAAAGCGATGGATGACGCCGAAGCCCTTAGAGAGCGAGGTACCGCCCTTGAGCTCAAACGTTAAGCCTAGTTGCTTGAGCCCAAAGACGGCATGCATGATCCAGTAGTCCTTTTCCACGAGAGCCGGATCATTGATCTTCTCGCTCTCTGCAACGGTCTCGACAAGCGCCTTGAAATCGCGTCGCTCGTGTAAAAAGGCGTCAGGTGGCATGCTGCAGCATCTCCTGTAACTTTTTCTGCGTGGAGTATTTGCCGTAGAGCGAAACCGCCCGTGAAAGCTTTTTCGGGTCCATCTCTTTGGCTTTTTCGCGAACGCGAAAAAGAACGGCGTCCCGATCCTCCGCAAGGTCGCCGAGCTCATTAACAAGATCAACCAGCAGAAACTCGGGAGACAGCTGCCTTGGAACATTCATGCGGCGTTCGAACGTGACCATGCGATTGCCAAGCGGAAATGTCCCATGCCGTTTCTGATTGTAGACAACCCGTTTGTTGTAGAGCTGCGTTGTCCCAAGTCCCAACTGGTTATAGGCATTCGGGGAGGTCACGACAAAACGGTCTGTCTTCAAGAACGCTTTCACCAGCTCGTGCTCGTCCGCGGGAGCCTCTCCAAATTCAAATTTGCGAGGGCTGTAGTACAAGCCGTTACGGAGCTTCTGGAGTGTCCCGTCGCCGGTAAGTTCTTTGAGGTGTCGATCGACACTATGGGACCACGGCAGAAGATCCTCTCTGCGGTACACACGTCCGGGACGAAGGCGTCGCTTCAAATGGTCAAGTGTGCTCGTCCGCATGTTCCTGAATCTCCATGCTTATGCTACTGCCTAGATGTGAAAATGTCAAATATTTTAGTAATATTTCATGCACTATAGCTAGTAACTATAGGTGTATCAATATCTTGAGCGCATGTCTATGTATATCATATAGATTACGGATCGCGCTCGGCAAGATGGCCTCCAGTCCGCTGGTCAGCACCGTCCCAACCCTAGCCCAATTCCCTGGGTGATGGATGACGCCTGATTGATCTCCAGAGCGGATGTCTTCGAGACATCGGCTCCTAGTTGGGGACCGAGTTTCGCCACGTCGTCGGTAAACAGTACGGCATCGTGGCTGGCGCGCGAGACGGAAACGTAGGCAAAGCGCGAGTTGAGCAGGTCCGGGTGAACGCTGGTGTCGGCGTGAACGAGGACGCGCTCGGCGGTGAGGCCCTGCGAGCTGTGGCTGGTGACGGCATAGCCGTGATCGAAATGAGGGTGTTCGCGGGCTTTGAATTCGACCTGTCGATCATCGCTCAGGATTGCGGTGACGCGGCCGTCAGGATGGATCGCTTCGATGACCGCTAGGTCGCGATTTGCAACGCCGAGCGATTTGTCGGGTGCGGTGAACTGGATACGCTCGCCTACGGAGAACTCGCGGTCGATTTCTTGATAGACACTCACGCCGGTCAGGCGACGGGGATCGTAGGTCGCGAGCTCATGGTTCGCCTTCTCGACCGTGAGCAGGTTTGCGGCCGGGTCGATTGCAACCACCGACGCATACGCTCCGGCCCCGATTCCAATAGCGTTGCTGCCACGTGTATAGCGAACAATGTCGTTAATCTCATAGTGGTTTGCCCAGGAGCGTTCCGCCCCGGTCATGTCCTGTCGCTGAACCAGGACACGGAACGTATGATCGTCCATGGCAAGGGTTCCGATCAGCTTCAAATCCTTGCGGACGGCGACGTTGAGCTCGCGGCGGGACGCATTGTCCGGCGAAACGATCAGAGTGTTCTGTGGCGATTCGATGTAGCTCTTGGCGATGGCCCGAACTCGCTCTTCTTGGTTGGAAATCTCCTTCACGCGTCCCTGCTGTTGGAGTGCTTCGAGTGCAGCGGACACTTGGCCCGTGGCGAGCAATTCGACGGTAGATTTCAGAGTCTGGTCCTGCTGGCGGATGATCTCATCGAGTCTAGCTGTACGCATTCCGGCGTCCTGCAGCTGCTCAAAGGGGCGGCCCGCTTCCACGCCCTGATGTTGGCGGATATCGCCGATCAGAATCACGCGGTCACCGGCACCCAGCCGCGAGAGGAACTCGCGGACCTGGTTAGTGCTGGCGAGGCTCGATTCATCGATAAGGTACAAGTGCTTTCGCTCTTGTACTTCTGGACTTCCGGTTCGAGCGAGGAACGCTTGCAGAGTTCCAGCGTCGATTCCCGCCTCTTTCAACTGGCGCGCGGCGCGCGAGGTCGGGGCGAAGCCCTCAACTTGATAGCCCTGCTCTTCCGCAGCGGTGCGGATCGCAATGAGCGTGCTCGTCTTGCCTGAGCCCGCGAAGCCTTGGATTCCTTGAATGCCATCGCGACGGCTCAGCACATCCTCGATCACGGTCTTTTGTGCCCGGTTGAGATGCGAGTATTGATCAGCAACCGCAAGGGCCTGCGGACGCGAAAGAACTGGCTCCAGATGGTCCTGCCCCTCACGCATCCAGCGAAGAACTGCATTTTCTGCTTCGATCGTTTTCGCGGTCGTGAACTGGCGCCCGGGAACGCTCTGAGGTCGCTCAACGATTTGAAATTCCCCCGAGGCCAAACGGGCGTCAAGATTGGCACGAACCTGGGTGTGCGTGATCTCGCCCATCCCACGACGCAGGCCGTCGCGGATGAGCGCCCGCTCATCCACAACCGCCTCGCGCTCGAAGTTCTTGTCGCGGGAGAAGGTGAGAGATTCTCGAACCCGGTCCAACGAGTTGAAGGGTTTCTCCTGATGTTGCGACCGTTCGCGAGCGGCACGGACAACGGCGTCGGCTTGGTGCCCAAACGCAGCTGCCAGCTTCCGGTGTGCGGCCATTACGTCTGCCGGCGAATGCATCTCCTTACGGTCGCGAGTAGAGTGCGCGGCGATCTCGGCGGCTTCCTTGCCGGAGCGGCCTGTGCGTTCGAGGTACTGACGAATCTGTTGGCTCCGGGGACTGGATGCGTCGAGGTATTCCTGGGTATAACCCTTGATCTCCGGAGCGCCGCTTCGCCCTGTTGTAATCTCATAACCCAGTTGGCGCACTCGGTAGGTCAGCTCGGATTGATAGACGGCCGTGGCAAACTGCTGCGAGGCAAAAAGGCTGTGCGGCTGGATCGCGCGAGGCTGGCCGTTGTCGCGTTCGGTGACGTTAAAAACCACCACATGGGTGTGCAGTTGTGGCGCGACATAGCCGTCAACCGGACGAGCGGTATCGTGCTCAAATTTGGCAGCGACAAACTTGCCCGTAGTCTCGGGCGGATGGTTGCCGCCGATGCGGGCTTGTGTATATCGTTCGAGCTGGTCGAGAGCAACGCGAACGCTCTCCCGATGCGCTTCGCGAACGCGCTCGTCTCCACCAACAAGCGCGGTGAGCGAGACAGATTTCGGCGCAGAAAAGGTGGCATCCCATCCGGCCCGGTGCTCCATAGTTTTGATGGTCTTGCCCTCTGCGTCCTGATATTCATACGACGCTCGTTGGCGCACCATTTGCTCGCCGGTCTGTGGATGCTGTCCCTGGCTGAGTTTCGCGAAGTTCTCGGCAGAGACACTCCCAGCAAGTCCGAACTCCCCGGTCAGCCGCCCCTGCCATTCACCCGCGATGACGCCGCGTTGCGACCAATAGTTCTGCTCTTTCGCGGTGAACTCCTTCTGGTGGTAGGTCTGCGCTTGGCCAGCGGACAGCGGCTTGGAAATGGTCAGCATTGCGGTTACCTATCCCCTGAGATTGAGGCTTTGCTGAGCGTTGACGCGGGTCTCAAGGTCTGCGTCCTGGGGTATCTCAGTCGCTGTCCGCGGCGATTTTCGCTGCGGCGGAGCGGGGGCAGCCGGTTCGTGCTTCAGTTCCGTGGACCGTAGTTGCGGCTTAGCTGCTCCGATCGCTTTGGGATCGTACGGGAGCTTGTCCTCGGGCGTACTCCGTAGATCGAAGTCAGTTGCGACGATCGGCATATCAAAGTACGGAAACGAGAAACGGGTCACGTAGTTCTCATATTTCATGTAGGCGTGGAGGTCCGGGAGTCCGGAGATCTCGGACTCCATCACCAGCGGTTCAATCTGCCGGTCTAAGGCGAAGTTTCGCCCGGCACGGGAGCCGTCGAAGTGGGTCTCGCGAAGCCGTTCGATTTCGACCTTTCCGATGAACTTGCTGACCCACTCGCCAGCACTCGGCTCCTTTGTCTTGAGCCAGATGCTGGTTGCTGGCTGTGACAGCATGACCTCGGCGAGGTGGCCGTACAGGTATTCCAGCTGGGCCTTACCCTGGAAACCCAGAATCACCGGATTCTTGCTCTTCCTATTTTCGGTAATGGCGGTATGGAGTTGGGGGAGCTTCTGGAGACTTGCCAACTCATCGATCACGAACCATGCCCGCTTTTGTCCGTCCTTCGGCTCGTTTAGAAGACGCAGGACGAGTAGATCGATCCATAGACTCTGAAGCGGACGAAGCGCTTCGCGCTCCGCAGGAAGCGAAGTAATAAAAATCCAGCCCTGCCGCGTTTCGGCCCACTCGGTGGCCGACCATTCGCCATTGCCCTCACCCTTCTTTGGGAGCAGACGAAGGCTGTCAGCTACCAATCCAAGCGAGCCAAGGACACCGGCACGCTGATGCTCCGCCTTCGGGTCGATGAGGTGGGCATGTTCCGTCCCTTTGAGCCTCCGGTCGATCTCCTGCGGGTCCGACATCCATTTCACTAATTCCTCGGGTGTTGGGCCATAGGCCATCAGAAACGCAAAG
Organism: uncultured Acidobacteriota bacterium; assembly: GCA_963718505.1. GTDB lineage: Bacteria > Acidobacteriota > Terriglobia > Terriglobales > Acidobacteriaceae > Gp1-AA133. Next base: position 2,810 of record CAVQZP010000043.1, on the reverse strand, counting down.
ATTTTCTGGGGGGACTCGATGAAAAACTCCCCCTTCTTGTCCTGCGGCGGCTGGAATAGGGACACCGCCAGAGCCTTCGCTTCGGAGCGCCGGCGCAGTTCTTCCGCCGGTCCCCAATAAGGACACCGTTTGTCGAGCGGATTCAGGATCACATCGCCGTTTTCTGGGTCGTAAAAGCGCTGGACGAACTCTCGTGCCGGGTCATAAACGATGGCGGAATCGCCACGAGTCTTTATCTGTCGAAGGATCTGCAGCATGATGGCTGTCTTGCCTGCGCCGGTATCTCCGATGATCTGCATGTGCTGCGCTTCCGCCCTCACCGGTATCCGGATCATCGCCTTCATTCCATCAGTCTTGATGCCGATGCCATTTCCAGCGACCCTTCCGTTGAACTCTTTCGGCGTCATCATCTCTGGGCCTTTCAGGCGTCGTCCGTATCTCAGTTGTTGCCGACGTCGCACGTCCTTGGCAATGGAAAACGGGAGCTGGATGACTAGTGATAGCAGACCGAAAAGCAGTGGGAACTTGTAGATGTCGAAAAGGCTGTCGCCACCGTAAACCGCACTCTTGAGGTAGGCACTCAAGGACGCGTCGTTATAGTTCTGCTGTGGTTCCACGTAAAGCAGAACATAACCGGCCTGCAGGGCGGACCGTGAGCGCGCAAGTGGAATAGGCTTACCGCCCGGTTCTGGCGTTGCGCCATCTGTGACGTCGGCGTTCGTCGCCAAACGCGGTGGAATTCCGCGAGCGGCCAACATGAGCATTCGATAGTTGTTCCGGCGGCCGGTTGAGATCGAGCCTGCAACGCTCGATCGGATGTAGGTCGGCGTATAGAAACGCTGTAAGGGGTCGTTGCCGAAGCTGAACCGGCAGTAAATGAAGAATCCAGTCAAAATGATCGCGATGAATACCGCCCCATAGGTGTAGATCGGGCTGTGCGGTGGCCAGATCACTGTCTCCTTGCGCCCCCACTTGGTCATTGCCATCGCCTATTCCTTCCTGCAGAAGTTGCCACTTTCTCCGCGAGCTTGTACTTCGCATCGCTGATTTCATCTAGAAGTTTGTCGAATGCCTCGGGAGCGAGGAGCTGGCCGGCGGCCAGAGGTCGCAACACGTTTACTAGCAGCAAGCGAACTCCAAGAATCTCCGCCAGCGATGGATCGCTCGTTGGCTCTCGTCCTGCCTCACGGAGGATCACATCGCGTATCCATTCCCCGCGTGCAAGTCCCTGTGACCTGGCAAAGTCAGTCACCCTGCCCAGTTCCTCTTTTGTTAGCTTTGCGGTCACCGGGAAGACGCGATTTAGAGTGCGATCGCCAGGAGAACTCTTGTCTGGCATTGCTTTCAAAATTGCCATCTCGCCCATCCATTTCACAGGTGCACTCAAGTGCACCGGAAATTGTCATGTTGTTGAAAGCGCTGGAAGTGCACCGTGGTGCACTCACACGACCCTCGAAGGGGTGGAGTGTCAAAATTCTTCCGGTGCGAAGCACCGTTTTGGCACCACCACGGAATTGAATGCCGGATCACGCCTTCAGTACGCGAGTAGAAGGCGTGGATTCCACCCCCGTAGCAAGCTTCTTCGCGGGCTGCTCCGCCTTGCCATTGCTCGGTACTCTACGGACCCGTAACGTGGATGCGACCTGGTTAGCCTGTGGCGTCTTGAGAAAGTCCTGGAAGTCACGGTCCTTTGAGAAGACGTAGTTCAGCGCCTTATCGACAACATCGTCCGCGGACGCGCGGATGAAGGCGGCGTACTGATCGACCTGAGTGGCGGTGACCTCATCGAGTCGGACAGAAGCACAAATGTGTCGGCTCTGGTTGATCTCAAGCAGTGGCGGCCTAGCCCGGATTATGCGTGAGGGCTGGCGGATGTAGCACAAGATGTTGATTCGGTGTAGGGTTTGGGTTGATGGCCTGAACCCTCGGATCAACTGGAGCTGCACCCGCCATGGTTGATGTTACGCCGTTTCTCCCCGGTCTGCCACCAGTACAAGGCAAGGCCGTGATCGCGCGTTTTGACGGTGGCCAGCTGTCCTCGGAAGGCGGTTTGTTGGTGCTCCGCGAGATCGAAGGTCGGCTCGGGGTGGCAGACCGCTTGGCCGCCTGTCTGAAGGACCCGCGGGCACCAGAAAAGGTCGTGCACCGGCTGGCCGAGATCATCCGGTTTCGCATGCTGATGATCGCGGCCGGGTACGAGGACGGCAACGACGCCGACACGCTGCGCAGTGACCCGATGTTCAAGCTCGCCCTCGATCGCCTGCCCTCGGGCGAGGAGTTATGCTCGCAATCGACGATCTCGCGGCTGGAAAACCTGCCTGATGTGCGGGCGCTGCTGCGCCTCGGCCGGGCGCTGGTCGAGCAGTACTGCGCCTCGTTCCGGCAGGTGCCCAAACGCATCGTGCTCGATATCGACGATACCTTCGACCGGGTGCACGGCGGCCAGCAACTGCGCCTGTTCAACGCCTACTACGACGATTACGGCTTCCAGCCGATCGTTGTGTTTGACGGCGAGGGGCGGTTCGTGACCGCGCTGCTGCGGCCGGGCAAGCGGCCGAGCGGGGTGGAGATCCGCGGCTTTGTGCGCCGCCTCGTCGGCGCCATCCGCAGCCATTGGCCCAAGGTCGAGATCCTATTGCGCGCCGACAGCCATTACGCCGGCCCGGAAGTGTTCGACTGGTGCCGGACGAACCGAGTGGATTGGATCATTGGCCTCGCTCCAAACACGGCGCTCGCCGGCCATGTCGCGGCGCTGGAGAAGAGCACTGCCACGCGCTTCAAGGCGGCGCCCACCCGCGGCAAGGTGCGGC
>CAVQZP010000042.1:0-223080 GCA_963718505.1 uncultured Acidobacteriota bacterium | reverse complement strand
TTTCAAGTTTCGAGTTTCAAGTTTCGGGTTTCGAGTTGCCGGGTTTCAGGCCTGAAAGTCGATCGGCATTCGTCAGTGCCGCATCACGACCCACTCAATCGCAGAGGGCGCGATTGAATGGGGCATCCAAAACAGGTCCTTCGCTACGCTCAGGATGACAATTCTTACATCATGACATTTCTTGCCTGGGACGACGGGAACGGGCGGGACGCCCGTCACTCCACCAGATCGTTATGAACCAGCTAAAGCGGTATCCCGAAACATTTGCTCAGAGTTGTGATGGTGGTCACTGGGAGTTTCGTGGTTCGAACGTAGACTGTGCGAGTTGCGCGTCCCGAGTTCCCAGTACCGAGAAAAAGCAAAGTCCTAAAAGGCAGAGGCGAGGATTGTGAAGAAGCGGCGGAAGGCGCGGATCATCAAGGAGCCGAAGGCGCGGGGCGAGTGGAGCGAGTCGGTGTTCATGGTGCGGGCGGTGGAGCGTGGGTTGCCGGTGAGCCGTCCGTGGGGAGATTCCAACAGCTTCGATTTCGTGGTGGGCAAGCCGGGGCGCTTCGTCAGCGTGCAGGTGAAGTCCACGACGGTGAAGAACGGCGGAGGGTATGTGTGCTCCGTGCGCCAGAACGGTGCGAAGTATTCGCGCGGGGCGTTCGATTTCCTGGCGGCTTATGTCATTCCGGAAGACGCGTGGTACCTCATTCCGGCGAAAAAACTGGCGGGAAGGGGATATGTGACCCTGTGCTCGAATTCCGGGGAAGCGAATTTTGAGGAGTATCGGGAGGCGTGGCATCTGTTGCGTGAGGCTGCAGGGTTGCATGAAGAGACGGGGGCGCCCCAGGCGGAAGAGAGTGCGGATGAGGCCGAGGAAGTGCTGATGGGTTCTGCGGTGCGGCGGGTGCAGAACACGTTTGATTTCGTCCGGCGTCAACTGGGGAAGGGTGGGCGGAGTTAAGGAGTCAAGACAGAGTTTGGAAGTTTCGAGTTTCGAGTTTCGAGGTTTCTAGTCTGAAGGCGACGGGCTGTGGAATCCCATCTACCGTCGCAAAGAACGCGGCGTCGGAGGCGGCTTAGGCGGAGGCGGCGCGGCCTTGTTCGTGGGTTGGCTCGGAGGCGTTGCGGGCTAGCTTGCGGTAGGCAGCCATGACCAGGAGGAACGCTACGCCGATGCCGATGACGACACCGATGCCGTTGTAGAAAGCCTGGGTACGGGCTTCGCTGCGCAACGCTTCCATGGTTTGTGATTCGATCTTCGACTGAAGTAGCGTGATTTGCGTGTGCTGGTCGGCGATCTGCTTCTGCTGATCAGCGATCTTCTTCTGCTGATCGGCGAACTGCTTTTCATAGCGGGCGGTCACCGCCGATTGCCAGTCGTTGCGCTGTTGCTCGGCGATGGCCTGGCGATACTGCTGGATCGCCTGGTCGCAGGGGTCTCCGGGAAACCAAACCAGACAATGCGGTTCGGTGCCAGGCCGCGGATACGGGGCAAGCGGCGTCGGTTGCGTCGGTGCCTGCATGCTCGGCCAGTCTAGTTCCGGGGGGGCCTCGGCTAAAGATTACGAGGGTTCAGTTGGCGGGGCGGCGGATGGCACAGGGAGGCAAGCTGGACGTTACGGGCGGCGAGACATCAAATCCCCCGCCCAAGCGGAGCTTGGACGGGACACCCGGCGAACATCAAGGTTTCGAGTTTCGAGATTTCGAGGGTCAAGGTTTCAAGTCTGGAATCGACCGTGGCATTGATCAGTCCTGGACGAATCGGAACATAGCAACACAGAAGTGTGCGTGGCACATACGTTTCACCACTTCTCGCCAAGGAACGCGAAAAATGGCACCCCGCGTTACCTCGGGTGAGTCACGCCGATCGCGGACTTTTTGTTTGGGCTAATGCAGCGATGGTCCCTTTTGCGGCCTTGAGATAGTCGGCGGGAGCCAGGAGAATTTGCAGACCACGCGTTCCGGCTGAAATCGAGATGACGTCAAACAGCTCTACGGTCTCATCGACAAAGACGGGATAGTCTTTCTTGGCGGCGAGGGCAGTCACACCTCCACGGATGTAGCCGGTTAACGACTGCAGATCTTTTACCGGCGTGAGCTGGATCTTTCGATTGTTCGATACCGAGGCGAGGGCTTTCAGATCCAGCTCGCTGTTGCCAGGAATCACCGCCAGGCAATGGCCGTTCCTGTCTCCGTGGGCCAGCAGTGTCTTGAAGACCTGCTCTGCCGGTAGACCGATTTTCGCGGCGACGGTCTCGGCGGTAAGGTCTTCCGGATCGACTTCGTATTCGCGCAATTCGTAGCGGATTCCCAGTTGATCCAGCAGTCGGACCGCGTTGGTCTTGTTCGTCATTGGTTGATTGTATGCGGTTCGCGATTTGCTCTGGCGGGCTTCCGGGCTCTATAGTGTCTGGCCTGCGGTAGAGAAGGAGCACGTATGCGGATGTTGATTCACTGGGTTATAACCGCCCTGGCGATCTGGATCGTCTCGCAATTCGTACCCGGCTTTTCCGTGAGTGGGCCGGTGGCGGCTCTTATCGCAGCCGTGGTGATCGGATTTGTAAATGCGACGCTGGGCTTTTTTCTTAAGATCGTGACGTTTCCTCTGACCGTGCTGACGTTGGGCCTTTTCTGGCTGGTCATCAATGCCATCATGATTAAGCTCGCCGCAGCGATTGTTCCAGGGTTTCACGTAGCCACGTTCGGTGCTGCGTTCTGGGGGGCGATCGTGCTGAGCCTGGTGAACATGGCGCTGAAGTGGCTCGTGATGCCGGACAAAGCGAAGTAGACAACGGTGGTTGGCGCTCAGCAGTCAGCATTCAGCATTCAGGCAGACGGCGATTCGGTCGAAGCGTTTTCATCTTGTGCTTCTCACTTCGGCTGAGACGATTTTTTCGGCTTCATCATCTCCCATTCGTCTTCCGTCAGCATTCTTCCGAGGGCGCTGAACTCTCCTGCGCCCTGAAGCCATTCGCCGCCATCCATCGTAATCACGTCCCCATTGATATAGGCCGAGCCATCACTTACAAGGAACGCGGCGAGATTGGCGAACTCCTCAGGCGTGCCGAAGCGGCCCAATGGATTGCGGTCTTTGGCCATTTGCTCGAACTCGGGACGAGGGAGAAGCCGGGAAAATGCTCCCTGCGTCGGGATGGGCCCTGGAGCGATGGCATTCATGCGGATGCCGCGGTTCCCCCATTCGACGGCAAGACTGCGGGTGAGGGCTTGTACTCCGGCTTTGGCAACCGCGGAGGGAACCACGTAGGCGGAGCCTGTGGTGGTATAGGTTGTCGTGATGTTCAGAACAACAGCGGGATGTCGCGCCTTCAGCCAGCGTTTTCCGCAAGCGAAGGTTGTGTGCAAGGTTCCCAACAGCACGATGCCAAGCACCGATTCGAAGGCGCGCAGCGAAAGCTCTTCCGTGCGCGCCAGAAAATTGCCGGCGGCGTTGTTCATGAGCACATCCAGCGGCCCATCTTTCCAGACGGTTTCGATCATTTCGTCGACGGCGGCCGCGTCGCGGACATCACATGGCCGTGAGTGGATCGTGCCACGCGTCTTCTCATGCAGTTCCTTTTCGGTGGCAAGCAGGACCTCGTGACGGCGACCGCAGATGTAGACGGTCGCGCCCAGTTCAAGGAATCGTTGGGCGGCAGCCTTGCCGAGGCCGGTGCCGCCACCAGTAATCAGGATTCGTTTGTTCTGGAGAAGATTGTTCTGGAACATGATCGCTCCGGCGGGCGGGGACGCCCTCAGTTCATTTGCGTGTCAGAAGAAGTTTGATTGTAGCGGGTTCATGCAATCGGCGCGGGCACTCTCGCCTGAGTTCCCAGGTTAGCGTCCAAAGAACGGACGCGAACCTGGGCCACCGACCGGACTACTGGATCTCACATGCGACGCGAAAGCCGTAATCGGCGTATTGAAATTCCGGTGGGATGCTGGAGCGGGCCGAGCAGCGCGAAACCTTGATGTGATGTCGCCAGGATCCTCCACGCGAGGCGCGTCGCTGGCCAGATTCAGGTCCTCGTGGATTGCGTTCCGGCGACACGGCATAGTAGCCGGGGTCGTACCAGTCACTGCACCATTCGTGAACATTGGCGCAGATATCGAAAAGGTCGAAAGCATTTGCGTCCGATTGACCGACCGGTTCCGGCCCGGTTTGCCATCGCTGGGTGTAGTTGGGAAGAGATTCGGGTGGCGCATCGCCCCAGGGAAAACGCGCGCCCTCCACTTCACCGCGAGCGGCACGCTCCCATTCCGCCTCAGTCGGAAGACGATAAGGCTCTTCGCGAGTTGCCGACAGCCAGTCGCAATATTGCTGAGCTTCGTGCCAGGACACTCCGACGACCGGCTGTTGCGGATGATTGAAATGTGGGTCGTTCCAGAACGGCGGCGGAAGGCTCGCCGTGGCTCGCAGAAATTTCGAATATTCAGAGTTTGTGACTTGATGCGCCGCCATTTGAAAGCCGTCAATCCAGACACGGTGTACTGGGCGCTCGTTGTCCTGCCCGAGTTCCGATCCCATAGAGAACCAACCCTCCGGGATGGTGACCAGGATTGGTTCGAGAACAGAGGGTATCGAGGTGGAGACCATTGCAGAAAGCCTAGCACAGAGAAGCCTTGAGGTTGTGCGCAGATCGCAGCATGCAGTTGCTAGGGAAACTCTGATTAAGTCATCTCGGCGGCTAAAGCCGACCTTCATTGAGCATTTTACGGACGGCCTGAAGGCCGTCCCTTGCAAAACGCTACTTAATCAGAGAATCCCTAGTAAGCTTGTCGGCCATCGAGCGAGGAGGCAGAGATGGGCAAGATCAAGTTCAAAGTCAGACTCGACGGTGCGGAGTCAGGCGAAGGAGCTGCGCTTAGCGCTCCCTTTGACGTGGAAGAAACTTTTGGCACGAAGGCACGTGTGCCGGTGCGAGGGACGATCAATGGATTCCCATTCCGGTCGTCGCTGATGCCGATGGGCGGTTGTCATCGCATGGTGGTGAACAAGCAGATGCGCGAGGGCGCGCGCGTGAAGGCGGGTGACGTAGTGAACGTGGTGCTCGAACGCGACGAGGTATCACGGACCGTGGATCCGCCTCCCTTGCTGAAGAAAGAACTCGCAAAGAATAAAACCGCACAGACAAATTGGGAGAAGCTCTCGTTTACTCATCAGAAGGAAATGGCGCGGTCGATCACCGACGTAAAGCAGGAAGAGACACGTCAGCGCCGGCTCGCCAAGATCATGGATGTTCTGACGAAGGGCAAGAAATGGACCGGTTAGCGGTTTAAGTGCGCAACGATTTCCTGGATGTTGTGTTCTTGAAAGAGCCGGATTCCGGCGATTCCCACCGCGCCAGCCTCGAGACAGGCGCTCGCGTTCTCCAGTGTGATCCCACCGAGGGCGATGACCGGAATCTTGTGTTGGCAAGCTTGCTTTAGTGCGCCGAGTCCAGTTGGTCTCGTTTCCGGAGCATCCTTCTTTTCGAAGACCGGAGCGAAGATGGCGAGATCGGCGCCCGAGGCTTCGGCACGGGCCACTTCTTCGAGGCGGTGACAGGAAACGCTGATGGTTACAGTGCCAGGCTCATCTGCACGACATTGTTTCCAGAGCTGTCGGATCTCCATCGGATTGAGGTTGTCCGCGGGTAAGTGAACGCCATCGGCACCAGTGGCGATGGCAACGTCGGCTCGCGAATTGATCAGCAAGTGAATTCTAGGAGCCGCGCCGCCTGCCCTCACCTCGTCGATTCGGTTCCGGACGTTGACAGCGAGGGCCTCCAACTCGTGAATCGTCAAATCTTTCTCGCGAAGCTGGATGTAGTCCACTCCAGCACGCGCTGCCTCGGCGATCTTAGCGAGCAAAGATTCAAGCTGGGCAGCTGAATCGCCTCGAAACGCCCTTCGATCTGTGATGTAGTAGAAGATCGGCGCCGGCATCCGCGTTCAGGGTACTACGAGGGTCGCGTCAGATGAGTGGAGTCGTCCCGCGCCTGCACTTCCATCGGAGAACCAGGAGTCCCAGCCGGCAGGACGGGCGAGACGCCCGTCCCTCCATCGTCGCAGTGACTTCGACCACTAAGGTCGGGTCTTGGCGATATCCGGTAGAACCTCACCGTCTTTCTTAATGATGCCTGCCAAGTGGTGCTTGGTAAGGCCATCACGGAGAAACTCAAAGCCCTCTTCCGGAGAGTCGACCAGCTTGAACAGGTCAAGATCGTTTGCGGAAATTGTTCCGGCGTCAATCATCGCCTGAAAATTGATGAGCTTCTTCCAGTACTCGCTGCCGTAGATCACGACCAGGATCTTCTTGGCCAGTTTATCGGTCTGGGCCAGCGTCAGGATCTCGAAGAGTTCGTCGAACGTGCCGAAACCGCCCGGGAAGATCACCAGGGCTTTGGACAGGTACGCAAACCAGAACTTCCGCATGAAGAAGTAGTGGAACTCGAAGTTGAGCGACGGGGTGATATAGGGATTCGGGAACTGTTCGAAGGGCAGATTGATGTTCAGGCCGATGGTCTTGCCTCCGGCCTCTTTGGCGCCGCGGTTGGCGGCTTCCATGATCCCGGGGCCGCCGCCCGTCGTTACCACAAAACGACGGCGCCGCGCAGGAATCGTACTCGCCCACTCAGTCAGCATGGATGCCAGTCTGCGCGCGTCTTCGTAGTATCGAGCCATTTCCAAACCAGCGCGCGCTCTTTTGAGAACGTCTCCCGAATCCTCCGATCTCAGGGCTTGTGCCTGCTTCAGATTCTTCTGGGCGTTTTCCAGGCTGTGGAATCGCGCTGAGCCAAAAAAGACAACTGTGTCCTGAATCTGTTCACGGCGAAAGCGAGAAAACGGCTCGATGTACTCGGAGAGGATGCGAAGAATGCGACCATCCGGGCTATTGAGAAACGGCTCGTTCTGATACGCAAGGGTTGCAGGCTTGAGTTTGTCTTCACTCATCAGGAGGAATGCCTCGTCAGTTAAATTAGGGTCGAGGATACGTGCCGGCCAGCGCGACGGGAATGCGTTCCCAGATTCACGTCGCCGCGGCTATTTGAGATCGTCCTCATGGTAGTGGATTGCTTCGGAGAACCCGATCCAGATATCCAGCAAACCCAGACCGCTGCATAGTCCGCGGAAGAAGCCGTTGGTGATGACGCTGCGCAGGTCCGGATACCGCAGCAGAAGAATATTGTCGGTCCACTCGGCCGTCCAGGGCAGGATTACCAGCAGAACGCCGGCCGCAGCGCAGACGAACACAAACAGCAAAACCAGAAGCCGGTGCATCCAGATCTGTGCTCGTGTCGCGGGGTGGCTCGCGGCAGGCTCGTTCGGAGGCGGATCGTGCATGGGAGTGGAGGCAACACCCGTGGACGCCGGCCCGTGCAAGCCGCTGTCCTGTGCAGAATTTGGGGTGGGCATCAGGCAGGGCTCCGCTGACCGAATGAAAGCTTAGGCACGTTTCCCGGGGTGCGGGGCTGCGCAGGAAAACCCATCAATACATTTTACGACTTCAGTGCCTTAATGCGCTCGCCAACGTCTCGATAGTCGATATTACTGCCGTAAACTTCCATGAAGTAGCGGAGAGCCGCAGGCTTGTCGCCCGCCGTTTCATAGGATGAGGCGAGTTCGTAGTGCAAGGCCATGCGGGTCTCTTCGTCGAGGTTCGGCAGTTTCAAAGCCTTCTCGTACCAGCGGATCGCGGCCTCGGGGACGCCCTTGTCAAGGAAGCACTGTGCGAGCCAGGTATAGGTCTGCATGACTTGCGGGAATGGATTTCCACGCTCGACGGCCTGGCACACCTTCTGCAGTTCACCGATCGCTTCGTCGAGCAATCCCATTTCCCGGAAGGCAACGCCGAGGTTGTAGTGCGTCTCGGGATCCTCTTCGGAAGTGGAAACCTCTTCTTCCAGTTCGTGCCGGATTTCGCCGAACATATCCGCCAGATCGACGCTGGCCGCTTGCTCGGCCTTGCCGACAGGCGCTGCGCTCGGTACGGGACGAACCGAAGTATGGAAGGTCGGTGGCGCAACGGGAGCGGCCGGTGCAGGAATATGAGGCGCCGACGCTGGCCCGGCAACGGCGCTGGCGGCCATGTGACGCATGGGCTCAGGCGTCGCAGCCGCGATTTTGGATGGAGCCGCAGTAGCAGCGGCCACATGGTCCGGTTCGGAGACGGGAGCCTCCCGGAGGAAGTCGTCTCCCAGGGATTCTTCGAGGTCTGCGACAAAACCCCCGAGCACACCACCTTGTGTTTCGGGCGTCGGCTCTGGCTCGGGCTCGGCTTTCGGCGCGGGAACCGGTTTCGGCTTCAGTTTTGGACCCGCCATGAACTCGAGGTGCCCGACTAGCGCTGGATCCGTGCCAGCATGCGCGACCGGTTCCTCTTCATGCTCGATCTCGTGATGCGTAACCGGGTCGGGCAGGAATCCATCGCCAAGCGAGGAATCGAGTTCCGCTGCCATCTGTGCAAACGGGCTGGGAGCGGCCGCTTCGGGTTCCGGTTCGGGCTCTTCGTTGACAGTGTCAGAAATCTCAGCGACTTCGACTGCGGGCTGAGCCGGTTCCGGCTCGGGCTCCGAGACTTCGACTTCGGCGGGTTCGGGTTGGCTCGCTGCCGCCGCTGCGTCGATTTCGCCATGAATCGCGGCGAGCTGCTCGTAGTCCGCGGTCTGCGATTGCAGTTTCACGAAGGCGGCGCGGGCCTGGTCCACCATGGCGTGTTCCAGGTAGAAACGGATCTCTTCGATCGTCTCGGTGACAGCATCCGTGCTTTCAGCAGAGATTTCTTCGACCGCAGGCTCCACTTCGGCTTCGTTTGTCACTTCTTCGATACCCGGTTCAACCGAGGCGACAGCATCCGAGACGGCGCCTTCCCATTCCTCCGACAGATCGATTTCCCCTGCCGGCTGCTCCTCCACGATTTCGACTTCCGGGGCAGATTCAGACTGGCTGTCTGGCGCGTGAGCCGCAAAGTGAAGTCCTTCGGGGCTGGGAGCCGCAGGCCACGGCGGAAGCGGCGCATCCGCTTCTACCGGCGTTGCGTAGACCGCGGGCGCCGAAGCGGCGCGTTCCTCGCAGCGCTGGGCAAGATCGCCGTAGCGGGTGGCTTCCTCCGCGAGTCCAGCCTGCTCGTAAGCAGTTTGCAGCGTACGGCAGCAGACGGCGGCGTCGGCGAAGCGTTCGGCTCGCGTGTGCAAAGCCGCCAGGCGCTGGTTCAAGCGGACATCGTTGGGAGCGATGGGCACAACCGCCATCAACGGTCCGAGCGCCTTGTCGGGCATGTTGTAAGAGACAAACAACTCGGCATCCGTCAGAGCCGAGCGCAGAGCGGCGGCAACTTCCGGAGAGTAGGACTGATCGACGGGAGGCGCCGTGGTCTCAAGCTCCTCGACCAACACGACCCCCTCTTCGACCGTCAGAAGCTTGGAGCCGCTGGAACCGCCCATCATCCCGACGACCTGCTGGTAGTTCTGCATGTGCATCGGGTTTTGCGGTTCCTGCTCGGCGAGGGACTGATAAAGATCTTTTGCCTTGCCGAAGTCGCCTGTTTGCACGCAGGCATGGGCCAGCAGCTCATTCACCTCGTTGATGTGGGACTGATCGCCGGCCTTATAGAACAACTCGACCAGCTTTTCGAGGGCGGGAACATTGCCACTCACGTGGCCGATGATGCCGCGGAGCATCTCCAGAACTTTCGCGGAGTTGTCGGCCAAGAGTCGATCCGATTGCTGATCGATGATCTGCAGCGCTTCCTCATGGCCGCCGTTCTGCACGAGACTGTCGATGTAGGCGAACATCGCCTCGACATCGTTGTGGTTCAAAAGCAGCTTGGTGGCGAGTTCGCCCGCGTCGGCAACCCGGCCAGTCTGCAGATAGGCCTTGAGCAGATCCCGCAGGCCGTCGGGGTGACTGTCGATGTCGGCGACCTTTTCAAAGAACGGAATGGCGGCCGCGGCGTCGCCGGCTTCGAGGGCATTCCGACCGCGCAACAGAAGCGCATAACTGTTGCCCGGATCCAGCGTAAGCATACGCTGCAAAATCTCTTCCGCCCCGCTGCGTGAACCTCGGCTGCGCAGGCTCTCGGCGGCTGCAGAAAAAATCTGCCAGGCTTCGGTTTTCTTTCCCAGCCGGATGTAGACCTCGGCCAAACGAACGCGCATGGCGACGTTCTCCGGGTCCATCTCGAGGATTTTCTGGAAGATGCGGACGGACTGCTCGAGTTCTCCAGCGCGCAGGAATTCTTCGGCGACTTGCAGATATTGGGCGCGGGCGTCGTTGAAGAGGCCCTGCTGGGTGTACAACTCCGCCAGCTTAAGAACGCTCTCGAGCGAGGGTTTGAGCTTCGCGATCTTCTTGTACATCGCGATGCCCTTGACGGTGAAGCCCTGTGCGGCGTACGCATCGCCCACACTCTTGAAGCATTCGGTGGCCTTGTCGGCCTCGCCGATGCGCGCGTAAAGATCGCCGACCGTATTCAGGACAGTCAGGTCCTTGGGATCGGCCTTCAGGATCTTTTCGTATTCGGAGATCGCGTTCTGCAGCTTGCCCTGCTGGACATACTTCTCCGCAGCGCTGAGAACCTTTTGTTTATTGAATCCGAAACCAAACGCCATAAAGGTGCGGACTCCAAGCTTTCTCCCCGCCGCTCTTTACACAATTCAACCTGGGAAGCTCATGCGGGGCCCACAAACAACCTCTCCCGAAAGTACTTCCGGAGGAGGCACAGCTGGACCAGCACTGTCATTGTAAGGCGGGTAACCCAGAATCGTATGGTTACCAAGGGTTACCGAAAGGGAGTGTACGACCGGATTACGGAAGGAACCTGGTTCGGGAGGTCTCCGAAAACGTCGCCCAAGGGGGCGTTGGGGTTGGAAGACGTCCGCCGAAGCTAAAAAAACGCAGATTTGTTGCAAGAGCCGATCGATGCAAACGAACCACGCGTCGCTCTGGACAAGGACGGCAGCTCAGGCTCGAGCCAGGGGCGTCAGCACGAAAATGAGAAGGCACAGGATCGCCGGCCTGGGAAGCCTGCGCATCACGTGCCATACCATGAAGCTCATCGACGAAATCCTCCGCGCGGGGGAGACCGCGAATGAATCTGTCTTAAGCCGGTCGGGTCTGCTAATTCTTAAAACTAACGCTACGTGAGGGAACGAGCCAAATTCTAAGCCACAACCTGGGTAACCAGGCAAGCGGTTTTTCGGGCGACCCAGAAGTGCAGTGCCCTTTTGGAACCGCTGATCGCCGTGCTTCGGAACTGGTTAATAGTCTTCGTCTTCGTCGGAGGACTCCTCCGGCGGCGGGCGTAGACCCTGCAGAGCACGCGAAACCTTTTCGATGTCGTCGGCCTGCAGGCGCGAGGCGCAGTCAAGTTTCTCGCGGAGAAGTTTGTTCATTGCACTGAGAGACAGGTTCTTGGTGGCGGCGAGAAACCGGCTCCATTCCGACCAGACGGCCTTTCGTTCGTCGGGGTCGGCATCTTCGTAGAATTGCGCCGCAGCCTCCTCTAGAGTTCCGTACTCGTCGGCCACGTCCTCGTGAAAGTAACCCCGCAAAAAACTGCGCAGCGCGGGAAAATTCGCAGCAGAGATTTCAGGGTGATCTTTAGGTGTCGCCTTTCCTGTCATGCGCGGCACTCCGGATAAGAAGTCAGCACGTAGTAATCACTGGGCCCGGACCACTTCAGTACGATGGTTGCATGAGAACAGGGCTCGGCCTGATCGGCATCGCGATTCAACGTGCGACCGATCGGGTGGGAAGGGTCTCCATCATAATCGATCACCAGGTTCGGATGCCCTACTGGGCGGTTGAGCCAGCGGTTGACCTTGTCGCGATTCTGTTCGATCGCCGCGCCGACGGCGCGCTCGGCAGTTTCACGATCTGTCCACGTCGAAGCGGCGGCGATATTGCGCTCGTGACGGAGTCGCTGCCGAAGTTCTCCGTCGGTGCGCCCAACGTGTTTGCGGAGCGTGTGGCCGCCGGCCGCTTCATCCTGAGAGAGATCACGGGCAGCCGCGGAGGCAGCCTGCTTTTCTTCACGGATCGATTCGCGCGCTGGGGCTCCGGCGGTCCCGGTCTGAGCAGGCTGACATGCCAGGGTCGCCAGCAGCAGCGCGAGACATAGCAGCGCCGCAGGCCAAGCGTCCGTCTTTGGATATCGAGCCATACCAGTTCAGGAGTCGAACACTAAGAAGGGGCCGAGGTGTGTCTACCTGTGACGAAAGCCCGGGGCGGTTGCGTCACATCGCCTAGCAGCCTACCGCCTCGCGTACGTGTCTGGCAACCGGTGCACTCACAGGCAGGACTTTGATTATGGAGCGATGGGCGTCCTCGCCCGTCGATCCGCCACTCTGAACCTCGAGGGAAGTCTGATTACGCGCCGCAGTAGGAAACACAAGGTCCCCATTCGACTCCCTCGCTCAGCTCGGTCGCTCAGGGCAGGCTCTCGACTCTCCAAAATTGCCGTAAAAGAACGGCAATTCTGCTCCGCTCGGGATGACAGCGAGTTTAGGCTGATCAGGCTTGCCGCTGCGAGAATCGTCACACCCGCGCTACATTGAAGAATATGGAACGCCGCTCGGTAGCCGGGTTTGTCGATGACTTCGCGCAACACGGCACCGCGTGGATGTTTGTCCAGCGCCGGGGATTTCGGACAGAGAGGGTCTCCTACGGAGAAGTCGCGCGAACCTCATCACAGGTGGCGCGGGAATTGGAGTCGCTCGGAATCGGAAAAGGAGACCGCGTCCTGCTGTGGGGTGAGAACTCCGCCGAATGGGTGTCCGCTTTCTTCGGTTGCACTCTGCGCGGCGCGGTCACCGTGCCGATGGACGATGCTGCTGCCCCGGATTTTGCGCAACGCGTTCAAGCGCAGGTGACGGCGAAACTGATTGTCTGTTCGCGCAAACATTCAGACCAGTTCCCCGGTGCACCCACGATCAAACTCGAGGGCCTGCGCGAATCGGTCGACCATCACTCCTCCGATATTTACGAAGCCGTGCAATCCGATCGAGACGATCCTCTGGAAATCATCTTCACATCCGGGACCACGGCCGAACCTAAAGGCGTCGTCATCACGCATGGGAACGTCTTGTCGAATGTTGCACCGCTTGAAACCGAGATCAGGAAGTATCTGAAGTACGAGCGCTGGGTGCATCCCGTGCGCTTTTTGAACCTGCTTCCTCTAAGCCATGTATTCGGGCAGTTCCTGGGAATGTTCCTTCCGCCGCTGCTGGAAGGGACGGTGATTTTTCAGCAGTCACTTAGCCCGTCGGAAGTTGTCGATACGATTCGACGCGAACGAGTGTCCGTATTGGTTGCCGTCCCGCGAATGCTGCAGTCACTGAAAGAGAAGATCGAGCGCGATTTCGCCGATGAGGGTCGACTCGAACGTTTCGGGAGCGACTACCGCGGGGCCGAGGGTCAGCACTTCCTGCGGCGATGGTGGACTTTCCGGAGCGTTCATCGGAAATTTGGTTGGAAGTTCTGGGCGTTCATCTCGGGAGGAGCCGCCTTAGATCGCGAGACCGAGGAATTCTGGGGACGCCTCGGCTATGCGGTGGTACAGGGATACGGGCTAACGGAAACGACTTCACTGATCAGCGTGAACCATCCCTTCCACCTGGGTCGAGGATCCATCGGAAAAGTGCTCCCCGGGAGGGAGCTGAAACTCGCAGACGACGGCGAGATTCTCGTGCGCGGCGGAGGAGTCGCCGGCTACTGGAAGGAGGACGGGACGGAGCGGGCCACAGAGGAGGATGGCTGGTACCGCACAGGCGACATCGGAGCCCTGGACGCGGAGGGCAATCTTTACTTCAAGGGGCGGAAAAAAGATGTGTTGGTTACGCCCGCGGGAATGAATATCTATCCCGAAGATCTCGAGGCTGCGCTGCGAAAACAGCCCGAGGTCCGGGAGTGCGTGGTAGTGGGACTGGAGCGCGGCCAAAATGCCGAGCCCTGCGCGGTTCTGATCGTACGCAACGGTGCGGATGCTGCGTCCGCGATCAACCGTGCCAATGACTCTTTGGCGGAGTACCAGCGCATGCGGGAATGGTTCGTGTGGACGGAGAGTGACTTTCCGCGTACTTCCACGGGCAAGGCGCGGGTGAACGTGATTCGGAGCGTAGTCCAGGATCGGCGCAAAGGGCTGGCTGCCGGCCCCGGGAGCACAAGTCCGGTGGCCGAATTGATCGCGAAGATTTCGGGCCGTCCCACGGGCAATCTCGAGCCCGATGCGAATCTCGAGGACGACGTTCATCTCACCTCTCTCGAACGCGTCGATCTTCTGAGCGCACTTGAGGATCGCTACCAGGTCGATCTCAACGAAACCCGTTTCAGCGCGGCGCGCACGATTGGCGACATCGAGAAACTGATCGCCGGCGGAAGTGCAGGCGACCAACCCGCGCTGCGAGCGAAATATGTCTATCCGCGCTGGGAGTTGGCCTGGCCAACGCGCTGGATACGGACGCTCGCTTATTATCTGCTGGTTCGTCCGGCCATCCTGTTGCTGGGCTGGCCGCGGATTGAAGGCAGGGAAAACCTTGCCGGCGTGATGGGACCGGTTTTGGTGATCTGCAATCACATCGACGACGTTGATGTTGGTTTTGTGCAAACTGCATTGCCGGCAAGATTGCGTCATTGGCTGGCGACGGCGACGGGCGGAGAAGCACTCCAGGCGCTGCGCACGCCACCACCGGAACGGGGGGTGATTTTGCGAGTTTACGACCGCGTGAAGTGGGCGCTGGGTGTGGCTTTGCTCAATCTTTTTCCCCTGCCGCGTGAGGCTGTATTTCTCAAGAGCTTTTCGTACGCGGGCGAGTGCGTGGATCGCGGCTACAGCGTGCTCGTCTTCCCGGAAGGCCATCATACGACGGATGGAAAGCTGCGGCCGTTTCGCGCGGGAATCGGACTGCTAGCGAACCAGTTGCGCATCCCGGTGGTTCCGCTGCGAATTCACGGATTGTTCGAGATCAAGCAGTCAGGAAGGAAATTCGCTGCGCCGGGCAGGATCCGCATTTGCATTGGCAGGCCGATTCGGTTCGAACCGGGGATGGAACCGAACAAGATTGCCAAGGAATTACAGACGGCTGTGGAGAACCTGTAACAAATCTGCCATCCACGCGGTGATCGCAGATTTAGAGTTGGCTGCGTTTTCGCTGCACTTCTGCGTGTTCGCCCGCGCGCACGCCAGGCTTGCCGGAGGCTATAATTTTCCCACCATGAAACATACGAAGATGCTCATTGTGCCGTTTACACTGCTGCTTGGGAGTTCCCTGTTGTATGCTGCCGGCAAAACGACAACCGTAGAAATGAAGAATGCCAAAGGCGAGAGCGTTGGCACGGCCACGTTAAAAGAGGCAAAGACCGGTGTCAGAATCAAGCTTGACCTGAAGAACTTGCCACCCGGCGAGCACGCCGTCCACTTCCATCAGAACGCCAAGTGCGAGCCGCCTGATTTCAAATCGGCGGGAGGCCACTTCAATCCAGAAAGCAAGAAGCATGGGCTGGAGAATCCCGACGGGCATCACGCGGGCGATATGCCGAACTTCGTGGTGCGCCCAGACGGCACGGCGAAAGTAACGATCCTGAACAAGGATGTGAATTTTGGCAGCGACAGCCACTCTCTGTTTTCGAATGGCGGGACTGCCTTGATGATCCACGCGAAGGCCGACGACATGAAGACCGACCCGGCCGGGAATGCGGGCGACCGCATTGCGTGCGGAACAGTTACGCAATAGGGTCTTCGGCAAGAACAGGTGCTCCAGAAAACAAAAGAAGGGCGTCCCCATCCCCAGGTGCGCCCCTCTTCTGTGCAGAACAGCTCTACGGCGAGCGGATTGATTCTCCGCAAAGCCGCTCTACACTCTCGTTGTGCCGGGCAAGCAATGCGCCGAAACTGCCGACGCATCGAGGCCCGCGACTCCAACTCCAAACTCAGTGTCCTTAACCCAAGGAGTTCGGAGAAGTTCCGCGGCTGTTGATCAGTTGTTCGCCTTTTTTGCGGCCTCTTGAGTGGTTCCCTGTAGGAAAAATCTTGCGTCTATCGCAGGGGAGAACGGTCCGACATCCAAACGCGATCAGATGGGAGGTCCTGAACATGTTGGGATCGCAACCCCCTGAGGTTGATGAAGATAGGCTGAGCAAATCTATCGATTGACATCCCCGACAGGGGGGCGTAGGTAAACAGTATTCTCAAACAAGCCGGCTGCTCCGTCTGAAATCCGCAAGACTTTCCCGTCGCCACAACGTCCTGGAGGAATGTGATGAACGTAGGTAAATCGAAGCAGGTTCGACCTTTGCGCGTATTCGTCGGCCATGGAACCGAGGCCGAGAAGGGCTTTCGGTCGAGAATGTCGATGCCGGAGACCGAGGCGATCGCTCCGGGGGTCGCTCCCACCCCAAGCCACGACCTGGTCTTCCATGGTGGGCACACCATTCAGGATCTGGTCTTTACGAATTTCTACGTGGGAGGTTCGGCAGCGTGGAACGCCAGCGATACTCAGAACATCGACAAGGCCCTGGCGGCGGCGATGGCGGACGCAGACCTTAATAATGTGATGGTGCAGTATTTTGCCTCTGGAAAGATTACAAGCACTTTTAAGCCATCTCAGGTATTGGCGGGGCCCAAGCCGCCGGTCGTCTCGCAAGGCGATGTCGAGAACCTGGTGCTTCAGTTATTCCAGGCTGGGACTCTGAACGGATTCGACTTCACTTCCACGGTCTTCAATTTCATGCTTCCGAGCGGCACGATCCTGAACACCAACACTGCGCCGACGAACGGAGCCATTGCTGCGCAACTCGAGAAGCCGACGGGGGCACACAAGGGCGTTCCGGCCGAGGAGGAAGAAGATTCCACACAAGGGCTTGGCGGTTATCATGGCTCGGTTCACGCCGGGTCAGGCACCAACTCCCAGATTGTCTACTACGCAGTGGGCGTTTATTCCGAGACTCTGCCGGACGGAACGGTCAACGGCATTCCTGTGTTCGACCAATCCTGGAAGAACGTGGTCGCGACCTTCTATCACGAACTGAACGAAGCGCGCACCGACGCCGATGTGGAAGACGCGATTCGGGCCGGAAGTGATCCGAGTGCCACCAAGCTTCTTGGCTGGACTTCAAAACAGGGAGAGGAATGCGGAGATTTTCCGGTTGCGGAAGCGAATCCCCTTTCGCAGGTCTTCCAGGAAGTGCAGCTCACGGATAAGAGCGGGACGGCGCCGGTGCAGTTCCAGTACTCCGATGCAGTGCATGGTCCGGAGGGGCCGCGAGCCACGCCCGATCCGTTCGCGGGACAGGCTAAGGCGAAGGGTGCTGGCGCGGCGCACGGCGGAGGCAGCAAGCGCAAACGCGCGTGACCTTTTTGGGTTAGCGGTCGGCTTGCTTATAGACGCGTACGTAGTCGACCAGCATGCTCTGCGGGAACTTGGTGGTGACGTCGGGATCTCCGGGCCAGTCGCCACCCACCGCGACATCGAGGACGATAAAGAACGAGTGGTCGTAAACCCACTTCGCATCGCGCGGGAGGTCGGCAGGAGTGCGGGTCGCGTAGAGCTGGTCGTCGACGTAGAAGCGAATGACGTCCGGGGACCATTCAATCGCGTACAGATGAAAGGCGTCCGCGAAATTCTGCCCTGAAGGCAAGGAGAAGGGCGAGCCGATTCCGTGCGCGCCGGAATATCCGGGACCATGAATGGTTCCATGGATCATCGTCGGCTCCTTGCCGATATTTTCCATGATGTCGATCTCGCCACACGCAGGCCACTTCTTCTGGTCGATGTCGTCGCCCAGCACCCAGAACGCCGGCCACATTCCTTGTCCGCGAGGAATCTGGATTCGGGCTTCGAAGCGGCCATAGGCTTGCGAAAACTTGTGGGCGGTCTTGAGACGAGCTGAGGTGTAGCTGCGCATCACGCCATCGTTGTCGCTGTAGGCCTCTTTGCGTGCGGTTATGACCAGGTTGCCATCGCGCACCTGCACGTTTTCGAGGCGATTGGTGTAGTACTCGAGTTCGTGGTTGCCCCATCCATTGCCGCCAGTTTCGATTGCCCACTTCGACCGGTCAGGAGCGGATCCGTTGCCGCCGTTGAATTCGTCATTCCAGACGAGAGTCCAGGCCGGATGGGGAGACGCAGGGGCCGCGGCTTTTGTTTGGAGCCACGAGAAGAAAAAGACTAAGGCGAGAGCCATCATGCCGACTCATGATCTCACGAACGGCGCAGGAAAGCGTCGGCATTAGACCGGATCGGGCGCCGGAATTGTCAGCCTCGAGCGCAGCACATCGCGGCTCAGTTCGCCTTCCCAGCGCGCGATGACAAGAGTGGCGACGCCGTTGCCGATCATGTTGACCAGGCCGCGGAACATACTCATGAAGCGATCGATCCCGAGGATGAGGGCCATCCCAGCCACGGGAATCGCGGGCACAACCGCCAGTGTCCCCACCAGCGC
Organism: uncultured Acidobacteriota bacterium; assembly: GCA_963718505.1. Classification (GTDB taxonomy): domain Bacteria; phylum Acidobacteriota; class Terriglobia; order Terriglobales; family Acidobacteriaceae; genus Gp1-AA133. The sequence goes on along the minus strand of CAVQZP010000042.1, from coordinate 204,675 downwards.
GATGAATGCTGCTCCTTGAACCCCGCTGGCACCCTTCGATGTGAGGATCGCGACAGAAAAAATCGTCAGCTGCTGAACGAGAGTGAGATGTGTATTCGTGGCTTGCGCCACGAACAGGGCCGCCAATGTCATGTAGAGGCTCGTGCCGTCGGTGTTGAAGGTAAAGCCGGTCGGGACAATCAGCCCGACCATCGACTTCGAACATCCGAGCTTCTCCAGTTTCTCCATCAGGGTGGGAATTGCTGTTTCCGAGGAACTGGTGGCGAGGACGAGAAGAATTTCTTCCTTGATGTAAAGGAGAAATCGAACGATCCCAAATCCGGCGATTTGCGTAATCGCACCGAGCACGATCAGGACAAATAGAGTCGAAGTGATCCAGAAGATGGCGATCAACCTGGCTAAGGGGCCAAGGGATGCAATGCCGTACTTGCCGACGGTGAAGGCCATTGCGCCGAATGCACCGATGGGCGCGAACTTCATGATGATGTTCACGACGCCAAAAACCGCGGCCGATAGTGCATCAAAGACGTCGAGCAACGGCTTGCAGCGAGGTCCAACCGCGGAGAGCGCGAAGCCGAACAGGATGGCGACCAGGACGACTTCGAGGATGTCGCCCTTCGCGAACGCATCCACGACAGTTGTGGGAATGATGTGCATCAGGAAGTCGGTCACGCTCTGGGCTTTCGCCTGACCGGCATAATCGGCGACGGCCTTGGCGTCCAGCGTCGCGGGATTTGCGTTGAAGCCGCTGCCCGGGTGAAGGACATTCCCGACAACGAGGCCGATGAACAGGGCCGCGGTGGAAACGATCTCAAAATAGAGGAGCGCCATGCCGCCCACGCGGCCGACCTTCTTCATGCTTTCCATTCCGGCGATGCCAGAGACGACCGTGCAGAAGATGATCAGGGTGATGATCATCGAGATCAGGCGGATGAAGGCGTCACCCAGCGGCTTCATCGCAATCGCGCGCGTGGGACTGAGGTATCCGAGCGCCACCGCGATCAACATCGCGAAGACGACCTGAGCCGAGAGAGTCTTATAGAAGGGTGGCTTGCCGGGAGTGCTGCGCGTCGAAGACGAGGCGAGAGTTGTCGCGGCGCTGAGTGTTCCCATTCTTCGATCCCTTCCTTAGCGTCACAACTCCATCCGGAGCGCGAGGCGGATTAAACCCCGCTCTCCGGATGTTTCCCCCTCAAACTGTTCAATGCTTCTCGTCCCCTTGCTGAACCTCGAGCGTGCGCAACAGCCAGGGGATGATCACCTGCTTGAAGATGACCGGGTCCGGCCAGACCTTCACCTGCCGGCCGAGATGGCCGCCCTGCGGATTGATCCACGCAGTTTTTGGAACGTCGCCCTTGCTCAGCAGCAGATACAGGTCGGCGATGGGTACCTGCGTGTCGAGCACGCCGCCGATGACCAGCATAGGGGCCATGGGCTTCCCGAGAAGACCCTGCTGGACCAGCGACATTTTCGGAAAGATCTCGGCCAGTTGATCGATGGTTGTCACGTTGTCGAAGATCGCCATCAGCGCGGGAACCTGGTCGAAGAGGTACTCGCGGTTGCCGAGAAGCGAATGGAGCAGGAAGTCTTTTTGAAAGAACCCGTCGATCGGCGGCGATTGGGCGCTGGTCCCTTTCAGTCGTGTGCGCTCAACAATGGCCAATTTCGTCGCCCAATAGGCTCCCCAACTCACCCCGTGGATCGCGATGCGATTCTTGTCAATCTCCGGACGACTCTGTGCGTAGTCGATCACGCGCGACAACATGCGGTCCGCGGTCTCGCTGGCCTTGATCGGAGCTTGACCGGTGCCCGGGCCGTCGACGGCGAGAAACGCAACCCCGAACGGAAGGATGGCGCCGAAGCTCTCCGATAGATCCTCCTTGCGGCTGTCGAGTCCGTTGACTGCGATGACAAGCGGCACGGGCCCGTGCGCGTTCTTCGGAATTCGCAGGTAACCGGTGATCTCTTTGCCTTCGAACGGAATCTTCACGACTTCCAGCGGTGGGTCGTAGAAGCGGGCGTGGGCAAGGAAGGCTTCGATCGCCTTATCGTAAGAACGCTGCTTGCCTGGGGACGCCGGAATCGGCCAGCGCCCAAACGAATAGAGTCGCCAGGCTCGGATGTAATCGGCGTTGGCCTTCTCTCGATCCGTGGTCTCGACTGACTTTCCTTCTGCCATGTACCGATCGGCAACTTTCATGAACGCCGCGGCCCATTCGTCCTTGTCAGTCGTCTTAACGGACTGAAAGGCTTCGCGCACGTCCGCCGGATCGAGACCGATCAGGGGATACATCCCGTTCTCGGCGCGCTTGATGGCCTCGACCTTGATCTCGTCGATCGTGCGTTCGGGACGTTGTTGGCCGGTAGCGAGTGCCGCAATCGCAAGGATGCTGAGAGGAACGAGAAGCTTCTGCACGATCGAGCAATCCACCTTCGGACTCCTAATCGGTATGGCTTTGTGGTCAGACAGCTGTACCACTTGAGTTTGCCGGTTGTCAAGAAATTAGCCGTCTCCCGCGGCTTGACGTTGCCCGAGCGCTAGGTGGTATCGTGGTATGACCAATTTTTGACTGCAGTTTTCGCTGATACCTTTTCACTCATCGGGCCCGTGCATGGAGCCCTGACATCCAATCATTTCTCCGGAGGTCTGCGAGTATGGCGATTGCAACGATTGATCCAGTGAACGGGCAGACAGTCAAGACATTCGAGTCCCTCAGCGACGCGCAGATCGAACAGCGAGTGCAGCGGGCCGCCGATACATTTCGGGAATACCGCAAAACTTCGTTTGCCGACCGCGCCAGGAAGATGTTGAAAGCCGCCGAGATCCTTGAGAAAGACAAAGACTCGCTCGGACGCTTAATGACGCTGGAAATGGGAAAGCCCCTGAAGGCCGCGATTGCGGAGGCCGCGAAGTGCGCCACGGCGTGCCGCTACTACGCCGAGAACGCGGAGAAATTTCTGGCGGACGAAATCGTGGAGACCTCGGCCAAACGAAGTTTCATTCGTTATCTGCCACTCGGCCCGGTGCTCGCGGTGATGCCCTGGAACTTTCCGTTCTGGCAGGTCATTCGCTTCGCTGCGCCTGCATTAATGGCCGGCAATGTCGGATTGCTCAAGCACGCGTCCAACGTTCCGCAGTGCGCGTTGAAGATCGAAGAAATTTTCCGAAGTGCTGGATTTCCTGAGGGTGCGTTTCAAACGCTCTTGATCGGCTCACAGAAGGTTGATGCGCTCCTAGCCGATCCGCGCATCGTTGCCGCAACTTTAACGGGCAGCGAGCAAGCCGGAATTCAGGTGGGCGTCGGAGCCGCGAAACGAATCAAGAAAGTCGTGCTGGAGCTCGGTGGCAGTGATCCGTTCATCGTGATGCCGAGCGCCGACCTGGAAACGGCAGTCGCAACAGCCGTCGAAGCACGCATCATCAATAATGGACAGTCGTGCATCGCGGCCAAGCGCTTCATCGTCGCGGAACCGATCGCCGAAGCGTTCGAGCGCAAATTTGTGAAGCGCATGGAGGCGCTGGTTGTCGGCGATCCCCTCGACGAGAAAACAGAGCTTGGGCCGCTTGCAACTGCGGACGCGGTCGTATCGCTCGACGCCGACGTGCACAAGACAATCGATGCCGGCGCCCGTTTGTTAACCGGAGGTCGTCCGCTTCCGCGGTCGGGGAATTTCTATGCTCCCACCGTGCTCACGAACATTCCCAAAAATTCCCCGGCGTACAACGAGGAATTTTTTGGCCCGGTGGCTTCGATTTTCCGCGTGCGTGATATCGACGAGGCAATTCACGTCGCCAACGACAGCCGGTTTGGACTAGGCGCGAGCGCATGGACGAACGACGAGCGGGAGCGCGAACGATGCATCAACGAGCTCGAGTCCGGCATGGTGTTCATCAACAAAATGGTGGCCTCGGATCCGCGTGTCCCCTTCGGGGGAGTCAAGCAGTCTGGCTATGGGCGTGAACTCGGAGCGCACGGCATCCGGGAATTCACGAACATCAAGACAGTCTGGATTCAGTGAGAAAACGGAGTCTTGCTTAGGGAGTTTGGCGTTTGGTATAGTGGTCCAACCACATGACCAGAAGGTGGTCTTCTTCCTAATCGCGTCTTTCCACATTATAGTAGCCGGGCTATGGCTAACGAAGCATTCGCGCCCCTGGGCGACAAACTCGTGTACAAAACGGTTCGAACGTCGCGCTTATACGAACAGATCGTGCAACAGATCGAGGACTCGATCCTCAAAGGTGCTCTGAAGCCCGGCGATCAGTTGCCTGCTGAACGCGAACTGGCGCAGAACTTCGGGGTGAGTCGAACTGCGGTTCGCGAGGCGGTAAAAGCGCTCCGCGAGAAAGGCCTCGTCGAGGCGTATTCCGGACGCGGCACCTTCATCACGAACGGAACCTCGAATGCGATTCGTCAGTCGCTCGACTTGATGATTCGCATCGGCCAGCACGAGGGATCGACCCACCTCGCGGAATTGCGGCAGATTCTCGAACCGGAGATCGCCGCGCTCGCAGCCACGCGAATCGAAGAACAACTTCTCGTCACGATGCGGGAAGCCGTCGCCACAATGGAACGCGGCCTCCACGATCCGGGGGCCTACATCGAAGCCGATCTTGACTTTCATCTCGCGTTGGCAGAAGCCGCCGCGAATCCTCTCGTGCTTTCGCTTCTCGACTCGATCGTGGGACTACTCCGCGAGCAGCGCATGAAGATCTTCCAGAAGGACGGAGGCCCGGAACGCGGGCAATTCCACCACAAGAGAATCCTGGCCGCGATCGAGGCCCGCGATCCGGACGAAGCACGGGCTGCAATGAGAGCGCATCTGGATCAGGTGAAGAGCGACTCAAAGAGTTCCTCGCCGGAGGAAACTCCACACACAACGGATTCCTAGTTCGGAGGCTGAGAGGGGATGGCGAATTTAGGGTTCGTGGGCCTGGGCGTCATGGGCAGCCAAATGGTGAGCCGGCTGCTCGACAAGGGCCACACGGTGACCGGCTACAACCGGACGCGGGCGAAGGCTCAGTGGCTGATCGACAAAGGGATGAAGTGGGCCGATTCTCCGCGGGCGGTCGCTGCCGCTAGCGACGTCACCTTTGCCATGGTGACAAACGCCGCCGCCATTGCAGCCGTGACCGACGGACCGGATGGAATCATCGCTGGACTGGGACCGGGCAAGCTCTTCATTGATATGAGCACCGTAAGCCCGGAGGTTAGCCGTGCGACCGCAGCGAAAGTTCGCGCCAAGGGCGCCGACATGGTGGACGCGCCCGTTTCGGGCAGCGTGATCACGTTGCAACAAGGCAAGCTCTCGGTGATGGTAGGCGGCAAGAAGGAAACTTTCGACAAGGTCCAGCCCCTGCTTCTGAACATCGGCCCAAAAGTGACTCACGTTGGCGACAACGGCCTGGCGCTGGCGATGAAGATTGCAGTCAATTTGAGTCTCGCCGTACAGATGATGGCTTTCTCGGAAGGAGTATTGCTGGCGGAAAAAAGCGGCATTCCGCGCGAGATTGCCGTCGACGTCCTCACGCACAGCGCAGTCGCGTCCCCGATGATTCAGTACCGCGGCCCGTTTATCCTGCAGCAGCCCGACGAGGCCTGGTTTGACTGCAACATGATGCAGAAGGACATGTTGTTGGCTTTGGACCTCGGTCGCCAATTGAAGGTTCCTGTGCCCACCACGGCCATCAGCAACGATTTTCTAACCGCGGCTCGCGGTATGGGCTGGGAGAAGAAGGATTTCGCAGTCGTCTTCGACGTGCTGGCTCGGATGTCGGGGATACAAAAATGACCATCGCCACCGAGCGTTCCGCCGACGCCAATACCAAAGTGGATCAGAACCTGCGCTTCTATCGCCAGATGATGGCGATCCGCTTGTTCGAGGAGCGGGTCAACGACCTCTACACTCGCGCGCTGATGCCCGGGCTCGCACATCTGTATATCGGCGAAGAAGCGGTCGCGGTAGGCGTATGCGAAGCGCTTCGCCCGGATGATTACATCACGAGCACGCATCGCGGACATGGCCACTGCCTGGCGAAAGGGGCTTCGCCCAACCTGATGTTTGCAGAGTTGCTGGGTAAGGAAGCAGGCTACTGCAAGGGCAAGGGCGGATCGATGCACATCGCCGACCCAGCCACCGGCAATATGGGCGCCAATGCAATTGTCGGAGGCAGCGTTGGAATTGCCACGGGCGCGGCTCTTTCCGCGAAGCGATTGGCGAACGGCCGCGTGGCCGTTTGTTTCTTCGGAGAGGGCGCCTTGGGGCAAGGGTCTCTATACGAGGTCATGAATCTTGCCCAGCTTTACAAGCTGCCGGTGATCTACGTTTGCGAGAACAATCTGTACACCGAGTACACACACTTTACGGAAACCACCGCCGGAGACATCCTTACGCGCGCAACAGCGTTTGGACTGTTCGCTGCTCAGGTCGATGGGCAGGATGTACGCAGTGTGCACGAAGCGGCCGGACACCTGATCGACCGCGCCCGCAACGGGGGCGGCCCCGCCTTCCTGCTCGCCGACACCTATCGCTACACGGGTCACCACGTTGGCGATATCAATCGCGAGTACTACCGCTCAAAGCAGGAAGAGCAATCCTGGAAATCCGATCGCGATCCCATCAAGAACTACACTCGCTGGCTGATCGAGCAGAAGCTGGCCGACCAGGACCAATTGGCGCAGATCGAGTCAGAGTTGGCGATCGAGATGGACAAGGCGGTCGAGTTCGCGATCGCGGCGCCATACCCGAAACCAGAAGAGGTCGACCAGGACGTCTATGCCTGAAGTCGCCGTTCGAGAGTTGACGTTCGCGCAAGCGATCCGGGAGGCGCTGGCGGAAGAGATGCGCCGCGACCCGACGGTCTGCATCATGGGCGAGGACGTCGCCGAAGCGGGTACGCCGTTCAAGGTCCTCTCCGGCCTGGTCGAGGAATTTGGAAAAGAGCGCGTGCTCGACACGCCAATTTCAGAGGCTGGATTTACAGGGATGGCGGTGGGCGCAGCGATGACGGGCATGCGTCCGATCGTCGATATCATGTTCGGCGACTTCATCACGCTAACGATGGACCAGATGGCGAACCAGGCAGCCAAGGTTCACTACATGTCGGGCGGTAAATGGAAAGTCCCGATGGTCATGCGCACAACGCTGGGAGCGACCCGCCGTTCCGCAGCGCAGCACTCCCAGTCTCTGCATGCGTGGTTCAGCCACGTGCCTGGATTGAAGGTGGTGCTGCCCTCGACGCCTTACGACGCGAAGGGATTGCTCAAGGCAGCGATCCGTGACGAAAATCCGGTTGTCTTCTTCGAAGACAAGATGATGTACAAGCTTAAGGGTCCAGTGCCGGACGAGGACTACACGATTCCGCTTGGCGTCGCCGACATCAAGCGCGAAGGGAGCGACATCACACTGGTCGCCACCAGCAGCATGGTGCAGGTTGCATTGGGGGCAGCAGCACTGCTGGAAGAGGCTGGCATCAGTGCGGAGGTCATCGATCCCCGTACGACCTGGCCGCTCGACGAGAAAGCCCTGATCGAGTCCGCCAAAAAGACATCGCGCGCGATCGTGTTGGATGAAGGCTATCAGCGCTACGGAGTTACCGCAGAGATTGCCTCGGTGATTGCTGAGGGCGCATTCTACGATCTGGACGCTCCCGTGAAACGCATGGGAGCGATGCACGTTCCGATTCCGTTTTCTCCGCCCTTGGAAGACGTAACTGTACCGACGGAGCAAGCCGTATTCGAGGTCGCACGGACCATGTGCGGCAAATCGTAGCGCCGGCATCCTGCCGGCTGTCTCGAGGGCGTCCCGCCCTCGACCAAAGCTAGCAGCCAGGAGCTAGCAGCTAGGAGCTGATGTTATGGCTTTACCAACTTACGGAACGATGTCCGTCGACTGGGAAAATCGCGTCGACTTCGATCGGCTGCGCCGCGAGCGGCTTCAGCGCGCGAAGGATTTGCTGGCCAAGTCCGAGATGGGGGCACTGCTGTGTTTCGACATGAACAACGTGCGCTATCTGACGGCGACGCACATTGGCACATGGGCCCAGGACAAGGCCAACCGCTTCACGTTGCTTCCGCAGAATGACGAACCGATTTTGTGGGATTTCGGCTCGGCGGCGCGGCACCATCAGTTGCATTGTCCATGGCTCGGCGAACGGTCGCGTCCCGGTATTTCCATGTTGCGGGGCGCGATGACTCCGGAGATGGGACGCGCCGAGGATGTCGCCAAGAAGATCAAGCGCGAACTCGAGATGCGCGGCCTGCACAAAGAGCCCGTCGGGATCGACATCATCGAGTTACCTGTGCTGTTTGCCTTGCAGAAGGAAGGCATTCAGGTCGTGGATGGTCAGGCGCTGATGTCGGAGGCGCGGCTCATCAAGACGCAGGATGAGATTGCGCTGCTGAATACTTCGGCGATGATGGTCGACGCGGCATATGACGAACTCTATCGCGCCATGAAACCTGGCCTTGCCGAAAACGAAGCCGTCGGGCTCGTCAGCAAAGTTCTCTATGACCTGGGCTCCGAGTACGTGGAAGCGGTCAACGCGATTTCGGGAGAGCGGTGCAATCCGCATCCTCATGTGTTTTCCGATCGGGTGTTGCGGCCGGGCGATCCCGTGTACTACGACATCCTTCACTCGTACATGGGATACCGCACCTGCTACTACCGCTGCTTCACGATCGGATACGCGTCGCATGCGATGGTGGATGCGTACAAGCGCTGCCGTGAGTATCTCGATGCGGCCATCGAGTTGGTGCGTCCGGGGCGCACCACGGCGGAAATCGCGGCGGTGTGGCCGAAAGCAACCGACTTCGGATTCCCGAACGAAGAAGCGGCCTTCGCTTTGCAGTATGGCCATGGAATCGGGCTGGCGATTTGGGAGAAGCCGGTTATCAGCCGCCTTGTGTCGTTCGATCATCCGTGTGAGATCAAGCCCGGAATGGTGTTCGCGCTGGAGACGTTCTGGCCATCGACGGACGGATGGAGCGCGGCGCGCATTGAAGAAGAGATCGTCGTCACCCCGACCGGACATGAAGTCATCACACGCTTTCCGGCCGAAGAGCTTCTGGTTGCAGGCGCCCACTACTTCACGGTGAATGGTCCGTTGCCGACCACCCGTGAAAGCGAGTCGCAGCCGACCCAACACATAAAAGAAATGATCGAGGCGAGCGCCCGGAACGAACGAGTTGGAGTCGGAGACTGAGGATTCGGGCGTAGTTCTTCGGATTCGAGGCGCCGTTCTTCGCGACAAAATCTATGCCAATCAGCGTCGTCATGCCTGCTCTCGAAATGGCGCAGGAAACTGGGAAGCTTATCGCTTGGCTAAAGAAGGAAGGGCAGAGTGTGTCGAAGGGTGAACCTCTGCTCGAGATCGAAACGGACAAAGCAATAATGGAGATTGAGTCTCCGGGCGACGGCGTTCTCGAGGGGATCAAGGCGCAGGAGGGCGCCGAGATTCCGGTTGGCCAAACTATCGCTTGGATCCTTGGGCCCGGAGAAAGTGTTCCGGCGGAACAGGCTCAAGCCGAGTCGGGCCGACGCCATGACACGCCGGCTGCGACCGTGAGCGCGGCGACTGCGGAACTTAAAGTCGACACGACGGCATCAAGCGCGCGCATTTCTCCCAAGGCTCGCCGGCTTGCAAAAGAGAAGGGCGTCGATCTAGCGAGGATTAAGGGGTCGGGTCCGGGTGGAGAGATTCTCGCGTCCGATGTTCTGGCGGTAGCTGAAGCTGGAAGCGCAGCGCCGAGTACTACCAAGATTCAAACTCAGCCGCAGCTGAGCACACTTGCTCGCCTCATGGCGGAGCGCACGACGCAGAGTTGGACGACCGTTCCTCACTTTTTTGTAACGCGGGAGATCGATGCGAGGGGATTGCTCGCCCTTCGCGAAGCATTTGCCCACCAGAACGGGCAGAGTTCGCGCCCAACTCACTCTGATCTCCTCGTGGCCCTCGTCGCGCGCGTCCTGGTCAAGCATCCCGCGCTGAACGCCAGCTGGATCGGCGACGGAATCCGCCAAAATCCTGATATCAACATCGGGCTGGCAATGGCAGTCGACGACGGAGTCGTCGCGCCCGTGATCGCCAAGGCCGACAAAACCGACATCGCGCAAATCGCAAGCTTGCGCAAAGATCTAACGGAGCGCGCCCGGGCTGGGAAGTTGCATCCCCAGGATCTTTCCGGCGGGACATTCACGATCAGCAATCTTGGGATGTTGAACGTGGACGCATTCACCGCGATCATCATCGCTCCGCAAGCGGCGATCCTCGCGGTGGGGCGGATTGCGGATCGGGTTGTAGCGGTTGACGGGCAACCGTCCGTATGTCCGATCATCTCGTGCACGCTGTCGGTCGACCACCGCGTTGCGGATGGTGCTCGCGCGGCGCGGTTCCTCGACGACCTGGCGCAGGCGATTGCCGATCCCGGCAAGTGGCTCGAATTACGATAGATAGCGCGGTTCTTTCAGCAACGACCGAGCACTCAGACCTGGTTCTCGCACGGGGTCCGGGCACGTTGTCCATCACCCACCCTTCCTACGGCAGCCCCCACTTTCCGGTAGTGCTCGCATTTGTAAACGCGGCGTAGAATGTCTGCTCCCGCCATGAGCGAGAGCCAGGAAGTCACGCTGCTATTGTCGGCCCTGACCCGCGGGGACGATGGCGCAGCCTCGAAGCTCATTCCGGTGGTTTACGGCGAACTGCGCCGGCTGGCTGGAAGTTACATGCGTCGGGAGCGGGTCGACCATACGCTGCAGGCCACCGCGCTGGTACACGAAGCGTACCTGAAGTTGGTGGAGCAGCGATCGGTCAACTGGCAGAGCCGCGCGCATTTTTTCGGTGTCGCGGCGCAATTGATGCGGCGCATTCTGATTGACCACGCCCGCGGTCATTTGCGGCAAAAGCGGGGTGGTGAACAGAAGAAAGTATCGCTCGACGAGGCATTCGTCTTTTCCGAGCAGCAGGCGGACGAGCTGCTCGCAGTAGACGATTCGCTGAACCGTCTGGCGAAGGTCGATGCCCGGCAGGCCCGAGTTGTAGAATTGCGCTTCTTCGGCGGACTGAGCGTCGAGGAAGCCGCCGAAGTGCTTGGAGTCTCCCCCAAGACAGTCAAGCGTGACTGGAGCGTTGCGAAAGCCTGGCTCTACGCCGATTTGAAAGAGCGCCATGGAATTGACGCCGCAGCAATGGGAGAACGTCAAAGAGCTGTTTGAGATTGCGCTCGAGAAGACTCCTTCCGATCGAAACTCGTTTCTGGCCAAGGCCGCACAGGATTCCATGGTGCGCAACGAGGTCGAACGCTTGCTGGCGCATCATGTTGAGTCTGGCGGATTCCTGTCAGCGCCTGTCCTTTCTTCAACTACTGCTTCTTCTTCAAATTCTGCCTCCATGCCGTTCTTCGTCGCAGGCGACCTGCTCGCCGAACGCTTTCGGATCACGCGTTTTTTGGCGCGCGGCGGAATGGGCGAAGTCTACGAAGCCGAAGACGTCGAATTGCATGAGCGGGTGGCCCTCAAATCCATTCGCAGCGAGCTACTGAATGATGGGCGCGCACTCGACCGCTTTAAGCGTGAAGTCCACCTTGCGCGCAAGGTAACTCATCCCAACGTTTGCCGGATCTTTGACCTGTTCCGCCAGCCATCGATTGTGGTCGCCGGGCAAAGCCGCGGCCCGATGATCTTCGTCGCCATGGAACTTCTGGAAGGCGAAACCTTGGCCGAATTCCTAAAGCGGCAAGGGCGCATGCGTGCGGATGAAGCACGCCCCATTGCTCTGCAGATTGCAGCGGGACTGGGCGCGGCGCACGCCGCTGGTGTGTTGCACCGAGACTTCAAGCCTGGCAACGTGCTCCTCGTTCCCGGGTCAAAGGGCGTTCGAGCCGTTATCACCGACTTCGGCCTCGCCCTCCGCTCCAACCAGGACATGAGCCTTTCGACCGTTACGGTCACCGGTGAACTGCTGGGAACACCGGCCTACATGTCGCCGGAGCAAGTCGAGGGCAAAGAACTCACTCCCGCCTCCGATGTGTATTCGCTCGGCCTGGTTCTCTACCAGATGGTCACGGGCACGCGCGCGTTCGAGGACACGACGCCTCTTTCGATGGCCGTGAAGCGTGTGAAAGAGGACCCGGTTCCCCCGCGCACGCTGGTTCCGGATCTCGAACGGAAATGGGAGTTGGTAATCCTACGCTGCCTCGAACGTGATCCGAAGGAGCGTTATCAGAACGCCGATGAGGTCGCCGAAGCTCTGCGCGGTAGCTCTTCCGCGCAACATCGCACCTGGAGCCTTGATAAAAGGATGGTCCTGGCGACACTCGCGTTGTTGCTGGTCATCGCGGGAAGCCTCGTGCTGATTCCGAGGATTCGGAATCGAGTCGCCTCGAACGTCAACACGCCCGCCATTCAGCCGATCACCGTCCGGCCGTCAGTGGCCGTTTTGCCGTTCCACAACTTGTCGGGGCGAACAGACACCGAATGGGTTTCCACCGCGCTGCCCGAGATGCTGACCGCGGAACTCGCGGCTGGAGAAAGACTGCGCACTTTCCCGGGAGAAAACATCGCCCGGGCAAGCATCGATCTTGGATTGACCGGGAAGCAAACGCTCGCGCGCGATACGCTGGGACGTCTCAAAAAGTATCTGGGCAGCGACTATGTCGTACTGGGCTCTTATTTCGATCAGGGCAATGCCTCAGAAGGTCAGATTCGCATCGACCTGTGGCTGCAAGATACGAAAACCGGCGAGATCGCGGCGACCGTCTCGGAGAAGGGGAGCGACAGCGAACTCGACGATCTGGCCACGCGTGCCGGCGCCGATCTGCGCAGAAAGTTGGGCGTGGGTGAAATTACACCCAGCGAAGCAGCGCTGGTCCGGGCGTCGTTGCCGTCGAATCCAGAGGCCGTTCGCTACTATTCCGAGGGCCTGGCGAAGCTTCGGATTGTCGATGCGATCGCGGCGCGAGATCTACTAGAAAAAGCGGTGGCCGCCGATCCCGAATATGCTCTAGGCCACTCTGCCCTCGCCGACGCGTGGAAGGCGATGGGCTATGACACAAAGGCTCGCGACGAATCCAAGAAAGCCCGCGATCTTTCTTCTGGTCTGTCCCACGAAGAGCGCCTTTGGATTGAGGGCCGCGATTGGGAACTGAATCGCAAGTGGGACAAGGCAGTCGAAATCTATCGGACGCTCTTCGAGTTCTTCCCCGACAATATCGAGTATGGCCTGCACCTCGCGATGGCGCAGAAGCAGGCGCGTACGGTGGACGAAGCACTGGCAACGTTGGCGGCACTCCGCAGGTTGCCACCTCCGGACCGCGATGATCCTCGAATCGATTTGCAGCAGGCAGATGTCTTCGACATCAAGGGCGCCTACAAGGAACAGCAGGCGGCCGCCGAAGCCGCAGCGACGCGTGCTCGCGAGTTGGGAGCCAAGTTGCTCCTGGCGCGTGCCCTGAATCAGGAGGCGCGTGCGTTCGAGAAGCAGGGCAAACTCGAAAACGCTCTGCGCAGTGCCGACGAGGCGGCACGCATCTCGACCTCCGCGGGCGAGCGCGCAGAAGTTGCGAAAGCCCTCACCATCACCGGGATCGTTCACTTCGACCAGGCCAACTTTCCGGAGGCGGCAAATGCCTACAACCAGGCGCTCGCCATTCAACGCGAAATTGGGGACAAGCGTGGCGCCGCCACCAGCCTTAACGATCTGGCGAACGCCCTCGGAGAACAAGGTGAACTCGCGGGCTCCATCAAAATGCTGAACGAAGCGCTCGCGATGTTTCGCGAAGTCGGCGACAAGCACAGCGCGGCGGCTGTCCTTGGAAGTATCGCTGCCCGCACACTGCAGCAGGGAGACTTGAAGCAAGGCAAGAAAATGCTCGAGGAGGGGTTGGCCGCCTCGCGGGAGATTGGCGATCAGGAGCGGACCGGTACTGCTCTTTATAACCTCGGCGAAGTCTACCGCTGGCAAGGCGATCTCAAGAATGCACGCAGGATGTACCAGCAGGCACAGGAACTCTCGCAGCAGATTAGTGATCAGAGTGGCGTTGCCTACGCACTCTTTAGTCTCGGAGATGTGCTGGCCGCTGAGGGCGATTTGGCTGGCGCCCGGGACAAGTACAACGAGTCCATGACTCTGCGTACTCAGATGGGAGAGAAGGGGAACATCGCCGAAACGCAAATGGCACTCTGCGAGATCCAGATTGAACAAGGCCACCCCGGCGATGCCGAGAACGCCTTGCGTCTGGCTCATGACGAATTCCGCAAGGAAGGGCTGGGCGATGACGAAATTCTGTCCGATATAGCCCTCGCTCGCGTCGCGCTTGCGCAAGGCCGGATTGCGGACGCGGAAAAGGCCACGTCCACCGCCCACGATCTTCTGGCGAAGAGCCAGGATTTTTCCGTTCGCCTGCGAGCGTCGATCGCTGCGGCCCAAGTCGAGGCAGCCGGCGGGAAAACATCGGACGCCGTGAAGGGCCTGCGGGAAACGATCGCGAATACTAAGAAGTCCGGATACCTCGGCTATCAACTCGAAGCGCAGCTGGCGCTCGGTGAGATCGAGACGGCTTCCGGCGACACGGCCAACGGGCAAAGTGTGCTGGCGGATGTCCGAAAGCAGGCTCAACAGCGAGGGTTCCGCTTCATCGCCAACAAAGCGGCAAAGGCCTCCGTGAAGCCGACGAGCGCATAAAAAACGCGGTCCCGAAGAACCGCGTAGTGTCCTGCCGGGATCCTCTTCAGAACTTCGTTTTCTTCGACGCCAACTGCGTGCTTCCTGCGGCGGCGTTGTTCTTGTCTTTGCGGTGAAACAGGTTGTGGAAGAATCCAGCCTTCTTGTTGTTACTGGCCGCTTGAGCCGGAGTAGCTGGCGCGTTCTTCGGAGTATTGCCTGCGATCTTCTGCACTGCGCTCTTGGCGGCGTTCTTCGCCACTTCTTTCGCCGCAGCCTTTCCGGTGCTCTTCGCCATTCCGCTAAGATCCGGGATGATCACCGGCACCGACGTCGTGCCCACTACCTGAAACGGAATGTCGTTCGGCAGGTTTCGCAGGCCGACGTGATTTAATCCAAACCTCACCGCGCCATCACTTGCAACGTGGGCCACCATGTGGAAGTTGAGTTGATTGCTTGCCGTCACGTCGCCGTCGCCCGTCACGCTGCCAATCCCGGCAAACTGCCCGTTCAGACCGGCGATTTGCGTTCCTTCCGGTGCGATGTGAAGATGTGTGCCCAACGTAACAATCGTGAGATCCGAGTTCCCCTTCAAACCGCTGAGTCCAGGTAGTGCCGACAACTTGGAGCCGAGGTCGAACCCCGCGAGATGCGCGTTCGCGATCTGAGCCGAGCCGGAGGTCACGACACGATCAGCGGGTCCATCCAGCGATAAGTTGGCATCGACTGTTCCGCCGCGCAGCTTCGACCCGCCTGGCAGGACCACGCCTAAAGCAGGAAGCACGCCCGCGACGCTGTCGAGCGGAAGTTGATTCCCGGCGATCTTCATATGAACCACGAGCCCTTTGCCGCGCGCTTCATACGTCCCGGACAAACGCGCGACGCTCTTGCCGGCATGAATTTCGCTGTTGCGCAGGACACCCGTCTTCTGCGAGACGACATAGTCCGTTTCGTAGTTCAGGCTGATGGTCTGGCTTGCCGGCTGCGCCCCACGGACAAGGCGCAGTTTGTCGGCGCTCGCCTTTCCTTCGCTGTGGATGGTGCTCCCGTCGGAGGTTACCGTTCCATCGAGCGTCAGCATTCCTCCGAGCGCGGAAGATGACCCCAAAGATGCGATCTGTGCCAGGTCGGCTTTGCGGGCAGTTATGGTCGCATGAAAAGGAGTCTGCCCAGGATTGTCATGATTCATCGGCCCTGCTTCGCCCTTGATTTCCAACTTGCCAGCATCGGTGTGTGCCGAGAGTACGAACGACATCGCGCTGTCGAACGAGACGTTTTTCAGATCAACGTCGATATTCTTCAGAGCGGTGGCGGGCTGACCCGCCAGTCCACTGGAGATTTCGATTGTCGCGTTCGAGATCTTGAGCCGATCCAGAACGATGGAGGTCATCGAAGGGGAATTCGACTGCGCCAGCGAGCCCGACTGCTCGGCGGTTGAATTCTCGTCGGCGCCGCCGGTCGCGCTTCCGATGGTGGAAAAATTCCACTTGCCTTCCGATGACTTGATCAGGCTCAGTTGTGGATCTTCGAGTGTCAGCGAAGTTACATGGAATGAGCGCGAGAAGATCAACGAGAGAATGCTCACGCCGACGCCTAGAGATTTAGCCTGCAGGAAATTGCCGTTGTTGAAGGCCGGATCTTCTGCAACGGAAATCTGATCTACGCGGGCTCCCCCGGCCAACAGCGAGAGTTGCATGTGGCCGATGTGGACGTCGCGTCCGAGAGAGGACTGCAGGCTGGCTTCCAACTGTGGACGGAACCGGTCCACGTCCACCACATAGGGAAGAGCCAGGATGGCTAGGAATACGACTGCTGCGACAAGCGCGGTGACCTTCATGCCTTTGCTCTTCATAACGCCTCTCCTTCAACAGGGTGTTTGTGTGGCCGATCCTCGGCCCTCAGCCATTAGCGCGACGAATCTTCAAAAAAGGGGACAATTTGTTTCGGCGGGCAAGATGCCCGCCGGACAGCCGCCGGGATCCTTCGACCTCGCTCAGGACAGGCTCACGGCGCTAGAAAAAGAAAAAAGACCGCCCGGGATACGAGCGGTCCGGTAGAGCTACCTGAGAATTAAGCCTCCGCCACTTTGCCCTCGGGCACTGGCAAGGGGGGATGAACCAACTGCGGCCCGGCGATGCCAGCTGCTTTGACGGCATTCGCCTGCGAGATATGGAACTGCTCGTCACGGATCTGGCGCAGTCCCTGCTGAACCAGACCGAAAACCACGAACCAGCCAATGACGCCCAGGACGATCAGGTGAATATCAAACGGCGAAGTAAAAGGAGAGTCCCAGGTCATGTGGAGCAGGACCGGGATGGCCATCGTTCTCAGGAAGCCGCCATCGAAGAGCATGTGCAACTGGAAGGGCTGATCGCCTTTCACTCGCCACAATGCCCCAGCGGCGATCGCCGTCCACGCCACGTGCCCGAAGGGCGTAAGGAAGGCACGAACCTGGATGACGTCGAACATCACGTCCATCTTGCCGCTCTTCTCCAGGAACTCGAAGGCGTAGCCGGCGCTCTCGAAGAACGCGAATCCGGCGCCCACCGCGGCCCCGTACAACAAGCCGTTCAGGATGTACTTCCCTTTGAACGATCGCGCCACGAGGATCACAGCCAGTAGTTTTCCGATCTCTTCTACGATTCCCGCCTGCGAGGCGCCAAGCCAGCCCAGGTCCGAGACGCTAAAACCAACCAGCGCGACGAACAGGGAGACGATCCCGCCCGAGGCCACCAACATCAGCACACGGTTGAACGAGATGTTGCGCGGAACGTTCAATTCGAAGAAAAGAATGACTGTGGCGAGCGGGACCGCAAGGGAGCCCATCATGATGAGGCCGGGGATCAGTTTCGGGTTCCCGAACTGCTGGAAGGCAAAGTAGAACCCCAGATACACCAACGCCAGGAAGACCAGGACGCGAAGAAAGAACCAAGGCTTCGGCCAGCTGGTGGGGACGTCGAGGATCGAGGGCGTTGTGCGGCTCGTTCCGACGACGAAATAGTCGTCGACCTCGTTGGTTTCGCGCTTCTTGAAGACCTCGGAGAAGAACTCACGGAGGCTAAAGCCCTCCAGCTTGTCGGTGCTGGCGAAGCTGGAGATCTGATTCCCAATCGATTGCAGCATGCCACCCTGTTTCGCCGGGCTGCCGGACGCGCCCTTTGCATTCGTTACGGTCCCCGTACCCTGCCCACAGGCTGCACAAAAGTGAGCCGCCGCCGGATTCTCGTTACCACATTCCATGCAGAACATATCGATCTCCTCGTCGTCCCAATTGCCTTCAAAGAACCACGCGACAGAATTTCCAAACCGGGGTCATGGAAACAGGGGAGGATGGATTGCTACAAAATGGCTGATTGCAGCGTCGTGTCCGGCAACCAGTCCCGACTGGCCTAGGCTGCCGAGGGCCGCCTCGAACAGGCCTCATTGATCTCGGCGGAGCCGCAGACGATGACGATTCGGAAACTGTCGCGGCCTTGGGGATCGAGCGTCCAGCTGGACTTGGTTTCGCTCTTTGCGGACACGAAAAGTGTGAGAACCGGCTCGCTGGAATTCGTCATGGCCAACCTCCGAAGGTTCGGGCTGCTTGCGACCTTCACTCAGTAGCGCGACACCGGGTCCCGTCTGGGGTCATGTTTTCTGCGAACTTTCCCCACTCACGTCGAAAAAAAAGCCCCGGGACTTTGGGCCCGAACCCAGAAAATCCCAGGGCGAGAGGAGCTCGGAATCGCTTGGCCCCCGAGCTCAAACTTAGGGAAACAAACCCCGAAGGACGGCGGCCACGTCGGTTCGCGGCGGCTGCGGTGCAGGCTTCGGCGTGATCACGACGGCCTGAGTCAAGTGGAAGGTCAGTACCGACTCGGACGGCATGACGATGTCCTGGGGATGGTTGGTTGCGGCCGATCCGACCGCTCCCGCGCCCGCGCCGGCGGCTGCGCCGATCAGGGCACCCTTTCCGCCATGGGCCAGCGCTCCGATGGCTGCGCCAAGCACGGCGCCACCGGTCGTGATCTCTGCGGTTCTCTTACCTTTGCCCTGGGAAACGCGAACGATTGGAACGGTCTGAAGCGTGTAGGGCTGGCCGTCCAACGTGAACGATGTCAGCGCGACGCGCAGGCTTGCACCGCCCGCCAGGTGTCCGGCCGGAACGGCCTGGATCACGTTGCCGGAAAATTCCGTGCCCTCCGGCACCGCAACTTTGCCGTTGAGAACCAGCGGCTTCGCCAATTTCGCGGAAAAGTGGCTGCCCGACGCGCTCGTCTTCGAACTGACCGTCTGATCGAGGCGCACTTCGACCGAAGTCCCCTGGACCAGCGTCACAGTCGGGGGTTTGGGCGGGATCGGTGGATGCGCGTACAGGTAAGCGGCGACGGCGCCTACGATGATCAGCACGATGGGCCATTTTGATTTTGTGGATGTCATGTTGGTCTCCCCGTTTTGAGCAGCTTGATTCGGAAATCCGTGCTCACCAGGTAGCGCGATATGTGTTGGAAATCGGGGTCATGCTTTCGGTTTTTTTGGGGGCGGAATCGGGACGGGTGGGGTTCTCAGCGAGAGGAAGTACGGGGGAGTGCGGAGCTGGACACTATATGCAGAAATCCCGTCCTTGAAACAAAAGGGGCGACCAGAGTCGCCCCTTCTGCCTTGGCCGGACACCTTCCCCTTTATTGCCCGGTCCGAGACAGACTCGTGGATTGCGGGCTTCCGCCGGCGTTGTCGGCAACGCTAGTGGCCCGGTTCCCTCTTGTTCGAGTTCAGGGCGATTACCTCGCGCGGAGTGACTTGACCTTCAGCGGGTAACGCGATGGACAGCCGCGGCAGGGGTCATCGCCGACATGTGCTTGAATGTAGGGCTGATTACTGCGTGGGTTCGGTTTGCGCTTGAGATCGAGTTGCGCGCGCCGGATGATCTGCTAGCATGACGCCTCGCGAGGTGCGATTGAACGATCTCGAACACGTATCCGGCCCGGCCCGCGCTTCGACGATTCTTGCCGCGGTCGCCCGCGACATCCATTTCTGGGTGCCGCTCATTGTTCTGGTTGTGGGATTGGTGGTTTTGCGATGGGTGAGCTAGCCCCGGTCCGGCAAACTGCAGAGTCCGCTGGACCTCAGGCGGCGCGCATCCACTCGCTCCAACGACTCGGCGTCCTTTGCGGGGTCGCTGCCGGGGCGTGGCTTGGCGCAGCCGAAGTGCCTGCCAAACTCGTTTCCGCTGGGCTCTCTCCATTCCTTATTTCGTTCTTAATGGTTCTCGGCGTCTTCCTCGGCCGGTGGTGTCTACCGGCGCTGGCGCGTGGTACCTCCGACATTCGCGCCGATGTCAGCAAAGCGCCGCATTTGATCATCTGGGCCATTGTTGCGGGCTGCTTGTGGTCGGTAGCCAACACGCTGACAGTCTTCGCCATTCGTGACCTGGGACTCAGCATCGCGTTTCCTTTGTGGAACACCAACGCGCTGATTGGCATCCTGTGGGGCGTCTTGTTCTTCGGCGAACTCAAGAAGGCCGGACGGGCGCGCTGGACGGCTGTCCTGGGCGGCGCCGCCCTGATGTTTATCGGCGGCTTGATCCTGGCACGCGTGTCGGCCAGCCAGGTGTCGTCGCAAGTCGCGACGAGGGGAATCGTCGCCGCTTTAGGGGCCGGGTTGTTGTGGGGCACGATGTACATCCCCTATCGCAAGGCTTACCTCTCGGGGATGAATCCGTTGTCGTTCGTATCGTTCTTCACGATCGGCGAGCTCGGCATGATGACCGTTCTCGCAGCTCGATATCTGGGCGGCTTGCCCGAGTTGTGGCGGCAGGTAAGCGCGGCGAGCTCCGTGCAATTCTGGCTGCTGGCGGCAGGTTTCGTTTGGGTGATTGGCGACATCTTCCAGCAGTACGCAGTGAAGTACGTCGGCGTGAGTCGCGGCATCCCGCTTTCCAATTCGAATCAGCTCTGGGGACTTCTCTGGGGCGCGGTCGCGTTCGGGGAATTCCGCAACTGGCCACACTCGGCGATCTCCGGCGCGGTATACGGTTCCATTTTGATGGCACTCGGCATGGCAGCAATTTCCTTCTCCGTCGCAGACAAGGCCGAGCACGACAAGTGGCGCGAAGCTGCCGACCGAGAACAAACCAAGTACGACATCGATCCCCGCTTTATCTCTTCCGCCATGGAAGGAACAGCGTTCCACCAGTCGCCTCGCAAACGGTGGCCGGACGTCCTGCTCGTCGGCATCGCCACCGCTTTTTTCCTTTGGACTGCAACGCGGGCCCACTGGCCTGCGATGAGTCTGCAGTGGCCGGCCGTCTATGCGCTGCTGGCCATCGGTCTCATTCTGCTGACGGCCGCCGCTGTTTCTCTCTGGAGAATGACTCACTTCAACTAGGGGGGAGATGTATTTCGGGAGTCCGCCTCGAAAGCCTTGCCCATCGGCACTTTTGGTAGTAGAAACTTGCTGCCGTCCTATATCGCATGAACCCGTCCGATGAATCAATTGCGCGCCTCCGGTGGCGAAAGATCTACCGCGAGGCCGAACTCTACAAAGCGGCGGTTCGCGTCTACACGAAGCCACTGTTTCATTGGCGCAAGGCCCTGCACGTTTCGACCGACGGCAAGACCCTCTACGATCTGGCGTGCCACGGCCTGCGCGGTCTGCATGCGATTCACAACGCGCTAGCAAAAGAAGAGTTTCGCTTTCGGCCATCGATCGGCCTGAAATACAACTTCAACGGCAAGCGCCGCACGCTCTACATCCCGCCCTGGGAGGAGCGCATCGTCGATCTCCTTCTCTACCGCATTCTGAATCAGCGCCTGCTTGCATGGTTCTCCCCGCGATCCTTCGCGTACCGCGACCGCACCTACGGGCTCGACGCCTGCCAGTCGCAGATCGCAGCGGTTCTGCGTTCGTCGCGCCGTCCGGTTTATCTGGTGAAACGGGACATCTCCGACTACTTCGGATCGGTCAACCACGACATTCTGCTGGCGCAAGTAGCCAAGCTGGTTGACCCGGACGACTACCTGTTCCATCTGCTACGCGAGCGAATTGAATTCATTTATCAGGATGAAGAGGGAATACATCAGGCGGCAATCGGCGTTCCCTTCGGCTGCGCCAGCGCATGCGTCTTTGCCAACATCTATCTGACCGGTCTGGATCGTGCCCTCGCGGCCATTCCAAGCATTCACTATTTCCGCTACGCCGACGATCTCCTCCTGCTGTCGCCTGACCGCGAGTCTGCGCTCCGCGCCCGCGAATTGATGGCCTTGACCCTCGACAACCTCAAACTTGCGACCAAGACGAGTCACGAGGCCGACCTCTTTTTGACATCGCGGGCAATCGACGATTCGGGATTCGTATCAGCGGCTGACTTTCGCCACCTCGGCCTTTCATTCCACGCGGGCGGTGGTGTCTCACTCTCGCGCGACAAGCGGAGAAAAATCCAAAACCTGTTTCGCTTCGCCTTTCGCCGTAAACGTCGCAGCTGGAGACCAATTACCGAGCCACGCGAGCGCGCAAGAAGCCTCGCCGCCATCGCTGCCGATACTATCGACGAGGGCATTCGCAACGTCGCCATCGTCGACTACTACCTCAAGCATGTAACCGACATCGCACAGCTGCGTGCCATCGATCGCTGGCTGGCAGAGGAAATCCTCAGCCTGGTTTTTGCAGGACACAAGAAAGGCCACTTCGCCAAACTCAGTTTCGCCACCCTGCGAGAGCTGGGCCTGCCCTCTCTCGTACATCGCCAGAGACTGATTCTTCACGGGCACACGAAAAGCCCCTTCTTCCTCTGGCAACAACAGAAAACAGTTCGAGCAATCAGGGGGACGGTTGCCAGTCCAATGGCTGCCACGCGCGGCCAGCGGGCTTCTCTCCGTACCCAGAAGCAGCGGCCAACCGAGCCCGTGAGAGAGGGCGGCTGCCTGTAGATGGGCGTGATGGAATAACCTGTCGCTAAAGCGAAGGTTCGTTTTTTCAACCGTCCCCCTGAGTGCTCGCACGGAGCGGATGAAACCATGGGACTGCTTGATTTTCTAAAGAGCCTGCTCTCAGGCGGAAGCAAGCTGCAGTGCCCCGGCTGCGGCACCATCGGTGCGCAACAGGATACTCAAGGACGGATTCGGTGCAAAAATCCTTCCTGTCAGTATTTCGACGCGAGATCAGGAGCCCGCGCAACGCAGTCGCGCAACGGAACGACCGTACCCACGCAAGGGAACTTTCGCCCGACCGATCCGCTCACAATTCGGTACAGGAACTTTGCCGGGCAGGAGCGATCGTTCGTCGCGGAACGCGAATCGCTCGTAAGGAAAAGAAATCACTTGGTAGGGCAAGTCGCCCCCACCGGCGCAAAGATCGCGCTGTCACGCGATCGGATCCAGAATCTGAGCGACGTGGAGGCTCGCCTCCCGCAGCGAGTCGAACCGGGACAGGACTGGCCTTCCCCCCGCGAGCGGCAGGTGCTTAGCTATCACAAAAAGCACGGAAGCACTTCACCGTTGTACGAGAAGGTCCGCGCGAAGTATCCGAATTGGTAAGTGCGAATTGGTGAGTGGAAGAGGCTTCAGCTTGAAATGCTGGCGGAGGGAGAGGGATTCGAACCCCCGGTACGGTTTCCCGTACAGCGGTTTTCAAGACCGCCTGTTTCAACCACTCACACATCCCTCCGCGCTCGCGAGTAGTGTAGCAAGGTCACCACATCCGGGGTAATGGCCTTCCGATTCCGAGCTTGTGATCCTGCGATAGGGGCCGAGGGAAGTAACGACTCCGGCACTCTGCCGGACGAACTACACTGATCTCTGGATGGGGATTCCCCGGTTGTCCTCACTACTATCACCACTAGATCGGGTTCCTCATGCAATTCAGTCCTCCCCCAGACCGAATCAGGCAATTGTGTGCCAAGGCGCTGACGGCGCAGTCTCCGGAACTTGAGCAGATCATGAACGAGTTGAGGGAGGCACTCCACGAACACGCCGCCTTCGTTAGAGAGATGGCGTCCCAGGTCTTGAAGCAACTTCCGAGCGACCCGATGCGAGACGATAAGCCGAAAAACGCTGCCTAGATCGGCATAGGGTTCGCTAGATCGGTCTAAGGTTGTCAGGAATAGCGCCGGCTTCCATCTCGCTCGGCGGTCTCCTCATCCAGTAAACGCTGTAGTTCCGCAGCCAGAGTCTTCATTTTTTCGAGATCGTTCTCTGCCGCGATAAGCCTTGGTAACTCTCGGAGACGCGTTTGCTTTTCAGGTGTCATTGGCGCACCGTGGCCGGTGGCTGGGTGTCACTAAAAGGCCCCGACCACGGTGATTCGATGAAACGTGCGTATTTCTAAATAGGGCCTAGTCGTGGGCGAGTAAATCAGGATAAGGCTGTAGCAATGCTTGGGAATGGGACCGTATATCAACTTTTCTGCGAATCGCTACGCCGAGCGTTTGCAGCATCGAATCACGATGCTGTTCACGAAGGCGATTTACGATGCCATCCTAAGATGTCGAGACCAGCGTTGGAGAACCACGAGCAGCGCTTTGGGCGCGCGGTCGCCTCGTGCGGTCTTGGCGGTGAAGTTCCTTTAACTGCACGACGAGCCAGCGGATGTCCGAATCGCCCTCACTGCTCAACTCTCATTCCTCTCCCGGTGCGGCCGCCGCAACAGTGTCATCGACAAATACGCCCCGATCCACGACCCTGCCGCCGCAAATCCAACATACGCCCAGTTCTTCGTGTAGCTGATCACAGCGAACGCCGACAGCAGGTACCAGACACTGCTCCAGGTCGCCGCCGGCGCCCGGCGATGCGACGACACGGCCGCATTGAACATCACGTACACCGCATCGGTCGCTGCCGTCGACGCAAAGACTCCTACCCCCAACCACGGATCTATCTGCACCACCGCCCTCACCTCGCTCTTGGGATTTCCTCGAAAGTCTCGCGGAAGTCTACACGTGGATGAGTGCCGTTCCGCGGCACGTCTTTAGAAGCAAGCCCCTGCGCCCTACAAGGTTTGCGTCCCTCCCCAGCCAGTTCCCACATTCTTGACACCCCACTCCCACCCCTTTATTCTTAAGTCTTGCTCCCTGGCGAACTTACGCCTCCGGGCGTGTTTCCGCGGGCCTTCGCGGTAGATCTAAAGGTGGGCGCGGAGGTTCCCGATGTTCATCGAAGTTGCTGAGCTAGAACTCCATCCTATTGATTTCCAAGAGGAGTTCCCTCCCGATGCCATCGACCTGGGAGCCGACGTGCGCCAGCGCACGTCCCTGAAAACCAGTGGCCGGGCGCAGCTGGTCGAAGAACATCGCGGCAAGCACAAGGTTCTCCAGGACATCCGACTGCAGGGGCAGCTGTCCACCAGCCTTGAGTCGCCCTGCGCGCGCTGCCTTGACCCGGTGGTCAGCGACGTCACGCGGTCGTTCGACCTTCTGTATCGGCCTCTTGGTTCCGACGCGGCTGGTGAAGAACAGGCCGTAGTTGGGGCTGAGGCGGAGATCGGTTACTACGCGGGTAAACATCTGCTGCTCGAAGACGTTTTACGCGAGCAGACGCTTCTCGCCGTGCCTTTGAAGGTGCTATGCCGCGATGACTGCAAGGGACTCTGCGCGACTTGCGGAAAGAATCGTAATGTTGAACTGTGCGCGTGCGTACAACCGATTGAGGATCCGCGCTGGGCGGCGCTCAAAGACATTCGGGAGAAGTTGCAGCATTAACCGGCTTGCATAGCAGAATCGCAGGAGTAACGACCTCAAGCCAGGGATTCGGGATATAACGCAATTTGATTTTGCTCGCTCCGGCGAGTTCAGTGAGGAATTTTCCATGCCTAATCCAAAACGGCGCCACTCGCAAAAACGAACCTCTACCCGGCGTGCTCATGATGCCCTGTCGAAGCACTCTCTTTCCGAGTGTCCCAACTGCCACGAAAAGAAGATGCCCCATCGCGCTTGCCCCAAGTGTGGTTATTACAAGGGTCGCGAGGTGGTAGAGGTCGAGGAAGCCAGCTAACTCATTCGAGCCTCGCCCATGCCAAGCGTCATAGCTCTGGATGCACTGGGTACTGATCGCGCGCCCAAGCCTGAGATCGAGGGCGCGATCCAGGCCGCCCGCCACTTCGGGACACGAGTTCTGCTCGTGGGCCCCGAGCAGCAACTCAAGGCGGAGTTGAGCCGGTATCGCTGGACCTCGAGTCTGCCCATCGAAATCGTTCACGCCAGTGAAGTCATCACCATGGAGGACAAGGCTGCTCAGGCGGTACGCTCCAAGCGTGACTCCAGCATGCGCGTCGGTGTGCGCCTCGTCCGTGATGGGGTCGCCGCCGGTTTCGTGAGCGCGGGAAACACCGGAGCCGCAATGGCCACCGCCAAAATGGTATTGGGCGCACTCCCGGGAGTGGATCGTCCGGCACTTGCCGCTGTTTTTCCGACCGCCCTCGGCACCGGCGCGATGCTGCTCGACGTCGGCGCCAATGTCGACTGCAAACCGCACAACCTCGAGCAGTTCGCCGTCATGGGCGAAATCTATTTCCGCTCCATCTTTGGCACCAAACGCCCAACCGTCGGATTACTTTCGATCGGAGAAGAGGAAAGCAAGGGCAACGAACTCACGCGGGAATCGTTTCAGCTCTTGAAGCACTTGCCTTTGAATTTTGTCGGCAACGTCGAGGGCCGCGACCTGTATAACGGTGAAGTCGACGTCATCGTGACCGATGGATTCGTGGGCAACGTCGCGCTAAAAACCTCCGAAGGTGTTGCCAACCTGGTCCGCTCCGCGCTGAAAGAAGCCTTGCGCGCGACCATCACGCGCCAGGTGGGATATCTGCTCTCGCGCAGCGCCTTCACCGACTTCAAGAAACGCCTCGATCACACGGAGTACGGTGGCGCGCCTCTGCTAGGCGTGAAAGGCGTTTGCATCATCACGCACGGTTCTTCGAACGCCAACGCCATCAAGAACGCCATCCGCGTCGCCTCGGAATTTTCCGAGAGTCACGTCAACGAAGAGATTGAGAAGGGTATCGCGGCGATTCGTCCGACCGCGGTCGTCAGCCACTGAAAATTTCTATGATTCCGATTGCATTCCTGTTCCCCGGACAGGGCTCGCAAGCCGTCGGTATGGGCAAAGACCTCGCCGATCATCATCCCATTGCTCGTCAGACATTCGAGGAAGCCGACGAAGCGCTCGGATACAAGTTGTCGCAGCTCTGTTTTGAGGGTCCGGAAGAAAAGCTCCGCCTCACGGAAATCACGCAGCCGGCGATTCTCACGGCCTCGGTCGCGGCCTGGCGTGTTCTCGACGACAAGGGACTGAAGCCTGCTTTCGTCGCTGGTCACAGCCTGGGAGAATACTCGGCCCACGTTGTCGCTGGCACGCTGAGCTTTGCCGATGCCGTGCGCACCGTGCGTAACCGTGGCAAATATATGCAGGATGCCGTGCCCGTCGGCGTGGGCGCCATGGCCGCAATCCTGGGCATGGAGCCCGACAAAGTCTCAGCCGTTTGCGCCGAGGCCTCGAATGGTGAAATCTGCGAGCCCGCCAACATCAACTCGAGCGAGCAAATCGTGATCTCAGGCAATACTGGTGCGGTTGAACGCGCCGCGAAGTTGGCGACGGATCGCGGCGCCAAACGCGCCGTCATGCTTCCCGTCAGCGCACCTTTCCATTGTTCACTGATGAAGCCCGCGCAGGACCTCCTCGCAAAAGACCTGCAGGCCCTGACTTTCCAAAAGCCCGATGTTCCCGTCGCGTGCAACGTGGATGCCGTGTTAGTGGAAGACGGCGACCGGAGCCGCGACGCGCTTGTCCGCCAGGTCACCGGGTCCGTAAAGTGGAATCAGTCGATCCACTTGTTGATTGCGCAGGGTGTCGAGCGCTTCATTGAGGTAGGACCGGGAAAGGTGCTGAGCAGCTTGATGCGCCAGATCGACCGCTCAAAATCTGCGTCCAACGTGGGGGACGAAGCGTCTCTGCAAAAGACACTCGGCACATTGGCGGAAGGTTAAGCCGGGAGAGGAAAGATACGCGCGGGGGCAGACGCCTCGTCGAGCCCGGTCGAGCGTAGCTCGACTTTCGAATGAATCCTCAACTGCACGGCGACGGGCTGAACGTCTTCTCCGATTTCTGCACGTACAGCTGTTCGTGGTCGGCGCGGTTGTTGACGATCACTTCCACCACGACACCGCTGCCGCCGTGCGGACACTCCCCGCTGGCGTAGATCTTGTAGCTCTTAATCAATCCCCACTCGCCGCCCGGTCCCCAGTCCCGGTAGAAGTCGGTGAACGGATAATCGGCGTGCTGCGGGGTGTGCTGTTTCCATCCGGGATCGGCACGGTAAATGGCGTACGCAGTTTCGTAGTCCTGTCTTTGCAGAGCGGCGAAGAATTTGTCGACGAGGTGCTCTTCCGGCCAGTAGCGGAATTGGTAAGCCAGAAATCCCAGGACGAGCAATGTCCCGACGATCGTGACGATGCGCATCTTGCGCCGGCGCGCGCCTGCCTCGTCGTATTCCTTGGCATCCATCAGCGTCATATGTCCTTAGCATAACGGAAACCTGCGATGCACCAAAAGTTCCCAGGAAGAAACAAATCGCTGTTTATAAGCGGCGCCACAAGCTTGAAACGTCAGCCAATCACAGCGTCCTCTTGAACAACGGCGTCGCGATCGCCAGGGCGACCGTACCAAATATTGCCAGATACAACATGTCCGGCACGATCGCGCCCAGGCCGGTTTCTTTAAGCAGGAGACTCTTGAAACCTGCCACGGCATATGTGAACGGGTCGGCCTTCGCGATTACTCGCAGCCATGCCGGAAAGGCCTGCACGGGATAGATCGATCCGCTTGGAAAGAAGAGTAGAGTATTGAGAATTCCGAAGATGGCGCGTGGGACCAGAGGATCATCGACCCGCACCATCAGCAAGAACATCATGGTGTTGAAGGCGATCGATGTGAGCGCAATCATGATCAGCAGCCCCAGTGCAGTCATCGGATCGAAAATCGTACTCACCCCCGCCAGCAGCGACCCGATCACCGTGATCACCAGTCCAGTCAGGACTGCTTTGATCGCCCCGGCGAGGTTCAAGCCAAATACCAGCTCGGCCTTCGTGATCGGTGTGACCAGGTATCCCTCGTGCACACCTCGCGCCTTGTCGTCGATGTAAAGCATGCCGCCACCGATCATCACCGATACAAACATCGCCAGGGTAATCGAGCCGGGCAGCAGATATTTCATGTACTCGATGTAGGGATACAGCTCCACGATCTGCAACACGGTCTGCTGCAGGATGCGCGGCTCCACGGTCGGATTGTTCAGCGCCGTCGTGATGTCGGTCAGTTCCTGTTCGAGCGTGGAACTCATGAAGTTGTCGCTGTTATCAACAACCAGGGCAATTTGCGGGCGATTCTGTTCGTAGACGCGCCGCGAGTACTGTGGCGGGATGATGACGGCTCCCTGGATCTTGCCGTTGCGGACGTCGTCGCGAGCGGACTGTTCGTCGTTGTAATAGATCGGGATGAAGGTGCGCATGTTGGCGCGCACCGAATCAAACGCCTGCCGGATCCTCAACGCCTGCGTGCCGCCGTCCTGATCGACAACGCCCAGCTTGGCATCGCGAATTTTCCCGCCGAAAGCGTTGCCGAGAACGATCAACTGGACGAGCGGGAAGATCATCGACGCCAGCATCAGGGTGGGCGAACGAAAGAACTTGCGCATTTCGCGCTCGACGATGGCCATCATTCGATTCATGGCTGTAATCCTGGGCGCTGCGGCATGGTGAAACCGTAGGCTTTTACGAGTTCGTCGCGTAGCTGCCGGCCGGTGTAGTGGACGAATACGTCGTCGAGCGTGGTGCTCTGCACGGTAAGCGTCTTGATCGGCACGCCTGCCTGCACTGCCATTTCGACCAACTCGGTGGTGGTGTGCGAACCGTTGCCGGTCAGCACACGGTACATGCCCGCGCCTTCGTGCTGGACGGAGGTGACGTCGTCGAGTTTATGCAGGCGCTGTTCCCAGTCTGCAGGTGGATTTTCAAATTGTACTTCAATGACGTTGGAGCCAGGCACGCTCGCTTTGAGAGCGGCTGGCGTATCGAGGGCGACGAGCTTGCCGTGATCGACAATCGCGATCCGATCGCAGAGGCGGTCGGCCTCGTCCATGTAATGGGTCGTGATCAATATCGTGAGTTCGCGGCTCTTCTTGATGTTGGTGAGCATCTCCCAGACGGCGACGCGGGAGACGGGGTCGAGCCCGGTGGTGGGCTCGTCAAGAAAGAAGATGCGAGGGCTGTGAACAAGGCCGCGCGCGATCTCGAGGCGGCGGCGCATGCCGCCGGAAAGGGTTTTCGTCTGGGCATCACGCCACTTGGTCAGGTCGACGAGTTCCAGCAATTCATCAATGGCCTGCTGTCTGCGCTTCGCGGGTACGTCGTAGAGCTTGGCGTAAATGTCCAGGTTCTCTTCAACGGTGAGGTCGAGGTCGCTGGTGAGTGCCTGCGGAATAACTCCGATACAGCGGCGGGCGGCGTCGGGGTCTTTGGCGACGTCGTGCCCAGCGACGATAGCGCGTCCCGAGGTGATGGGGATGAGCGTGGTCATCATGCGGATCAGCGTGGACTTGCCGGCACCATTTGGACCGAGCAGGCCGAAGATCTCGCCGTCGCCGACGTGGAAGGTAACGCCGTCGACGGCCGTAAAGTCGCCGTACTTCTTGACGATGTTCTCCACGTCGATGGCGTTCTGCCCGCGTTTTTCAGGACCTTCGCAGCCGTGACCTGCGGGCGAGCCATTCGTAGGAGTCGCTTTCGGCTTCGGATCCGCACTCATGGCTGCTGCTCCGCGGAGGCGTTCTGTCGCGGCGTCGCCTTGAGTTGGTCGGGAGACACGAGGACTTCCGCCGTCATACCGGGCACGTAGGCGCCCTTGGGATTGTCGAGCCGGACTTTGACGACGATCGTCTTGATGTCGCGTTTGCGGCGGTTCACGTCGCGCTGGGTGGCAAAGTCGGCTTCAGCGCTCTTGAAGAACACTCTGCCGCTGGTGATGGTTCCACCGGGAAGCCGCACGCGCAGCGTGTCGCCGAGGCCGATGTGGTCGGCTTGCGTCTCGGGAATCGCCGCCCGCACCCACGTGTCGGTTAAATCGACGATCGTCACAATCGGGGAGCCGATGTTCAGCACTTCACCCTGACGGGCTGCGCGCACTGAGACTGTGCCGGTCACGGGCGCGTAAATATTCGTGTAGCCGAGGCGGACTTCGGCCTGTTTCTTCATGTCCTCAGCATTCTTCAGATCGGCGAGTGTTGCCGCCACCGTGCTCTTGGCAGCTGATGCCTGATGCGTGCGCGCTACAGCGGCGTTCAGGTCGGCTTCGGCGGCGGTGACCTGGCTGGTGAGCGATTGGACATTGGCCTGTGCGGCGGCGAGATTCATTTCCGCCTGCACGCGGTCCTGATCCGAGGCCACGCCCTGTTTGGCGAGTTCGATGGTGCGGCGGCTGTCGCTCTCGGTTCGCTGCAGCGTCGCCTGCGCCTGCGCGAGTTGTGCTTTCATCGATGCGAGTTTTGCCTGCGTATTGGCGACGTCGCTCGAGGTTGAGCCCGAAGTCGACTTCTCGGTGTATTGCATCTCGGAGACCTTCGAACGAAGACTGGCGATGGTGGCGGTGGCCGCGGCTTCCTGCGCCTGGAGTTCCGCCGGATCGATGACCGCGATCAGATCCCCGGCTTTCACCTGCGAACCTTCGTCGACCAGCAATTTCTGCAAGCGTCCCTGAATTTGCGGGCTCACGATGACCTGGTTGGAATCGACAGTGCCGATCAGCACGAGGTCGCGGTTGCTGGGCGTCGAAAAGTAGTAGTAACCGAGCGCAATGAGAAAGATGATTCCCAACACGATGAAGAAACGGTTGCGCGGATTCACTTTTGCTCTCCTTCGACCGGCAGGGCCGACGGCTGGAACAAAGCTGCGGCAATGAAGTCAAGAACCGCGGCCCTTCGAGCTGCCAAGCGCTCGGGACTCAGCGGATCCTCCTGGGTGATGAACTTGAGCATGGCGGCGCTCCCGAAGTAGTGCACGACTACCGCGGCCATTGATGGAATGAACTGCATCGGATCGACGGGGCGAAAAACGCCCGTGGCGATGCCCTCCTGGAAGAGCTTGATCATCTGTTCGTAGATCGGCTTGATGTAGAGCTTGACAATGCGCTGCATCTGCGAGCCCCGGGGACGCGAGAACATCTCGCGCTGGACCATTTCACGGTACGCGGGGTGGTCGGCGAGATAGTCGAAAAAAGCGCCGATGTAGCGCAGGATCTTCTCGCCCGGTGGAATCTGCTCCTGCAGCACCGGCATGAGGAACTTATTGCGTTCCTGAAAGACGTGGTCGAGGGCGGCGCCGTAGAGGGTTTCCTTGTCGCGAAAGTAGTAATAGAGCAGGGCCTTGTTTACCTTGGCGGCGCGGGCGATGGCGTCGGTGCGAGCCCCGGCGACGCCCTCACGGGCGAATTCGCGAATCGCTGCCTGCAGAATGGCGGTGCGGCTCTCTTCGGGCTGGCCTCGGGATCCGAGACGGGGACGGGCGTGGGCGGTAGCCATAGGGGAATCTCTTTTTATTAACTAACTGGTTAGTTAGATGGTAGCAGAGTGGCCTGGAATTGGCAATGGCGGGGGGCCAGGGCCTTTAGCAGTTAGCACTTAGCATTTGGCCATCGACGCGCCGGGGAGGTTCCGGAAGATCTGGCGAATCCATCATCATAGAGGCGAAGAAAGGTATGAACGCGCGCGGATTCATTGGTCCGGATTTGGCGGGTCGTTGAATCCGCAGTGCCTATGGCCAAATGCTTACTGCCAAGGGCTGGTGCTGAATGCTGGTTGCCGAGTGAAGAGTGCTGATCGCTTGAATGCGGTGTCTTATAATTCCCGCCTCGAGGACTCTTCATGCTGCCTGTCAAACTCATCGTGTGTCCGACGGATTTCAGCACGCCCGCTTGCACGTGCGTGCGCGTCGCCAGCGAACTGGCCGAACACTTCAACGCCGAACTTCTGCTCGTGAACATCGTGCCGGCGTTGCCGGGGGTTCCGCCGGATCCGAACTACGTCTTCAAGATTCCGGAGTACGAGCAGTACCTGCACGCCGACGCCGAGGAGCACCTGCGTCGAACGCGCGACGATCTTGTCAGCAGGAACGTGAAGGTTCGCACCCAGGTCGGTCACGGGGCGGCGGCCGAGGAGATTGTGCTCATCGCGAAGACCGAGGGCGCCGATCTGATCGTCATCTCGACCCATGGGTCAACGGGCCTGGAGCGATGGGTGTTTGGATCGGTGGCAGAAAAAGTTGTCCGCCTGGCGGAGTGCCCGGTGCTGACGGTTAGACAAAAAGAAGAAGCCACGTGAAATCCGGCGGCTCATCTCGAACCCTCCCGAACTGGGGCTGCCCCACCCATCGCGGTTTTCGATGGGTGGGAAGCAAGGACCGCAGCTTCACATTGGCACGCGTATCTTGAGTTCCGCTTTCTTCTCCTCATTGACCAACACCGGGCCAGCTTCGCCGTAGGCATAGTGGCGATAACTGCTCCAGCGCCACTGCTCCGGCTCGAGCACCAAGCCGCGTTTCACCGGATTCTGATGCATATATCGCAACTTCTCCACTCGCTTGCCTTCACTCCAAACCACGAAGTCGTAGAAACGCCGTTGCCAGATGTGCCCCTCGCCGAGAGCGGTGTCCCAGAGGGAGGGTTGGCGACGGTTTTGAGGCCTCCGCAGACGGCATAACAGACTCCGGGCGAAGCCCTGCTTGAGGGCTTGCATGACGATCGACGGATTGCCGCGCTCCGGTTCACTCAACAGCAGGTGAATGTGCTCAGGCATGACGACATAGCCGACAACCACGAAATGGTAGCGACGACGAACTTGCTCCAGGACGCGGAGAAAGAGGTCACGATTGCCCTTAGTGGCCAGCAGCGGTTGCCGTTGGTAGCAACTGGTGGTGATGAAATGAAGATAGTCGGCTCCGTAGTAGCGACGCAGGCGCGGGGGCATAACGCATGATGGAATCAGGCCGCGGGGAACGACAGTGACGAGTGAACCGGGTGCGTGGTTGATTGGGAAGGCTGCGGGCCGGGGAGTTGCGGAGGTTCGTGCCTCCCACCCATCGAAAACCGCGATGGGTGGGGCAGCCAGAGTTGTGGTAGTTTTCGGAAAGGCTGGGAAGGGTGGGCCAGCCCCCGATCTCGCAACTTTGCGCTTTTTCTTCGCCAAAATCGGGGTCAATTGGTGCTATGGAGATGTTTCAACAGTTGGCAGCCCACCCTTGCCCGTTTCGATAGAATGGCCAAATGTTCGCTGTGCTGCTACATGGCGGATGGGACACCATCGTTGCCGCCATCCTCTTCTGGCTCTCACCGTTCATCGTCTTGTTCTTGGTTGTGAACTGGGTGATACGGTGGAGACGCAAACGAAGGTATTCCGGCTCGTAGCTGTGGCGTCTCGGTGAGTGTAAAAGCGACGATTGCACAACTTTGCGCCGTTTGTTCGCCCCCTCGCTCGTTCGCGACTCGATCTTGGACCGCGCGGGGGGTAGCCGAATTTTTCCCGAAGTGTAATACCCCACCGCTGGTTTGACTCGTCTACCCGACCTTCCTATACTGCTCGGCGCGCCACGAAAGCCTGAGGGGGGACGTCCATGTCAAAACGTGCATTCGCCATTTTTCTGATTTTTGCCTTCACTACACTCGGCTTCGCACAGGCGCCTGTTCACCAGCCCAAGCTCACTCCACAGGCGAGCGGCACGACCCAGCTGCTGATTTCCGTCAGCCCGGTGAACGACCGCGTCGTATGGGCTTCTGGAACGGGAGGCACGTATGTGGTCACGACCGATGGCGGCAAGCACTGGAAAGCGGCGGTCGTGCCGGGGGCTGAGGCTTTGCAATTTCGCGATGTATATGCGGTCAACGACAAGATCGCGTATCTGATGTCGATCGGAAACAACACCACAGATTTCCGCATCTACAAGACGCTCGACGGCGGCGCGAACTGGACGATCGAGTTCACCAATCAGACGGTGAACGCATTCTATGACTGTTTCGGGTTCTGGACTCCGAAACGCGGGATTGCGCACAGCGACTCGGTGAACGGAGTGTTTCCCGAACTTCGCACGACCAACGGAAAGACATGGAAGTCAATCGCCGCCAACATGCCGCCGGCTTTGCCGGGTGAAGCGTCGTTCGCCGCGAGCGGCACCTGCGTCACAACCGAGGGAGAAAGCAATGCGTGGGTGGCGACCGGCGGGTCCACCACGTCGCGGATCCTGGCGACGAGAGATGGGGGCAACACGTGGAACGCCTACGACACTCCCCTGGTGAGCTCGCCCAGCGCGGGCGCGATCAGCGTGGCCTTCCGTGACCGCTTTCATGGCGTCGTGGGCGGCGGTGATCTAGCGGTGAACACCTCGGCCGACATGGCCACGTCGGAAGATGGGGGACGCACGTGGACGCCCACGAATACACCTCCTCCCGTGCAGGGATCGATCTTCTGCCTCGCATACATACGGGGAACGCGCCACGGCGAAGACGAGGGCTCGGGCGACGAACATGATCATGCCGTCGTGATCACCGCCGAGACGGCGCCGAACTTCAGCAGCGGCTCGGCGGCGTGGACTCCCGACGAAGGACGCACGTGGTTCCAAATCCCGGGAGCGAGTGGCTACTGGGCGGTGGCCTTTGCCAGTCCCAAAGCCGGGTGGTTCGTGGGGAATAATGGGCAGATTTTGAAGATCGGGTTCTGACCTTCACTGCACCTCGTAGCAGCGATGTCTGACAAAGAAGACAAACCGATCACCGACGTAATGAGCGAGTGTAGAAGCGACCGATCGGTCGTCGTTGCTCGGCTGTTGGAAAAGGCACAAGAGGGTGAGGGTGGTGGAATCCCACCCAAGCGCAAAGGACGCGCTTGGATGGGGCACCCGCGACAAATAAAAAGGACGGGCGAGACGCCCGTCCCTCCAACTCAAATTTCAAGCAAGCGGAGTGCCGTCCGCTAAAGCGGACTCAACTTTTCCATGTTCGCGGTCCCAGCACTCACGTGCTGGGCTAACGACTGCCGTCGCTGCGCGACTCCTACTCCGCCCCAGGACTCGTACCCCGCGACTTCTATTCCACCCCTCCTGCGATCGACGGCACGAGCAACACTTCGTCGCCGTCCTGAAACGCGTACGTCGGGCCGCCGATAAAGCGGATGTCTTCCTCGTTCACGTAGATGTTGAGAAAGCGGCGCACCTGGCCTGCTTCGTCGCGCAGGTGGGGCTTGAGTTCGGGGAACTTCTCGTCGAGCACGGAAAACAATTCGCCGAGATTGGCGGCGGAACAGTTCAGCTTTCCGATGCCGGAGGTGTGACGGCGCAGCGCAGTTGGGATTTGCACAGTAATGGACATCTCAGGCCTCCACCGCTTCCGGAATATCGAGCGTGTTCGAGAGGAAGCGTTCGAACTCTGCGAGCTTGGGCGCGATCGCATCGTCGGCTTCGTAAGCTCCCGCCAATGCGTCGGTCGTCTTCAGACCATTTCCTGTGATGCAGACCACCGTGGTCTCGTCCGGAGAAATTCGGCCGTCGCGCACCAGCTTGCGCGTGCAGCCTACAGTAACGCCCCCAGCGGTCTCCGTGAAGACACCCTCGGTTTCAGCAAGTAGCTGGATCGAGGCGACAACCTCGGGATCCGATACATCTTCCGACCAGCCGCCGCTCTTGGTGATGGTCTTGATCGCGTAGTGGCCATCTGCCGGATTGCCGATGGCGAGAGAACGGGCGATGGTAGCGGGCTTCTGCGGCTCGATCTCGGCGCTGCCGTTTTTGACGGCGGTCGAGATCGGCGAGCATCCGGTCGCTTGCGCGCCAAAGAACTTCACCGGTTTTGGATCGACCAGGCCGAGTGTGATCAGTTCGTCGAAGGCCTTTTTAATTTTCACGATGAGCGAGCCACCCGCCATCGGCACAACGACGTTGTCGGGCAAACGCCAGCCGAGTTGTTCGGCGATCTCGAAGCCCACCGTCTTGGAGCCTTCGGCATAGTAGGGGCGGAGGTTCACGTTCACGAATCCCCACTGATGTTCGTCGGCGATCTGAGAGCACAGGCGGTTGACCTGATCGTAGCTGCCCGCGATGCGGACCACCTTCGCGCCATACACCTGCGTGTTCAGGATCTTCGCTGCTTCGAGATCGGCGGGGATGAAGATCCATGCCTTGAAGCCGTTGCGCGCCGCCTGCGCGGCCACGGAGTTGGCGAGGTTTCCGGTCGAGGAGCACGACACCGTATCGAACCCAAATGCGCGCGCCTGCGACAGCGCTACCGACACCACGCGATCTTTGAAGCTCAGCGTGGGCAGGCACACGGCGTCGTTCTTCACGAACAGCTTGCGCGTGCCGAGCGCCTTCGCCAGCTTAGGCGCGCTCAACAGCGGCGTGAAGCCAACGGGAAGCGTCGGCTGAAAATCTTGGGGGAGGGGGAGGAGCTCGGAATAGCGCCACATATTGGGAGGGCGCTGCGAAATCTTTTCGCGGGTAAACTCACCGCGAACCGCGTCGTAATCGTAGCTGACTTCGAGGGGAGAGAAACAGTCATCGCAGATCGACCGGGGCTGGTTTCCCCAGGTCTTACCGCACTCACGACATCGCAATTCGTAATGAGCCATCGTGCCACTCGCGATCTTGCGAGCAGCTGCCGGACGAGCATCTCTGGAATAGCGGGGATTCTGGAGAAAAGGTCTCTGAAAACGAAGACCTCTTCTCCGGATAGGAAAAGAGGTTATGGTAAAGCGGAAACAGAAGCCGCGTACCTTAATCTCATGTTCCCCGTTTCCGGGA
The DNA here is from genome assembly GCA_963718505.1 of uncultured Acidobacteriota bacterium. Lineage (GTDB taxonomy): Bacteria > Acidobacteriota > Terriglobia > Terriglobales > Acidobacteriaceae > Gp1-AA133. Next base: position 167,218 of record CAVQZP010000042.1, on the reverse strand, counting down.
GAGAGTTGGCACCAAGCGACTGAGATATATGATCCCAGTCCGGTTGCCGTGGCGTCATCGGGCTCGTCCCTCAGCCACTCTGCATGAAATTCTAGGTCCGCCCCGTAAGGGGCAGACTTGGAGATAGATAGTACTGGTCACAGGCAAGTGTGTCAAGCCACCTATCCTCGCGGGCTCTTGCACGTCTGATGGGAGTAACCGCGAAATCGCGGTTTTCGTGGGAATTCCAGCGAAACAGAGAGGATGTTATGTCTGATGCCACTCCCGCCAGCTACCTCCCGAGCTCGGCAGCATTGTCATCTCAGAGCAGAAGCGCTCTCCTGCCTATTGCGGTCGGTGGCCTTACCGCCGGAGGGTTGGATCTGCTTCAGGCCTGTGTTTTGTTCGGCTGGAAGATCCCGCTCGTGATTGCCGCCGGATTATTGGGTCGGCAGGCAGTACACGGCGGAGCGGGAACGTATGCACTGGGCGTGCTCCTGCATTTCTTCATCGCCTGCACAGCGGCTTCGATTTACTACGCGTTCAGCCGCAAGCTGACCTTCATGAAGGAGCATTGGATCGTCTGCGGCCTGTTCTTCGGCGGTGCCGTGGAAGAAGTGATGAACCTGGTGGTCCTGCCACTCTCCGCCCTCCATGCACGCGGACCTTACGAGCTGCATGACCTGATTCTGGGGTTAATGGTCCACATGGTTGTGATCGGGCTGCCGATCGCGTACAGCGTGCATCGGCTCTCGGACTAGCCTGCAGTTTGCTGTCGAATGCCCACCTCGGGTAGGCAAGGTCTATACGCGGCGAGAACGCGGCCGCTTGTTGCTGTTGTCGCGCACTCTCCTAAGATTGGATCTATATTCGACGGCAAGAGGAAGCGATGCAGGCGATCAAGGTTGTTCTGGCTTCTGAGTCGCCGTTCCGTCGCCGCGCGATGGACATGGTGGAAATTCCCTACGAAACGAGAGCCGCCAACATCGACGAGAAGGCGATCCGCGACGACGATCCCACGATGCTGACGCGCAAGCTTGCCGAGGCAAAGGCATGGAAGGTAGCGGGCGAGTGTCCGGATGCCGTAATCGTCTCGGGTGATGCGGTGGCCGCGAAAGACGGCAAGATTTATGAAAAGCCCGTCGATCTGGAGGAGGCGGCGAAATTCCTGGCGGAGTTCTCGGGCAACGAATTTCAGTTCGTCACGTCGCTGGCGGTCCTGCACGCGCCGAAACGCAAGATGCTGAGCGCGGTCGAGATTTCGAATATCACTTTTCGTGCGCTGGAAGAACGCGAAATTCGTGACTACGTCCGGAAGTATTCAGTTCTTAACTATGCGGGAGCCTTCGAGAGCGATGCAGTTCTGAAGTTCGGCGAGCGGGTTTCGGGCGCAGTGAACATCGGGACGGCGCTGCCCATCAGTCGACTGATTGGGCTGCTGCGAGAGCAAGGCATCAAGGTGTGAAGCTCAGGTGTTAGGTCTCAAGGCAGGCTCACGCAGCGGTTAACAAGCGGTCGCCTGTTGTTCGAAAGCGATACCGGAGCTTCGTAGAATCGCGGAGCTGCGCTCCGCCGGACAGCCGAGGCGGCTGTCCCCACGTGAGCCTTGCTGATTTCGACCTGGAGATATGGACACTGAAAACCGATTCCGAATAACGTCGCCACGTACGGTGGTGGTTTATCTTGGATTCGTGCCAAGGGCCTGACACCTAACACCTAAGACCTGACACCTGGTGTTCCTACCGGCTGTACTGATTCTTCTTCTTATCTTCGTGCCGTTCGATGCCGAGTTGAATCAACCGGTCAATCAGATCGGAATACGATAGACCGGACGCCGCCCACAGCTTGGGGTACATGCTGATGGCGGTGAAGCCCGGCATGGTGTTGATCTCGTTGACGAAGAGCTTGCGCGTCTTCGGGTCCATTAGAAAGTCGACGCGGGCGAGGCCTGAGCAGTCCACAGCTTGAAAGGCGCGAATCGCGAGTTCCTGGACTTTCTTCGTCTCGGCTTTCGTTAGCTTCGCGGGAATGATGAGCTCGGAACCTTCGTCGAGATACTTCGCAGAGTAGTCGTAAAACTCTTTTACGGGCACGATTTCCCCAGCGATCGAGGCCTGTGGCCGGTCATTGCCCAACACCGAGCACTCGATCTCACGGGCTTTGTTCTTTGCGCCGCCCACGCCTTGCTCAATCACAATCTTTCGATCGAACTTCGCAGCCTCGTAGATCGCGGGGCCGAGCTCTTTCTTGTTGTGCGCTTTTGAAATACCTACCGATGATCCGAGGTTGGCGGGCTTCACGAAAACCGGATACTTCAGCTGCTTGTCGACTTTGCTTTCGGTCTTCTTGTGATCGGCGTCCCATTCGCTGCGCAGAATCGTCACGTGCTTCACGATAGGCAGGCCAGCCGATTGGAAAAGCGCTTTCATGATGTCTTTATCCATGCCGGCGGCGGAGCCAAGGACGCCGGCACCCACGTATGCAATGTCGGCAAGTTCGAGCAGGCCCTGGATGGTTCCATCTTCGCCGAAGGTGCCATGCAAAACGGGGAAGATCACGTCGACATTGATGGCGCGGTCGGAAGCTCGACGCAGAGTCGACGCGTCTCCCTGAAATGGAGTGAGGCTGCTCGCGCCGCGACGCACCGGCTCAGGTGGTACCACAACCGCTTCTCCCGAGGCCAGCACCGCGGCTCCCGGAGTGGCGTCGGGATCGCCAGCGCGCAGATGCTTGGATTCGTCGGGGGCCTTGCCATGCAGTAGAGCCTCGGCATCGCCGGCCGTAAGCCAACGGCCTTCTTTCGTGATCCCGATGGGCACGACTTCGTATTTGCTCTTGTCGATGGCTTCGACCACGGACGCGGCTGACAGCAAGGAGACCTCGTGCTCTCCACTGCGGCCGCCGAACAAAACTCCAACGCGCAATCTCTTCATGACACTCAGTCTCTTTGCTTTATTCGGTTCACGTCAAACACCGGCGGTGATTTTCTAGATTCCTCAGTGCATATGACGAAGTTGTCCAGCGATAGCTGGATCATTCTTCGCTTTTTTTGGGGCTCAATACGATGTCGAGTTTTTCGTGACATTCTGACTCAGGATCGTAAGTGGCCAAGCCTACCAGTTTGTCTTTTGCAGCGTGGAACTCCAGCGGCGGGCGCTTGACGCGGTCGGGCAGCCCAGTGAATTTCAGCTTGCCGTCGTTTCCCGTGTAAGCATCAAGATCGAGCTTGCGGATGCCGCCAAAACCATAAGCGATGTGCACCTTCACGTGCGCTGCTACTGCCGGCTTTCCTTCATGCGAGACAGTGAGTTCCAGCGAACACGGCCCCGCTCCGCCGTCCATCACTGGAGTCATCTGCGAAGAGTCCGCCGGTGCTGAATTGGAGTTCTGTTTCTGGCGAGGCGTGCCGGGGCTGGCGGTTACGGTGAAAGTCAGGGCTAGAGTGAAAAGAGAAGTTATGGCAAAGAACCTCAGTTGCTTCATGGGAGACCCGAATGTCGTTGACCGTACATCGCTAGAGAATTTTCTTGCCGAAGGCCGAGAGGGAAAGCTCCACGGCCAGATCGGCAGTTTGATTGTGTTCGTCGATCACTGGATTAACTTCGACAATTTCGAGGCTCAACAACCGGCCATGGTCGGCGATGATTTCCATGGCAAGGTGCGCTTCCCGATACGTCGCGCCACCCCACACGGGAGTGCCGACGCCTGGTGCGTCTTCCGGATCGATCCAGTCCATATCGAGCGACACGTGATAGCCGGCCGTGCCGCGTCCGGCCATGCGAAGAGCTTCTTCCATCACGGATCGCATGCCGCGTTCATCGATATCGCGCATGGTGAAAACTTCCACGCCAGCACGCCGGATATTCTCTTTTTCAATCGCATCCACGTCGCGAACGCCCACGAGCACGCAATTCTCCGGATGCACCTTGGGGGAAAAATTGAAAATATTTCCGAGTTCGGCTGGTCCGAGTCCCATGATCGCCGCCAGAGGCATGCCGTGCACGTTGCCGCTGGGCGAGCTATCCGGCGTGTTCATGTCGCTATGAGCGTCAATCCAGATCAGGCCGATCTTCTGATTCTGGCGTCGATAAAATTCCGCTACACCCGCGACCGTTCCCGCAGCAACCGAATGGTCTCCCCCGAGGACTAAGGGGATTTTCCCGGCCTCGAGTGTTTTCAGAACGAGATCCGCGCTCTTCGTGCAGGTGGCGGTGATCTCCTTGAGGTATTTTGCGTGCGCCGCGCCTTCCTTCTTCTGTTCAGGGATGGCTACTGCCACATTGCCGCCATCTTCAACCACATGTCCGATCGCTTCGAGGCGTGCCTCCAGGCCGGCGACGCGGACAGCCGACGGCCCCATATCGACACCGCGCCGCGATTGCCCGAGATCCAGCGGGACGCCGATCACGCGAATCTGCTTCGGTGTGACGCTGCTGAAAGACGTGTTGGGAGTAGGTGACATGAGAGTTTCAAGTTTCGAGTTTCAGGTTTCGAGTCCAGAAACGAGAAAGTCGACCCCGCAACGATCAAACAACAAAAAGCATTTAACCGCAAAGAGCGCAAAGAAAATCCGCAAAGTGCGCTAAGAAAACCAACCGACTACGGATACAGCCGGTGCAACATTCGCGGGAACGGAATCGTCTCGCGCACGTGCTCGAGCCCGCAGATCCACGCGACTGCCCGCTCGATCCCCATGCCGAAGCCGCTGTGCGGAACCCCGCCGAACTTCCGCAGGTCGAGATACCACTTGAATGCTTCCTCGGGCAGGTTGTGCTCGTGAATTCGCTGCAGCAGCAGATCGTAGGAAGCCATACGCTGCGAGCCGCCGATGATTTCGCCGTAGCCTTCCGGCGCCAGCACGTCGACACACAATGCCAGGTCAGGACGCTCGGGATCCGGCTCCATATAAAACGCCTTTACCTTCGCCGGATAGCGATGAATCATGAGCGGCCGTTCGAACTGTGACGAAAGATAGGTTTCGTCGGGGGAACCAAGGTCTCCGCCCCATTCAAACTTGCTTTCGAGAGCACCCTTCGCGAAACCTTCCTGCAATCGCTCGACCGCCTCGTCATAGGTAATGCGCGGGAACGGCGTATCGATCTTTTCGAGTTTGGTTACGTCGCGGCCAATGGTCTGCAGATCCACACGGCGCTTTTCCAAGCAGCGCTTCACGATGAACGTGATGAGGTTTTCCCCTAGCTCCATCAGGTCGTCAAGGTTTGCGTAAGCGACTTCCGGCTCGACCATCCAGAACTCGGTCAGATGTCGGCGAGTCTTCGATTTCTCCGCGCGAAATGTCGGTCCGAACGAATAGACCTTACCCAGCGCCATCGCCGTTGCTTCGATGTAGAGCTGACCCGACTGCGTGAGGAACGCCTGCTCTTCAAAATAGTCGACCGGAAACAGCGTGGTCGTGCCTTCGCACGCTGCCGGGGTGATGATCGGCGGATCCGTGAGCGTGAAACCGCGATCGTCGAAAAAGTCACGAGCTGCCTTGATGATCTCCGCACGCACGCGAAGGATGGCCGCCTGCCGTGGCGAACGAATCCACAGGTGGCGATGCTCCATCAGGAAATCGACGCCATGCTCTTTCGGCGTGATCGGGTACGGATCCGATTCGGCAACCTTTTGCAGCACCTGTACATTCGAGACATCGAGTTCGTAACCGCCGGGAGCGCGCTTGTCAGCGCGGACCTTCCCTTCGACAATCACGCTCGATTCCTGCGTCAAGCCTTTGAGCGCTTCGAAGGTTTCTGGCGAAACCGCATTTTTCGGGACGACGCCCTGAATGTTGCCAGTGCCATCACGAAAGATGGGGAAAAGAAGCTTGCCGCTTTCGCGCAGGTTATAAAGCCAGCCGCGAATCGTGACCGACTGGCCGTCGTGCTTGCCGATTTCCGCGATCGTCGCTACGGGAGAAGACATGAGCTTAGTAATTGAGTGATTGCGAAATTTGGTAATTGAGTAATTGAATCAAGATTGCGAATGACAAATCTACAGACCGTTCGATTCTTATGCCGTTTCCAACTTATCGAATGTCGGTCCGATTTTATCTAACGGATTCACCTTGTCGTCGTGCTCAATTTCCAGCAGCAACGGTGGAGTGTTCGGCGCCGAACGCAACAACTCCATTGCTTCCTTCCAGTCGATCGAACCCTCGCCGGGCCACAGGTGCGAATCTTTAATCTTCTGATTGTCGTGAACGTGCGTTGACTGGACATGTGGTTTCACGATCTCGAACGCTTCCGGAACGCTGCTCATCATATGGGCATGTCCGAAGTCGAAGCAGATCCCAACGTCCTCGAAGTGTGCGGCGTTAATGAAATCGACCAACTTGTCGGGCGTCGACAACTCGTTGGGAATGTTTTCAAGCAAAATGCGCACCCCCAGCGGCTTCGCAAACGCGCGAAGGTGCTCGATGGAGGTTAGGGCCGCCTCGAACTTGCGGTCGTCGAACGACTCGTTCGGAGTTCCCAGGTGCTGCACCAGAAAGCGAAACGGAATTTGCTCAGCGATCTCCAGCGCGCGCTTGACCTCGTCCATGGCCTCAATGCGCCCGGCCCGGTCGGTCGATGCGACATTCACCGGCGGCGCGCCCGCCCGCCCAAATTCGTAATCCCCGAACATCGGGGAGTGAACGGAATTAAGCGGAACTCCGCTTGAGCGGAACCAATCGGCAATTTCGCGCACATGCTGCTTGCGGTTCGCATAATCGAGGTGTTGCCGCGCGGCAAAAATCTCGATCGCCTGCGCGCCGGCGCGAGCCAAACCGTCGAGCAATCCCGGATGCAAGCGCTCTTTGACGTAGACATGGGTGGAAACTGCTTTCAGCATGGTCGGTTCTCTCTTCAACGCTCAGGGCACCAACTCACGGGTTCCCTAAGTTGCCTCATTCCGAACTAGAACCCTACTGGCTTCCCGTTATTGCGGCCGTCGCTGGCGCCCAGGCGCTCCCCCGTTTTGGGGTCGATCTCGATACATTCGCCATCGCCCCAGAAGTGATCCATCTTAATCTTATGTCTCTTGTTTCGCAGGATCGCCAGCGTGTCGGGCGAGATGCGGTCTTCGGCCAAGATCTCGTCGGGCACCCACTGGTTGTGGAAGCGCGGCGCATTCACCGCTTCCTGGATGTCGAGCCCGAAGTCGATCACGCCAGTCACAATGTTCGCGACCGTCGTGATGATCGTTGGGCCGCCGGGCGATCCCACCACCAGGAATAGCTTTCCGTCTTTCAGCACGATGGTCGGAGTCATTGCGGAAAGAGGGCGCTTTCCCGGGCCAATCGCATTCGCCGGCCCTTGAATCAGGCCATAAGCGTTCGGGACTCCTTGCTTGGAAGCAAAATCGTCCATCTCATCGTTCAGCAGGAATCCCAAACCCTCGGCGGTTACGCGCGATCCGAGCGTGTCGTTTAAGGTCGTAGTCACGGCGACTGCATTGCCCGCCGGATCAATAACCGAGTAATGCGTCGTGTTCTGCGGTTCCTGAAGGGAACGAATGGAGTGTGGATGGGATGCGGCATAGCGCTCCAGTTCGTTGAACACGGCTGGACGATGGAGTTCTGTGCTGACGCTGGCATGTTCGGGACTGATCGATTCCCTCCATCCCGCCGCGTACTTCTTGTCGATCAACTGCGCGACGGGAATCTTTGCGAAATCCGGATCGCCTAGAAACTCTGCCCGGTCAAAAAAAGCGCGCCGAAAAGCCTCCACGCTGAGATGAATTGCCTCTGCGGAGCGGTTTCCAAATTTCTCGAGATCGTAGCCTTCCAGGATGTTCAGGATTTCCACCAGCGCCACTCCTCCGGAAGACGGCGGCGGCGCACTGATGACGTCGTAATCGCGATAGCTTCCCCGGATCGGCTCGCGCTCTTTTACTTCATACTGAGCCAGATCGTCAGCGGTGACGAGCCCTCCACCCTTCTGAATGCTGGCAGCCAGTTCCCGGGCCATCGCGCCGTGATAGAACTCGTCGGGATTCTTGGCGATGCGTTCCAGCGTGCGCGCCAGTTCGGGTTGGCGCAGAATCTCGCCCGCCTTGTAGTAATTTCCGTCGCGCTGAAAGATGCGCTTGGACGCGGCAAATTTCGCAAGGTCGTCGTCCCGCAGATCCTGCGCATCTTCCCAAGCCAGCGCGTAGCCATCGCGGGCCAGCTTGATGGCAGGCGCCATCACTTGCGCGAGCGGCAACTTTCCATAGGTCTTTTGCGCGTAGGCAAGGCCCGCCACAGAACCTGGAACGCCGATGGCCTTGTACCCCACCAGGCTCGCGTTCTCGATGACGTTTCCCTGCGAATCGAGATACATGTTCGCTGTGGCCGCTGCCGGCGCCTTCTCGCGATAGTCGATGAAGCGAATCGTCCCGTCGGCCATGCGGATCAGCATGAAGCCACCGCCACCGATGTTGCCGGCCTGAGGATGCACCACCGCCAGCGCGAAGCCGGTCGCAACCGCTGCGTCCACCGCATTGCCGCCAGCCTGCATCATGTCCGTTCCCGCCCGCGAGGCTAACTCGTGCACACTCGCCACCATGCCGTGCGCGGCATGAACTGGATGCATCGGCGCAGCTGGCGCCGCGGCCGCCAGCCAGACGACAACCAGCAATGAAATCAGCAGATTACGGTGGAGTCGCATGTGGTCAGACGTGATTGTGCGTGTCGGAAGCAGACCTTTGAGGCTAGACCAGCCGGTGGTGGGAGTCAAATCCGGCGAACCCGCTTACGAACGTACGGTCGAGCGCCACTGATCTTCTCCCGCAAGAGGGGCGGCGATGGCCGCACTCGGGTTCCGGAAGACATGCTCCGCGAGCACCATCGCACCCAGTACGCCCGCGCGTTTGCCGAGCTCTGGAGCGACAACGTACTCGTCGATGTCGTCGAGTACAGCCTTCGTCTGGATGTAACCGTTCAACAGCTCCACGAGCTCTCGCCGCATCATGGGAAACAATGCCGCATGTTGCATAACGCCACCGCCCAGAATGATCTTCTCGGGCGACAAGCTGCACACCCAGGTCGCGAGACCCAGCGCGAGATAGTGCGCCTCCAATTTCCAGACGGGATGATCGTCGGGCAACTCATGAGCAGGTTTTCCCCAGCGGCCTTCGAGCGCCGGACCCGAGGCGAGCCCTTCTAGACAATCTTTGTGGTACGGACATGTCCCGGGAAATGGATCGACCGTAAGGTCATGCGGGATGCGAATGTGCCCCATCTCGGGATGGAGCATCCCGTGGATCACCTCGCCGTTCACGATCGCACCCCCGCCGATGCCGGTTCCAACGGTCAAATAGATAAAGTTGGCGATGCCACGGCCGGCGCCCCAGCGCGCTTCCCCAGCCGCGGCAGCGTTCACGTCTGTGTCGAATCCGACAGGTACATCAAGAGCCCTCGCGACTTCTCCAGCCAAGTCGAATTGCTGCCAGCCTGGCTTGGGCGTCGACGTGATGTATCCAAATGTCGGTGACTCGGGTCGCATGTCCACAGGCCCAAATGACCCGATCCCTACCGCGCTGAGCTGCGGGCCAACCCGCTCCCGGAAAAAAGTCACTATCTCTTTCAGCGTCGCCTGCGGTGTTGATGTCCGGAAAATGGAGAGTTCCAGATCATCTGGACTTGTGCCGATCCCGCAAACGAATTTGGTACCTCCCGCTTCGATGCATCCAAAGATGCTCATGCCATCCTCGCGACCGCCAAGTCTGGCATAACTGCGGGTTTTCGGGAAGGGAGGGGAGCGGGAAAGGCCGGCGGGCCAGGGCGCTCCGAGCGGTTACCGGCGCTTATGCTTCTGGCGGCGTGACTTTGCAACCACCTTGGCGACTGCGCGTTTCCGCGCGGCGACTCGCTTCCGGGCGACTTGCTTCTTTGGTGCCTTCGCGGAGACCATCTCGTACGACTGCCGGATCAGTTCCTGCAACTCCGCGGCTCCGGCCGCGTCCAGGCGATCCAGCATCACCCACTTATAGCGTCCCACGTATGGCGCGGGCCGAATGCCTTCCCGCTCGATCAATTCTGCAAAAATGTCAGGCGTGCACTTGAAGCAGAGTCTCGGATTATCGAGCCCTAGAATCACAAAAATCTTGCTGCCGACTTTAAAACACAGGTCGTCGCCCCACTGTAAATTCTCCGTTGCGTTGGGGAAGGCAAGGCAGAACGCGCGAATAGAATCGACATCCATTTCGGTCGGCCAATTCTACTGAAAACCTCGGTTGTTGGTAGCAGAACCGCCGAAGGCTTGGGCCCTTCACAGGTGCTAGCGATCGACGGTTCGCAGATGGACCAGCTACGCCTCGTCCCAATATTTGATCAGCGTGGCCTTGCTGTAGGCGACTTCGAAGCCGACGCGCACGCAGTTCCGATAGGAAATCGTGCCGCCCTGCGTCACCACGACGGCCAATTCACATCCCGCTGCTGCCGCTTCACTCATTCGAGTGCGAAGCAGCGCCGTTTGAATGCCGCGCCCGCGGAAATCCGGCAGGGTACCCGCTCCGAACAATGCGAAGATGCGAGGTTCCGGAATCACGCGTCCAGCCGCCGCGGCCACTGGGATGCCATCAGCGTAAGCCAGGAATGTCAGCGCCTCCGGAAACCGGAATAGCGGCGCCAGCATCTCGGCGAACCCCTCGGGCGCATCCCCGTTTTCGAAGAAACATCGAGAGAGGATTTCGGAGAAGATCCCGGCTTCCTCCGGCTTGCTCCTCCGGATGCGAACGCCCGGCACCTCAGCTTCCGGTTCGTTCTTATCCAGAGTTCGGTACAACACGTTGTTCAGTTCGTGGATGCCATAGCGGCGTTCCTTGATCAGTTCCAGCAGGCTCGGATCCGTGAGTGGACACAGATCCACCTGTGCCGGTGCCCCGTGCGATCGATAAAACTCTTCGAGACGATCCAGATCTGCCGCCGTCACCGGACCGCCAAAGCCCAGTCCACACGCGTGCCCGATCGGCGAGTTGACGCCGACGAACATCATGTGGCCTCCGCAAATTGCCTCGAAGGCAGCACCAATTTCAGGACGAAGTAGCTGATACATCCGCGCACAATCCACTTGCGGAATCTCCTCGGCGGCCTCCAGCCGACGAGCGAATGCCTTGTCCACAAATTGCATGGAAGAAGTCCTTTCTGGTTGTTATGTGAGGATTCGGAGAAGCGTCCGCACAGACTAAAGCGCGCGATCCACGCTTCCAACGCAACCAGTTCGAATTAGAGGACGGCGGTCATAGGCAGGACACGAGAGTACAGGAGCAACACAACGTAATCAAGATCTGCAGTCATACCGTCCGAAAGCTCAGCTCGAGGGTGTTTCAATTAACTCCCTGGTCAGCATCGCAGCCTAGGTTGGGATTTCGCCACCGGAAGGGCCATAAAATACACGCCACAGGGCGAGATCTTCCGTGATGTCCTCGAATTGATGCTCGATCCCGGCAGCCACAAAAAGCAGGTCGCCCGGACCGAACAGATCCCGCTTGCCGTCGTGAACAAGCACTCCGTGTCCCCGGACGATGAAATAAATCTCGTCCTGTACGTGCGGTGTCTGTCGCTTCGGAACCCGAGGGACGGAAAGGGCTATGTCAAGAGTGGCGCGCTGGAGAATCATGGCTGCGTGCTCGCCTGCGGGGCCGGGGATACGCCTTTCGGCCCCCGACAGATGGAGAACACAGCTACGATCTAAATCGCCCAATGCTTCAACTCCTTGTCCCAGCCGAGGCGCGCATTTCCTTGAACTGAGGCGCTGACCGAAGCTGCCTACACCTGTTCCCGCGCTTCTCCCAGCGTCACATTGACATCCATTTTCTGCTTGCCGCGGTAAATCGTAACCTTGACCGTGTCGCCCGCACGGTGGGCATTCATGATTTGCGCCAGGTCCTGCTGGTCCTGCACATTCTCGCCGTCAATCGCGACGATCAAATCCCCGCCCAGCATGATGGGAATATTTCCGAGATACGCGCGTTCCGTTCCTCCGCGCAGTCCCGCGCGCTCCGCTGCGCGTCCGGGCATCACCTTCACGATCAGCAGTCCAAAATCCACCGGCAACCCCATCTGATCTGCCAGTTCCGGCCCGATCGGAATGGTCTGCACGCCCAATTCCGGCCGGCGCACTCGGCCCTGCGTAACCAGGTCATTCAAAACCGCCTTCGCCGTGTTAATTGGAATCGCGAATCCGATGCCGGCGTTCTGTCCGACGCTCGACAGGATCATCGTGTTGATCCCGATGACCTCGCCATGCCAGTTCATCAGGGGCCCGCCGGAGTTCCCGGGATTGATCGCGGCGTCGGTTTGGATCGCCTCGTCGATCGTGTTCCCGTTCGGCTCCTTCACGGGACGAATCGAACTGACGATCCCTCGCGTCATCGTGCCTGCCAGCCCGAACGGATTCCCGATCGCATACACCTTCTGCCCGACTTGCAAATTCCGCGAATCACCAAGTACCGCGGGCGTCAGATTTGACCCCGAAATTTGAATCACCGCCAGATCGTGCGCGGGATCCGAACCGATCACGGTCGCGCGGAATTTCTTGCGGTTGTGCGTCGTGACTTCCACCTGCCGCGCGTCTGCAATGACGTGGTAATTCGTGAGGATATGGCCTTCTTTATCGATCACGAAGCCCGACCCTTGGCCCTCCTGCGGAACCAGCCCGTAGAAGAAGTCAAACGCCACCGCTTTCGACGTGATGTTCACCACCGCAGGGATGTTCTTGCGGTAAACCTGAATGTTGTTTTGTTCTTCCGGGTCCAGAGACTCGTTGCCGGCCGCCTCGGTGATTTCAACTTTCGTCGGGCGGCTGATCCAGTTGGCGGGCCGCAGTGGAGACGATCTCCAGGTGGTGAAATAGAAGAAAGCCGCTGCCAGCACAATCGCCAGCGCGACCGGGCGCAAAAGCTTCATACAGAGTCCCTTCGGAAAGAAACCATCAATCGGTGAAACTATGATTTTATCAACGATTCATTATGCGCCGGCGTGCGCCCACTCACTCAACAAAACACCTGCAAAGATTGATACGCAATCGGTCATCGGCTGGTTCGCCATTGCGGACAACCGAACCGCAAGTTGCTCAATCTACGGATTACATCGCCGCCAGAATTTCGGCTCGAAGCTGACCGTAGACGCCCCGAACCTGTTCCTCGGTTGCGTCCAGCGAGCCGGAATTATCGATCACGTAATCCGCCACCTTGATTTTTTCCTCGTCTGGCAGTTGCGCCGCCATTCTGCGAGTCACTTCCCGGCGGGCCGCCTCCAGATCCATCCTGAGACGCTGGGCGAATCGGTGAACGCGCTGCTCCTCCTTACACGTCACAACGATCAGCCGGTCAAAGCGGTCTTTCGCGCCGGCCTCCACGATGAGCGCGGCTTCCACGATGGCGATCGCCTGCGGATCCCGCCTTCCGACCTCCGTCATCCATTCGATCTGTTTCCGGATCACTGCCGGATGCACGATCCGGTTTAGTTCCGCAACCCGCGATGGCCCCCCTGCCCTTCCGAATGCCGCCTCCGCCAGGCGGGGCCGGTTTACAGTCCCATCGGGATTGAGAATCGCGGTCCCAAAGTGCTGAACCACTTCCTCGTAAACGGCCTGCCCGGGCTGCATCAACTCATGCGAGATCTGATCCGCCTGGACCAGATGCGCGCCGCGTGCCACAAACATCTCGCCCACCACGGACTTCCCGCTGGCGATCCCGCCCGTGAGCCCGACCTTCAGCAATCAAACCCCTTGTAGATGGAAAGGTTTTGGAAAGCGATTTCACCACGGAGACACGGAGACACAGAGGGAAACTTGATCAAAGAACGGGAGGTTTTAGAACGTGGGTTCGTCACGAAAAGTTTTAAATGCTCGTCAGTGAAAATGCCGGGTTCCAGGAGGTTTTTCCTCCGTGTCTCTGTGCCAGTGTGGTGGATGTACTTCCTAAGCTATCCCACTTCCACAACTGCCGCACGCCGCAATTTCGCAGCGCGCACAGTGTTCGCCATCAGCATGGCAATCGTAAGCGGACCAACGCCGCCCGGTACCGGCGTAATCGCACCCGCGACCTCTGCCACTTCGGGATGCACGTCCCCGATCAGCGTCGATCCATTCTTTGCGAACGCCTGCTCCCGCTTCTCGTTTCCCTTGAAAAAGCGTTCGAACTCGGACCGATCGGTGATCTTATTCATTCCGACGTCGATCACTGTCGCATCCGGCTTTACGAAGTCCCGCGTCACCATCCCCGCCCGTCCGATCGCCGCCACCAGAATGTCCGCCCGCCGACATACACCCGGCAAGTCATGCGTTTTCGAGTGGCAGACCGTAACCGTGGCGTTTGCGTTCAGCAACAGCATCGCCATCGGCTTGCCCACGATGTCGCTTCGCCCTACTATCACCGCCTCGCGTCCAGCCACTGGAATATTCGATCGCCGAAGCATCTCCATCACGCCGCCTGGCGTGCACGGCACCAGGCCGGGCCTCTGTGTGGATAAAAACCCGACGTTCATAGGATGAAACCCATCCACGTCCTTCGCCGGATCGACCGCGAGCAACACCTTCTTCGCATCCACCTGCGGCGGCAGCGGCAGCTGCACCAGAATGCCGTCAATCTCGTCGCGCCGGTTCAGGTCTTCCACTAGCGCCAGCAATTCCTCGGTAGTCGCGCTTTCGGGCGGCGTGTGTTTCTCGCTGTAAAGTCCTACTTCTTCTGAGCTTTTCACCTTACCGCGAACGTAGATCTCCGACGCCGGATTGTGCCCCACCAGCACGACGGCCAGCCCCGGCCGCATCCCTGCCGACGCCAGCGTCTTCACCTCGGCGGCAACCTCCGCCCGAATCTCACTCGCGATCTTCACCCCATCCAGAATCGTTGCTGACATCTTCGTGTTCTCTGCGCCCCCTCTGCGGTTGACGGTCTCGGGTTAACGCTCTCGGCGCCGCGGATCCGATTTTTCATTCTAAATGCCGCCAGACTTCGACAGGCGAACATCCAGGCGGCTTGCATGTCAATTCCTGTCGTACAATATCGCTCATGATTCCGCAGGACCTGCTGGAAATCCTGGTCTGCCCGGTTTGCAAGAAGCCGCTTGTGCTCAAAACAAACCCCGAAGCCTTGAAATGTGACACCTGTCACCGCGTCTATCCGGTCCGCGATGACATCCCTATCCTTTTGGTGGACCAAGCCACGACCGACCCTTCCTGATTTGGGTCTTTTGCCTCTTTTCGAAGGAAAAACGCCGCTTTTCGTCCCGGAACGACACTGAGTGTCATTACCTGGACGGTACTTCTGGAACCGCGACGCGGGTTACCCGGTTTCGGGTTGCCCGCAACTCTCTATTCTCACAAGGGTTAATGAAACCAGAATGACTTCTGAGCCGTATATAGATTTAGAGGCTCGTTGCGGCACGCAAATTGCATGCAACATTTCCGATTGCCGCTGAGTCTAATAGGCAAAGAGGTAGAAGGTCGGAGGTGAGGACGGCCATGAAAGAAAGATTTACAAATACGGAACTTGTTTCTTTACGGAGCGATCTCCTGCAAGGCGGAATGATCGACTCTCGTGAAGCTGCCGAGCTGTTGCAGGTGTTCCTGATGGGCCGTGGATACGGGGTGTCTCCTCAAGCGGCTCTGGATGCTGCCGGTCGCGTCGAAATGGCCGGTTGCTCTTTGCCGGTCCTTCAGCATGAGCTGGAGAACCTGGCACTGGTCATGTAATTTCAGCTTTGAAAAGCGGTGACTTTTCAAATCGGGCCACGGAAGTTAAAGCAGTAAACGAAGTTAAGGCAAGGAATCGGGCGCTCCTCAGAACTCAGTCGCAAGCGCTCGGTGATAAAAGGGACAAAAGTCAAGCCGGGCCAACCAGCCCGGCTTTTTGTTTGTACGCCGTGCATGTTCGACAGCTTGGAGGTGAAAGTCCTCTACCAACCTGATGGAGGTGAAGGGTAGCGAAGCGCAAGGGCGTCATCGCAAGGTGGGGTCTGGAGGAAGCGTAGAGCAAACACGCGGGCCGATGAACAAGAACCGGATGAAGAGGCCTACGGTGCCGGGCGAGCGAGCAAACAATCGGGAAGCCCATATCCATCAAGGGCACTGGTGGTAAATCCGGCGGTCGTGCGTGGACAGCGGTCGAACTTATCGCGGGAGATCTGCTGTGTGTCACGTATTCGTGACTGAGGACATCGAGAGGTGTTCTGACCGCATAGCAGAAGTCAGCAGAGGGCGTAGTAGTCGCGTGAGCGGCGAAGGCCCGAACGATAGGAAGGGTCAGTAGTGCTTGGGTCTCGATGAGGGTATTGCACTGGCCATCCTGCTTCGGCAGGTCCTTGGGTAGGCACAGCGCGGTGAAGCCGCAACGGATGCTAACCCGAGAAGTGAAACCCGCACGGCGTCCCCAAACTGCGAACGCCCAGCCCACGTCGTTATCCGTGGGACGAACTTATCGAACCGCCGTATGCGGGACCCGCCTGTACGGTGGTGTGGCAGGGGAGGAGAGGTGACTCTCCCCCCTATGCCGATTCCATTCACTGTTACTGTGATCGCCCCCAGAAAAGAAATCTTTGCCGGCCGCCATTCGTAAAAGGGCAGTCCAGGCACTTCAGACACTCAACAATTGTTTGTTGTCTATATAGCGTCGCTATAGCGTCCCTTGGATCCGGATTTGACATCTGTTTTTCATCCGGCTCATCATCTTCGACCCGGAGGTGCTTGTGCCCGCGAAAAAGACGATGCAAAAGACCGCCGCCACACCTGTCGCCGACCGTCCGCATATGCCCGGATATGGCGTTCCGGCCAGCCGCCAGGGAATCCTTTCCTGGAAATGGGCCGAGCAGCGTCTCGTTCGCTCGCACAACTACTTTTTGTGCACCGTTCGCCCCGACGGAGCGCCCCATGTCATGCCGATCTGGGGTGTCTGGGTGAAAGGCATTTTCTGCTTCAGCACTGGCCGCGAATCGCGCAAGGCCAGGAACCTGGCCGCGAATTCGCGCTGCGTGATCTGCAATGAGATTTCAAAAGAAGCGGTCATCGTCGAAGGACGCGCCGAGGAACTCACCGACCGCGATCGCATCAAGGAACTCGGGCGTTCGTACGCGCGCAAGTACAAGCCCTGGAAACTCGACCCGACACTCGGACCGATCTTCATCGTGCGGCCGACCGTCGTTTTCGGAATGTACGAGAAGAAATTCGCGAACGCGGCGACACGCTGGAAGTTCTGAAAGCAGAGTTCCGCCGTTCATCGTGGCCTTGGAGAAAGAGCAGTTTTTAGAAGAGAGGGTTGGCTCTGAGCTCTCGATCGTCCGAGGCCTAGCGCCGGAGCCCTAAAGGCTACTCGTACCGCAGGCTCTCCACCGGATCCAGTTGCGCGGCCCGCGTTGCGGGCAGTGTCCCGAAGATCACACCCACCAGCGACGACACCACAATCGCGATAATCGCCGACAGCCCTGAGATCGGAATCCGGTATTCCGTGAAAAATCGCACCGAGAATGGAATCGCCAGCCCGATCACAATCCCGAGAATTCCGCCAATCAAAGAGATCGAAACCGCTTCGGCGAGGAACTGGAACCGAATCTCGCGGTTGGTCGCGCCGATCGCCTTGCGAATCCCGATCTCGCGGATGCGCGAACTCACCGTGGCCAGCATGATGTTCATGATGCCGATGCCGCTTACAAGTAGTGTCACCGCCGCGATCAGGAGCAAGCCAACGGTTAGCGCATTGGCAATCTTGTCCCAGACTGAAAGCAGCTGCGTGAGGTTACTCACCGTGTACACGGATTCCGGACGGTGCCTTGAACGAATCACTCGCTCGACCTGCGCGGTCGCCGGGATCACGTCGTCGGGACTCGCGACCGTGAAGAAAATCTGCTTCACGGATGCGTCGGGCGTGAAATAGCGGCTCACGGTGAAGGGAATCACCATGGTATAGTCCTGGACCTCGGATTGACCAAAGGTGTCGACGCCTTCTTTGAATGTCCCGATGATAGTGAACGGAAGGCCGCTCAGTTTGATCACTTGACCGATCGCCGCATCCACTGAGCCGTAAAGCTCCACTGCCAGCTTGTCGGTAAGCACACCGACTTTGTTCCGATTGGCCGCGTCCCCGGCGTCAAAGAAGCGTCCGGAAAGCACAATCAGGTTGCGTACCCGCGCATACTCAGGAGTCGAGCCCATGACGGCAATGTCTTTCTCTTTGCCGGAGCCCGCGGCGATGCGCTCGCTGAGCACCACCAGGGGCGATGCATAGGTGATGGTCGAAACCTGCTCCTGCGCCGCGCGCATGTCGTCGACCGTAAGCGGGTCCGGGACGCTGGCGGTGATGCGCTGCGAGCCTCCCGAGTACTCGACGTAAATCATGTTCGCGCCGATCGCCTGGATGAGTCGTTGTACGTATTGCTTGCCGGTGAGCCCGATCGTGACCACGAGGATCAGGGAAGCCGTCCCAATCACCATGCCCAGCGCCGTCAGTGCGAAGCGGACCTTGTTGCTGTTGAAGGTGTCGTAAGCGAAGCTCAGGATTTCGGCGAGCTTGATGCTGGCGCGCTGGGCTTCGAACCTTGTTCGTGGCGCTGACGCGACCGGCGGCCGGCAATCAACCGGCGGTTCGGAGGTCGGAGTGGGAGTGGTCGCAGTGGGGGTGGTCGTCGCCATGCTCGTTATTTAGATGCTACTCCTTGATCAAGGCGGCAGACCAGCAGGGAGGAATTCTGATAGGGACAGGGCAGGTCGGGCAGAGTCTTTCTTTGCAACACCACCCACGTGACCCCAAACTCGCGATGCAGCCGCTCAAAGTCCTGCACTTCGAAACTTTGCCATCCATCCAGGGCACGCACCTGCTTTCGCCAGGTCTCCGACAATTGCGGAAACATGCTGCAGGCCCCGCTGTCTTTTATTCGGTCCGCAATGCGAGAGCGCTCGGCAAGTGCGCGAAAGCCATGCTGATCTTCGTCCGGCGCGAGCATGAATTTCGGGTCGAGCGCGAAGTAGGTGTCGACGGGGGTATTGTTCCGAATCCAGACGAAGGCCTGCACCCAGGGGTTCGGTGACGCGAGGCCGGGCAATTCAAGGTGAGGTGTGGCCGGGAAAAGCTGCCGTTGCGCGTAAAACATTCCTCCACAGAGTGGGACGAAGAGAAGCAGCCAGCGCCAAATCGCCTTCTTCAGCACAAACTGGGCGAGCAATCCGCCAGCAAAGATGAACAAGAGGATGTAGACGAGCTGCAGGCAGCGTAACGGCTGCAACTCCGCGAAATTCGCCAACAACGGAAGACTGACGATCACTCCCGCCACAAAGAAGATCGATCCAAACAGAATCGTCGCTGCGCAAAGCCGCTCAAGTACTGGCAGGTTCTGTTCTTTCGCAATTCGGCGAAACCATTCGAGTAGGAGCAGCGGTGCAAAAATTCCGACCCACTCGTACCATTCCCAGCGCTGCAGGAAGAAGTACCCACGCGTGTTGAGGATCTCGCGATACGCGTCCGTTACGGGAGGAAACATTCCCAAGGGAAAGATGATGGCCGGCAGCCCCCGCGCGGCTCCTGCGGGCCAGGCACGCCTTCGCTCGAACCAGTACAACAATCCAACATACGCAAGACAAAACACAACCATCAGGGGATGAATCAATCCCGTGAAGACGAGCCAGGCGCCCGCGCGAAACCACTTGCGCTCGATTGCATAAACGATCACCCACAGCGTCGCCGGCGTCGAGAGCGCACGCGTCGTGAGGTATTGATCCATGATGTAGAGGGCGGTTCCTGCGACTGGGATGGTCAGCAGCGCTCCCACGAGAGCTGTGCCTCCCCAAGCTGCCAGGGGATCGCGAAACGCCAGCCGCCCGATACGCCAGCAGGCCCACAGAAAAAGAAACACCGTGGCGAAATGCCAGGCCAGAAACACCCAATCCCATGAGAGGTGGGAGATTCGCGCGGACGCTGCGATTAGACGAGGGAAGAGCGTCATGCGGGCATGCGACAGGAAGAATCCGGTGTTGACCGGGTAGAGATGGGAATTCAGGGTCTTCTTGATCCCCGGGACGTAGATCTCGGCGTCTTCCACGTAGGGGTGAAAGCCGTGAACGGCGATGGCGCCAGCGCTGAGAAGCAGAAGAAGAGCAATCTGGCGAAGGTTGGCTGAGTTCTGCAAATTCCAGAATTTAGGTTGGATTTGAGTTCTCCCGATTGTACCCGACCGCCATTGCCTCATTGCTGGTCTTTGGCGCGCGGGAAGGCGGGAAGTCAGGATGATTTTTGAATGAACAAGGCGCAAGCGATACAACGGATGATCCCAGAGTCGCAACTCTATATCTCTGGCCTCTTCGGCTAGAATTCACTGTAATGGGACTCGTGCTCGCTTCTGCTTCGCCCCGCCGCCAGGAGTTGCTGCGCGCCGCCGGAATTGCGGTGACCGTGCAGCCCACGAATCTTCCCGAAGTTCCGCTGGAGGGCGAAGCGCCGAAAGCCTTCGCCGAGCGCCTGGCGCGAGAAAAAGCCTGGGCTGTTTTCAAGCAGCGGCCGAACGACTTTGTTCTGGGGGCGGATACGATTGTCGTGGTCGGCAAAGAAATTCTGGGCAAACCCTCAGGTGCGCCGGACGCCGCTCGCATGTTGCGCTTGCTCTCGGGCCGCTCGCACGAGGTCACGACCGCCGTGTGCCTGATGGGGCCACGCCCAGCGGCATCCTCCGAAGCGAATGCCGAGGCTGGGCACAAACCTGAAGCGCTCGGGGATACGCGCTCCGAAACCACGTTGGTCAAGATGAACGAACTCACCGACGAGGAGATTCAAGCCTACATCGCGACCGGCGAACCCATGGACAAGGCCGGCGCGTATGCAATCCAGGGCATGGCCTCGCGATGGATTCCACGCGTCGAGGGTGACTACTCAAACGTGGTTGGATTACCGATCGCGCTCGTCTACCGCATGCTCCGAGAACACAAAGTCATTTAAGGGTTTGTGTGGGCAAATGATTTGTTCGCTAAGTGCGGGCGGGTGCCCTCGCCTACCTGAATAATATGAGGGAACTCCCGGAAGCAGTCCTTTGATGAGGGGCGGGACTGTGTCCAATCCAGACTTGGGCAGCCTGTCGGGAGGCCTATTTGAGAAGGCCTACGGCTTCTTATCCGATCCTTCTTCGCCGTCTTTGACTGCCGACTTGAAATTCTTGATGCCTTCGCCCAAGCCCTTGCCAAGATCGGCAAGTTTACTCGGACCGAAGACCAACAGAGCCACGGCAAGGATCAGCAGAATCTCAGGCAAACCCAGTTTTCCACCCATACATTCCTCCTGGCGGGGGTTCGCCCGGCGCATGGAACGCCGTGAAAGTCGCAGTTTCCCCTAAGCAAAGTGTAGGCCAGGGCAAGGGCGGAGTCAAAAAGACGGTCGTCGGCTTTCGGTCGTCGGCTATTCTCTGCGGTCTCTGCAGCAGGAAATTCCCTTTACCCGCGCCTCGCCCGGTGAAACCTCTGTTGCCCCGCTGGACACGCACGACCACTTCTCAACGGTTTCAGGATCACTTGCCGATAGCCGACGACCGAAGACCGATGACGAGTTCCTAGACACTTTCAATCAATCCCGCCAGCAGAGCCGCTCTTCGCGGCAGCTCCGAGATTGTGATGTACTCATGCACGGCGTGCGCGCCGTCGCCGACCCCGCCCAACCCGTCCAACGTAGGGATGCCGAGTCCCGCGGTGAAATTGCCATCGGAACCGCCACCAACTGCCGCCTCGCTCAGCTTCCAGCCGAGCTGTTTCGCAATCAGAGTCGCCCTGCCGAATAAAGCAGCCACTCCGGCCGTTCGCTCCATCGGTGGACGGTTCACGCCGCCCCTGATCTCCAGTTTGCACTTCCGGTTGAAAAGCTTAAGCGAGCGCAAGTGTTGATCGATCACAGCCGCGTCCCTCATACGCGCCACACGGACGTCGATCGTCGCTGCTGCCTCGGCCGCAACCACATTCACCCGGGTTCCGCCTTGTACAAGACCCACGTTCAGAGTCAGACCATGCTTCAAATCCACCATCTTCGAAATCGCGAGGATCTGCCGGGCCAATTCCAGGATCGCGCTCTGTCCCTTCTCAAAATCCAGCCCCGAATGCGACGCCACTCCCTTGACCTTCAACGAGTATTCGCCCACGCCCTTGCGCGCTGTCTTCACGGCGCCTTTCGGCCCATACGATGGCTCCAGCACCAGCACTGCCGTCGACTCCTTCGCCAACCGCTCCGTGATCGCGCGCGACGATTCGCTGCCAACCTCCTCGTCGGAAACAAGCAGAACTGTCACAGGACGAGGAAGCCGCCCATTCCACGCCTGCAGCCCCTCGATCGCATGCAGCATCATCGCGATCCCCGACTTCATGTCGAGCACGCCCGGACCCCATAGCCGGCCGTTGCCGGTATGGCAAGGCATGCTGGCAATAGTGCCGAGCGGATAAACGGTATCGTAGTGGCCCAGCAGGAGCACAGGCTTCTGCAGTGTTTCGCCGGTGAAGTCGACCTGCAGGTGATTGCCGAAATCGGCGACGCGGTGAAATTCAGCGCGTCCCCCTAAAGCGCCAAACTGCTCGGCCACAAACGCGCTGCAGCGGTCGACAGCGTGCTTGTTGTCGCTGGGGGATTCGATCTCAACCAGCCGCCGGATAGTATCGACCATTGGATCGCGGCGCTCCTCGAAGTAGAGAAGCCGGCTCTTTGCTGGACTGATTTCGGAAGTGGAGTGAGAAGGCTTCTTCGTCGTTTTCCTGGTCATCGATGAGGTGGCTGCAACGCGCCGTACAGTATAATCTTTGGGCTGTTTAACACTACCGATGAATACGACTCACCCTGAAACCGAAGTTCCGGCGGAGGCCAAAACAACGTTGGATATCAATGAAATCCAGCGGATCCTGCCGCACCGCTACCCGTTCCTCCTCATCGATCGCGTGATCGATCTGACGCGCCGCGAGCGCATTGTCGCCATTAAGAACGTCACCATCAACGAGCCCTTCTTTCAGGGACATTTTCCCAACCTGCCGATCATGCCCGGCGTTCTGATCGTGGAAGCGATCGCGCAGGCTGGCGGCGCGCTCCTGCTAACGGAAGTCGAGGATCGCGACCAGAAGCTGATGGTGTTCACCGGCATCGAGCGCGCGCGTTTCCGCCGACCGGTGCTGCCCGGGGATCAGGTTCGTATCGAAGTCGATGTGAAATCCTGGCGCATGAACGCCGTCCGCATGGAAGGCAAGGCCTTCGTCGGCGACAAGCGCGTGGCCGAAGCGACGGTGACCTGTCAGTTGATCCCCCGCGACCGAGGCCAGCAAGTCCCGCCCGGAACAAACCTTCCTCCCCTGCAGACATGATCGCGGGTTTTCTTCCTCGATGGACAATGGATCAACAATCTGCCTTTCCCCGCCGATGAATATTCATCCCACCGCCATCGTCGATCCTTCTGCCAAGATTCATCCCAGCTGCAAGGTCGGCCCGTACTGCGTGATAGGAGCCGCGGTTGAGGTCGGCGAAAATTGCGAGTTTATCTCGCACGTCGCCGTGGAAGGTCCCTGCAAAATCGGCGTGCGGAACAGGTTCTTCCCATTCAGCTCGATCGGACTTGCTCCGCAGGATTTGAGCTACGCCGGCGAACCCACGCGCCTGGAAATTGGCGACCACAACGACATTCGCGAGTTCGTCACCATCAATCGCGGCACGGTGAAAGGCGGAGGCCTCACCCGGGTGGGCAGTCACGTGCTGGTCATGGCGTATACGCATATCGCCCACGACTGCCGCATCGGCGACCACGTGCTTCTGGCGAACGCCGCGACGCTCGGGGGCCACGTGATCGTCGAAGACTGGGCCCAGGTCGGCGCGCTCTGCCCCGTGCATCACTTTGTGCGCATCGGGACGCATGCCTTCGTCGGAGGTGGAACCACGATCACGCAGGACGTCCTTCCCTTCTCGAAAACGTCCGCGGAACGCAACACCCACGCGTTCGGCATGAATTCCGTCGGGCTCGAGCGGCGCGGCTTCAGCAAGGAACGTATTCGCAAAATTCATCACGCTTATAAGGTTCTGCTCGCCTCGAAGCTCAACACCAGCCAGGCGCTTGAGAAGCTGAAGTCCGAACCTGACTTAGGTGAGGATGTGGCGTTGCTGATCCACTTTGTCGAGGCTTCCGAACGGGGAGTGATTAAATAGTGGACAGTGGCTAGTGGTCAGTGGCCAGCGGTCGGGTTCATAGTTAAAGGGGCATTACGTGCCGGTACAAAACTATCGTGAGCTGATCGCCTGGCAGAAAGCTATGGATTTTGCGGAATCCGTATATCAAGCGAGTCGCGGATTTCCGAAAGAAGAACTGTATGGACTGACCAGCCAACTTCGGCGCGCCGTCATTTCAATTTCCAGTAACATCGCCGAAGGTCAAGGCCGTCGTTCGACTGGGGAATTCCGGCAGTTCCTGGGGAATGCACGTGGATCGCTGTTTGAAGTTGAATCTCAGATTCTCCTTGCGCAACGCTTTCAATATTTGAGCGCTGCTCGAACCGAACAGTTACTCAATCAGGCAACCGAACTCGGAAGGATTTTGAATGGACTAATGGCTGCGCTACAACGGAGCTCAGGGCGGGATTCCGAGCATTGAGAAGCAAGTTCTGTCCGCTGGCCACTGAACCACCATGTCGTGCAAACAAAAACTCGGGCTCATCGCTGGGAATGGCAAATTTCCCTTCCTTATCGTCGACGCCGCACGCGCCCAGGGTTTCGACGTTGTCGTCGCAGCCATCAAAGAGGAGACCTTTCCCGAGATCGAGAGCAGCGGCGCGTCGGCGGTGCACTGGCTCTCGCTGGGCGAGCTTTCGAAGCTGATCGACACCTTCAAGCGCGAAGGCGTACACCGTGCGGTGATGGCCGGACAGGTCAAGCATAAGCAGATCTTTTCCAGCATCCGCCCGGACTGGCGCCTTGCCAAGCTCCTTCTGTCGCTCCGCACTCGCAACACCGACGCTCTCCTCGGCGCGGTCGCTAAAGTTCTCGGCGACGAGGGCATCACGCTCGAGAACTCCACGTCACTGCTGGAACCGCTGCTCGCCAAAGCCGGCGTGCTCACCGAACGAATGCCCAGCGACGAAGAAAAGGCCAACATCGCCTACGGTCGCGCGGTCGCTCGTCATCTCGCTCAATACGACATCGGCCAGACCGTCGTCGTTGCCGAATCTGCCTGCGTCGCCGTCGAAGCCATGGAAGGCACCGACGCCACCATCGAACGCGCGGGCCGCCTGATGCGCTCGCTCGAGGGCGATGCCTCCACTCTGAGCCGCACCCTTACCGTCGTTAAAATTGCCAAGCCGAATCAGGACATGCGCTTCGATGTACCCGTGATCGGGGTGAAGACGATCGAAGTCATGCGTTCCGCGGGGGCATCTTGTCTTGCCCTCGATGCCGGCCGCTGTCTTCTGCTTGACGGCGACGCCGTGCGCTGCGCCGCGAACGAAGCTAAAATATCGATTTCCGTGGATTGACTTATGTCTGACGCCGCCCGCATCGCCGAGCAACTTCGCAACGCCTTCGAGGGAAACGCGTGGCACGGTCCTGCGCTGCTCGAGCTTCTCGTCGACGTTGATCCCGCCACCGCCGCATCGCATCCGCTCCCTGAAACCCACAGCATCTGGGAATTGGTGTTGCATGTCGCTGCCTGGGACGACGCCGTGAACCGTCGCATCGTCGAGCGCAAGGCTCTTCAACTTAAGGCTGCGCAGAATTTTCCGCCGGTGAAAGACAAGAGCTCCGCAGCCTGGAAGAAAACCATCGCCCAGTTGAAGAAAACGCATGCGGCTCTGGTCAAGACTGCCGCCGGTTTGTCCGACAAGCAACTCGGCGAGCGCGTACCCGGCAAGAAGTACAACATCCGGTTCATGCTCGATGGTGTCGCGCAACACGAGCTCTATCACGCCGGGCAGATCGCCATCCTCAAGAAGACCCGTTTGTAACCATGAGTCTCGCCGGGAAACCCTGATAGGCGATATCCACTGTTCATAGTTACAATCGGCAGTCGCGGCAACCGGCCGTCTGGAACGCCTCTGACCTCCGACAATATCGTCAACGTGGCCGTGATCGGCGTGGGCGCATTCGGCTGCAATCACGCCCGCGTCTACAAACAGCTTGAGCAACAGGGAGAAGCCGTCCGCCTGCTCGGCGTCGTGGATCGCGAAGTGGGCCGCGCCGACGCGGTCGCCCGCGAATTCGGTTGCCGGTCGTTTGGATCGCTCGAGCAGCTGGTCACGACCCACAGCGAACTACAGGCCGCATCGGTGACGGTGCCCACCGTGCATCACCTCGAAGTCGCCAGCACACTGATGGACGCCGGGGTCGATGTTCTGGTCGAAAAGCCAGTAGCCACCACGCTCCAGGAAGCGGAACAGCTGATTGAAAAGGCGAAATCCAGCGGGCGTGTGGCGCAGGTCGGTCATCTGGAACGCTTCAATCCAGCGGTCCAGGCTACGATTCCCCTGATCACGCAGCCGATGTTTTTTGAAGTCCACAGGCTTAGCGTGTTCACTCCGCGCTCGCTCGATATCGATGTCGTACTGGATCTCATGATCCACGATCTCGATATCGTGCTTTCTTTCGTTCATTCGCCCGTGAGGGAAGTGCGTGCCGTCGGTTTGCCGATCCTGTCGGGGAAGACGGACATCGCGAACGTTCGCATCGAGTTCGAATCGGGTTGCGTCGCGAATTTCACGGCCAGCCGCGTCTCCACCGAGCGCATCCGCAAACTGCGTTTCTTCCAGCCGAAGCAGTACATCTCCATCGACTACGGACGCCAGGATGTTCTCGCCTTTACCGTGAGCGGCGCACCTGCACCCGGCACCACCCCTTCGGTAAACCCGCAGATCGGGATGGCGAAACCTCCCGTCAAAGGAGAAGAACCGCTGTATGCCGAACTGAAATCGTTTCTGGATGCCGTGCGGCGGCGCGTGCAGCCCGTGGTTTCGTTGGAAGATGGCCGCCGCGCCCTGGCGCTGGCACTTGAGATCGTCGAGCAAATCGAAAAGCACGGAAAGCGGATCGATCTGGAAAAACTCGTTCAGGGATAGCGAGTGGGCTAGGCCCCTAGCGGCCTCCAGCGGAAATCGCCCGCTACAAACCTTTACAAATCTCTACATGGGCCTCCCCCTGAACTGGTCTACCCTTTAACCAAGGGGGTGCGTGCGTAAGTCTCGGGACCTCCGTTGTTTAGCGGTTTTTCCCAAAAGATGCGAAAATAGGGCAAATCTGCCCGCGGACGCCCGCGGAATCGCCAGCAACCTCGATTCCCCGCCTTGTGTCTAACGGCTGAACGTCTGTCGATGTCGATTACGCCTACAACACCGAAGAATCCCTTGTCTCCGCCGACGACGCGGACCTCCGAGGTCCACGATCTCTACGACGCGGGGAACTGGGAAAGCGCCTACCGGCATTTCGATGAAGATGCCGTTCCGCAGCTCCTACTTCACCTGCAGGATGACCTCACCCGCGCGCGCCGCCGCGAGGCCGCGTGGCTTTCGGTGATCGTCCACCTGTTTGTCATCATCCTGTTCGTGAACCAGCCCCGGCTCGAAGACTTCTACCGGCGCGTCTTCCTGCACCAGCAACCGGTGATGCGGGTGTCGGTGCAGGATCTTATGAAGAAGAACGAATTGACCTATCTCGAGCTGCCGCCCGATCTTCAGAAGCCCGCCGAGCGCCCGAAGACCAACATCATCTCGGACAAGGATCGCGTCGCAACCTCGAAGACCCCGCAGCTAGATCCGAAAGAGCTGCGGAAGATCATCAGCCGGCCCGGAGCGCCCGGTCCGCACATGCCAGCAGGCCAGCCCGGACCCGCGCCCGGGTCCGCTGCGCAGAATCAACCAACTCCGCAAGGACAGCCGCAAGATCAGCAGGCACAACAACAGCAGCAGAATGCGAATCAGCAGCAGAACCAGATCGCCCAGTTGCAGCAGCCTACCGTCGAACGCAAGGCTCCGCCGGTGAACTTCGGACGCGCCATGTCCCCTGGCTCTGCGATTGAGCAGGCAGCGCGAGGCGCGGCTCAGAATCGTGGTGCAGCGAGCGGTGACGACGGCAACTTCGGTCCGAACATCGCTCGCGGAGGCGCGGCCGCCCAAGGCGGGGTCGAAGTGCTCAGCGACACGATGGGTGTGAACTTTGATCCATATCTCAGGCGAATCGTTCAGATCGTTGACGAGAACTGGCACACACTTCTGCCCGAGTCTGTCTTCCCGCCGATCCGCAAGAGCGGAACTGTCGCAATCGAGTTCGCAATCTTAAAAGACGGGACCGTGGCGGGCATGAAGCTTGCCGGCTCGTCGGGCGATCCGCCCCTCGAACGCGCCTGCTGGGGAAGCATTACCAACTCGGTGCCATTTCCGCCACTGCCATCGGAATTCCCCGGACAATACCTCCAGCTGCGCTTTATCTACTGCTACAACGATGCCTGCAACAACCTGCAGCCCAACGTCCACTGATCTCTTGTGTGTGGCGGGCGCACTCCTGTGAGCGAAGATGTCTTGCATCGGATGAGGCTCTCGCGCAAGCAACGCCACGCTCAGCCGAACGAGCAAAGGACTTCTGCAGCTATCAGCCGCGATCAGAAACCGTCAGAACATAGCGCCCGTTAAAATTTTTCCTTATGCCGCGACGTCATCGAAGATTCCTGATCTCGACTGTCATCCTCGCCTCCGCTCTCTTCGCCCAAACCGCCCCCGCGCCGTCTCAGGCCCGTTCCGCGACGAGGCCTGTACCCGCACCGGGTGGCAACCTCTACGAGCGCCGCCTGCGCTTCCAGATCACCATCTCCCCCGCCGCCACCGACACGCCGGTCAGCGGACGACTCCTCGTTCTCATGTCGCGCACCGCGCCCACTCACGAATACTTCGAGCCTCCCTACGGCAAGCAAACCGAATCCGTCTGGATCGCCGCACGCGACATCTCCACCACGCGGCCCACAGAAAAAATCGACCTCGATCCCGACCAAATCGCCTTTCCCACTCCCTTCTCGAAAGCTCCCGCCGGCGACTACTGGATCATGGCCATGCTCGATCGCAACCACGATGCCGCCTACCGCTTCCTCACGTCCGGCGACCTCATCATGAAGCCCATCAAGGTGGCCGCACTTCGCCCCACAATTGCTGGCACGCTCAAGCTCACGCTGAATCAGAAAATTCCCGAACAGCCGACGCCTGGAGTTCCCGATGGCGTGGAGACTCTCGACTTCATCAGCCCATCCCTCACCGCCTTTTGGGGGCGCGAAATTCATATGCGGGGATGGATCGTCCTACCGCCCAGCTATCGCAAGAACAACGAGCACTTCCCTGTCGTCTACTGGACGCACGGCTTTGGCGCTCGTCTCGACGACCTACTCCACGTCGCTGACAAGATCAAAGACAAGACCGCCGCCCAGAAATATCCCGAGATGATCTGGGTCGTACTCGACGAATCGCTTCCCTCCGGCACGCACGAATTCGCGGACTCAGTCAACAATGGTCCGTGGGGCAAGGCACTCACAGAAGAACTCATCCCCTACCTCGAATCGCACTACCGCATGGACGGGCGTTCCAGCGGCCGCTTCCTCACCGGCCATTCTTCGGGCGGCTGGGCGACGATGTGGCTTCAGGTGCGCTATCCCACGATCTTCGGCGGGACCTGGTCCACGTCTCCCGACCCAACCGACTTTCACAGCTTCACGGGACCCGATCTCGTCTCCTCACCTCTGCAGAACTTCTACCGCGACCCAAACGGCCATCCGTGGCCGCTCGTTCGAATCGACGACGTAAACGTCGAAACTCTCGAGGAGTATGCGCGGCAGGAAGCCGTCGTCGGGCAGGTCGGCGGACAGATCGCTTCGTTTGAATGGGTCTTCAGCCCCCGCTGTCGCGACGGCCGCCCCTGCCCGCTCTTTGATCGCGTCACCGGCGACGTGCATCCCGAGATCGCGAAATATTGGGAGGAGCATTACGACATCGCGCATCTCGTGCAGGTTCGCTGGCCCGAGATCGGCCCGGACCTAAAGGGCAAGATTCACCTGATCGTCGGCACATGGGACACCTTCCACCTCGACGAGCCCGCGCGCAAGTTTCAAGCTGTGCTCGACTCACTGGGCGCCGACGCACACTTTACCTTCATCCCCAGGCGCGATCACTTCAATTTGTACGAAGGAGGTGTCGACGAGCAGATCGCCCGCGAGATGTACCAAGTCGCCCGCCCAGGATCGCCGGCGACTTCAGATAAGAAGTAAGAGGACTCAGATGAGAAAAGGACCCCGTGTTTCTTAGTGCCACCACAGGGCTGAACAGACACTTCCGCCGCGCTTTTACGTTCGCAATGCGGCGCTGGCAACTCGGCACTCGCAACCCGGTACCAGCAACTCATGACTACCACACCCTGCATCGATTCGCCGGCGCCAGCGGTGCCCCGGTCTTGCAGTGGAAGGCCGTTTGAAACTCCGGCATGTTCGTCACCACACCGTTCGCGCGGTATTTCTCCGGAGAATGTTCATCCACGGTCGCGCGCAGGCGCTTGGTTTCGTCCCGCGTGCTGCCACACCAGCTCTGCCCATATCCGATGAAGAAGCGCTGCTCCGGCGTCAAGCCCTCGAGCGGCTCCAACTTCTGCGCCTTCGTGTCTTCTTTCCATGCCATGTACGCGAGAATCAGACCGCCCAGGTCCGCGACATCCTCACCCAGCGTCAGCTTGCTGTTGATCTTGATGTCGTCGACGATCACGTACTTTGAATACTGATCCGAGATGCAGCTCGCTCGCTGTTCGAATTCCTTCCCGTCTTTCTCGGTCCACCAGTCGCGCAAATTTCCCGTGGCATCAAACTGCCGGCCCTGATCGTCGAACCCGTGCGTAAGCTCGTGACCGATCGTTCCCCCGGTGTTCCCATAATTGGGTGCCGCGTCCGACGCGGAATCGAACAGCGGGGGTTGCAGAATGCCCGCCGGAAAATTCACATCGTTCTTCTGGGGATCGTAATACGCGTTGACCGTGGGCGGCGTCATGCCCCATTCTTCCCGGTCCACCGGCTTTCCAATCTTCGCCAGCTCGCGATCAAACTCGAACTGGCTCGCCCGCCGCACGTTCCCAATCTCGTCGCCGCGCTTAATCTCCAGCTTGCGGTAGTCGCGCCACTTGTCCGGATACCCGATCTTGTTCACCACCGCGTGCAGCTTCTCGAGAGCATTCTTCTTCGTTTCAGGCGACATCCAGGGCAGCCCGTCGATGTCCTGCTGCATCGCCGACTCGATCTCCGTCACCATCGTCAGTACCTGCCGCTTGGCATCGGGGCTGAAATATTTTTCGACGTACGCCTGCCCCAGCGCTTCGCCCAGATCGTTATCCACATCCTCCACGCAGCGCTTCCAGCGCGGCTGCAGTTCCTGCCGCCCCTGAAGCGTTTTCCCGAAGAAATTGAAATCTTCATTCACGAATGCGGTCGACAGAAACCGCGCATTCGCATGCACTACATGCCACGCGAGATACGTCTTCCACGCCGCCAGGTCCTCCTTCTCAATCAACTGGCTCATTGCCTGGAAAAACGCCGGCGTCTCCACGTTCAGTGACTTCAGCTGCGGCATGCCAACCTTGGCGAAATACACAGACCACTGGAAATTCGGGCTGAGCTTCTGAAAGTCCTCCGCCGACATCCGGTGATACAGGTTCTTGGGATCGCGTCGCTCCACACGCGTTATCGAACCCCGCGCCAGCTCCGTCTCGATCTCCAGAATCTTTTTGGCTTCGGCAGAAGCCGCCGCGGGCGCGTGGCCCAACAATTCCAGCATCTTCTGCACATGCGCAACATAGGCTTTCCGCAGCTCCACCGACTTCGCATCGTCTTTGAAATAGTAGTCGCGGTCGGGCAGACCGAGCCCGCCCTGGTCCGCCTCAGCGATCACCTCCGCCGAATTCTTGTAGTCCTGGTCAGAACGGAAATTGAACAGCGCAGACTGAGACGCCAGTTCTCCCACAGCCTCGCTCAAATCTTTCTTCGATTGAATCGCCTCGATCTTTGCCAGCGCTCCTTGCAGCGGACGAGCTCCTAGCGCGTCGATCGCATTTTCATCCGTGCACGACGCGTAGTAGTCGCCGATCTTCTGCCGATAGGCCGGACGCTCGCCGGTTTCCGCGGCAGCCGCATCCAGGATGCTGCGCAATTCGATCCGATTCTCGTCCTGCACCTTCGCGTACGCACTCCAATTCGACTGATCCGGCGGAATCGGATTCCGTTTGATCCACCCGTTGCAGGAATAGGCGAAGAAGTCGACACACGGATCGACGCTTGTATCCATCGACGTAACGTCCAGCACCGGCTGCTTCGCCCGATCTTGTATGTTGGCAGGTGGTTGATCTTGCGCGATGACAGAAGAGAGAGACGTGAAAATCCACGCCAACAAAAGAACGACTTTCCAATGGCTCATGCCACTCCTCGGGAAATGACCTGCCAGTTCGAAAATTCTCGCATCGGGGCGCGCCTTCAGGAGCGACACAAGAAGAGTGATTGAGCCGATGGGGGCCCGAAACTTGAACCTCATGCTATCGAGCGCCTGAAATTCGCTCGACGCTCACAGCTCAACGCCCGCGGCTCTCCTACGACCTTCCCAGCCGGATCGACCCATCGCCGGTGTGGATGGTTAACGACGCACCGCCCCCATTCAACTTTCCTTGTACATTGCTCGAGTCATAGCGTCCCTGCACCGTCAGCGGCATATCCAGCGTGATGTGCCCATCTCCCGTGTGCAGCGATACGTCCGCCGCAAAATTCTCCGGCACACTCAACGTTACGCTGCCGTCGCCTGTCTTCAGCTCCCAGCCCTTCCCAATCGACGAACCTGCCTGCGCCTCCGCCTCAATCCGGCCGTCGCTCGTGCTGACGTTCAGATCATCAAATCGTCCGCGCACGCTCACGCGCCCGTCACCCGTATGCGCGCGCAGCGTCCCATCCACGCCTTCGGCCTCCACGTGTCCGTCGCCGCTCTCCACATCCAGTTCGCCCTTCAGATCACGCAACCGGATCTCGCCATCGCCCGTGTGGAGGCGTACCTTGCCCTCGCGCGGCATGTGGATCTCGACCACCGTGCGCCGGTCGCCGATGCTCATGATGTGAATGCCATGCGGGAACCGCACCTCGATCTCGACTGTATCGCCGGTCTGATGATCGAATACCTGGATGCCGCCCTGCCCGATCCCCCACTTCGACGACGTGACCCTTGCCTCGATCGTCTTCTGATCCCAGGTGTCGACGT
This sequence comes from uncultured Acidobacteriota bacterium, assembly GCA_963718505.1. Classification (GTDB taxonomy): domain Bacteria; phylum Acidobacteriota; class Terriglobia; order Terriglobales; family Acidobacteriaceae; genus Gp1-AA133. The sequence goes on along the minus strand of CAVQZP010000042.1, from coordinate 134,057 downwards.
GAATGGCGGCATCCGAAGTCTCGACCCGCAGTTCCGGCCGCCCCGTGACTGTGAACGTCTTGGTCCACTCCTCGGCCTGCGCCCACATCGACAACGACAGCAGGGCCCACACGCCAACTCCAACCCATAGCAGACGCCGCATAAGTCCTCCTGACGCACCAGGGAAGCACACTACTCCCCGGTCTCAGACGCAGATACGCGAACGAAGTGAGCGCGGTTCCCCCGATTTTTCGCTCAGCGCCTAAGCCAAGGACCTCGGATAGGCTAACCGCACTAAGGTCCGCTCCGAAAATGGGACGTACAAAAGCGCCGCTGTCGCCGCAAACGCTGCCCCGAAGCCAATTCTCCCCGCTAGCAGAAACGGAGCAACCGCCCATAACTGGTCCATTGCCAACAGAAAAGGGAAGATTCGCCCGAATTTATCGCCAAAGCGGCGATGATCGAACGCTACCGCCGAAATCAGGTAGCAGCGCAACGGGATCCCGATCCCTGCCGTGGTCAGCACGGCAACGATCACTACCGTCGACGCCCATCCGGGAAGAAACGAAGCTGCAATCTGATAGACACCCTGCCAGTGGAACAACCCCTCCAGGTAAAAGATCAGATACATCACTTGGATCAGCAAAAAGAGACTGCGCGTCAGCCCACGACGTGGGATCGGTACTTGCAACTCTGGATGCAGAATCTGAGCGGTCGGCGGGCTTTCAGCGATTGCCGCAGTATTCGCAGCCGATGCATTCTCTGGGGGCGTCGCACCCGGTTTTATGCTCTCCTGAACGGGCGCGATAAACCGGTAACCGCGCCGCGCTACCGTCTGCACAAACCTCGGGTTCGACGCCACGTCGCCTAGCGCCTCCCGCAACTTGTTCACCGCGGTATTCAGGCTGTGGTCGAAGTCAACAAAGGTGTCGGCGCTCCAGAGCTTCGATCGGAGATCGTCGCGCGTCACCAGTTCGCCGGGACGCTCCAGCAGCAAGGCGAGAATCTGGAAAGGCTGCTCCTGCAATCGGATCAGGGTTCCATTCTTGCGCAACTCCCCCGAGACGAGGTCCACTTCGAATACCCCGAAGCGGACTGTTTTTCCTGCGGAGCGGGCTTCCGGCATAAGGCAAGCAGAAAGTTTAGCACCCAGGCGACCGCGCTCCGACCCGCCTCCTAACCCCGATCGCCTGTCCGGTGTTGGAGTCTAGAGCCTAGATCCGAACTTCAAAAGGTAGTTCCTCCCCTCCCAAGCCGGCGCTACAATGTCCGCATGCCCTCCCCGGCACAAGAGAAGTCGCAGCTCGACCACCATCCCGCCCGGCATCACGTCTACGCGCTTGAGACTACCGGACTGCTCATCATCGCGGCGACTCTGCTCGGCATCACGCTGGTGCGCTTCTGGCAGGCCATCCACTGGAGTTGGCGCTGACGGCAAAGAACGACCCCTTGCTGGTCGTTGTGCTCGGCCCCACTGCCAGTGGTAAGACTGCCCTGTCGCTCGTCCTCGCGGAACGATTCCATGGGGAGATTATCAATTGCGATTCGGTCGCGCTGTATCGCGACTTTGAAATCGGCACGGCGAAGCCAAGTGCCGAAGAACGAGAGCGTGCGCCTCATCATCTTCTCGATGTCGCTGATCCGACGCACCACGTCACGGCCGGGGAATATGCGCGCCAGGCGCGGGGAGTCCTGGCCGAGATCAAAGCGCGCGAACGCCTTCCCATCGTCGTCGGAGGAACCGGTCTCTACTTGCGCGCACTCCTTGATGGGCTATTCGCGGGCCCCGAGCGGTCGGAAGACCTGCGCGATCGTTTGCGAGAGCGCGCGAAAAGCCGAGAGCTGGGATACCTGCACCGGATTCTGAAGCGACTTGACCCGGCAGCTGCCTCGAAAATTCACGCCAACGACACGCCCAAGCTGATCCGCGCCATCGAAGTCTGCCTCGGCTCGCGGCGGCAGATGACTGACATGTGGAAGGAGGGCCGCGACCCTCTGCGGGGCTTCCGCATCCTCCGGCTGGGGCTGAATCCCGATCGCGAACCCTTGTATGCGCGCATCAACGAACGTGCCCGGCGGATGTTCGACGCGGGCCTCGTCGAAGAGACCGAACGCCTTCTCGCCAAGTACGGAGAGACGGCGTGGCCGCTGGGCTCTCTCGGATACCGGCAAGCCGTTCAATTGCTGCGCGGATGCCTGACCCGCGACGCAGCCATTACCGCCGCCCAGCAAGCGCACCGCAATTACGCGAAGCGTCAAATGACCTGGTTCCGGCGTGAACCCGATGTGACGTGGCTGAGTGGATTCGGCGACGAAGCAGATATTCAGGAACAGGCCAAGTCGCTGGTGGCCGGTGCTCGTCCATAGGATTTTCGGTGTTCGGTTTTCAGTTGTTCGGCACTTTGATTTTCAGACTTCTATATCGAGAAGATTCCAATGGGACGGTGCCCCAGGTTCGCGTCCGTTCTTTGGACGCTAACCTGGGATCCTTTAGGGGAAGCTCCATTTTCAAAACCGAACTTCGGACTCCACAAATCCCCCTCCTGAGACCCAAGACCTGACACCTGATACCTGTTTTCCTGCTATCGTTTCGCCATGCGTTCTGTCATCGTCCTCTTCCTGGTATTCGCAGTGACGGCCAGCTTTGCCAAAGACCGCTTTCAGAAGCCGGGCCCCATCCACCTCGATCGCAACGGCGAGAAGTGGGCCGAGAAGACCCTGCACAAGCTCACCGTCGAAGAAAAGGTCGGGCAGCTCTTCATGGTGTGGGCCCGCGCGCAATTCCTGAATAGCCAAAGCGACATCTACACCCAATTACGAACGGCGATCGACAAATATCACGTCGGTTCTTTTGCCATGACCGTTCCGGTCGACGGCAATTTCCTGTTCAAGAGCGAGCCTTACGAAGCTGCGATGATGCTCAACGCGCTGCAGAACGACTCGAAGCTGCCGCTGCTGTTCGCCGCCGATTTCGAGCGCGGGCTCACCATGCGCCTGAACGGCCCGACCATGTTCCCGCACGCCATGGCCTTCGGCGCAGCCGGCAAGATCGACTACGCCGAACAGTTCGGACGCATCAGCGCCCAGGAGTCGCGGGCCATCGGTATTCACTGGAATTTCTTCCCGGTTGCCGACGTCAACTCCAACCCCGTGAATCCCGTCATCAACACGCGCTCCTTCGGGGAAGATCCTCAGCAAGTCGGCGATATGGTCGCGGCTTACATCAAGGGCGCCCATGAAGGCGGAATGCTCGCCACCGCCAAGCACTTTCCGGGACACGGCGACACCGCGACCGACTCCCACCTGGGGATCGCTCGAGTGAACGGCGACATGGCCCATCTCAAGTCGATCGAGTTGCCGCCGTTTCAGAAGGCGATCGACTCGGGCGTCGACTCGATCATGGTGGCTCACGTCAGCGTGCCTGCCCTCGAACCCGATCCGAACCGCGTCGCAACCACGTCCACACTGGTCGTCACCGACCTGCTCAAAAAGCAGATGAACTTCAACGGCATCGTGACCACCGACGCGCTCGACATGGCCGGTCTCACCCGTCTCTACGCGAATGACATCGGCCGCGCTGCCGTCGAAGCCTTCAAGGCCGGCAACGACCTGCTTCTGATTCCTGCCGATCTTGGCGCTTCTTTCGAGGCGATGGTCAAGGCTGTGCAGAGCGGTGAGATTTCCCAGGCCCGTCTGGACGAGTCTGTTCTTAAGATCCTGAAGGCCAAGGCCTCTCTCGGACTCGACAAAGCCCGGTTGGTCGACATCGGCGCGATTGCCGAGCAGGTAGGCGCGCCGCAAAATGTCGCTGTGGGCCAGCACGTAGCCGACGATGCCGTCACTCTCGTTCGCAACAACAACAAACTCCTGCCCCTGAAGGCCGCGGGAACTATCAAGGGTGGTCTGCCGTATATGTCTACGGAGGAGGTCCACAACCATCTTGTGGTGGTTGTCTTCTCAGAGGACGTTCGCTCCGAGACCGGGCGGGCGCTGGCGCGCGAGGTGCGCGCTCGCGTGCCGGACGCCAACATCCTCTACGTCGACTCGCGCATCGCCGATGCGATGGCCGACCAGGTTCTGAAGGCGGCTGACGAGGCCGAAGCTGTCGTCGCCGCCGTGTATGTCGCTCCGGCGCCGGGTAGCACGAGGAACACAACGGCGGTGGCAGACGCATCGGCAACGCTGCTCGGCAAATTGACCGATCACGCCGCTGCGAAGATGGCGGTTGTTGCTATGGGAAGTCCTTACCTCGTGATGGACTTTCCCGGGTTTCAAAATTATCTGTGCACGTTTTCGAATGCGGCCGTCTCGGAAGTCAGCGCGGTGAAAGCGCTCTTCGGTGAGATCCCGATTCGCGGGCGTCTCCCGGTCAGCATTCCCAACGTTGCCCAACGCGGCGCCGGCATCGAACGCCGCAGTGAGGTCGCTCGGGGAGAAGATCATGATGCAAACAAATCATCCGCTCGCTAGGTGGACTGCAGTCGCTGTTGCGCTGGCCGGATTGATCGTTCTGCCGGCATGCAGCGTCAATGTCAAGAAAGGCGCGAACGGCGAGGAAAAGAAGGTCGACATCGAGACTCCCGTGGGAGCCATTCATGTCGATAAAGGCGCCGACGTGCGCGACACCGGTCTCTCGGTCTATCCGGGCGCCAGGCAGAAAGCCGAGTCCAACAACGGGGAAGAGCAGAGCGCCAACGTGAACATCTCGTCCGGCTTGTTCGGGCTCAAAGTCGTGGCGATCGAATATTTGTCGGATGATCCGCCGGAAAAAATCGCGGCCTATTACAGAGATCAGCTCAAACATTTTGGCGCCGTTCTCGAATGCCATACCAGCAACCGCCACGGCGACGCCGGCGATGTGGACGTTCATCTCGGCAAGGACGGCGACAAGAACTCGAATCAGCTGAGCTGCGACAACGGCAGCGGCAAAACGCTCGAATTGAAAGTCGGCACCAAGCAAAATCAGCACATTGTCTCGGTTTCCCCGCAAGACGGCGGGAAAGGAACGGACTTCGCGCTCGTTTTTGTGCAGGCACGCGGCGGCGACAAAGACACCATCTGACCTAGCGCGGTCGCGGACCGTGTTGCGCGCAGCTAATGCTTTTTGACGGTACTTGAGCCGTTCTTGCGTCCCGATCCCAGCGTTGCTATACCTTAAAGCTCCGTGGAGCATCCTTGTCCTAAATGTGGTACTGCAGTTGAGGACGGCACGCCTTTTTGCCGACACTGTCGGGCCCCGCAGATTCGCGTGGTGGTCGATCCAAGCGTTGAGTTCCCAGTCCCTCTCGCACAGAACCCCGACACCTCCGATCTGGCGCGGCCTACGCCGGTTTTCACTCCCGCAGTGCCGCACCTTCCGTCGCCTCAACTCGACTGGGGGCATGGCCTGCCCTGCGCCGCCATGGGCGGGTTCCTGGCATTGTTCCTGTGCTTCATTCCGTTCTTTCTGTTTGGACCGGCCTTCTTGGGAGCCGGCGCATTCGCCGTGTTTCTCTACCACCGCAGGACACTCACCCACCTGAGTCGGCGCGCCGGCGCACGTTTGGGCGCAGCCAGTGGAGGATTCGCATTCCTTTTTCTGTCGGTCGTGATCGTTGCGACCGTCTTTTACCGCCCCGATAAGATCCGAGAAGCGATGGCTACCCAGTTGAAGACCGGGCATTATGACCCGGAGGCCGTCCGCAACGTGACGAACGTAATGAATACCAATGCAGGCCTTGCCGCTTTCGTCATTTTTGCGCTGCTCATCATCTTGTTGATTTGCGTGGTGGGCGCCAGCATCGGCGGGGCATGGTACAGTGCTTGGCTGCAGAAGCGCGGCCGCGGCTGACGGTTCGGCCCGACCTCCGCTATCGTTCCGAACGATGAAATCCTTCCCGCCAGGCATGCGGCCCGATGCCTCCGAACCCGGTCTCTGTGCCGACTGCATTCACGCCCACACGATCACTTCGGATCGAGGCTCGCAGTTCGTGATGTGCCAACTCTCCTTGTCGGATCCGAAATTCCCGAAGTATCCACGGCTTCCGGTCCTCACCTGCAACGGCTTCAAATCAGGGGCTTCCAGTTCCGAATCGGTCTGAACGGCGAAAATGTGCGCCGCGGCACCTTGCTCCCTCCCGCTGGCCCCGCGTATCATGCTGCGTTTGCAAATTCCCTGGGCGGATTGCACCTCTGCGAGAGCTCGGTCGCGTGAACCTCACCGAATCGATCGCTGCACGAACCGTGCGACGCCCGTGGCACCGATGATTTCCGCCTTCCGGCAGCCGATGAACGATGAATAAGGTCGCGCGCGGTTCACTTCTCGATATCGAGCATCTGGAACCCCCGGAGATTTTGAAGATTCTGAAGTCCGCGCGGCGCATGAATCCGCAGAGGCCGCGTCCGCTGCTGCGCGGCAAGCGCGTCATTCTTCTCTTCTACGAGCCCTCCACGCGAACCCGCTCCTCTTTTGAAGTCGCCGCCAAGTCAATGGGCGCAATAACGACCCTGGTGCAGTCGAGCGGCTCGAGCATCGAGAAAGGCGAGTCTCTGCTCGACACGGGTTACACCTTGCGCGCGGTCGGTGCCGACATCATCGTGATCCGCCATCCGCTAGCCGGCGCGCCGCGACTGATGGCCGAGCATCTCGACATTCCTATCGTCAATGCCGGTGATGGCATGCACGAGCATCCCTCGCAGGCGCTGCTCGACGCCTTCACGATCCTCAAGCAAAAAAAAACGTTCAAGGGCCTACATATCTCGATCATCGGCGACATCTTTCACAGCCGCGTAGCTCGGTCTTCCTGTCACCTGCTAACGAAAATGGGCGCTAAGATCACTCTGTGCGGGCCGCCGGAATTTGTCCCGGACGTTGCCGCCACGCTTGCGCCGGGGCTGCAGGTGACGCGGCACATCGAAGATGCCGTGCACGGGGCCGACGTCCTGATGCTCTTGCGCGTGCAGAAAGAGCGGCTCGCCGGGATGAAACTGCGCCTTGAGGATTACATCGCGCGCTACCAGATGACGACGCACCGCCTGAAAATGGCAAAGAAGGACGCCATCGTGATGCATCCCGGGCCGATTATTCGCGGACTGGAGCTGACCGGAGAGGTCGCTGATGGCCCGCAGTCGGTGATCGTGGAAGAGGTGCGCAACGGCGTGCCCACGCGCATGGCAATTCTGGCGCGAGCGCTGGGACGAGCGTGAGGGGACGGGCCAGTTGCTTGAAGGAAAGGAAGGGACGCGTAGCTTGAAGTAGCCGAGTGCCGAGAGCCCAGAGCCTAGAGCCTGAATTCATGCCGAATCACAAATCCAAACCGGCGTCGTTACTGATCAAGGGCGGTCATGTCGTCGATCCTGCGAACAAGATCGACGCGCTGATGGACGTGCTTCTGCGCGACGGCGTGGTCGCCGAGGTCGCCCCGCCGAACAAAATTCGTGGCAGCGCCGACGAGAAATTCGATGCTCGCGGGCTGATCGTCGCGCCCGGCTTTATTGACCTGCATGTCCATCTTCGCGAGCCGGGACAGAGCTACAAAGAAACAATCGCCTCGGGAACGGCGGCCGCCGCAGCCGGTGGTTTCACCTCGGTGTGCTGCATGCCGAACACCACGCCCGTCCTAGACTCGCAGGAATGGGTCAACTGGCTGCAGCGGCCGGAGCGGGGCGCCGTGGTCAACGTGTTTCCCGTGGCTGCAGCAACTCACGCCAGCAAAGGCGCAGTGCTTACCGACTTTCGCGGCCTGCAGCGCGCCGGAGCCGTTGCCGTGACCGACGACGGCAAGCCCGTCCTCGACAACGACATCATGCGCGAGTGCCTCCGCCTCAGCGGTGAGCTCAGCTTCCCGGTGGTTCAGCATGCAGAAGACACTCGCCAGACCGAGGGCTGCCCGATGAACGACGGGCCGACTTCGTTCCGGCTAGGTCTCCGCGGCTGGAAGGCCTCGGCGGAAGCGGGTATTGTGGATCGCGATGTCCAGCTTGCCCAGCAGATTCCGAACGCGCGGCTGCACGTGGCGCATCTTTCCGCAGCCGATTCCCTGAAGGCGGTGCGCCGCGGGAAGCGCAGCCGGGCTCGCGTGACCTGTGAGGTGACGCCCCATCACTTCACGCTCACCGACGAGGCTGTCGGCGACTACAACACGAACTGCAAGATGAATCCGCCCTTGCGCTCCGCGGCCGACATCGAGTCGCTCATCGTCGCCCTCGGCGACGGAACCGTCGACGCCATTGCCACCGATCACGCGCCACACGCCAGCCACGAGAAGCAGGTTGAGTTCGAGCGCGCCGCCTTCGGAATCATCGGCCTCGAAACCGCGCTCGCGCTTTCGATCACCAAGCTTCATCGCGAGCATCGCTTCCCGCTGCGTCGGGTCGTGGAATTGTTTACCTCGGGGCCGGCCCGGGTGTTCGAATTACGGGGCAGAGGCGCACTTACGCGCGGCTATCACGCCGACGTAACAATATTCGATCCAAAGAAACGATGGACCTTCGATGTTTCGAAGTCCCACTCCCTCTCGCGCAACTCGCCGTTTGATGGCTGGCAGATGATGGGGAAAGTCATCGCCACAATTGTGAGCGGCCGAGTGGTGTACCGAGGAGATTGACGTAACGTGAGTCGCCGAGTTCTCAAACTGCCCTCGACTAGCGGGCTCGAACTTCATATCCTGCCGCGAAAGGAATGGGCCAGCCTGATCTTCTTACCTGTATGGATCGCGTTTTGGGCGTTTGCGGTCGTCTTGGTCATGAAATGGATTCTCCATCCGGGTCCGTCCACGTCGCGTGGCTTCTTGGGGTTTTGGCTAGCGGTCTGGATTCTAGGCGGAGCCTCGGCTGTTTATCAGTGGCTCTGGATCGCCTTCGGAAAGGAGGTCGTGGAAGTAAGGGAAGGTTCGCTGACGATTAAACGGAATATTCTTGGCTATGGCGGGACCCGCAGTGTTCCCCTCGGTTCTATTACAAACCTGCGAGCAAGCGGATCTTTCCTTCGACGTCAAGATTGGAGAACTATCTCACCCAAATGAAACTTAGGGGTGGCACGATAGGCTTTGAGTGCCAGGGAAGGACAGTTCGCTTCGGTATCCAATTGACAGAACCTGAAGCCCTTGAGGTTGTGCAGGAACTGAAGCCATGGGTGAACGGATAACGTTCAACACCCTACCCGAGTATCCCCATCCTTTGTCCCACCTTCTTCAAAACTTCCAGCGCCTGCTGCAATTCATCCTTCGTATGCGTCGCCGTCATGATCGTGCGTATGCGTGCCTTGCCTTCCGGCACCGTCGGGAACGCAATCCCCGTCCCGAGCACGCCCTCTTTGAACAACTCGCGCGAGAACTCCATCGTGCGGCCGCCTTCGCCGATGATAATCGGCGTAATGGGCGTCTCGCTCGCAGGCGTGTTCTTCCCGCCAATGTCGAAGCCCAGCAGCCCCAGCTCTTTTTTCCAGAACCGCGTATTCTCCCAGAGCGCCTCGATCCGTTCCGGCTCCTGCTCCAGCACATCGAACGCCGCAATACACGTCGCTGCGACCGACGGCGGATGCGACGTCGAGAACAAAAATGGACGCGCCCGGTGATAGAGGAAGTCGATCAGGTCGTGCGTGCCGCACACGTATCCGCCGAGAGCGCCGATCGCCTTCGACAGCGTTCCCACCTGGATGTCCACGCGACCGTGCTGCTTGAAGTGATCGATCGTGCCGCGTCCGTTGCGGCCCAGCACCCCTGAGGCATGCGCATCGTCGACCATCATGATCGCGCCGTACTTTTCCGCCAGATCGCACAATCCAGGCAACGGGCCGATGTCGCCATCCATCGAGAACACGCCGTCAGTGATGAGCAGTTTCCGTCCGGGCTGACCCTTCACGCTGGCCAGTTGCTCTTCCGCGTGCGCCAGATCCTTGTGATTGAAGACCAGAATCTTTGCCCGCGATAGCCGCGCGCCGTCGATGATCGAGGCGTGGTTCAGCTGGTCCGAGATGATGAAGTCTTCCTTCCCCAGCACCGCCGACACCGTCCCCGCGTTCGCTGCGAAGCCAGATTGGAAGACCACGCACGCTTCTACGTTTTTGAAGCGAGCAATCTTCTCCTCCAGCTCCATGTGGATCTTCATCGTGCCTGCGATCGTACGCACCGCGCCCGACCCGACGCCGTACTTGCGCGTCGCCTCCAGCGCCGCTTCGCGCAGCTTCGGATGCGTAGTCAGCCCCAGGTAATTGTTCGATGCGAGGTTGATGACCTTCTTTCCATCGAACGTGCACAACGGGGCCTGCTCGTCGTCGAGCACGCGCAGCCTGAAGTGCGTACCCTTGGCCTTGAGTTCGTTGATCTGATCGGTAAGATAAGAGAGAGGATTGGTGCGGATACCAGTAGTCATGAAATCCTCGCAGACAGCAGACACGTATGAATCGAGACCCGAACGGTTGGGTCTCACCGCGTCCCATTCGGATACACCAGAATCTTGCTGGCTTCGCCTGTCTTCAGCCGCTCCATCCCCTTGGAGAAATCTTTCATCGCGATGCGGTCCGTGATCACCGGATGCAGATCGAGCTTGCCCGCCTTGAGCAGCGCCGTCATCTGGTACCAGGTCTGATACATCCGTCGCCCGTTGATGCCCTGGATTGTGATGCCTTTAAAGATGATGTCTTCGGAAAAATTCAGCGTAATCGGCTTCGATGTCAGACCGAGCAGCGAAATCCTGCCTCCGCGCCGCACGATGTCGAACGCTGTTCGGATTGCGCTCGGATGCCCTGCCATTTCGAGCACCACGTCGACCCCAAGCCCTTCCGTCCGCTCAAGGATGATCGCGTTCACATCTTCCTTCGAGGGATCGATCGTCAGGTCGGCTTTCATCTGCTTGGCGATGTTGCGCCGGTGCTCCTTCACCTCGATCGCGTAGACTTGTGCCGCGCCCACGGCGCGCGCCACCGCAATGGCGAATAGCCCGATCGGCCCGCATCCGGTGATCGCCACGGTCTTCGCCGCAATCTCTCCCGCGAGTACCGTATGCACAGCGTTTCCCAGCGGGTCCAGGATCGACGCGTACTCCTGCGGGATCGCCGGATCGAGCTTCCAGAGATTCGATTCGGGGATCACCACGTACTCGGCAAACGCCCCGTCGGCATCCACCCCGATGATCTTTACGTTCTGGCAGATGTGCGCCTCGCCCGTGCGGCACTGCAGGCACTTCCCGCACGCCACGTGCATCTCCGCCGAGACGAAGTCGCCTTCCTTAACGCTGGTCACCTCGTCGCCGTACGCCACCACCTCGCCGCAGAACTCATGCCCGGGAATGAGTGGCGGATGAATGCGTCCCTGCGCCCAGCGGTCCCATTCGTAGATATGCAGATCGGTGCCGCAGATAGATGCGACCTTTACCTTCACCAGCACGTCGGTGCGTCCAAAACCCGGAACCTTGACCTCGCGGACATCCGCCCCCGGCGCGGCCTCCGGTTTGACCACCGCCATCATTGTCTTCGGCATGGAGAGCTACCTTATGAAAACGAAATATAGACGAAAACCCTAAATTCTAGCACCGCAAGATGACTCTCCTCTTTCGCGTGGATGGAACCAGTTTTCTCCTGCCGGTGTCTAACCATTCAATCCGGAATCGTCGAGGTCTGCCGTTTCCTGCCAATGGCTAACGGAAATCGAGTTGCAAGATGGGTCCTGATCGCATTCCTGGCAACGTGGTGTGTTAACACCCTGAACCTTTTACAGGCGCAAACATCGCCGCCGGCAACGTCTCATCAACAATTCCTGCGGACCCTGGTTGCCGCTGCCGTCGAACGAACCCACCATTCCGTCCGCTACGATCCAGCTTATGTTCGCATCCCGTATCCGGGTGGCGATGTGCCCGCCGACACAGGTGTTTGTACCGACGAGATCATCCGCTCATATCGGGCGGTAGGCGTCGATCTCCAGAAAGAAGTCCACGAGGACATGGAGCGCAACTTCTCCGCCTATCCGAGAAAGTGGCTCTGGCTCCTGGGTCACACCGATCCGAATATCGATCATCGCCGGGTTCCGAACCTTGCCGTTTTCTTCCAGCGTCACGGCGAGACCCTGCCTATGACCACCCACGCCAATGACTACCATCCCGGAGATCTCGTCACGTGGGACCTCGGTGGTGGCGTCCCTCACATCGGCATCGTGGTGGATCGGCGCGGCTCCCAAGACCGCTACATGATCGTTCATAACATCGGACGCGGCCCCCAGATGGAAGACGTTTTATTCCATTGGAAAATTACCGGCCATTTCCGCTACTACGGACCGCGCAACTAATTTTCCACGTTACTTGTCCAAATCACTGCTGCCCGTTCGTCCAACCAATGAGGGGTGGCGATGCCGACACCTACACAGCCAACTTTGCAGCTCAAGAACCACGGGATGAGGCCACATTGGGTTACGGTCTTGACACATTCCGATATCGGAATATATGTTACCCCCATGCCCCGGGCCGCCACGACCTCCGATGCCTTCAACGCTGTCGCTGAACCGCGCCGCCGCGATATCCTGAACTACCTCGCGCTCGAAGAGCGCCCGGTCAGCGAGATCGTCGATGCCCTGGGCCTCGAGCAACCCTCCGTCTCCAAGCACCTGCGCGTTTTGCGCCATGTCGGTCTCGTCCACGTTCGTCGCCAGGGCCGCCAGATGCTCTACCGGACCAACGCGCACGCGATCCGGCCCGTGCATGAGTGGACTGCCACTTTCGAGCGTCTCTGGCGCCACCAGCTCGATCGCATCAAGCTACGCGCCGAGGCAAAAATGGCCGCACTCGAAATTGCCGATGCAAGCGAAAAGGAGGACAAATCCAAATGACGAACCGGCCCTCCAACTCCCTCCACGCAAGGAGAAACACGTGATCTCGACCGCCCCCAGCCTTGAAAATCTCACCCTCAACATCCACCAGGAAATTCACGTGCGCGCCTCGCTCGACGTGACCTTCGAGGCGCTGCTCGAACAACTCGGCCCCGGCAACGACACTCCCGACCACGGCCCCATGCCGATGAAACTCGAAGACTGGCCCGGCGGACGCTGGTTCCGCGATCTCGGCAATGGCAACGGCCACTACTGGGGACACGTGCAGGCCATCAAGCGTCCGACCTTGCTCGAATTCACCGGCCCGCTCTTCATGTCCTACCCGATCATTTCCAACGTGCAGTACCGCCTCAGCGAAGAGTCGGGCGGCACGCTGATTAAGTTCCATCACACAGCCCTGGGCCTGATTGAAGACCAGCATCGCGCCGGAGTCGGCAAAGGCTGGACCCATATCAACAACCGCATCCGCGAGCGCGCCGAAAAGAAATAGCTGAATCGCAGCAGGAGGTATGCCTTATGTGTCCCGCATGTCTCGCCAGCGCCGCCCTGATGGCTGGAAGTATTACGACCGGCGGCGGAGCCGCTGCGATGCTTGTGAAACTTTTCCGCTCAAAGAAAAACAACCACGCGTCCACGACGACGCTCGACAAGCAAAGGAGAAAAGCTGATGCCGACCGCAACCCCAAGCAAACAGGAAACGCCTCGAGTTGTTTCTCCCTCAAAGTGGGTCGAAGCGCGCAAGGATCTTCTGCGCAAGTAGAAAGAATTCACGCGCCTGCGCGATGAACTCAGCCAGAAGCGCCGTGAACTGCCCTGGGAAAAAGTCGGAAAGAACTACGTCTTTGACGGCCCGAATGGGAAGCAATCCCTAGCCGACCTCTTCGGCGGGCGCCACCAGCTTATCGTCTATCACTTCATGTTAGGCCCGCAATGGAAAGAGGGCTGCCCCAGCTGCTCGTATCTCGCCGATCACTTCGACGGCATGACCGCCCACCTGGCGCATCGGGACACGACCTTTGCCGTGATCTCACACGCGACCCTTCCCGAAATCCAGGCCTTCCAGAAGCGCATGGGCTGGAAGTTCAAGTGGCTCTCGTCTTCCGAGTACGACTTCAACTTCGACTATCATGTCTCGTTCAGCAAAGACCAGCAAGCAAAAGGCAAGGTCGATTACAACTACGACCAGATCGAGTTTCCCTCCGAAGAAGCTCCCGGCCTCAGCGTCTTCTACAAAAATGACGCGGGCGAAGTCTTCCACACCTATTCCACCTACGCCCGCGGGCTCGACATACTCGTGGGCACTTACAACTTCCTCGACCTGACGCCGAAAGGTCGTGACGAAGAGGGCCTCGCGCACACTATGGCATGGGTGCGCCATCACGATAAATACGACGACGGATACGCCGTCGATGCCAAGCGGTCCTACGTGCAGCCCGCAAAGATGCACGACTGCTGCTCGGAGAAAGAATAGGCCTAGTCGCTTGTGTGGCGCGCAGACTCTTGAGCGCGGCTGTTGATTTTGGTTTATCTCGCTTCTGACTTGTCCTGGTTCGCGTCCGTCTTTTAGACTTAACCTGGAAATCCAGCTTCAAGAACAAAGGAGACATCGAAATGATTTCTGCGACCACCTCACCTGTAAGCCTCATGCTGCGCGAATTTCAGGAGGAGTGCGCGGCCACCAAACGCATCCTCGAAAGAGTTCCCGCCGACAAGCTCACCTGGAAGCCGCATCCCAAATCCATGTCTCTCGGCCAGCTTGGCATGCATATCGCCCTGATCCCGAACCGGATCTCCGGACTGGTGAAAGCGGATCATTTTGACGTCTCGCAGGCCAACTTCAACCCTCCGCAGCCCGCGAATCTCGAAGAGATCCACGCCGCCTTCGCAGAAAGTGTCCATGCCGGCGGGTCGTACTTGGCCGGTCTGACCGAGGACAATGCTTCCGAGAATTGGCGGCTGATGATGAAAGAGAAGGAAGTGTCTTCGAGACCGCGGATCGAGGTCATCCGCGCCCTGATGCTCAACCACTGGTATCACCACCGCGGCCAGCTTTCGGTCTACTTGCGCCTGCTCGACGTGCCGCTGCCGGTGGTCTACGGCCGCACCGCCGACGAAAATCCGTTCGCATGATTTTGTGTGGCGCGGGTGCCCTCGCCCGCACGCTTCACCGCGACTTGTGAGCAAGGTGTAGCGCCGGCATCTTGCCGGCTGTCGCGAGGGCGTCTCGCCCTCGCATTCTCTGTGTGGCGCGCACACTCTTGTGCACGAAAATCGATGAACCGCTATCGGTCGCATCGTGTAGCCGCCACCGCCTGTGCATTAACTTCGATTCCGTCTTGGTGCAGGGCGAGGGCACACGGGCGTGGCGGAGGACCCGTCGACCGTAAGCAGTCAATGAGTGCTAAGGCCTATTAATGTTTCGATGAGGATTGACGCACCCGAATGGGCATATAATCGAGCTAGGGTGCCATGTCGAAACTGGAGACGCGAGTAGAGGAGCGGTTTGGGGTTCTTCCCAATTTCTTCCGCCTCGCAGCTGAGACTCCCGAAATCACTGAGAAACTGTGGGGATTCGCACAAGCTGCGTATCTCGACAACCCTCTACCCTCCGTTTTTAAGGAACGCCTTTTCGTCCACCTGTCGCGCTTTTGCGCCGTCCGTTATTGCATTGCTCGTCATGCTGGCTTTTTGGTAGGACTTGGGCGCCCGGCTGGCGATCCGAGTGCGCGCACTCAAAGTGTTGCAGATGTTGTGAAGCTCCTTCGACGGCCTTTTCCACGAGGACAGGAACTTCAGTCTCGTCTATCGCTGTGCGCAGCCTGCCCCGCACCCATTGTCGAAATGCCGATGGCCGAGACCCAGATGGAAGATGCCATCTTTGTGTTGGCAGGGCATTTGTTTTTGAAGACTTCCGACTATTCATTGTGTCTGAACGCGCTGGGGCGGCTTTTTGGTCCGGTTCGCCTTCAATACTTGGTGTTGTTCCTGACCTTTGTCAGGGCAGCGCACTATTGGACTGAGACCCATCCGGACATCGCCTTTGAAGACGACATCAAAAAACTACTGGCGACACATGAAGCACTGGCGGAGTGCATTCTCAATGACCCGGAGGCCAGGAACAACGTCAGCGAATCGCTCTTGGATGAGTTGCCAGCCTTGCGCCTCAAAGCGGATAAAGCGATTGGCCTGCTCGCCGCCATCGTGGACTCATCTGAGGATGCCATCGTTAGCAAAACACTGGAAGGCATCATCACCAGTTGGAACGCAAGCGCGGAACGTTTGTTCGGCTACACCGCCAGCGAAGCCGTGGGACAGCATATTTCGTTGATCATCCCCGTCGATCGTAAAGACGAAGAAATTGTCATTATCGACCGAATCAAGCGAGGCCAACGAATCGAACATTTCGACACCGTTCGTATTCATAAGGACAAGACGCCGCTCGATATTTCGCTCACAATTTCACCTGTCCGGGACGCCAGTGGAAAGATTGTGGGAGCGTCGAAAATTGCGCGGGACATTAGCCAACGCAAACGAATTGAGCGAGAGTTGCGTGAAAGCGAAACGCGTTACCGAATATTGGCCGATGCGCTCGACACGCAAGTGCAGTTCCGCACTCAGGAACTTGAGAAAAAACACTCAGAGCTGCGTGCCCTTTCCGGGCGCCTCATGGAGTCTCAGGATCTCGAGCGGCGGCACATCGCACGGGAACTGCACGACAGCGCGGGACAGACATTGGCAGCGTTGGGCATCCAGCTTTCGCGAATCAGCGAAGTCGCAACAAAAAATCCTGCTCAACTTGTCAAAGACGTCCAGTATGCGGAAGAGTTGGTCCAGCATCTGTCACAAGAAATACGCACAACCTCCTATCTTTTGCATCCACCGATGCTGGATGAAACCGGTATCGCCTCCGCGCTGGGTTGGTACGTACAAGGTCTCGCCGAGCGAAGCAGTTTAGAGATTGACCTGAAGATTCCCGAGGACTTCGGAAGACTTCCATCCGAAATGGAACTCCTCATATTCCGACTGGTTCAGGAAGGATTAACGAACATCCATCGTCACTCGGGAAGCAAAACCGCGCTGATTCGAATCGAGCGCGACGAAAACGCAGTCCGCGTACAGGTTGAAGATCACGGGAAGGGCATGTCCCCGGAACGACTTGCCGAGATTCAATCCCAGGGCACGGGAGTGGGAATCAGAGGAATGCGCGAGCGCCTGCGCCATTTTCGCGGCGATTTGGTCATCGAATCCGACGGCTCCGGTACGAAAGTGAACGCGACCGTCCCCTTGAAAACAGCCCTTTCAACACACAGGAGCAACACGCGGCAAGAAGTAGCGTGAAACCACTGCCATGACGAGCGGACACGTTGGAGTGACAGGTCCTGCCCTTATCGGAGCTCTTCCAGGCGCTTTTTGACATCACTCCAGTGGGTTGCGCGAACTCTGCAGTGTTCACAAGTCTGGCGGTGGATTCTCAGGATGGATAGCACGTAGCAGGTCCAGCGCCGCAACTTCACAAAATCACCTGGTGTGTCCGATTCGAAGGCGCAACACTCAGTCTCCGGCGATCAGGCGCCCGCCACAGGGCTGGCCTGTGGTGAGCTCGCGCTTCTCGCCGGGCCCCGCGCTAAACGTTGGGCAACGGATTGCCTGAATTTGTTTAAGAGTTGGCTTCTTGGCCATAAGGGTTGACGATATTGCCGCAATCCGAAGACGAAAACTGGTCAATTTTGAACACCGAACTCGGATCGTTAGTAAAACGTCGCGGATGGCCCTTATTGGCGAGACATCGCGATTTACACTCATTGACCGCATTCATGGTGCGAGGTGCTCCGGGTTCGCGTTGCTCTTTGGCGCCGCTAACTTGGGTCCGCAAACATTCGAGAAACCTCGAAACCTGAAACTCTAAAATCCAAAACTCTGAAACTTCGTCCCAAAAATTTAGGGGATGCTCATCACTCATGTGATGGCATCCCCTTGAATCTCAAATATGGGCCTGCGCCCTGGACTTGTCTTTACTGAATGGAACTCGCCGCGGAAGAGAACACTGTGTTCGCGTTGCTTCCAATCATCCGGATCGTGCCTACCACGATCACCAGAATGACCGCGAGCATGACGGCATATTCGGCGATATCTTGCCCCTGGTCATCAGACCAGAGACGGCGAAGGAGGGGGAGGACCATATTGTCACCAACCTTTGGGAATTACGAACCGGCTTCATTATTGATGGTCGGAGGTCATCTCGCACAGATGACCAAAGTAATAGCACCACCCGTGACCCTCCCCAAAAGCCTTGCCTGGCTTGGTCTTCCCTGGCCTGGCTTGACCGACGATGTTCGTGGCATAGAACGATTTACATCAACTGAGCGACGGGCAGCCTCGGCCGCCCCACAATTTCAGCGCCGCTTCAGCGCCTCCAATTCCTCCAGCGTCCGCGGCCAGTCCGACCCCAGCAGACGCGACAGGCTCCGGTCCGCCAGCACCTTGCCGCCTGTCTGGCAGCGCGCACAATAATTCGTCTCTTTATCCGCATAACGAATGCGCAGAATCTTGTCACCGCACCGCGGACACGGCTCGCCATACCGCCCGTGCACCGCCATTCCCTTGCGGAATGCCGTCACCTTCTCTGGAAAATCTTCCTCTGCCTCCGCGTCCAGCTTCTTGATCCAGAAATCCAGCGTGCTCTTCGTCGCGTCAAACAGCCGCTGCCATTCTTCCGGCTTCAGTTTGTGCGTCTGCGTGATTGGAGACAGCTGTGCTGCATGCAGGATTTCGTCGGAATACGCATTCCCGATTCCGCTCAGCAATCGCGGATCAGTCAGCGCGCGTTTCAGCGTCCGATTTTCACTTGTGAGCACTTCCCGAAACGCGTCGAGATCGGCCGCGAACACATCAATGCCTCCCGCGTCCAGCGCCTCCAGCGCGTCCTCACCTTTCGCCACGTGCAGCGATGCGCGATGCTTCGTCCCCGCCTCGGTCAGCACCAGAGATCCGTTGGGAAAATCGAAAGCCGCCAGGCTCCTTCTCCCGGCGAGCTTCGCACCCACCGGACGCCAGTGCAAACGGCCCGCGATCATCAAATGCAGCACCAGCCACAGATCGCCCTCCATGCCGATGGCGATTCTCTTTCCCACCCGCCGCAGTTTGCGCACGACTTTGCCGTAAGTATCGGCTAAAGGCGGATCGGCCGTGCGCAAAAGAAACGGGCTCCCGAGCCTCACTTTTTCCAGAGGCTGACCGACGATGCGCTTTTCGAGCGCGGTCAGATACGCAGTGATGTCGGGAAGTTCCGGCATTTGTTCGGTGCCCCAGGTTCGCGTCCGTTGTTTGGACGCTAACCTGGATCAAGTGTAGCGCCAGACTGGGGTGCCCCATTTCCCGGCGCTTGATGGTCTTGTGTGGGGCGCACACTCGTGTGCGCGAAGATCACGTGGAGTCACCATCGTCGCCGACGGCAAACCACCCGACAAATGTTTGACCTCCCTTAGAACGGGTCCATGCGATCGGCCGATGACAGCAGCTATGATGATGAGCTTATGTCTGAAATCGATGGCAAGATCACCCACGTCAGCGACACGGCCCTTATGATCGCGGCCTGCCCTGCGCACGAGCACGAACTCGAGGACGCCTTTGTGCACGATCGGTTCGCGTCCCGGCTCGCTGGAGAGCGCGGGGTCGCCATTCTTCGCGCGTTGCCGTACTCGAACGTATTGCGCCTTGGAATCGCCATTCGCACGCGTTTCGTCGATGACCTGCTGCTGGCCGCGCTCGCAACGCATCCGATCGCGACTGTGCTGAGCGTTGGCTGCGGCCTCGACACTCGCCCGTGGCGCCTTGACCTCGCGCCCGATCTGCGCTGGATCGAAATCGACTTCGCCGACGTGCTCGATTATAAAGACGGGCTCATGTCCGGCGAGAGATCGCGCTGCCTCCGTGAGCGCCTCGCGGTTGACCTGAACGACGCGGCACAGCGACGCGCGATGTATGAGGCCGCGGGATCGTCGTCCGCGCTCATGATCACCGAAGGATTGCTGCTTTACTTACCGGCTGCGACCGTGGATGCACTGGCCGCCGAAGCCTCTACCCACAGCAGTGTCGCCTACTGGATCAGCGATATTACGACTGCAGCGTTCAGCAAGGTTCTTGGAGGAGGCGCGGACACGATGCAGCCGATCCGCCATGTACAGGCAGCGGATGCTCTGAAAGGCGAGCAGATTCTCGAAGTCCTGCAACGCCACGGCTGGACGACTTCGGCCATGCGAAGCTATGTCACCGATGTAGGTTTTGTGCACGAACGCGTTCGCTGTGCGATGGGCGGCGCGACACCACCTCGGCGGCCGTATCCGCCGGACGATCCGACCGGAGTGCATCTCTTTGTACAGGGTCAATGAGCGCTAAGGCCTGCGGCTGTTGAAAAACTCAGTCTCAGAAAAGTGCTCAGAAAAATTTTGCGTCAGGAAAGCCTACGGACGACGATCGCACCTCGGGTAGACATTTTCTATCCCGACAATTTTGGCGATTTTGCGTAAAAAGGACTTTTTCAACAGCCACGGCTGATTACAATAATGGACGTGGATTCGAGCGGCAAATGATGGATACCACCTCATACGGGGTCAGGTCCGCCGAGGCGCGTTCGATCTTTTGCGATCAGTCGGCGGTCTACGTGCGGATTATTGCGAGGTTGGCCAGTGCTAAGTTCACACTTCTCCCCCGGAGCGGCTCCGCAAGTCGGACAACGGACGGCGAGTAACTGTTTTGGGCTGAGTTCCTTTTTCATCGCACGCCCCCATGTACCATGGTCAGCTAGACCAGTTGCGGGAACCCCATCCAGACGGTTTACGCCCTTCTGACAACGGACATAGGCTGATTTTGCAGAAAGGCACTGATCAGTGCGCTATTTATTTGCAAACCGCCGTTGTAGTAGACGAAGCCTTTCTTCTTGAACGCATTCATAAATTTACTTATCCTTGCGCGGGTGGTACCAACCATCTCCGCGAGGGTTGCTTGGCTCACCTTCAGGGGGGTCTCCGGCTTTGATTCCTTGGTTATTTGCCCAAACAACAACAAAACCCGTGCCAGTCGCTTTTCGCTGAAATTGAAGAATTGATCTGCCAGGTCTTCCTCGACACGAATAACTCTGGAAAGCAGATACGAATTAAGCAATGCAGCAAACTGTGGGTCGCGCTTGAGCGTGCGAAGCGACCTCTCCTTCTGCAAGCGAGTGATATTGGAGGGCCCAATTGATCTCGCCGTGTACATCCGCAGCGATTGCCCCCCAAGACAGGCCTCACCAAAAAAGCTACCCCGCACCAGGATGGCGATTATCGCTTTTTTGCGACGCGTAGCGGCCATCGTGAGCTTCACCGTGCCGCTCTGGATGTGGAACACGGCATCGGCTCTGTCCCCTTGCGCGAAAATGATCTCATTGTCTCGGTAGGTCCGAACAGTCATCCCATCCCGGAACTTTTTGCGGAAGACTGTGGAACTGAAACCGAGAGTTTGTTTCGCCATCTGTCTCCGGGCGCACGATCAATTCACGTGAGTGCCATTCTCCCAATAGAGAAAGAACCTAAATCATATGGCTCGAGAATCTCGCTCGGCTGGTCAATATAGGTCATGCACAATTGCACACAGTACCTAAGTGGTTAATCTCGGGCGAAACTGCACACAAGCGAGACTTTGGGTGAAGGCTTGAGGGGCAACTGGCGTAACATCTCTATTCCATTCATTGACTCCAAAAAGGCAAAGAAACGTCAGGCTGCGTCTCGCCGATAGGCGTACTGTTCCGGCTGCAGGTCGGCTTCGAATATGGGTTCGAGCACCAAAACTGCTGCCATTTCCGCTGTCCTGTCGCGGATAGCGGGCACTCCTAACGGCCGCTGTTTCCCGTCTGGCTTGGGTATGTACACTCGCCGGACTGGAAGTGGTTGATAGGTTCGCTTCTTCAGCTCTTGCGCCAGTTCGTCCAACCATCGCTCCTTGCCATATGCCTCGATGTCCTCGAACGTTTGGCCGTCGACTCCTGCCGCTCCGTCATTGGCTTTGCAGGATTCGTAGGCGAAAGCCAGAACGTCCTTGCGGTACACCTTGTCATACAGCGCATAGAAGCGAAAGCTGGGCGATTCCTTCGCTTTGTCGTGCAACGCCGTCTGCAACTTCTGAACACTTTCTGGGGTTGATAGACTCAAGGTCAATCCCTCCGTCTTCGTCGCTTCTTGCGTTTCCTTTCAACTGAGGCCCCTTTGCTCGACCGGCGTTACCCGGCTTCATCGCTCATACGGACCTCTCCGTCACCCACAACGGCCCAGCCTGCCTCTCACGAGGTGCCAGTTGATCGCCAAGGCGATCACCGCCGGGGCTTCCCGTGATTGCTGCTATTCCCCTGTGCCTGCATGCCGTCGCCACTACCCCGGCAGGTCTGATGGAACTCATTCGCTCGTACTGTTCCATCCGCGTCGGCCATCCCGCGCTTGCGAATGGGATGGCTCCTGCATTGCACGTTTCGGGGCTTGCTCAGCGTTCACTCACGGTCGAAAATCCCGGCTACGGCATTGGATTGCTGGGTACGGCATTGAGAAAGTCCACCCGATAACCGAGCGTTCGGAGTTCTCTGATCATCTTGCTGGTGCGGTTTTGCCTTGACCGTCGGCTCACCGCCGGACCGCGTTCTTCATAGCGAACACCTTTGCGGAGAAGGAGCCAGATCAATCGACAGAGGCGATGGGCAACAGCACCGATGGTTTGATTTGCCAAGCGCCAGCTTGTGCTATCGCTTGAAGCCATCCGTGTCAAAAGGCATTCGGGCTAAGATCGAAGCAACGGAGTTGGATCGTGGGATACTGTTCGAAAACCTAAATACGCACGACCAAGATGACTAATGAGACTTTGAGTTGGCGGAGTCGGATTACGAGTCCCGGATCGTTTTCTCCAGTGGGCAGGGCACGACTCAGTTCCATCTCAGAATTCCTTGAGGCACAAATGAATCGAACAGCGTTCTTCCTGCTCGCATGTTACGTCGGCCTTTGCCTAGCTGCACCCATTGTTGCTCAGGACCAGCCCACGCGCCCGCCCATCACGGGCATCGCGCACGTCCGCATCTATGCCGCCGATCTTCGCAAGTCCACTGATTTTTACAGCCGAATGCTCGGCTTACCGCCACGCAGCGGAGGCTGCACGGGCATGACGCGCCCCTGTTTCATCCTCAGCGATCACCAGCAAGTTCTATTGTCGGAAGCACCTGCTTCTCCCCCGCCCAACCTTGTTTTCGAAATCGCGTTTGCCACACCCGACGTTGGCCGGATGCGCGCCTACCTCCTTGCTCATAATGTCGTGGTTGGCCCCGTCGCCCGGGACATCAACTCGGTCGCGTATTTCTCGCTGCGCGACCCCGAAGGGAATTCCATCGCCTTTGTGCAGCTTCACCCTCTCACTGGGTCCAAAGCCCCCGCCGGAAAGCTCAGCACGCGCATGCTGCACGCTGGCTTCATCGTCAAGGACCGCGCGGCCGAAGATCGTTTCTACAGGGACCTGCTCGGCTTCCGCATGTACTGGCATGGCGGTTTCAAGGACGCCGGTGACGACTGGTGGGAAATTCAGGTCCCCGATGGCACCGACTGGATCGAGTACATGCTCAACATTCCTGCCAAGGCAGACGCCAAGGAGCGCGGAGTGCAAAATCATTTCTCGGTGGGCGTAGACAAAATTCAATCCGCCGCAAGCCAACTGCACCAGAGCGGCTTGGAAAAACTGGATGGACCGGAAATTGGACGCGACGGCAAGTGGAGCATCGATGTCTACGATCCCGACGGCACGCGTGTCGAAGTCATGGAATTCACGCCCGCTAAGGATCCCTGCTGCCATCCCTACACCGCAGATCACCCGAAACCATGACCGGCCTCCGCCGCACAAAGCAAAGATCTGAGAGCGCGGCTTTGACTGACGTAACATCCCGATAACACCAACGGCAGCCGATAATCGATCGCCCAGACGTCAGTGCGCAGATCATTGCGGCGCAGGCACCCGACATCTTGGCGGTGCCGAGCGCCCGCGGGTCATGAACAGCCGTTGAGGTACGATCAGAGCTTTCTCAGGCTAGGACCACTTCCGCCGCTAGCTAGGAAAGTGACGCGAATAGAAGTAAAGGAGGGCGAAGACGCCCTCCTTTTTCCGTGCTTTTAACTTTTGTTACTTCTTGTGGTCGTTTTTTGAAGGTTGCGGAGCGCGGCTCTCCTGTTGCCGGGGAGCGCTGCGGGGTTCCGGTGGTCTCTGTTGCTGCCAGGTGCGGAACTTGTTGGCCTCGTTCTGGTCCACTTGTGGCCTCGGCTGCGGAGGCGGGGCCTGGCGGACCAGCGGATGCGGCTGCTGGTTGTAGCTGCGGTCCTGGTATCCGGCGGCCGGGCGTTGCATGTTTGAACGCGGGTTTTCGGGCTGCTGCATTCCGGACTGCCGCGTGGCCTGACTCGGTTCCTGCGGACGATTCGGTTCCATCGGGCGATTCGGTTCCGAAGGACGCGGAACATTTCGCTGCGCTTCCTGCGGAACATTGCGCTCCGGTTCTCCGCGGTTCGGGGTTTCCCCGAGACGAGGTATCGTCGGCGTTTCAGTGCGGACGTTCATCGCCTGGCGTTGCTGCTCGAAGGGGACACGCGGAGGAGTTGGATTCCGGGTGGCGACCACGCGACGGTTTTCAACGGCTGCCGGGGGCCGGAAGCGTGCCGGAGTTCCGGCGCCGATCACGCTGGAGCGAACGGGCTGGACGGGGGAGCCGTGATTCACCGGCGCTTCGGCGAGCTGGCGAGCGTCCACACGAGCCAGATTGCGGTCGACCGGGCGGGCGTTCACGAACGTGTCGTGCGAGACGACCGTCACGCCATTGTTCACGTGCTGATTTACGTACGTGACGTTGGTGACATGATTCACGCTGTAGTTGTTGTAGACATTCGTGACCTGCGTGATGTTCACGCGCGTATTCGTGATGTTGATGTTGTTCACGTACCCGCGGCTGACGCGGTAAGGCGGAAGGTAGACTTCCCGCGGCCCGAGCGGGAACCAGCCAACGCCTTCGCCGACTCCGATCGAAAGATGGAAACCGCCGCCGCCCACAAAGGCGACGAGCGCGGGGGCGTAGACCGGTCGAACATAGACGGGTCCGGGAACCCAGCACCATCCGCTCTCCACGAAGGCCCAGCGGCCGTAGTGGAAAGGAGCGAAGCCCCAAGGCTCGTCTTCCACCCAGGTCCAGCCCCACGGAGCGACCCAGACCCAGTGACCGAAGCGATAGGGGGCCCAGCCGGGAGCGACGCTGACCGGGGCCCACACCGGACCGTAGTCGGGAACGTAGCGCCAGCGCCCGTAGGCGTCGAGATCCTCGTAGCCGGTCATTTCGGCCGAGATGTAATTTGAGGAGTCGGCGTGATCCTCGCGCGTGTCGCGATCGAAGGCCCAGCCGTCGAAGTCGTCGGAGCGGGGCAGTTGCGCGATCTCGTGGTCAAGCTGGTCGGTCCCGCTGAAGGTGGCCTGCTGGCCGGCGATGACGGTGTAGGAATAGCCGCCACCGGTGGCTTCGGCATGACCGCGCCAGGCGGTGGTCACGGTCTGATTGCCGTCGGAATTCACGTCGATCCGATACTCGCCCGCACTCTGGATCGTGAAAGCGAGATTGGGCGTATCGACTTCAAAGAGATCGCCGTCGTCAAGATGCCGCACACGAATCAGGAGGGTGCCGAGGGAAAGGCGCACTTGCGTGGTGTGGTCGTCGAGATCGAGGAACGTGAGACTTGTTTCCGAACTCATGCGAATCGCGGTGGATCCGATGTGCAACTCGGCCCGGGAATTCTGATCGGCCCACAGGTTGTCGCCAGTCGTCAAAGGCCGATTCTGAACGGCGGTGACCCAGTCGCCTTCGCCGCCCGGCTGAAAGGAAACGGAGCCGGAGGAGTAATTCAGGCGAGCGACGCGGGTGGGGGGATCCTGCTCGGGACCTTGCTGTTCTTGCTGAGCATCCGGAGGCTCAGGAGCGTCCTGAGCGAGGAGGCGTGACGTTTGCAGAGTGAGAAATAACAAGGGAACAACAAAAGCGAATAAGAAACGGCGTTGCATTTTCATAGTTTTGTCTCCTGCATCGATCGGAGAACAAATGACCCACATCACTATAAACCCGTCGATCGTCGATAAGTTCCCCTTGGTGAGCTATCACCATCAACGGCAATCGGTTACGGACGGCGTTCTTTTGACCTTTTTCTCGGACCAGCCAAGCTGACAGTGCGACCCGGAGGACGTGCTTTTTTTGCTGGTTCGTTCGGCATGGCTAAAGCCCTGTTCCTCTCGTAGCCATTAATGAGATGAGTCCCTTGAGTTCTGAGGCGAGGTGAGTTTTGCGCAGAAAGAACAAGGAAAGAGCCCACGTTTCGAGGGCGTGGGCTCTGGCGCTTCTGTGGGGAAGCGCTTTGACGCTTCGCTGCGAGTGCAACGGAGGCAATAGTGGGGGGATTGTGTGTCGGGTGTTTGCTGGAGTCTATACGGTCTTTTCTGTATTTCAGCGCATTCGTTTTTTTGGCGGGATCGGTGTTGGTCGTCGAGGTTCTTACATGGCGCGCTATCGAAAATTTACAACCTTTGACGCAGATTTCAAGCTCCCCTGAAAGGCATGTCGTAGAAGGTGCATGAAGAAAGGGTATTGGCAAGGCTCGTGCACAGCATAGGTATGCGCTTGACTTCGCCATGAGAGAGAAGAAGAGGGTTCTGAAGTAGGAGGATCCAAAATGAGACGGGTACTTTCTCTGGCTACCCTGATTTTATGCCTCGCCCTTATCCACATGGCGCGAGCACAAAGCTCCCAAAAACCCAAACATCCCGCGCCGCAGAACAGCACCGAATTGATTGCGTGGACCCAGTTGCAAGAGCCGCGCCCGGTGCCGTCACCGCAGCCTGTTTCGGTGCCTGAGCGGCAACCGGACCCGAGCCCGGATACGCAACAACAGAAACAGCCGTCCCCTGCAGCCCAAGATGATGCGCAGAAGGAACCGGCGGCACAATCCTTTACAGGTACGGTGATCAAGTCGGACGGGAAATACGTTTTGAAGACAACGGAAAAAGCGACTTACCAATTGGACGATCAGGAGCTTGCGCAGAAGTTTGAAGGCAAGCTGGTGCAGGTGACCGGCAATCTGATCTCTGGCACGAACCTGATCAAAGTGCAAGACATCAAGGCGGCGGCCTAGTCGAGCGCACGTCTTCGCATGGCAGGCAGAGGTGAAAGGCCCTTATGGCGAGGGCCTTTTGTTATGCGTGTTTCAAAAATACTTACGTGAGGCTTGGCTGTCGATTCCTCAGCGGCTAAAGCCGGCGAGAAGTGTCACCAGACTCCGCGACCCCCTTTGACTCGGATTTTGGCGAACAAACGCGCACGCTTGTGTAACCGCCATCTGTTTACGTCACCGACCTCACATGCCGAAGGCAGACCTTCATGATCGCCGGTCACAACATGCGAAAATAGTGCGGTGAAGCAGTCAAGTTTCTGGAATCCGCCATGGTGGAAGTGGCTTGTATTTCTCGCGCTTGTGGCTGTTTCAACGTTTGTCCTTCCGAGGAGACCGTCGACAGCTCCGGTAAAGGTGGAACTCCTACCCTTCACAAATTCGCAGCCCGCGTGGGACGGATCGTACCCATACCTTGCAATCTCCGCGAGCAACCTCGGGTCGGAGTACGTCAAGTTTGAGAGTTCCATCCGGCTGATCAAACCCACTGTCCATCACGATTCGCCCATTAACGAATTCCAAGTCGATCTCCATTCAGGAATTTTTGTGCTCCGCCAAACTGACCTCTTCGTTTCCGACGGCGCTCCTTTGTCCCTGACGCGGACGTATCGGGTTTGGGATTTCTACACACGGGCATTTGGCGTGGGCACGAATCACCCCTACGACATCTGTCCGACCGGTACTAGATTTCCATATACCTACGTGGACCTAAACTTGGAGGATGACCGCCAGATCCACTTTCGCCGGATATCCAAAGGCACTGGTTACGCAGACGCAGTTTACCGGCACGATGAAACGTCATCCGAGTTTTACGGGGCACAGATAGCTTGGAATGGCAACGGCTGGACCCTGAATTTCGCCGACGGGCGTCGTTTCCTGTTCCCGGAGGCTTACAATGCGAAAATTTATGCGCAAGGCGCTCCCTTCGAGATGCGGGACGCCGAAGCTCATCGAATACACTTAGAACGAGACAAGAAGCGAAACCTCCAACAGCTGATTTCTCCCGCTCAGCACAAGATCAACTTCAAATACGACGAGGCGGATCGAATCATCCTGGCGGTGGACGATACTGGTAACGTCCGGAAATATTCCTATAATTCCAGCGGACATTTGGAGACTGTGTCGGATGCATCGCACTTGTTATATCGCTTTGAGTATGAGCCGCTTCTTCATTCCCCAGGGTACGACCCATATCTCATGACAGCCATCGTCGATGGAAAAGGGACAGTGCTGCTGGAAAACAGTTACCGCGATGGCAGTAGGGTCTCATTGCAGAAGCTGGCAAACGGTGATGTATATCGATACGACTACATATTTAAGGAGAACGAGATCGTCGAAACCATCGTGAACGACCCTACCGGAAAGCGAAGGTCTTTTTCGAGCATAGCAGATTTGCGAGGGAAGAATAGGACGACGAAAAGAAGGGCCGCCACGCCAGGGATGCCAAGAGGGCCACGGCCAAACCGAGGGAACCACTCAGCCACGGCCACGGGTCCAGGCGAAGCGCATCGTATCGTAGATCGACGAAGAATGTGACGAGAACCTGTGTGGCACCAGCGGCAATGGCAAGCGCAAGACCAGCGCGGTCGGGCGCCTTCCAGGTTCGGACGAGCGCGAGGGCATAGGGTAGTTGACTCAGTAACAAGGTCAGAACGGCACTCAGCCAGTAAGCGCGACCGTAACTTGAGGTAAGCGGAGGACGTCCCCAATCCCGCAGAACAACAACGCAGGCAAGACCAACTACGGCGGCGAGGGTAATGCGCAGCCAACTAAGAGTGGCTGTGGCACTGCTCGGAATGGACGCCTGACGTTCGACAACAGCCTTTGGAAGAGGCTGTCGAGCCACAGCGGGGTACCGCGCGGCAATGGTGGGCCCGGATCCAATTGGCGAGGCAACGGTTTTTACGGCGATCACGAGGAAGCTTGCGATTCCTCCGATGAAAGCCACCGCACCGGCGAAGAAACCAATCCTGTAAAGAGCTTGATGTTGACGGCTATATTCCCATATGTTCAGATTTCCGAAGCACCAATAGCCGACAACACCGCCGAAAGTGACCAGGAGCAGTGACTGCTGCCACGTGGGAGATCGGCGTTTTGTGCCTGCGAGCATGAGTCCAGCCTACTCCGCAACGCCTTCCTAATAGTGTTTAAAACCAGCGGTTCCGACGTGGCAGGAACAACCCTATTTCCCGGATTCCTTACATGCAACCCGTTGGGCCACTACTGGTGTATTGCGATCGGTATACGGGAAAGGCTCTGTATCAGTAAAGAAGTGTGCTGTCCCCCGGAACTCTGCACCAGAACCGCTCAACCGGAGATCGTATCCCGCGTAGCCTGTGTTCCAGACAATGTGCAGCGTACCGTCAAGATTGGCGTTCCAGGACGACATCCACGACATCAGGGATGAATCTCCCGCCTTCGAATCCAGATTCCGTGCGACGAATGTTCCCTTGATTGTTGAGGGGCGAATAGTGAGTTCGAACCGCCTCGGTAAAAGGGGGTCAGTTCCTTTCGTCCTGGATGGATGCGCCACCGGAACTCGCAATTCATAGCAACCTACGAATGCAAGTGATCTGCGGAACGCGTTTTCTTGCGCAATCGCGAGATGAGCGCTTACCAGCACGAGAACAACGAACGGAAGGCGCATTATTCAGATAATAGTACCCAAGCTGTCGAAACATCCCGATAGCACTCTGTTCCAGGCGAACAAACGGCGCGAGCATATGCTAAGGCCTCAATGCGACAGTAACATCGGTGGTTGCTTTTCCAGTCTGCCTTTTTGTCTTTTGAAACGTCGTTTGGATCAACCTCGCTCCAGCACCGCCTCCAGTTCCCTTATCCCTCTCCGAATCTCTTTCGCATCGATCGCCGCAAATCCCAAGTGCAATCCTTCCCGTGCGCGTCCCCGAAGCGCGTACCATCCCACCGGCGTCACCTCTACACTCCGCTCCGCGGCCGCTGCGGCTACCGATTCCGCTGTCACCCCGCGTGTCAGCCATCCCGTCGTCTGCAACCCGGCCTCGACCTTCGACACCTCGAGCGCCCCTGCCAGCCTGCTCTGCGCCTCTTCCAGCAAAACCGAGAGCCGCTCCGCATACACCTCGCGCATCCGCCGCACATGCCGCGCGAAATGACCCTCGCTCATGAATTCGCGCACCACCATCTGCTCCAGCACCGGCGCATGACGCGTCGTGAGCGACTTGACCGCCTCCACCTTCTCCACCAGCCACAACGGAATCACCAGATATCCCAACCGCAGCGCCGGAAATAAAACCTTGCTGAAACTGCCCGCATACAAAACCACCCCGGTCTGATCCAGTCCCTGCAATGCGGGAAGCGGACGTCCGATATAGCGATACTCGCCGTCGTAGTCGTCTTCGAAAATCAGCGCGCCCGACTTGCGCGCCCACTCCAGCAACTGCAGGCGCCGCCCCAGGCTCATGGTTGTTCCGAGCGGAAACTGGTGTCCCGGCGTGACGTAAATCAGCTTCGCCCCGCTCGCCGGAAGATCGTCGACCAGCAGCCCTTCTTCATCGCCTCCAACTCCCGACACCTTCGCCCCGTAGGCCTGAAAGACCCACGCCGCACCTGGATACCCCGGGTTCTCCGTGCACACCCGATCTCCCGGCTTCACGAACAATCGCGTCACAAGGTCGAGTGCCTCCTGCACACCGGAGACAATCACCACCTGCTCGCGTTCACACCGTACCGCTCGCGACGACCTGAGATATTGCGCGATCGCCTCGCGCAGGGGCATGTACCCCAGCGCGTCGCATCCCATCAGCAGGCTCATCGTCATCCGCCGCAGACATCGGTTCGCAATCTTCGTCCACACCGCCATCGGGAACAGATCCAGCGCGGGAAGGTTGCATCGGAATGCGCGCGTTCGTCGTGTCCCGTATCCGGGGAACACGCTTGCCTGCCCGCCATATTGCGAAAACTTCGGCAGCGTAGGTGATTTCGCTTTCGTTGCACTACGACCCTCTGCCGCAACGTGCAACAGATCTTCCGGCAGCACCTGACTCACGTGCGTTCCCGAGCCAATCGTTCCTTCCAGGTAGCCCTCGGATTTCAATTGCTCGAATGCGCTTACCACCGTGCCTCGCGCCAGCCCGTACTGCCTTGCCAGGTCGCGCGTCGCCGGGACGCGATTGCCCGGCCGCAGCCGTCCGTCCAGAATTTCCGCGCGCAGCGATGTGTACAGCCACCGGTACGCAGGTATGCCGCGCTCCCTCGCTGGCAACGCGATCTCGAATGTGGTGCGTCGTTTCGCCATAAATGGTCCATACATAATAGCCGAATATGGATCTTCCCGATGGACCACTACGAAAGTATCCTCTCCTCATTCGGAGGAACAACATGGCTGATCTGAGACCCGGATTCGAGCTGCCTGCCGCGATCGTCGCCGGTGCGCTTTTGTGGGTGTTCTGCATCCACGGTCATGCTCAACAGAAATCAGGGCCGGCCCAGCAGCATGACCGCGCTCGCGTCTCGCTCGCGACTACTTTGCCGAAGCTAGACGGCGAACATCTCCGCGCCACACTGGTCGAGGTCTACTACGGACCGGGAGAAGCTTCTCCACCCCACAGCCATCCCTGTGCCGTGGTGGGCTACGTGGTGCAAGGTTCGATTCGCACGCAGGTGAAAGGAGAGCCGCTCGCCGTCTACAAAGCCGGAGAGAGTTTCTACGAAGCGCCCAACGGCGTTCATGCCGTCTCAGCCAACGCGAGTGCCACCGAGCCGGCGAAGTTCGTGGCCTACTTCGTCTGCGACCGCGAGACTGCGCTCAGCACCGACATCCCTGCTGCCGGCCCCGACGCAAGTATGAACGGAAACCACCACGAAGCCAGGAATTAATTAGGACGAAACAACCAGGAGAAGCTCACCATGACCATCGCATCCGCACTCTTCGCGCAGACCGGCGCCAAATCGCGCTCGCTGAACTGGGAATGGCTTGGCGTTCTCTACGCTCGCATCGCCTTGAGCGCCGCGTTCCTCTCCGGCATCGCCTCTCGCTTCGGGCTTTACCCCAAAGGCGCGGGTTACGGAAATTTCGCCAACTTCATGCGCTACACCGCCGAGGTCAATTCCTTCATGCCCGCGTCCACGATTCCGTTGCTCGCTTGGGCGGCCACCGCGGCAGAACTCTTTTTTGGAGTTGCCCTGCTCCTCGGCGTTTGGCCGCGCTTGATCGCCCTTGGCAGCGCCATCCTGCTCGCCATGTTCGGCATTGCGATGGCGATTTCCTTCGGGATCAAGGAACCGCTCGACTACTCCGTCTTCTCCGCCTCGGCCGCGGCCGTGTTACTCATCTTTCACACGCTGCCGCGCTCGCCTACGGACACTCATCGCCACTAAGCCGGACTCTTAAGCCAGACTTACTAAGTGCTATTTACTAAGTTAAATTTGCTAAGTTGGCTTTACTAAGTTTGATTCGCAATACTCTATCTCAGGAGAATTCGCATGCAACGCTCGCTTCGTGCCGTCGCCCTCGTCCTTGCCGCATCGATCGCTCTATCAGCCGCACCCGCCGCACCCCAGGACGACGCCGCCCTGCTCAAAGTTCGCGAAACCGTCTGGCGCGCCTGGTTCGACGGTGACATCAAGACCCTCGAACAACTCGTGCCGCCCGACACGCTCGTCATCAGCGCCAGCGAAAAGAACTGGAAGCATCAGTCCGACATCCTCAGCTCCGCCACCGAATTTCACACAGGCGGAGGCAAACTCCTCCGCCTCGAATTCCCGCGCACTGAGGTCCAGCACTTCGGCGATGTAGCCATCATCTGGAGCCAGTACCTGCTCGAGATTGAAGAGAACGGCAAGCGCTCGGTGAGCTCCGGACGCGTGAACGAGATCTTCGTCTTCCGCGACGGCCATTGGACCAATCCCGGCTGGCACACCGACTCAGTCCACGAATAGCCGTCATCGAATCTGCAGGGAGGTGACGTCCGCTTCCCTGCGGAATTCGCCCGAACCGACGCCTACCCCCTCGCACACCTCATGCACACGGATTTGCCCACAGTCCATCTGTCCAGCCCGAATCGTGCGATATAATGCCGGCCTTCCCCTCGGCCAGCTTCCCCGCGTTTCACGGACACGACAGGTCAGCGCAAAGGAGACTCCCATGGGTGGTCCGCCCGGCCCACAAACCGATCCTTTCTCCCGCAAGGTACCGCCGCTTACCAGCGGACCGTTCGGCCACAATGATGCTGGCGACCCGGACGTCTACGCCGACGCCGGCGCGTCTCCCCGCCCCAAAGGCTCCGATGGCCCCGGGATGCGCGACCATTCGCATTCCAACCGCGCAACACTCGTGGTCGCCGACAACAACCCTGATGAAGTCGATGGCTGGCCTTCGGATCTGAAGTGGTCCCAGTTCGACGAGGAACCCCGCCGCCCGAAAGGTGTCAATGAAGACGCGCAGACCGCCACCAACGCCACCGCCGGCGACGATATCACCATCGAGCACGACCGCAGAGGCCTTAAGCTCGGCCAATTTAAAGTGCAGCTCACCTTCGACTCCGAACATTCGTGGGTCCTCACTGGCAAAGCGGACGCGGCCCTTCTTCGCCACGAGCAGGTTCACTGGGACATTGCAGGTCTCAATGCGCACGAGACGGCCCGCGCCCTGAGAGCGATCCGTGCATCGTCAAAGGGCGGCCTCGGTAATGCCATCCACTCCACCATGAGCCGCCTCGGGCTCAAGGCGCAGGCGCAACAGCTCTGGTACGACGACGAGAGCAAGCACGGACTCAATCCCGCCGGCCAGAAGAAGTGGCAGGACCTGGTTCAGAAGGCCATCGACGGCGGCAACTCCCCGCTGCCCGATCCGCCCCAGAAGTATCTGGATCAGGCGAAAAAAATGAAGGCGGCCGGCGAATTGTAGGTTTCGCCGCATTCGTGTTTCTGGTCGTTTTCACGGCGACTGGTTTCGCGACGACACCTCACGCGCCAGTCGAAACGCACGCCATCACTGCCCGACCCGCCGCAGATAAAAACGGAAGAACTTTTCCGGATCCGAATCCAGGCAGACTTCGGCGTTCGGCGTGCCCGCTTCCTCCCGCGTGAAGCCCTTTTCATCCACGCGAATGTGTAGCGGGATCACCGGGCACAACCGCGAATCCAGCACATACGCCACCGTCATCGGATCGAACAGCGTCGGCGTCTCCTGTCCCCACATGTAATAGAGCACCGTCAGCGCGTCGGTGATCGGCGTGCCCCGGCTGAAGAGCCAGGCGCGCTTCACCTCGTCCAGCTTCAGTTGCGTGGAATCGAGCGGCATCATCGCGATCGGAGCTCCCGACGCGAACAGCTTCTGCGCCGCAGGAATGTCGTTGATGATGTTCCACTCCGAATCGGGACCGTGCGGCTGCTCGTAGCCCAGGTCGCCGTAACCGCGCCGCACACTGCCTCCCATCAGTACCACGCGCTCCAGTTTGCGAAAGGTGGCCGGATCCTTGTCGATCGCCGCGCCCACATTCATCAAGGGCCCGATTGCGATCAGCGTGATCTCGCCCGGATGCTTGCGGATCTCCTCCAGCAGAAACTTCACTGCATCGGGATGCGATGCTTTTGCGAAATGTCCGCCTTCGCCGTAGCGCCGCTGGTTCAGCTTCATCTTCTCCGGCGTCGGCGCACCCGCCGCCACAGGAATTTCGGGATGTCCGGCCTCGCCCAGCAGGCGATCGGCGATCCGGGCGCGCGCCTCCGTGTCGCCGAAGTTGGTGGTGACGCCGAGGATCTCCAACTCCGGGCTGCGCAGCGCAAGCGCCAGCGCGAAGGCGTCGTCGATGTCATCGCCGATATCGGTGTCGATGATGACTTTCTCGCGAATGTCTGCGGTTGAAGATGCTTGGGCAAAACCAAGTTTCGTCTTCCACAAACTCGCACAAACTACACAAATGAGAAATAGCGTAATTCGCCGCATGATCGGACTCGTTTCGGTCAGCGAAAGAGACAAGGATTACGCGGGTCGTCCGAATGTGGTATTCGGCGCAAGATAAGGCAGAATCGAAATCTGTTTGATGTCCGTCGCAGTCAAGCCGGGAATCCAAATCTGGTAGTCGCCGCCGATGAAAAAAACCTGGGGATCGCTCAAATCTTTTCTCTGGCCGGCTGCCTTTCCGACAAACCCCCAGGCCCCGCGCAATAATTCAATTGCCGGACACCGCGTCAGTTTGTTCCATTGCTCCGTAACCGCCAGTCTGCTGCGGGTGAAGTCACGATCGTGCGCGCCGAGACGCGCCGCTCTGATTTGCATTTCCCGCAATCCGGGAACGTCTGCCCCACTCGGCAGTCGCCGCTGTTCAAGGAATTGCCACCAGGGGGAGACCCCGCGACTGCCTGTGATCGACTGTGTCCACTTAAAGAGCTTGGTGCCGGTAGTCAACCATAGAACCGCTTCTGGAGAACCGCGAAGGAACGCTTGTTTCGTGGAAGGGTCCGCGATATCGGCAAAGTTTGGCGGCCGCTGGGATTCCATAGCGCCCGAATTCTACATGAGATGCAGGCGCGAAAAAAACGGGCACTTTCCGGCGCTTTGCTTGGCACGCGTGAATGCGTGACAATCGCGTTCGAGAATCCGCGACAGAGGGCGCCCCTTCTGTCGCATGGTTGGACGTGGTCCTCTAAGCCGCCCGATCCGGATCCGGAAACCCGCTGCCTCATTCCGCCGGGAGCCCTTGGGTGTCCTTGAGGATTTCTCAGATGATTGCCCTTTCAGATTGTTTTCATCTGCGCGACATACGTTCAAGGCACCATGAAGAACTACGTCATTCCTGAAATTCAGGGCGACACTGCTCTGCGGAAAGCGGTCAGCTTGATGCTGAAGCGTTTCATGGAATCCGAGCGGCTTCCCGCTGCAGATCCGGCCGTCGCGCCTGGAATGTTGGCTCTCCGCTTCGCATGGTGGCTGCTCGATCATCCCGAAGAGCTCGAGGCTGCGGCTGTCGACGCTGCGCGCAAAGCACAGTAATTCATTGGCTGCTGGGAGAGAACTTCGTCCGGAAACGGCGGAATACTAAGCGCTACGCTGCGCTTGTCAGGTCCAGGAAACCGTTGCCCTCGGTTCCCTCGAGCCATAGGCGGATGTCGCAGGCGATCCCTTCGCGCAGGCAGAACTCTTGCAGCACCGGCGCCGGAACGAGCATCCCGAGCCGCCGCGTGATGCCCTGCTCCTCCGCGCTGCGTGCGCCCTTCTCCAGAGTGACATTCAGGAGCAGGCTATCGGTCCCTTCCACGTAGACGGCAGCATTCACGCTGATCACCCAGGTCCCCTTGGCCGACCCCAGGACACTGCCATTGAACGGAACACGTTCGGGTTGGAGGATCACTGCAGGCCTCACGGCCCCTCAAGAAGACGAAGTACGGCTGCTCCACGATGACTTGCTCGAAGGCCCGCACCGCCATTCGGGGGTGAGGGAAGCTTAGCGGGGGTGCAAACGCGTGCGCTGTGACCTAACTCACCTCGCTCTGTGACGGTATTTCGGCGCTCGCCAGTGGGCTAAGTTTCGATCCCCACGTAGCAAACCCGGCCGACGAGGTAGTCGGCGGCGCCCATGCCCTCTTCCATCGTCATGACTTCAATCGGATAAGCCTGGTTGTGCGGGCGAAGGATCAGGTGCTGTCCGGCAACTTCGACGTACTTTACCGTGCAGTCTCCGTCTTTATTGACCGCGTACATGTTGAACTCGCCCTTGCGGTACGGTTTCAGCGAGTTGTAGTGACGGTCGACCAGGATCGTCGCGCCGGGCAGCAGGCGAGGGTACATGCTCATGCCTTCGCGGCCGTCAGCGCGGATCATCACGAAGCGCTCCCAGGTCTCGCGGTCGCCTTCGAGTTCGGGTTTCATCTTGCGCAGGAAACTCTTCTTGAACTTGAGGATCTCGCGTACGTTCATGCTCATGACGAGCGGCTCGGTAGCGGCAACGGGGCCGTCGACCAGCAGAACGTTGTCGAATTCGTCATCGGTCGGGGGCAGGATGCTGGCGCGCTTGTTGACTTCGGTCGGCTCGAGCAGGTCGAGGACGGAGAGGTGCTGGACGTTGAGGACTTTGTCCATGCCTTCGAGGCTGAGTCCGCGCTTGCGATTCAGGAAGTTGGAGATATGGGCCTGCTTGAATCCGGTCTGCTGCGCGAGGCGAATTCCCGTCAGCTCGCCTTCTTCAATGCGATCCCAGAGCGTTTTGCGCAGATTTTCCTGCAGTGCCTTGAATTTCATGGGCGAAGTATAGCATGGGCCTATAGCATCAGGTTATGTACTACTCAAGTACAACATCTGGAAGGAAATAAAATTCTTGACTTCGAAACCAACCAGCTATACGCTACGGAGCATTTATAGCTCATGCTGGCTATTTCTTTTAGTCATCGCGTAGGTTGGAGTTATTTTATGGATTTCATAGACTCCGTCGTCGAGGAAAGGACGTTTGGCGAGTTTCGCCGCAAGGTGCGCTCGGCTGAGGTCTTGTCCGCGGCGATGGAAAAACTTTTATCGGCAATTCATTTTACGGGCCGGGTCAGCATCGTGGTGCAGAATGGCCGCGTGCTGAAATCCGGTTACGAGGAGGGCTACTTCCGCACCAGGTGTTAGGTCTTAGGTGTCAGGTCTCGAGTCTTGGCCGCGATCAGAAGTTTTTGAATTCGAGCGTACTCGAGTCCAACGGACCGCGCAGTCACCGAGATACTTGAATCCCCTGAAACAATTTGGCGAAGGAAGCGTGCTCGGGTTGCATAACTAAATAGCTGAACAGGTCATCGTAAGAGAAACGAGCCCTGTGTCCGGGAAACCGGCGCAGGGCTTTTTTGTTGGCTGCTTGTAGCTGATGGCTAAGTGCCCGGTCGTTGGTCGTTGGTCGTTGGTAAAAGCAAACCGGAGTTCATTTTCGAGTCAAGCATTCATAGATCGAATTCATAACAGACGTACTGAGAACTGAGAACTGAGAACTGATTTCATCAGGAGGCGATCATGGAAAGTTGTGGCGAAGTGTTTGAGCATGTGGAATTGAAGTATTGCGAAGGGTGTGGCGGGTTGTGGCTGCGTCCGAAGGGCCAGGAGGAAGTGTACTGCCCGGAGTGCGTGCCCAAGATGGAGGAGTTTGCGAAACCGCGGCGGCGACCGCGCGTGCTGGTGGTGGCGGTGAACTCGCTGGAAGAACTGGAAGGATGCATCGCTGAGCTGACCGGTGTGACGACCGAAGGCGGCAACGCATGACGCCGGGCATCGTGCAGTATCTGGCAGCGTCGGAGGAGTCGCTCAACTGGTTCGAAGACTCGTGGGATTCGGGAAGGAATCCCGATTTGTGGCTCTATCGGCATCGCACGGAGGCGCTCCTGCAGCGTTTTTTGCGGATGTCGATGGAAACGGGAAAGCTGCCGTCGATCCTGGGACAGCAGTTTTTTCGCAGCCACGTGACTTCATACCGGGCCTCGAGCTTCGAGGACGTCGTGATCTTCGTGCACGATGTGGAGCGCAGCCTGGAAAAGCTGGACTGGCTGTCGCGCGAGCTGATCGGGCGATGCGTCCTGCAGGGATTCAGCCATGACGAGGTCGCACAGATGCTTGGGTGTTGCCGAAAGACGATCATGCGCCGATTGCCGGACGCGCTCGACAAATTGAGCGAAATTTTCCTGGCGGTGGGTATTTTGAAGCCGATTGGCGATCCCGTAAATGCCGATGGCGAGCCTTGTCAAGAGGCAAAAAACGAGAAAAACTCCGTAATCATGTGATTCGAGAGGAGAAAAAAAATATCGAGAAAGTGTCCCATTTACCCTTCGGAAATTGCTATTCTGAATTTAGATAGCGAGTTGAACAGAAAGTTCTGAAGGGCTGAAGAAAAAGTTCTGAAGGCGCGCCGCGAGCGCGCCTTTCGTTTTTGTGGCGAAAGTTGCGATAGGGAGAAAAGCGCGATGAAGAAAGCCAGTGCCAGGAAACCGGCGAAGAAGAACGTCGTATCAAGAAGCCGGAAGCCTCTCGATCTGCAGGCGATTCGCGCAATGATCGCGAAGACGGTGGGCGGGCAGGCGCTCGACATCACCTCCGCGCTGGTGGAAGAAGCCAAGAAGGGCGAACTGGCGCCGGCGAAGTTCCTGTTTGAGATGATCGGGCTGTATCCGGTGAGCGTGGGCGCGGCGGACGAGGAGGCGGAGGACGCTGAAGACGGCAATGAGTTCGCGAAGGCTTTGTTGCAGCGCTTGGCGTTGTCTGGATCGGGTGAAGACGCCGAGGAAGCCACAGAGTTCGCGGGAGTGACGGGGACAGGCAATTCGGTAGAATGATGAAAACAGGTGTTAGGTCTCAGGTCTTAGGACGCGGCGTAATGGCCACCGCTATAAAGAGACCGATGGAGTAAATGTTGGGTCGGGTTTGAATCGGGCTGAGATGTTACGGACGTTTGGAGCGAGTCTACGGAAAACACTGCAGGGGATGAAGCCGCTGAGTGAAGTGCAGGCGGTCGGGAGTGAAAGCGCGCGGATGGACATGACGTGGGTGACGGGCCGGATCGCGGTGGGCGGCGGTATTTGGCACGCGGAGAACATGGCGACGGTGGCTCGCGCCGGCGTTACGCATATCATCGACATGCAGATCGAGTTCGACGATACGAGCCTGGCGCAGCCGCACGGGATCGAAGTGCTGTGGAATCCGATCGATGATGATTTCCAGCCGAAGCCGCCGGTGGTGTTTCAGCGCGGTGTGGATTTCGCGATCGAAGCGCTCGACCAGACGGGGACGAAGTTGTACATCCACTGCGCCGCGGGCGTGCATCGCGCGCCCATGATGGCGCTGGCGCTGTTATGCAGTTTGGGTTGGAAGCTGAATGATGCGCTGCGGCTGATTGAGACGCGGCGGCCCCAGGCGGACTTCGCGGATGTTTATGTACGGAGCGTGGAGAGATATCTGGAAGGGCAAGCGACGCCGCGGAAGTGAGTTTAAACAAGTTTCAGAGTTGCAAGGTTGCAAAGTTTCGAGTTTCGAGTTTCGAGTTTCAAGTTTTGAGTCTCAAGTTTCGAGTTTCGAGTCAGAAACCTCGGGCTGCTGCGAACGAGAATTCGAGGGCGAGACGCCCATCCACCCCAGCAAGCCAAAACCGGGCTTGCCGGGGACCCCGGGCCTCGGGACAGCCGGCGAGGACGCCGGCGCTACGGGAAGTGAAGTTTCAGAGTTGCAAGGTTTCGAGTGTCAAAGCAAAGGCCGCGGGCAGGGGTGTGCGGGCCACACGGGATGATTCCCAGGTTAGCGTCTCAAGAACGGACGCGAACCTCGAGTAACGAGCAAAGTTTCACGTTTCAAGTTTCGAGTTCGAGTCCGCGTCACACGACGAATTGAGGGCTTGAGAATTTTCGTAGTCGGTTGTTGCAGGGTTAAGATTTAGGAGGAATCCATGTTGGACGCGTACCGCCCCGAGGGGCGGCTTTTTTATTGCCTGCTTACGGCACTCCTGGTTTCGGTTTTCGCGATGTGGGCGGGCGTTCATCCACCGTTGGCGATGGCGGCTGGACCGACGACGACCACGGTTTCGGATACGGTTTACCAAGCTAATGGGTCGCCCTCGTCGGGCGTCGTGCTGATTTCGTGGCCTGCGTTCACAGCGGCGGACGGAACACCGGTCGCTGCCGGTTCGACAAGCGTCGCACTGGGCGATGACGGGGCGCTGAGCGTGAATCTGGTTCCGAACGCCGGGGCGACGCCGAGCGGCACGTATTACACGGCGGTGTTCCAGTTGCAGGATGGAGTTCGCACGGAATACTGGCTGGTGGGAACGACGTCGCCAACGACGCTGTCGGCAGTGCGGGCGACGCCGGGAGTCGGCGAGGCGGCGCCGCCGGTTTCAAAACTTTATGTGGACAACGCGATCGCGGCGAACAAAGCGTACGTGGATTCGGCGGTGGCTTCGGTGGGAAGCGGATCGTACGTGTCGAAGTCGGGCGACGCGATGAGCGGGCCGCTCACGCTCCCGTCGGATCCGACGGGAAGCAACCAGGCAGCAACGAAGCACTACGTGGATAACGGCCTTGCCGCGAAAGCGAACCTGGTGGCCGGAGTGGTGCCGACGGTGCAGCTAGGCAGTGGGTCGCCGGACGGGACATTGTGTTTGAAGGGTGATTCAACGTGGGGCGCATGCGGGACGAGCACGAATGCAGCCACGATCCAGAATGTTCCGGTGGACACGACAGTACCGAGCGACGGGCAGGTGCTCACCTATCAGGCGAGTGCGCAAAAGTACACGCCGAAGAGCGGGTCGGCGATCGGCGGCAACCCGTCGGCGGGGATGCAGGTGGTCGGGAACGGATCTTCGTTCGCGGCACAGGCGAAGCCGGCGATCGATGTTCGCGACTATGGGGTGGACTGCACGGGCAGTTCGGCGAGCGACAGCGGACTGAGCAGCGCGGCCACGGCGGGACCACACGCGGTGATCCCGCAGGGATGCGTGGTACGGCTTTCGACGAGTAAGTCGTATGCGCTGACGTTGGAGTTCAAGCAGGGCGGGCAGTTGAAGCCGGACAACGGAGTGACAGTGACGCTGACCGGCAATGTGATCGCGGGACGGCAACCGATCTTCGCGAACGCGCTGCCGGGGCAGGGCACGATCGATTTCACCGGCAACGTGGGTGTGACGGAAGTGTATCCGGAGTGGTGGGGAGCGTCGCCGAGCGCGACCGCCGCGGTGAACACTTCGGCGTTGCAGGCAGCGGAGTACGGGGCATTCGGAACGAACCGTGTAAACGGAAGCGGACTGAATCAGTGGAACAAGCGGCTATCGTTGTGCGGGATGTACAACATCAGTGGCGAGATCCAGTTCTATCACGTGCTGGGGTTTGAGATTCGCGGGTGCGGCAAGCTGGCGAGCGGCATCGTGCAGGGTGCCGTTGGTAAGCGCATCATCGACAGCCAGAACATCGCGTATGGCACCATTCACGATCTGACGTTCGGTTCTGCGGTGGGTTCAGCCTCGGGAGTGCCACTGGTCGATATTGACAACGATCACACGCACGGCGCCGATCTTAGTCCGCAGCAAATCACCATTAAAGATGTCACCTTCTTCGGAAACTATCAGACCGACGTGGGTGTGCTGGTTGCGAAGCACGGCGGCGACGCCCAGGGCGATAATATTCGCTGCATTGACTGTGGATTCTTTGGCTTCACCGGTGCCGGTTGGCAGATCGGCGGCAATAATACGGGTCGAAACATTGGTCGGTATCCAGCTTACAACGCCGTCAAAAATCAGATCATCCGGGGCGATTGCCAGTCAAGCCCGTTGTATTGCGTGGCGTCTTACTACGGTTCGGTCGAAGTCAATGGCATGTCGATGGAAGCAGAGACGGGGTGGTTTGGGACGCAGACCGGTTACGACGTGTACTGCGAAGGTCCAATGTCTCCCTGCATCGTGCGCGATGTGCGCTCGGAGGATCACAAGCTCGCGGCGATAGGTTGGGGGCTTATTGAACATAGCTACACAATCTTTCAAGCAAGCCAGTGGTATTCCGTATCTCGCAGTCAGTCGCTGGCAGGGACCGCCTGGACTTCGACAATCTATCCGTTCTCAGGCACTGGTCAATGCGGGGACGGCAAGTATTACGTCGCCACGAACACGAACGGCACTTTCGGCGGTTTAGGTGTGACTACGGCATCGAACGGTACCTCTACGTCGATCACCGTGACGGGCGCGAACTGGACGACGAACGCTCTTGTTGGTCAACAGGTGTGTGCGGTCGCCGGGACGGGGAATGGGGAATGGGCGCTTGTTACTGCGAACACAAATAACACCATCACCTTTTCGGGCGGGTTACAGACTAACTACTATCACTTACCCATTGTTACCCCGGATTCGACAACCCAGTTTGTCGTCGAACCATACTGGAAGGGCTTGACCGGTTCCGGTCCCTGGACGAACGGTACGGTCACGTTCCAGCGAATGAACTTCAACGTGATCTCGGGCGCTCCGAGCGATATGGGTTGTAGCAACTGCGAACTCTATGACGTCGGCACTCCGGGTGGGCAGGTTAACGTGGGAGGAGCACCCAGTATTATCGACCACGTCCAGGTGTCGCGCACGGATTGGATTGGCAGTAATGGTGTGCAGGGATTCCCCGAGAACGATCTATGGCTTGGGACGATTCGCGATGTCACAATCACCGCGCCCGATCAACCGATTGCTCCTCCGGGCATGAGCACGCGGTACGTTCCTTGGACTTTCTATCGCAACAGCGGGGGCAATAGTTTCTACTCCGGGATTGATTTCTATCCGATGGGCACCAAGCCGGTTTGTTGGGAGATCGGTCAGCCTGGTGGCGGGATGTCGGCGAATGACGTTTGTATCGGCATTCGAAACGATTCCAACTCGACCGGTTCAGCGAGTCGCGCAGTGCTGGGTTTCATGGGAACGCTTGGGCCCGCGACGGCCTGGGGAGCGGACCAGAATGGCTCCGTGAACCGCCTTCAAGGTGGACTGCCGACGGGCGCGGGCGTACCCGGTGACATAGCGTTCTCGACGGGCAATGCCGGGTCTTCGGGCAGTACGGTGGCAGACGGAACCGACCGCTGTAAGATTCTGGGACCGACGGGACATTTTGTTGCAGTGACGGACAACACGTACGACTTCGGCGCGAATGGAGCGAACCGGCCGCGCGATCTGTGGTTGGGGAGAAATGCGGATATCGCCGGGAACCTGACGGTGCATGGCACGTGCACGGGATGCGGGAGTGGGAATTCTCCGCTGAGCGCGAAGGGCGATGTGTGGGTATTCGAAACGAGCAACACGCGGTTGCCTGTGGGTGCTGACAATTCATGCCTAGTGGCGGATTCGACACAGGCGCTAGGCCTGAAGTGGGGAGCGTGTGCGTCGGGGAGCGGCGGCGGTTCGTTCGCGTCGCTAACTGGGCAGCCGACCGACAATGCGAATCTGGCGGGCGCGCTGAGCGGCAAGGCGACGGATGCGGCGACCGTGCACAATACGGGCAACGAAACGATCGGCGGCACGAAGACGTTCTCGAATGATCAGGTGTTTCAGGGGAATGTTTCGATCGCGGGAAGCATGACGGTGGGCGGCCCGTATCAGGTGGTAAGCGCGATTCCGAGCAGCGCTCCGACGGCGGCGCCTTCGGGGAACTCAGAGCTGACCTTCGACAATAATGGGAAGCTGGTAGTTTCCGAAAACGGCGGCGCGCTGACGGAAGTCGCGAAGGTCAGTTCAAGCATCACGGGCAACGCGGCGACGGCGACGGCGCTGGCAACGGCTCCGACGAAGTGCGCGGCTGGACAGGCCGCGGCGGGCGTGGACGGCGGCGGAAACGCTCTGGGATGTTTTGCTCCGGCGGCTTCGGGCGTGGATGTGAACGCTTCGGGACAGGTGACGGCGACGCATCTTGCGGCAGCTTTGCCGGTAGCGCAAGGCGGGACGGGCTTCACGGACACGACATTCCAGGATACGGCGCACAAGTTTGCGATGGCGTCGGGATCGTTTACGAGTGGGAATCTGCGGGTAAGCGACTCGAACGGGAACGAAGTAGATGCGGGGGGGCCGTGATCGGTGGTGGGATGCCATATATCCCATTCCCGAACTACAACAACATCAACCAATCGACGATTTACCCGGCAACGACCACGAATGCCAACGTAGTCGGGATCCTCCTGCCGTACACGATTTCAACGACTAAGTTTGCGTACAGAGTGGGAAGCACGGCCGATGCAACAAGCAATGTGTATGCGGTCGCACTCTACAATTCGTCGGGAATCCTACTGATGCACTATTCGGCGGCAGCCACGACGTTCGCTTCGCCGATCAATACGCTAAAGGTGGCGGCGTGGACGATCGACAACGGGACGAGCACGCTCGCTCCAGGAAAGTACTACCTGATGTTCACCTCGGGATGCTCGTCGGGTTGCGCGACCTTCACCGGGACTG
The DNA here is from genome assembly GCA_963718505.1 of uncultured Acidobacteriota bacterium. Taxonomy (GTDB): domain Bacteria; phylum Acidobacteriota; class Terriglobia; order Terriglobales; family Acidobacteriaceae; genus Gp1-AA133. Next base: position 89,135 of record CAVQZP010000042.1, on the reverse strand, counting down.
GGTCAAATGTCGGAACGTTCTACTCATACAACCAGGTTGCGGTCGTAACTGGAGGCGTGCCGCCGGCCAGCATAACGATTAGCGGGTTTAACGAAAGCTTCGGAGCGCAGGCGCTGTCGATGGTCTTCGAGCCGTAGTGGAATGTTTGCGCGCATCCCAGGTCAGCCTCCAAGAGCGGACGCGAACCTGAGGCACTACGCCGGGCTGAGAAGTAAGTTCCGACAAATCTTAAAACGCAGAGGACGCGGAGAGTTGTGTGCGCGGCACAGGGTTCGACCTCCCAGGTTAGCGTCCAAAGAACGGACGCGAACCTGGGGCACCTTATGTGCTAGATGCATGAAGAATTCGAGAGCGAGACACTCTCGAGACAGCCGGCGAGGACGCCGGCGCTACAAATGGAAGGTTTCAAAGTTTCAGAGTTTCAAGTTTCAAAACAAGAGCAAAGGCCGCGCACAGGACTGTACGTCGTCACACGGTTGGGGAGCCCAGGTTAATAAAGAAGAGCGATGAGACGACTACTTTTGGTGATGGCGTTGTCGGTGTGTTCGTGTGCGAGCACGCATTACGTCAGCTCGAGCACGGGCAACGACGGCAACAGTGGGGCTTCGACGGCAGCGCCGTGGAAGACGCTTGCCTACGCGATGGCACATGTTGCGGCCGGGGATTCGGTGTTACTCAATCGGGGCGACGTCTGGAATGAGCCGCTGGTGATCTCACAGAACAACCTGACGATCGATGCGTATCCGGTCGGAGGAACTGGTCCGGCGCCGCGAATCACGGGGTATCAGGCGCTGAGTGGATGGTCTTTCACGAGCGACAACATCTATAAGACGACGATGAGCGGCACGACGGCGTGCGCGTCGTCCTCTGGGAATGTGTACTTCAACGGCGTGCCGGGGCAGCTGGTCACGGCTTCGTCGGGGACGGGGTCTCCGGCGCACGACCGGGATTTTTATTGTGATGGGGCGAGTCCGTCGAATGTGTATGTGTACTCGCAGGGCAGTCCATCTTCTTACTACGGCGCGGTCTTTGTTGTGACGCCTTCGAATTCGGCTTTGCTTGATACGAACGGGAAGACGGGGCTGAACATTCAGCACCTGGCGCTCGATTACTTCGACAACTATGGCGTGTACGTGCATGGCGGGTCGACGAATCTGACGTTCGCGAACATGAGCATCAACGGGATGGTGGTGGGCGAGAACCGGTTGAGCGCATCGACGCCTGGATATAAGCCATACGGGTTCTATGTCAGTAATGCCGGGTATGCGACGAATGTTTCGATATATAACGTCGACGCGCATTTAAATTCGGTAGCAGGTGTTCGGTCGTCGGTGGTCGGTGATCGGCTTTTAGAGGTCTGGTTTTAGCTCTTCGGTACTTGTTGTTCGGGCGCGCAAGCAGGCCAGCGGTGGCTGATTCCGCTGAGACCCGTGCGTTGCATGCCGTCCATTTCCCACGCATAAATAAGGAGAAGCAGATGAACTTCCTACAGAAGTTGCTGCAGGGGATCGCCTTCGTCCCGGCAGTAGTGAATTCGATTGAGGGACTGTTCGGAAATCACTCGGGCTCGGAGAAGAAAGCGTCGGCAGTTTCGTTCGTCGGAGCGGCGATGCAGATCGCAGAAGCAATCGAGCGGAAGGAAATCGTCGACGAGGCCAAGTTTCGGCAAGGGTTGGGGATGGTGATTGACGGCACCGTTTTGTGCCTGAACTCATCGAGCTGGTCTCAGGCAAAAGAGTAAGCATTCCTCATTGTTCGCGGAAATACATTCAAGGAGATTGATATGTCACAATTTAGTTTTAAGAACATCGGGCACTTCTTCGCAACCGTCGCAGGCGATATTGTGAAGGGTGCGAAGGCGGTAGCCAATGTAATGTTGAAAGTCGAGCAGGCGGAGCCCCAGGTGGAAGCTGTCAGCAGCTTGTTTTTTCCGCAGGCTGTCGAGTTGGAGCGAGGAGCGTTTGCTCTGCTTGGTATGGCGGCACAGGCAGTCACGGAGGCGGGAAGTGCGGCAGCCGCTAACGGAGTCAATATCGCGCTCGATGCGCAGCTTGTGGCGGATATCAAGGCACTGATTCCGGCGATCGAGCAGTATGCAAAGTCAGTGGGAGTAACGAAGCCGGCGGCAGCGCCGGCTGCGCAGTAAAAAGTTTCGGCTAGCCAATGCGTGAAGGCAGCGATCCGAGTGTGGAAGCTGCCTTCGTTTTTTGTTTGTTCGGAAGCGGGGCGGCTTACCCTATCCGACTTCCTCGCTCCAGTTTTCGAGCGTCTTCTTCACCAGCGCCATGAACTGGTCGGCAACGGCGCCGTCGATCAGGCGGTGATCGTAACCCAGCGTCAGATGCACCACCGAGCGGATCGCGATCGAGTCGTTGCCGTCCTTGTCGGTGATCACCATCGGCTGTTTCGTGATGCCGCCAACGCCCATGATCGCCGAGTTCGGCTGATTGATGATGGGTAGCCCGAACACGGCCCCGAACTGACCCGGATTGGTGATGGTGAAGGTCGAGCCTTCGACGTCCGCGGGCATGAGCTTCTTGGTGCGGGCGCGCTCGCCGAGATCGGTGATACCGCGCTGCAGGCCGAGAAAGTTCAACTCGTCGGCGTTCTTGAGAACCGGAACGATCAATCCCCAATCCAACGCGACCGCAATGCCGGCGTTGACGTGCCGGTGGTACCGGACACTCTCGCCTTCCATGGATGCATTCACGATCGGGTATTGCTGAAGAGCGATGATGGCGGCCCGCACGAAGAAAGGCATGAATGTGAGCCGCGCTCCATTGCGCTGCTCGAACCCGTTCTTCAGCTTGTTGCGCAGATTCACGATGCGCGTGAGGTCCACTTCAAACATAGCGTGGACGTGCGCGCTTGTGCGGCGCGATTCGATCATGCGCTGCGCAATGATCTTCCGCATCTGGCTCATCGGTACGACATCGCCCGGAATGGCTGCGGGCGCCGGAACCGGAGCAGGACGGGAGGCAGGAGCCTGAACGGGCGGCGCGGATGGAGCCGGGGAAGTTGCAGGCGTCGCAGGCCCCTTCTCGATGAAGGCCATGATGTCCTGCTTCGTGATGCGGCCACCCAGGCCAGTGCCTGTTACCTGCGAGAGATCGACGTTGTTCTCGCGCGCAATCTTGCGGACCAGCGGGGAGGAACGCACATCTTCCTCGTGAGTCTCGACCTCGTGACGAGCCTCGGGAGCCGGCATCGGTGGAGGCGGCGGGGCGGGCTTGGCGGCTTCTTTCTTTTCTGTCGAGGCAGGGGCGGCCGGCGCTGACGCTTTTGCCGCGGCGGCAGAGTCGCCATCGGAAATTGTGCCCACCACGGTGTTGACCTGGACCGTCGTACCTTCGGTGACTTTGATTTCCTGTAGTACTCCAGACACAGGAGCAGGGATTTCTGCGTCGACCTTGTCGGTTGAGATCTCAAACAGTGGTTCGTCGCGCTGTACTTTGTCGCCAGGCTTCTTCAGCCACTTGGTAATGGTTCCCTCAAAAATAGATTCGCCCATTTGGGGCATGATGACGTCAGTCGGCATAATTTCCTTCCACGCGGCCCACTAGGATGAATATCGGGCCAGGCGCAAATCCATATTATATAGCTGCGAAATGAGATCAGTCAGGCGCCACCGGTGTGTCCCGCTACCCAAGGGGTCCAACGAACCTCTGCGCTGCGAGAGTCCTAGGTCTTCTCCAAGGGTCATCTCTCGGCCATCGGCAACTACCTCAATGTTTATCGTGGTCGTGGTCTTCCGCTTCACCACCCGACGGCGGAGCGGCGCCGGTTGCTTTTTTCCAGGCATCCTGGACCGAGGGCGGGAGCTTTTCGATGTGCGACAGGAAGATGGTGACCTTCCAGATGTCGTCTTCGCTGAGTGTCTTATCCCACGCAGGCATGCCGGTATAACGGATGCCGTTGTGAATGACGTAGTGCGTGTGCCAGTCGGGATCGTCAGGAGGATGTATGACGAGTTGCGGAGCCGGAGGGTAGAAGGATTCGCCGAACGGCTCAGGTTTGCCATCAAGTTTTCCATGACAACCGGCGCAGTTCATTGTGTAGATCGTCATGCCCGCCTTCAGGTTTTCATCAGTCGGAAGCACCGGACTGTTCACGTGGGCGGCGTGCCGGTCGGCTGAGGCATCGACGGCGCTCATTGCGACATGGGCTTCCCATCGCGGCGGAGGGGTGTTGGCGGTCGTGGGGAAGAACCCCAGGAGTGCAAAGCCGAGGCCTCCTAATATAAGCACTACCAACGTGGTCACCACGCCGAGAATGAAGCTACGCATGAGCCCTCCGATCTCAACTGTTTCGCCTGGTGCTGCGGGCGGGAGTTCGAACGCTAGTGATAGGCGGAAAGAATCGCCACGGTACTTGATCGTGAAAATCCCATGATAAATGACGCAGATTAGGATGCAAGGCTTACGCCCCTGGGTGGAACATTTTGGTCGGTCCACGATGCGGGCCGTTACGGTGTCCACCCATTTCTATATTGATTGTTAGTAGGAGACCAATTTGCGCGCCTCGCGCACCACGTCGCTGACCTGGGGCAGAAAAAATTCCTCCTGCGGAGGCGAGAACGGCACCGGGGTGTCGAGGGCCGTAAGACGCACAATGGGTCCGTCGAGGGAATCAAAGGCTTCCTCGTTGATGATGGCAGCCACTTCTCCCGCAATCCCACCGGTGCGCACGTCCTCGTGCAGAATCAGGACTTTGTTCGTTCGGCGGACCGTATCGGAGATCGCATCGCGATCGAGCGGCGAGAGCGTGCGCAGGTCCAGCACTTCGAGTTCGATTCCCTCGCGACTCAGCTGCTCCGCCGCTTCCAGTGCAACATGCACCATAGCCGCGTAAGTAATGATGCTGAGGTCGCGACCTGATCGAGCCACGCGGGCCTGGCCCAAGGGCACGACATAATCATCCGCAGGGATATCTTCTTTAATCCGCCGGTAAAGATACTTGTGCTCGAAGAAGATGACCGGATTGTTGTCACGGATCGACGCCTTGATCAACCCCTTGGCGTCATACGCGGTGGCCGGGCACACGACTTTCAGTCCGGGAGCATGCACGAAATACATTTCCGGATTCTGCGAGTGGAACGGACCACCGTGGACGTTGCCACCGCTCGGGCCACGAATCACGATCGGCGCGGGCGCGCCCCAACGATAGTGAGCCTTCGCTACCATGTTGGTGATCTGATTGAAGGCGCAGCCGATGAAGTCCATGAACTGAAATTCGGCCACCGGGCGCATTCCCGTCAGGGCTGCGCCGAATGCCGCGCCGACGATCGCCGATTCGGCGATGGGCGTATCGATCACGCGCTCCGAGCCGAAGCGGTCGATGAAGCCGTCGGTAACCTTGAACGCTCCGCCGTACATGCCGATGTCTTCGCCGATGCAGAAGACGGTCGGATCGCGCTCCATTTCCTCCCAGATTCCCTGGCGGATGGCTTCGAGATAGGTGAGAGTTGCCATGTTTAAGTCGTTGCTGGTAGCTGATGGCTCGTGGCTCGTCGCTTCGAATTCATTTCGCTACTTGAGATGCACCGCGCTCTCGGCGCGGTGCGAGATTCCGCGCTTTCCCGTCTTGACGTTCGGCACCCCGTACTTCGGCTTGATCTCGTGACAACCCGGTTCGCAGTACGCGCCGCCCACGGCGGTCTCTGGCTCTGGCATCGGCGACGCGACGGCGAAGTCGCGATCCGCTTCCAGCTGGGCATCTATTCCCGCGATCAACTTCTCGTGTTCTTCCCGCGCCAGCCACTTCTTGACGTTCACCAGATAGTTCTCAAAGCGCGCAATCGGATCGCGCTTCTTCCAGTACTCGAAAAGCGGCTTGGGAACATACTCGGCCGCATCGTGGATGGCGTGTCCCTTCATCCGCATCATCTTGGCTTCGATCAGGGTTGGACCCTCGCCGCGCCGTGCACGCTCGCAGGCTTCGTGTGCGGCATCGTAAACCTGGCACGCATCGGTGCCATCCACAATTACTCCGGGGATGCCGTAGGCGATCGCCCGCTCGGCAAGGTCTTCCACGCGGAACTGCATATCGGCCGGTGTGGAGTATCCCCACAGATTGTTCTCGACGAACAATACAAGCCCGAGATTCTGCACGGCCGCGAAGTTCAAGCCCTCGTAAGTCACGCCAGTCGACTGTCCGCCATCGCCGATGTACGTCATCACGGCGATGTTCTTGCCCTGCATCCGCGCACCCAGCGCGACGCCCGCAAGCACCGGAATCAGGTCACCGAGGGTCGAGATAGGCGCGACGACGTTACGCTCCTGGATATCTCCGAAGTGGGACGACGCATCGCGCCCCTTAGTCGGCGAGCCAGCCTTCGCCATGTACTGCATCATGATGTCGCGAGGCGAGAAGCCGCGCACTAGCAGCGATCCCTGGTTGCGGATCATCGGTCCGAGCCACTCATCCGGCTTCAGCGCGTAGGCGGAAGCGCACGAGCACGCCTCCTGCCCGAGGCCGAAGTACACCCCGCCCACCACCTTTCCTTGCTTGTAGAGATTCTCAAGCGCCGCTTCCATCTTGCGATTGAGCAGCATCCACCGATAGATTTCGATGCACTGCTGCTTGTTGAGATACTTCGAGTCGCGAATGGGCGGCGCCGGTGCGCTTAGATCGCCCGAGACTTCGTAGCGAACCGTGTCGCCGTCGCGCACCTGGCGCAGCTCAATGGACAGTTTTTCGAGGCGATAGTCGGGAATCGTGTAGGTGCGCTGCTGCGCTGGCGTACGGGCCGACTGATGACCGTTGCGAGAAGCCTTCTCCGTGGCCCTGGGCCGGGACGCTTTGGATTTTGTCTTCTTCGCCATCCCCATTTCGCGCGACGCGGCGCGCCGTCCCACATGCTAAACGCTGGCGCGACTTTTCACCAACTCGTCAGGCCCAGTGTGTCCCGTCCTCGCGATGCAGCTTGCGCAATTCCTCGGCCGGCCGCACAGGAACGCCAACTTTCTCGCCGAGTAATGCCTCGAGCGTTTCGAGCCACAGGATCTGGCTGTGAAACACGCTCCCGAAGTTGCGCGCGACTGAGTGCGCTACGTTCTCAAGGGGAACCGGCTTGCCAACTTCCCTCCCGATTGAAGTGACCGGCTTGTTCGTAATCCCGCATGGCACGATCAGATTGAAGTAACTGAGGTCTGTGTTCACGTTGAGCGCAAATCCGTGCGAGGTCACACCGCGCGAGATGTGCACGCCAATGGCGGCGATCTTGGCCTGCTCCTTTATGTAGGGCACTTGGCGGTTGGGATGCGCCATTGCGCTGTCCCCTTGTTCGCCCGGCTTCTCGCTCCGCACGTTTTCCGTGTATGCCGTCCAGACACCCGTCAGGCCTGCCATCCGCTCCGTCGGAATGCGGAAATCCGCGCCCGTGCGGATCAGGACTTCCTCCAGCCTCCGCACATATTCGATCACTCCCAGCGTCTTGCGCTTCCCGTCTTCCGAGGGAAATCCGCGCAGATCGAAAATCGGATAGCCGACCAGTTGGCCCGGCCCGTGAAACGTGACATCGCCGCCCCGATCGCACTCGAAGACTTCGACTCCGCGCTCCCCCAGCATCTTTGGCGCCGCTAGAACATTCGCGGCCTTGGCGTTTCGCCCCAGAGTGATCACCGGCGTGTGCTCGAGCAGCAGAAGCACGTCGCCGATCCGGCCCTCTTTCCGCAGATCGACGAGCTTCTTCTGCAACCGTAGCCCAGTTGCGTAGTCAATCGTGCCGAGTTGGAGAACGGAGATCACGCGTTCATCGCCATCCCGTACACACTATTTGGATGCATCCAGAATCGCTTCGGCCAACGTCGGATGCCCGTGAATCGTCCACATCAAGTCCGCGACCGTCGCCTCCAGCTCCATCGCCGCTACGGCCTCTGAGATCAACTCGGTCGCTTGTGGCCCGATGATGTGCACAGGATCTCTCCACACTTCGCATCCGACACAACCTTGATGAATCCCTCGTGCTGCCCGACGATCAACACCCGCGAATTCGCCGTGAACGGGAACTTGCCGACTCTCACCTATAGCCAAGTTCCTTAGCTTGGCTTCAGTCAGTCCCACGCTGCCGATCTCCGGGAAAAATGACCAAGACCCAAACTTTTAATTTTATTACACGGAAGAAGCATTCGCGAACCAGGGCCAGCGCGGAGCGTCTCGAAAGAACGTTTACTTATTCCATAGGGCTCTCCGCCGCATTACACTGAGCCACTCTATGGCGAGAACCTGGCGGATAAGGGCGGCGGTGGCGGCTATGCTGGTTCCAATCGGGGTGTTCTTTTCGGGGCCAGTCCTTCTCCACTACTTTGAACCCAAGTTTCTCTCCACCGGACCGAATGGTCCGGAGACACCAGCTAGCGTCGGAGTCATCTACGAAAGGATAGGGATTCCAAGCGCCGACCGCACACTGGACGGTTACCTGGTGATGGCCGCTCGTCCTTGTGAGCCGAAAGTGGCGTTGCTCATCTTCCACGGGGTAATGGAAACAATCTCGGAGTGGGTGAAGGCTCAACGCTTCCTTTATGACCACTGTATCTCATCGGTCGTGTTCGACTACTCGGGCCACGGAAACAGTTCGAGGCCCGGGACCATCAAGAACCTGAACCACGATTCCGCGGCGGCGTACGTATGGTTCGCGGCACGATTCGCGGGAGATTCACGGTTGTGCGTGCTTGGTCATTCTATGGGGAACGGTCCAATGCTTGAGGCTCTCCCAGATTTCCGACCCACGCCCGCATGCGTGGTAGTAGCGAACGCATTTTCTTCCCTGCGGGAGGCGGGCGCCCATCGCGGGACTCCACGCCTGCTTGTTTCAATGATGCCGGATGCATGGAACAACGTGAAAAATATTGAACACACTCGCTCTCCGCTAATGCTGGTACACAGCGACGCTGACCTGGTTAACGCGCTTGCTATGGGCCAACAGATCTTTCAGTCTGCGCCCGAACCGAAAGAAATGGTGATCCAGCACGGCTTCAAACACAACGCTCTTTATAAAGAGCCAAACGACGAATGGTGGACGCCCGTGCTGCGGTTTCTGTATGGGGAGAAAAGATAGTGAGCGTTCGCTGTGGCGGAGTTCCAGACTATGGGGTGGTGGGCGCTTGCTAACCGAGCAACCGCGCGGCCTCTTTCGCGTAGTAGGTCAGGATAATGCTCGCGCCCGCGCGGCGAATTGAAGTCAGCGATTCCATCATCACGCGCTCTCGATCGATCCAGTTGTTGCGCGCCGCCGCTTCGATCATAGCGTACTCGCCTGACACCTGGTACGCCGCCAAAGGAACATCGAAGCGCTCACGCGCAGCGGCGATCACGTCGAGATACGGCATCGCCGGCTTCACCATGATCATGTCGGCGCCTTCTTCGAGATCGGTTTCGATCTCGCGCATTGCTTCCCGGAAGTTGGCCGGATCCATCTGGTACGAGCGGCGGTCGCCGAACTGGGGCGCCGAATCCGCCGCCTCGCGGAAAGGTCCGTAGAAACCTGAGGCATACTTCGCGGCATAAGAAAGGATGGGCGTGTTGCTGAAGCCGGCCGCGTCGAGTCCCTTGCGGATCGCGGCCACTCGCCCATCCATCATGTCGGAAGGCGCGATGATGTCGATCCCTGCCCGCGTCAACGACACGGCAGTCCGCGCCAGCAACTCGAGCGTCGCGTCATTCACGATCTCATATTCGATGGCCGCTGCCGGAGGCGCTGCCACCGCCGCACCCAGCGACTGCGGCGCAGCTTTCACGATCCCGCAATGCCCGTGCGACATATACTCGCAAAGGCAAACATCGCCCATCAGGATCGTCTCTGGGACCTCGCGCTTGATCGCGCGAGCCGCCTGCTGCACGATTCCATCCTCGGCCCAAGCGCCGGTCGCCACTTCATCCTTCTTTTCTGGCAGGCCGAACAGGATCACCGAAGGCACGCCCAGCCGATGCACCTCGTGCACTTCCTTCACGGCCTCGTCCACCGACAGATTGAACACACCCGGCATCGAGCGAACTTCCTTCCGCACGCCCGTTCCGGGGCATACGAACATCGGATAGACGAAGTTCTCCGGAGTCAGCCGGGTCTCGCGCACCATGGAACGGATTGCTTCGCTCTTGCGCAGCCGTCGCAGCCGCGTGATGGGGAACGCCATAGGCTGATTCTAGCAAAGCGAACTGGGTCTGCCCGAGCGGAAAAAGCGGGTGTTCGGCGATTTTTGAGACCACAAGGACGTGTGATCCCGATCACTGTTAGCCGGATATCCTGCACAGGCCACGTGGGGACGGGCGCCCTCGCCTGTTCGGACCGGGCAAAGCACGGCAGGTGGTTTCTTCCCGGATTCCCTAACTGACCTCTAGAGTTGCTCTGCTTCTCGGAAAAACACCAACAGGTACTTCCGTAATCACCTTGTTCTCGGCTGTAATGTCAGGCCAAGCCAGCTTCGCGCATACACTGAGAGGGCGTATGCCCGCCTTCGGCAAACTCGGCAGACCCGGCCTCATCCTCCTCGTTGTGGCGGTGGTTGGGATCACCTGCTTCGCGCCGCGTGGATATCCGCTCACCGTCTTCGGCGACGTGTTCGGTTTCATTCTGCTCCTCGTCACCGCGGGAGCCATGCTCAGCAATGCCATGACACAGCAGCGCGCTCGCGCCTTCTGGGCCTTGTTGAGCGTCGGCTGCTTGATGTGGGCGATCAACCAGTGGGGCTGGACCTGGATTGAGGTCATCCGCAGGCGTGAAATTCCCGATCCTTTCATTGGCGACGTCATTCTGTTCGTTCACATTGTTCCGTTCATGGCAGCGGTCGCGCTGCGCCCGCACCGCCCACTGAAAGATCGCAAGGTACTGCTCGACGCGCTGAATTTCGGGATGTTGCTCGTGTGGTGGGTCTTCCTGTATATGTTCATCGTCTTCCCCGATGAATATGTTCAGCTGAACACCCCCGTCTATAGCAAGAATTACGACCTCTTATATCTGCTCGAAAATCTGGTGCTGGTCTTTGTGCTGGGAATGGTTGCATCGTCCACCCCCGGCAACTGGCGCAGAATTTACTGGAATCTTTTCATCTCCGCCTCGGTCTATACGCTGGGCTCGGAGATGATCAACGCCGCCATCGCGCGCAACCAGTACTACAGCGGCGGTCCCTACGACATGCTGCTGTTGCTTTCGATGGGCTGGATGCTCTGGGCCGCCCTGCTTGCCCGCCGTATTGATCTCGCTCCTTCGCCCGACGACGAACCCGCCAGCCGCTGGGTCGGCTTGGCTCCTCGTCTGGCTACTGCCGCAATCCTTTCACTGCCCCTGTTTGGCCTCTGGGTTGTCTTCAACGATCATGGCCCCGCGCGGCTGCGAAACTTCCGCCTGCTCGTGACGCTCGCCGCGACATTCGTATTAGGCGTGTTCGTTTTCCTGAAGCAGTTCCTGCTCGATCGCCAACTGATCGCATTGCTCGATCAGTCGCGCCAGAGCTACGAGAACCTGCAACGTCTTCAGACGCATCTCGTCCAGAAAGAAAAACTGGCTTCTCTCGGACAACTCGTTGCCGGCGCCGCTCACGAGATCAACAATCCGCTCGCCGCCATCCTCGGATATTCCGAACTTCTGGCCGCTCACACGACTGAGGGCGAGCAGGCCGCCATGGCCGAGAAAATCGGGCAGCAGGCCCGCCGCACCCGCGATCTTGTCGCCGACCTGCTCAGCTTCTCGCAGCAGAACCCTTCCGAAAAAGTTCTGGTCGATGTCAGCGCCCTCGTGCAACGTGCTCTCCAGATGCACGATGCCAACATTCACGGCCGCAATATCCGCCTCGAAACGGATTTGCGCCACGGCCTTCCGCGCATCTGGGGGAACACGAACCAGCTGCTCCAAGCATTCATTCATCTCTCCGAGAACGCAATCGACGCCCTCGGCGACATCGGCGGTGGCGCGCTCCGCGTAAAGACGAGTCTGCAAAATAACGAAGTCGTCGTGGAATTTTCCGACTCCGGCCCAGGCATGACCGAACCCGAGCGCGTCTTCGACCCCTTCTACACAACCAAGCCCGTCGGCAAAGGAACCGGACTCGGGCTCAGCGTGACCTACGGTGTCGTACAAGATCACCAGGGCCACATAAACTGTCAGAATAAGCCTGAAGGTGGCGCCGTCTTTACCCTTCGTTTTCCAGTAGCTTCGCAGGCCGCCTCCGCCGTCCAAGCCGGAAGATCGTAGTTCACGAGTACCTTGAAACATGAAACTTTGAGACCTCGCTTTGTGGTGCGGTAGCCTCACTGCTGAGTCCTTATGTGGCGCGCACACTCTTGGGCGTGGAGTATCACGGGGTTGCACAATGACCTTGAAACCTGGAACCCGAAACTTTGGAACGTCGGAACTTTGTTTCTCGCCCTTCCTGTACCATATTTCCGACGGCACCCGTGACTCTCGCCCACACCAGCGCCCGCGTCCTTGAGTTCGACTCGCTTTGCGAACTGCTGCGCGGATACACTTCTTCTCCGCTCGGCTCCGGCCGCGTATCGGCACTCGCGCCGACCACCGAGCGCGCCTGGATTGAAAACCAGCACCAACTCACCACGGAGATCCGCGAATTTCGCCGTGTCGGCGGCCGCTTCGACTTCTCCGGCCTGCTCGAGGTCGGCCAGCTCCTCGACAAATCCCGCATCGCCGGCGCCGCCCTTGAAACCACCGAAATCCGCGACGTCATCCTTGTCATTGACCGCGCCGCCGAGTGGCGCGAGATCGCGCTCAGCCCGCCCGCCGCCATGCGCTCTACCTGGGACGCCGTCTCCGCGCTCTCCTCCGGCTTTGCCGACTTCACAGAATTCCTGCGGGCGTTCCGCAACAAGATCCAGCCTGACGGCACTCTAGAGGACCGGGCGTCGCCCGAGCTTGCACGCATCCGCCGCGACATCGACAAGCAACGCCGCACCATCCAAGAGTCTCTCCGCAGCTATCTCCGCCGCCTTGCCGAAGGCGAGGTCGTGCAGGACGAACTCATCACCATCCGCGGCGAACGCTTCGTCATCCCGGTCAAGATCGAACAGAAGCGCCGCGTGCCCGGTGTCGTCCACGGCTCCAGTTCCAGCGGCCAGACCGTCTACGTCGAGCCCATCGAGACCATCGAACAAAACAACGACCTCGTGCGCCTTTTCGACGAAGAACAGGCCGAGATCCATCGCATCCTGATCGAGATGACGCGCCGGATCGGCGAGCACGCGGAAGCGATCCGTGCCGCCACCAACATCCTCGCTGAACTCGAACTCCAGTTCGTCAAGGCCCGCTTCGCCGAAGACTACTTTTGCGTCGCCGTCCGCTTCTCCGTAGCGCCGGCGTCCTCGCCGGCTTTCGGTACGGCGTCTCGCCGTCCCTCAGATCACCAGTCCAACGACGATGCCGTGCAATCTTTTTCACGCCTCATCCTCTCTAATGCTCGCCATCCGCTCCTCGAGCGCAATCTCAAGGCCAAAGGCGGACGTGTCGTCCCCATCTCCATCGAACTCGAAGGCGATCGTCGCGAACTCGTCATCACCGGCCCGAACACTGGCGGCAAGACCGTCACGCTCAAAACCGTCGGCCTGCTCGCGCTCATGGCGCAATCGGGCATCCCCGTACCCGCCGACCGAGCCGAGTTCCCCATCTTCGACGGTGTTCTCGCTGACATCGGCGACTACCAGTCCATCGAGCAGAATCTCTCTACTTTCTCCGCGCACGTCACTAACATCGATGTCCTCTCGCGCACTGGGACTGCCGATTCGCTGGTCCTGCTCGACGAACTCGGTTCGGCCACCGATCCTGAAGAAGGCGCCGCGCTCGCCGTCGCCATCGCCGACCACTTCCGCCGCATCGGATGCATCACGATCATCTCCACACACCACACGTCATTGAAGGTGTACGGCGTGAACACGCCCGGTGTCGTGAATGCCTCCGTCGGCTTCGACGAAGCCACGCTGCAGCCGACCTACGAACTCCGCCTCGGCGTGCCCGGCGCCTCTGCGGGCATCAACATCGCGCAGCGCCTCGGACTCAATCCCGAGATCATCGCTGCTGCTCGCGCCCGCATCGGTACGCAGACGCAGGACGTCGCCAAGTTCCTCGACCGCCTGCATGTACAACTCCGCGAAGCCGAAGCCGAACGCGTCCGCCTGCGTACGCGCGAGCAAGAGTTAGAGAAAGAGAAGAGCCGCCTCACCGCCGAAGGCAAGAAAGAACAACAAACCAAGGTCCGCGAGATGGAGAAGAAGCTCGAGACCCTCTTCAAAGACTTCGAGTACCACGCTCGTGAGACCGTGAACGCGATTCAGGATCGCGCTTCGGCGCAGAAGCTCTCCAAAGACGCCGAGCGCCGCATCGCACAATTGCGCCGCGAATTCCGCGAGCAATTCGACTCCACTGTCGTCGCGCATGCCACTGGCGCCGATCGGGGCGACCCGCACGCCCAACCCAGGCTCGTCAAGCACGTCTCGCAAGGCGATACGGTAAAGCTGAAATCCGTAGGCCGCCCCGGCGTCGTCACCCGCCGCATCGACGACAACCATTTCGAAGTCGAAATCGGCGCGATGAAAATGAAGATAGCACGCGACGACATCGCCGAAGTTGTCACTCGCGCCGCCGACTCTCCTATCAACGCGGCCCGCGCTCGCGGCATCTCCGTCTCTTTCGGACGCGACGACGCAAGCATTCCCTCCGAAATCAACGTCATCGGCCGCACCGTCGACGAGGCCACCACTGAGGTGGAAAAGTTCGTCGACCGCGCCTTCCTCGCGGGACTGTCGCGCGTCCGCGTCGTCCACGGCAGCGGCATGGGTATTCTGCGCAAAGCCCTGCGCCAATATCTGCAGAAACATCCGCACGTGGTCTCCGTCACCGAGCCTCCGCAGAACGAGGGCGGCGGCGGCGCAACTGTTGTCGAGCTGCGGGTGTAGAGGAAGGAAGTTTTGATTTCTTCTGTTTCTCGAAGCGTGACTATTCGGAGTAGGCGCGAAAACAACTTATGAAGCTCGCTGGCGAGATCCTTTTCCTCATTGCGACGTACGTCCTCTTACACGTTGGATCTGTTAGCGCAGAATTACTAGGTTTTTTCGCCGAGCCTTTCGCCGCGCTGCCGGTTTCTCTCGGAGAAGTACAGTCGAAGCTACCGAGCCGCCCCCTCTGGAGAATCCACACTTACGTTGAGAGTTAATTAGGCATCCGAGTCGTGAAATCTCGACACTCGCCCTACACCCCCAGCGCCTTCCCCGCCATCGCCGTCCCTTCCACTCTCGACCGGATCTTCGCGAACGCCGTATCTCGCGAAGTGGACGTGTCGTCCGCAAACGGCGAGAACCCGCAATCGTCGGTGGTTCCCAGCGACTCCGGTGAAATGAATTCCGCCGCCTCCAGCACCCGATCCCGTACTTCTTCCGAAGTCTCAACCTTCGGACTGATCGGATCCGTCACACCCACGAACACCACTTGCCCCGGCTGCAATAGCCCCCGAATCGTGTTCAGTACGCGCTTCCGATCCTTCTCACTTGCCAGCTGAATGTAGAACCGCCCCACCTTCAACTGGAACAAAGCCGGCAGCAGCCCCATGTAGTCCACATCCGCGCTGTGCGTCGAATCCCGATCCCCGCCCGGACACGTGTGCACGCCAATCTTCTGCCACTCGGCATCGCTAAACCCGCTCAACACTCGGTTATTTAACTCGACAAACGCACGCAACAATTCACCCGACGGATCGAGCTTCAACGCCAGCCGTCCTTCCGTGAAGTCAATCTGCACGCACGCGGCATTCGCCTGCAGGCATTCGCGAATGTCTTTCTCCGCCGCCGACACAAGATCCGCCACGAACTCTTCGCGCGTGTATCCATCAATCCCGCTCTGCGGATAAAGAAGGCTCAACGCCGACGCGGAGATCACCGCTTGCTTTACCGGGTGGCGAGCGTACCTCTGCGCGGTCTTCAAGTAAGTCGCCGCATTCACGCCATACCGGAGCGGTCCGCGCGCCAATCGCGGCAGCTGCCGTGTGTGACCATCCGCGAACGGAATGATGACGCCATCCGGCGCGAGGTCGAGCCCGAGCAGCGGATACGTTGCGAAGCTCGGCTTGCTCTGCTCGCCGTCCGTCACGACCGGCGACCCAATCTCTTCCAGCCGGTGAATCGTGTCGTTCACGGCCAAATCTTGCACAACATGCAAACTCTCCGCTGACATCTTGCCAGCCGCGTGAGCCTGCATCGCCGACAGCAATTCTGGAGGCCGAGGGATGCTGCCAATGGGTTCAGTTGGAATGGGCATGGGGCCCCGTCAATTCGAGAATAGAAATCTCACTCGGTGGAATGAGCGAAGACCTTACTTTCAGGAGCCGAACCGCGGCAATACTAGAAAAGGACTAACTCTGCTCCGGTTGTGGCCCGCACACTCCTCTGTTCGGAGTCCCCAGTGTCGTGGGCACTCTTGCATTTCTGTGACTGAGAAAAGCCAAGAAGGTGCCCCAGGTTCGCGTCCGCTTTTTGGACGCTAACCGGTTCAAGATCACTCCTAGGCACCCCCTACTCCAAGGCGCGGTCCCCCATTGCTCGCGCCCTTGTGAGAAGTGGGGAAACCGCGTCCCACCGCTCGCATTTTTTAGAGCACAACCGAAAACCCCCTACCTCATTGGCGTCCCCAGAACCGCGAAGTACGTTCCGCTTCGCTCTCGGCTCGAATGTGCCTCCGCGCGGGTAGGCAGCACTTGCCGTCCGTCTTGCTCAACCGGAGACCACACCTCCGACAAATAGCAGCGGTCGCCATAGCAGCGAAACACGATTCGTCCGTTTGCGCCCGCAAGGTGACCGGAGACGTCATTAGCAATCGCAAACAGCAGCGTCTTACCGTCTTCCTGGGACATGATCCTCACCTGGTGCGACCCGGCCACCATGATGTAGTCGCCGGCTGCGAACGTCTTGCCACTTACGCCAAACGGGAACGGGACGCTCACCCGCACACCACCAGCCTGTGCCCACGTCGGCTCTGCCCACGCTGTCATCCCCGCCAGAAGCACCACTATCAATCGCATCCTCATAAAGTCCTCCGTCGATCGTGAATTGGTTGCCGTTTCGGCCGCTCAGACTCAGCGACTTCCGCGGCGAACCTGCGCAAAAATCGTCGACAACCTCCGCCACAACAATGGAGGGACAGTGATTTGGCTTGGGAACAAATGTGACCAACTAAGCTGCTGAAAAGAAATGTGAACTGTCAGAATATGATCTGGAGGAAACAGCTCTTGAGCCCTCAGCCGGTGTAAACTCTGTATCATTTATAGGGGTGACTCGAATGTCGCAGTCCGCGACCAATCCTGGGGTCCTGCGCTTCGGCCTATTCGAACTTGACCTGGAGGCTCGCGAACTGCGCAAGTCGGGCATTCGCATCAAGCTCCAGGAGCAACCTCTCCAGATCCTCGCGATGTTGCTCGAGCGCCCTGGCTTGATCGTCACCCGCGACGAACTCAAGAAAAAACTTTGGTCGGAAGACACCTTCGTCGACTTCGACCTTAGCCTCAACAGCGCCGTCAAGAAACTCCGGCAGGCCCTGAACGACGACTCGGAAAACCCTCGCTACATCGAGACGCTCTACCGTCGCGGCTACCGCTTCATCGGGACGGTCAACGGTTCCTCGCGGAACGGCGCGACGCATGTCGAGGACTCCCCGCTACTAACCGCAGCGGCCGTTCTTCTGCCAGCACCAACTCCACCTCAGACAGCCGTCACTTCCACTTCCCGAAAACGCCTCCCGCTCTACGGCGGAGCCGTGGGTGCCCTTGCTCTACTAGGCGCCACGCTCTTGCTGATTCCCTCCGGCCCGCCGCGCGTGCTCGGTTACACACAAGTCACGCACGACGGGCTCGCCAAGGGAGGAATATTTACGGATGGCGAACGGCTTTATTTCATGGAATTGCAAGGTTCCCACTTCGTCGTCAGTCAGGTGTCGGTCGCGGGCGGCGAGACCAGTGTCGTGCCCACGCCGTTTGAGAATTCGTTTGTTGCCGACGTCGCATCCGACGGCTCTTCTCTTCTCGTGGGAGCAATTCTTGGCACCAACAAGAGCCCCGAGGTGTGGTCCGTCCCCCTTCCAAGTGGAGCGCCTCGCCGCCTCGGCGATTTCCTGGCTGATTCAGCCACTTGGTCGCCCTATGGGAACCAGCTTTTCTTTTCTCGCGGAGGCGAAGTCTTCCAGGCAAGAAGTGATGGCGCCCAGCCGAGCAAGATCGCCACGGTCGGCAGCCAGGTTTTTAGCCTTCGTCTCTCGCCCGACGGTCACAAGTTGCGCTTCGAAGTCGTCGACACCCGCAACGGCTCCAGCGCGATCTGGGAAATGTACCCCGACGGTTCCAACCTCCACCCACTGCTCCCAGCCTGGAACAGCGAACCTCGGGAATGCTGTGGCAGTTGGACACCCGATGGAAGATATTTCCTCTTTCAAAGCCTCCGCGAGGGCCGGACGAATATCTGGGCCCTTCCGGAAAAATCGTCCTGGTTTCGGAAGCCAAAGCCTGTTCAACTCACGAACGGGCCGCTCAATTTCTACTTTTCCACCGTGAGCAAGGATGGCAAAAGAATCTTCACGGTCGGAGCCCAGCCCCGTTGCGAACTCAGCCGCTTCGATGGCAAGTCTGGCTTCGGAGCCTATCTCGGCGGCGTCTCGATTCGTGATGTGAGTTTTTCTCGCGATGGAAAGTGGGTCGCCTACGTCTCCGTTCCAGAAAACGAACTCTGGAAAAGCAACGTCGATGGCAGCCAGCGGCGCCAACTCACCTTCGCGCCAATGGTGGCGGGTCTGCCTCGCTGGTCTCCCGATGGGACACAACTGGTCTTTATGGGACAGACACCCAAGTCCGGATGGCGCGCCTACCTCGTGGCGAGCGACGGCACCGCCCTGCGACCGCTGATCCCCGACGCTGAGGCCGGATACGACCCTGGCTGGTCACCTGACGGCAAGTCCGTCGTATTGACTCTCAACGACGCGGGCTCGCCGTCCACCATGGCCGACGGCCCAGGCATTGCGATCTATGATCTGCCGTCCGGCAAGCTGTCGATGCTGCCAGGCGCCAAGCAAATGTTCTCCCCGCGCTGGTCTCCCGATGGCCACTACATCGCCGCCATCACCGACGATTCCCAAAAGCTGATGCTTTTCGACCGCACCACCCAGCAATGGCAAGAGTTAATCAGCTTGCCGATGGGCTATCCCACCTGGTCGCATGACGGCCAGTACATTTACTTCGATACGACCCTCACCGAAGACGCCAACTTCTTCCGTGTCCGCATCTCCGACCGCAAACTCGAGCGCCTCGTCAGCCTCAAAGGTATGCGCCGTTACTGGGGCGATCTTGCATCGTGGACCGGCCTGACCCCCGACGACACCCCGCTCCTCATCCGCGACGTGAGCAGCCAGGAAATCTACGCCATCGACTGGGACGCCCCATAAGGTGCTGCGAGCCTTGTGGCTCGGAGACTCTACAACCGCGGGAATACGAAGGTATAGGCCAGTCTGCGACGGCAGTTGCTGAAGACGCTTGAGATTCTTGAAGAGTCGATTCATAAGATCGCCTTGGCACGATCCAGGGAACCTACAACTGAGTTCAGCGCAGAATCCGCAGTCTGCAATTGTGGCTGCAGAGAACTCGCACTACGCAGGTATTGATCGTCTGTGCTGCTCTCTGAGTGATTCTGGACAACGATGGCAGCGGCGACCGGGTCATCGGATGGGCTGTTGACTCTTCGGCCCGAGGCCAGTTGCAACATGTCAGTTTGTTCTTGCTGCTTGGCGTCGGAAAGAGTTCCGCTGGATCCTAGCGACTGACTTGAACGAAAGATCTCTGGCTCACTGCAAGAACGGCGTTTACGGGGACTACAGCACGCGCAATCTCACGCCCCACTACCGGCAGAAATATTTCGATTCCACTGACAATCAATTGCGAGTCACGTCTAGGTTGCGAGGCGGCATTACTTTCACGCGCCTCAACCTCCTCGATGACGCCCGCAT
The DNA here is from genome assembly GCA_963718505.1 of uncultured Acidobacteriota bacterium. GTDB lineage: Bacteria > Acidobacteriota > Terriglobia > Terriglobales > Acidobacteriaceae > Gp1-AA133. The sequence goes on along the minus strand of CAVQZP010000042.1, from coordinate 69,163 downwards.
GGCGTTCATGAAGAGTATGGATGTAATTTTCTGCTGCAACGTGCTCATCTACTTCGACGTTCTATCGAAACGCCACGTGATTCAGCACTTCTACAACAATCTGTTGCCGCACGGATACCTCTTTCTCGGGCATTCGGAGTCTTTATTCGGGATCACGGACGAATTTCGTTTGGTCCACCTGCCCTCCACGACAGCGTATGTCAAATCTCAGCATCGACAGGCGGTGAGCCGATGACTATGACTGTTTGTTCCAAAGATGTACTACTTGCTCGCCTGGCAAAAGTTGACCAAATGCCAAGTATTCCGGTTGTCGTTGCGCCGCTGTTGCGTTATCTCGAGCAACCACTGGATCAACTCGATGTGCACAAGGTGGTCGATCTACTTTCGCAGGATAAGTCCCTGACCGCCCAGTGTCTTCACATGGCGAATTCGCCACTCTGGGGTCATTGGCAGAAGGTCGACAGCCTACGAAACGCCGTTGTCGCTCTCGGTTTTCAACGGCTTCGAGAAATCGTGATCTCCTGCAGCATCCTGAAACTCGTGCCAGGCAAAGCACAAATCGACCCGATCGTCTTCTGGGAGCACTCTCTCGGATGTGCGCTGGTATGCCGCCAGTTCGCGCGCAGGGTCAATTTTGCAACTCCCGAAAAAGCTTACCTGGGCGGTCTTCTTCATGACATTGGGATCATCGTCAATCTTTGGTTACTGCCGCGAGAATTCGAAGCTGCGCTCGACATGGCCCAGAACCGGAGTATCCCTCTGCACGAGGCAGAATTCGAAGTGCTCGGCTTAACTCACTGTGAGAGTGGCCAAATCCTCGCCCAGCGTTGGGCGCTGACGGACGACATCATTGATGTGGTCGCCTACCATCATCACCCGGAAAAGGCTCACCATCATAAGGCCCTTGCGGCGCTCGTTGGGTTGAGCGATCTCTTGTGCCGCATGGGCGGGATCGGCCATGGGTTCCCGGAAATGCGTCAGGTGAACTTCCTGGAAGAACCCGGCTTCGCTCTCCTAAGAGCTGAGTGCCCATCCTCGAGTGACCTTGATTGGGCGCGATTCACGTTTGAGCTTGAGGGATATCTCGACGAAGTCCGCCGCCTCGTGCGCCAACTTTATCGGCCCACCTGATTCCCTTGCGGCCAGAGATGATTCGCTTTCAGCAGGGAATTTTGACGAGTATTTACTTTGGGCTCGTCAAAAGTGTCTGATTTACATCCAGGGCCACTCTCCTGGTTCCAAGGGTCGCATTCAGATGAAATGGCGTTTCAGGCCCGTCTACGAATACCGTCCCCAAGAACACGGGCTTACCTTCCACGAAACCATACACGGGAACCGCCGTCACTAAGCTTTCGGGTGCATCGGTTTGCACAATGCTTCCGGTGATCGAGACGCCTACCTGCCTTGGAACGTACTTGACGTTCTTCAGGGAGAAGTGAGGAAGAGACACTCCTTGCATCCAGCTGTCGAAGAACCAGTCTAACGACTTCCGTCCTTCATAGCGCAGCGACGAGGGAAGATCCTCGGCAAACAAACCGAGTAATTCCACTGTCGTAACTTCCTTTCCGGCATAACGCTCACGCAAGCGCCTTAATATCCGTACGAACGGTTCTTCGGCTTGCCTGCGCTGGCCTCGCGATTCCTTCGATTCAGCGTCCAAAAGCATGTAACGCAGCATATGGAATAGCCATGTCCCACGCCCGTAGCTGACCGCTTCATATCCGTTAGGAAAATGGGAAGAATTCAAGCGTTGTCCCAATGTGACTGGCCCGGCACTGAAGAGCGGTTCTCCCTCCTTATTCTTCTGGAGAAGGTCGTTGCGGTAGCGATCCATAACCTTGCGAAATTCTTGGGGGCTCTGCGTCTCCAACATCATTAATGCGGAATAATTTGCCAAGGCTTCTACAATCCATTGGTCACGATAGCTATGCCATCCGACGAGGTCGCCCCACCACTGATGTGCCACCTCATGCGGCAGAACCAATCTATTAAAGATTTCCTGCGTTTGATTTAAATGCAGGTCTGTTTCTTGACTCGGAGTAAGGAAGGAAAAACTGGTGAGGAAAACAAGTCCCGGCCACCCCTGGCTGATCTCTCCCGGCATTTGTGTTAGTTCGAGAGAACTGTAGGGATACGGACCGAATCGCTTTGAAAAATAGTCAAGCGATTGTGCAGCCCGATCGGCGACCATTTGTGCATTTCGCGCCGGTGAAGGGGTCTCCTCTGTGCGGAGAATTGAGCCCGGCCGTGGGCGTCCGAGCCGAGTATCTGGCACTACTGTAATTTCCTCAGATCCATGTGGAAAGGTGCGCTCTACCCCCTTGGAAGCGTACACGGTCACATCGACATCCGCCGCCCGAGTTCCCGCTCTTTCATATTTGCCGAGATTAAAACCCGAGAGTGTGCTCGCGCGCTCCGTCAACCAGCGCGTCACCTGCTCGCCCGAAGCTTGGCCCGACGTCCTGTTCTCGGTGACGGAGGTTGGATTTGATTTTTTCCCGGTCGCAACGAGTGTCCAGTTTGGCGGGTAGTGGAATTCCAGATCGAAATTCGCCATCTGCAGTCCGCGATTGGGGTACCAGGTACCCTTCGCGCCGACATAGAGGAGGCCGCCACCCGCGTCAGACAACACGTCACCCCCGTATGTAAATTGCATAAGAATGGTCTGTCCGGCTTGAAGATCTTGAGGAAACACGACAGCGACAAGATCATTCCCGCGGCGAGCTAACTGGGTCCCGTCGATTGCAGTGTTATTAATAAACTCAACGGGTTGTCCATCAACTTGAACCTGGTGTACATGAAGAAAGCGGGACAATTCGAAGAGGACCGTTCGCGCTCCCCCTCGCCGAACACTTATCTTTAGCTGCGCGTCCGCGTTGAGGCTAGTCGGAGGCTTAACATCGACGAGGATTTTGTAGTCAGAGATCTTGAGGTCGTCACTGGCTTGTTCCAGACCTTGAGGCTGACCGGAACTCGACTTTTGGGTGTTGAGCGGAAAAGACGCCCAGAGATTGTAGTAAGTGGCTCCCTGACGGGTTTGAAGTTGACCTGCCCAAATCTGCTCGGCCGCCATCGAATCGAACCCCACGTCGAATGTGCCGAGCTTTAGCCCCTGGAAACGCGCATGGAGCATACGATCGGAACCCGGATCGTCCATCCCGTTTGATTTCCGATGCTCTCCACCAACAACGCCCCGCGTTGGCAACGAGTGACTGAACGTGGCCAATAGTCTGAGGGCGTCTGAGTCGGCGAGGTTGCGTGCTGTTTCGTCCCAGCGCGAGGCAAAATCCTTTGCATCATCGGCCGGCCTCAGGTTCGGCCGTAAATCGGAAAATGTCTGGTCGTTGAAGCGCAGATACGCGGTCGCAAAGCGCTCCTCCAGAATGGCCATTCCGGTGAATAGGGTCATCGAAGCACGCTCAACCTGATCCGGCGGAGTAAGCAATACCTCTCCCTCACCCTCAAAGAAGGCTCCGGTCACGTGGCCGTCAATGCTGGTGGTGAGCGAGATTTCGCCGTCTTCCAGGGTTATATGCAGTGCCGAACGGTCGATAGACGCTCCCCGGACGCGAAAGGTGAGCGAAGCGTCCAAACCCACACTTGCTAAGCGCCGATAAAGAGTCTCGGCAGGCTTAGAGGCAGTCGATGCATTCGCCTCTTGCCAATGAACTGCCTCGCAGCACGTGCCGGCTGGTTGTAGCCCTGGGGCGGTTCCGATCAAGAGCAGGCTGAAAAAAAGCGATTGTCCAAAGGTCAAGGTCGTTACTTGAGTCACCTACGGGGTCTTCGCACTGGTTGCTAGAATGCTCCCGAATGGGCTCTCGTGTCATCTTCTTTTGGGTTTTCGCGGCTTTTCTGGTCGCGACGGCCGTATGCTCGTTCGCCGACGTAATCCATCTTAAGAATGGACGGAAGATCTGGGCCGATCATGTCCGCGAAAACGCGGCCAAAATTGAATATGACGTCGGCGACGACTCATACGCTATTCCGAAGTCCTCGGTCGAGAGCATTGAGGCCGGAGGATCGCCTCCAGCGTATGCCTCGTCGTCCCAAGGGCAAGCGAATTCCAAAGAACTACCCGCGCTGGCTCTCGACGATACTCTGACCGGACACGCAGATCTGGCGTCGAAGGTAGTTCATGACGGTAAGGTCGACGACGAAGCTCTGGACGCACTGGAAAAAGAAGGTAAACCGGAACTGACCGCGACGGCTTATTTTCTTGCCGGCAAGCACAGTTTTGAACATGGGAATCTACCGCAGGCGAAGCGCTACTTCGAGACAGCACTCCGTTTTCAACCTTCCAATTCAACCATTTTGAACTATTACGCGATGGCGCTCATCCGGTCCGGCAACCCAGCCGGTGCCCTGTCGTATGCACAACAATCAGTTCGGGCTAATCCGAATTCACCCGACGCCTATACGGTGCTCGGTTTTGCCGAGTTCTCCGCGGACCGGACCAAGGATGCGATCAGAGATTGGAAGCGATCGCTTGAGCTGCGCCCTGATCCGGTGGTTGAACAATTCCTTGCCAAAGCTCAACGCGAAGCCAATACCGAGGCCGATTTCTCGCAAAAAGAAAGCAGTCATTTCACTCTGCACTACGAAGGCAAACAGACATCTGAAGAATTCCGCCGGCAGCTGATCGCCACCCTCGAGTCGCAGTACGACGACTTGGTACGGGAACTTGGTGTTGCCCCACGTGCCAGCATCTCGGTCACGCTCTATACCGAACAATCGTTCTTTGATGTCACCCACGCGCCTTCCTGGTCTGGTGCAGTGAATGACGGGAAGCTGAGGATACCGATCAGCGGCCTGTCGTCTGTGACTTCGGATTTGGCGCGAGTCTTAAAACATGAGCTGGCTCATTCGTTCGTGAATCAGGCTTCGGGCGGACGGTGTCCTACATGGTTGAACGAAGGTATTGCCCAATCGGTCGAACCGAAAAGTCTCGCGTCGAATGGCCGCCGTCTGGCTCAACTCTTCCAGGCCCAGCAAGCTATCCCTTACAACGCCCTTGAAGGGAGCTTCATGCGCTTTTCCCCGGTTGAGGCCCTCCTGGCCTATGACGAGTCGCTGGCAGCCGTTGAATACATCAACGAGACCTATGGGATGAGCGACATTCAACGAATCCTGCAAAGACTCAGCGAGGGCAGTTCGACCGAAGCCGCGCTTCGCGCATCGATTCATTCCGACTACGGCCAGTTAGAGTCGGAGGTCGGGAAATTCCTCTCCAGCAGATACGGGCAGTAAAGTACACGCGACCTCTTTCTGTAGCCACTCGAGTTCGCTATTCTGCTTAAGTCCGCTCGGGTCCCATGAAATCTCTGCCGCACAAAAAACGAAAGCACAAGCATGGCTCCGTCGCACCAATCGGAGTGACGTTCCCGAAACTTCGAAATGGCGAGATCGCCGCAGTGGCAACTGGTGGAGACAAAAGAAACTTCTGCGATTCGTTCCGGGCGAACTCAGTGCGCGTGTTGTTCGGATTGCTCGAATTCTCTGGGCACCTTCACCAAGCCTCCAAACTCTTCCCCATCGTTCAGGAGACGTTTCGAACCGCCGGTATGCAGGCTTTCTCGGCCCGCGACATTAACGAATCGGACGCAATGACCGAAGTTTGCTTAAGGCTGAATCGATCGCTCATTGATGCGACAGGACGCGCACATGCGTGTCCAGCTTTTTTGGGATGCTACAACGAAGACTTAGGGACGGTGTGTTATGTCAACGCCGGACACATCCCAGGATTGGTGAAGCATTCGTCAGACTTTTCCGAACTCACCGCCACCGGCCTACCCTTTGGACTCTTCTCTCATACCACGCTCGAGGCGGGAATCATCGCGCTCGAACCCGGCGCGGCGATGATTGTCGTGTCAAAAGACGTTGTCGAGGCGGAATCGCGCGGGGAAGCGTTCGGACTTCGCGGCGTTTCAGCATCCCTGCGGAATTTCGACGGGGAGAGCGCTCAGGATCTGTGTATTTCCATAATTCAGGCGGCGCAACAGTACTCAAGAAAAGCCAAAGTCCATGAACTCACCGCTCTTTCGCTGATTCGGAGAATCACTTAGCGCGTTTTTGACTCACCTTGGAATGAGGTTTGGGTGCCGTTGGAGGATTGTCCACTAGCGGAGCAATCGACTCTGCTGTGACGAAAATCGGATTGATGTCCGTGGGAATACTTGAAAGCTTTTCAAAAGCTCTCTTCAGGACGGGTCGCACAACTCCAAGATTGTCGAGCATCTCCTTCGCTCCGGCGTAGTTGCCTTCGGCCTCGAGGGTAAGCAAGTCGTGGTCAAGATCCTGTACCGCGCCCTTTACCTTGCTCATATCAACATCGAACGTTCCGTCCCCATGCTCGACGAAGGCACCACGATCGGACAGATAGTTAAACTGAACGGCCATCCCTTTGCCGTGAGCATCATTGAGTCCGAAGCGCAGGCTGCGAAATGCCGAAGCGAGAAATGTCGTGTAGAGCTGCCTCTCGGCCGCTTCGTCCGATGGTAAGACGCGCCCAATTTTCATTTCGCTCGCATGGTCCATCAGGTATTGCAGCGCGAATAAACCCGTTACGTCAGCCTTTGCTTCTTCGATGGCACTGTAGAGTTCCTTCAATTCTGCTCTCGGTGTTGTCGCCCGACCATCCACCGTAATCTGGTGTGGTCCCAAACCGTGCATCAGCTCATGCGCCAGGATATGGGTGAAAAAAGAATTGAAACTGACATCGATCATCGCCTTCTTCGAGAGCGTTCGCATCGCGATGGGGACCAGCACCGTGCGGAACTTGGCTTCTTGCACATTTTTCAGCATGACCCGCTTGCTGCCCTTTTGTTGAACTATACGCTCGTCGTTGGGGAGGTTGTATGCCGCGGTCTGGACCCCATGGGCTCCGTCTCCGGAACTGATGATCTCGTCCACGACGCGGATTGGCGCGGCAGCTCCAAGTTTCGGATTCCGGTAGTTCGGATCGATCGGGAGGTTGTCTTCTATCTCCTGCAGGTGTTGTGTGAATGCCGACAGCTTCGCTGTCTCCTCATCATCCCGCAGGTTGATGTAGGCCTCAAACGATGCCTTGTATCCGAAGAGTTCGTCGTTGTAGGTCTCGTAGGGGCCGATGGTCACATCCAACGGGGCATCGAGGTCCATCCAAGCAAGATCGCTCTCATAGTAGTCGTTCGACAGAAATGCGTCAGCGCGCGCCGACAAGAACTTCTTCAGAGACGAATTATCTGTGAGATCCGCGGCCTCGTGAAGCAACGGCGCAGCCTGCTCGAGTTCACTCTTGTACTCCTCGCTGTAGGGAACGGCGACAAGGCTTCCACCTTTCTTGTCCTGCCACCGGATTACTGTAAAGAAGCCCTTTGCCTTCTCTTGCTCGTCAGCGGGCAGACCCGCTACCCATCTTTCAAAATCCTCTTTCGACATCTCGGCGGGATAAAAATTCGAGCTCACTAATTTGCGAGGCGGCACGCCTGGCAAGAACGCCTTGTATTCGTCAATATCGGACCATGGCCCTTTGTTGAGCCAAAAGTAGCGAAATCTTGCCTTCCCAAGTGGGGTCTTATCCTGTTGCAGCTTCGAGTAGAGCTCCGGATTGCCGCTCCACAACTGTTTCAGAAAGATGCGATCGAGCACACGCGCTGCCTCGATCAACTTCGCGAGCGCTTGTCGATCCCCTTGCGATAAGGCTGAAGTTTCGACCCGCAGGGGCGTTTGGGCGAAACGGTTCGTCATCGTTTCGAGTTCGGTAAGACCCGGCGTAGACGAGTGCTGAGGTTTCGTATTTCCCGCCCCAAACAAGGCCAACGAACCCGAAATCAGAAAGAAAATCGCACATCCGAAGGCCTTCACGCGTATCACCTCCGGTATCGATGGTAAAAAGCTCGCCAAGTCAGACCCTTATGATATCAGCAGGGTAGCTGGCACCATTCATCCCGGGGGCGTACAATTTTCCGAAAGGACGAAATTCCCAGGAAGGTTGGATGTCTGGCCTTCCCCGGAACTCTGCACTTTCCATGAAAAAAGCTTGTTTGGTTTTAGTGCTTCTTTCGATACTCCCTGCGCTTCTTGGTGCAGACACGGTGGTGGAAGAGATCGTCGCTCGCGTAAACAATTCCATCATCACGCGTTCCGACTACTTGCGCAGTAAAGAACAGCTCAAAGATGAAGTCAAGACTCAGGAATCGGGCGGCAATTCCGACAAAGCTTATGCCGACCGCGAGAAGGATGTCCTGCGAGATTTGATTGATCAACAACTGCTTCTCGAAAAGGGCAAGGATCTCGGCATCACAGCCGATACGGAGTTGATCAAGAAGCTCGACGAAATGCGCAAGCAGATGAACCTGGATTCCATGGAAGAGCTGGAAAAGGCTGCGACGGCGCAGGGCGTGTCCTACGAAGACTTCAAGCAAAATCTCCGTAATCAGATCATCACTCAGCAAGTGATCGGACGTGAAGTAGGCTCGCACCTGTCGATGAGCAAAGAGGAAGAACAAAAGTTCTACGAAGAGCACAGGAACGAAATGGAGCAGCCAGAAGAGATCCGTCTGAGCGAAATCCTCGTCGCTCTTCCCAAGCCAGCTCCGGCCAAAACGGAGGCACCAAAGTCGGGCACAGATACGCCCGTCAGCGTCCCACTCGCTGCCGCCGGATCGCCGCCTGTCGCTGAACCTGCTCCGTCAGAAGCGGAACAACTTGCAGCAACCGAAGCCAAAGCCAAGAGCTTCCTCGATCAGATCAAGAAAGGCGCAGCATTCGAAGATGTCGCCAAGAAGAGCTCAGATGGGCCAACGGCATCTCAAGGCGGAGATCTCGGCCTTTTCAAGCGCGGAACGCTGTCCAAAGAACTGGAAGACACCACCTTCGCCATGAAGGCCGGTGAAGTCACGGACGTCATTCGAACAAAACAGGGCTTCGTAATCCTGAAGGTGACTGAGCACCAGATGGCGGGAATTCCTACCATGAAGCAGATGGAACCTAGGATTCAGGACGCACTCTATTATCAGAAGCTTCAGCCAGCATTGCGCGCGTATCTCAAGAAACTGCGCGAAGAAGCGTATATCGACGTTCGCTCCGGCTACGTCGATACTGGTGCTAGTCCGAACCAGACCAAGCCTGTCGAGACGGCCAGTAAAGACGCTAGCAGCAAGAACTTGAAGAAAAAGAAAAAGAAGAAAATGCTGGTGCTCTAAGAGTAAGATTTCAGAAAAGTGTGGCCATCTTCCCTTCATACTGAGAACGGTTTGCCAAGAATCGCTCAGCGGGGCATCAGACCGCAGCGGCCGCGGCTCTCATGAAAGACTTCTTTATCACCGATTGCGGGCAGCAAGAAAACAAGGTCATCACCTCGACATTTGTGGTCGTTTCAAAGCAGGTGAAACCGAAGAAAACGGGCGACCCCTATCTGGCTTTGACCCTCGGGGACCGGACCGGGCAAATCGAAGCGAAGATGTGGGACAACGTCGAAGATGCGCTGGACGCATTCGAGCAGGATGATTTTCTTAAGGTTAAAGGCCTCATCAACAAGTACAAGAATCGCTTTCAGCTGACGATCCACAAATTGCGGCGACTGGGCGATTCGGAAATTGACTATTCGGACTACCTTCCCAAGACCACGAAGAACATCGATGAGCTGTGGCAGACGGTGGCTGAATTCGTCGCAAGTTTTCAGGACCCTCACCTGAAACGGCTGCTGCATGCATTCATGGAGGATTCGCAGATTGCGCAGGCATACCGCAACGCTCCTGCAGCGAAAACCTTGCACCACGCATATATCGGCGGCTTGCTAGACCACGTCGTGTCACTCTTCCGCTCCTGTGACCTGGTTTGCCGTAATTACCCTCAAGTCAATCGGGACCTGGTGCTGGCGGGAGCATTTCTCCACGACGTCGGCAAAATTCACGAACTGACCTACACTCGATCGTTCTCTTACACCACGCGGGGACAACTGCTCGGGCACATGGTGATTGAGCTGGAGATGCTACAAGAAAAACTCGCTCGGATTCCCGATTTTCCAGATGAACTTAAAACATTGCTTGAGCATTTGATCATCAGCCATCACGGTGAGTATGAATTTGGCTCACCCAAGCTTCCGATGTTTCCCGAAGCTCTCCTACTGCACTATATGGACGACCTTGATTCCAAAATGGAAAGCATGCGGGCCCACTTTGAGCGTGAATCAGAGACTGAAAGTCCTTGGACGAGCTACAACGCCTCACTTGGTCGGCCTCTCTTGAACAGTACGAAATTCCTGTCCTCCAAAACAACCGGTGCGACTACGCCGGCGAGTGGCGAACAAATCGAAGCAACTGTCGTCCAAAGCGAGACATTGACAATACCTGGAATGGAACTCGCACAGTCCGCCACGGAAACGCCGATAGAGGTCGCCCAAGAGCAAAACAAAGCCTGAGGTATTTCACTGAGCTTTTAACAATGAGGGCCCGCTTGCAAAGCGCTCGTTTGCGGTGGGCAGCCGGGTTCGGGTACATTCTGCCGATTGGAGGTTATTATGAAACCCCGCATTCCCATACTCGCGCTAAGCGTATATCTGTCGTTTGCTCTTCTTGCCTGTACCAGCAAGCCGCCTGCAACTGATGCAAACAACACAGCCGGTGGAAACGATACATCGAATTCCGCCTCCACCAACCCCGCCTCCACCAATTCTCCCGGTAACACGATGGGGAGCGGCGGAAGAATGGGAGGCGAGGTTAAGGAAGCCGCACGCCAACCGCTTGTTGTGCCAGCGGGAACCGTGATTACGGTGCGGCTCGGCGAAACCCTCAGCTCAAAGGCTAGCCAGTCCGGACAAACTTTCACCGCATCGGTCGTAACCCCAGTGGATGTAGAAGGCAAAACCGTGATTCCTGCGGGAGCTTCAGCGACGGGTAGTGTGGTAGCTGCCCAAGCGGCAGGCAAGTTTAAAGGAGCCTCTCTGCTGCAAATCAAGCTTGACAGCGTCACGATCGAGGGCCATTCGCACTCTATCGAGACTTCGTCGGTTGCTCGATCAGAAAAAGGGAAAGGAAAGCGCACGGCGACGATGATTGGCGGCGGTGCGGGGGCCGGCGCTCTCATCGGCGCATTAGCTGGAGGCGGCAAAGGTGCGGCGATTGGCGCGCTCGTGGGTGGCGGTGCCGGTACCGCTGGTTCCGCTTTCACGGGCAATCGGGATGTGACGTTGCCGGCTGAATCCGCGGTGAGTTTTAAGCTTGAATCGCCGCTTGAAATTCAGCGCTAGTTGATAATCCCAACTGTTCTGCGGAGAGTCCGCCCCCGGAGTGCGCTTCGGGGGTTTCGTTTTTGCAAGGGTCCGCCGGCGAGGTAACGAAGCGATGATCAATTTTTCTGGTCTCGAAGTCCTGACATTTGATTGTTACGGGACACTCATCGATTGGGAAACCGGGATTCTGTCTGCGCTACGTGGCACTTTATCGGCGCACGGTGTTTCACTCCCGGATGCAGAAGTTCTCCGGTTTTACGGCGATTTTGAGGCCGAAGCTGAGGAAGGCCCGTATCGCGAATACCGTGAAGTGCTACGCTCGGTTGTTCGCTCTTATGGAGTACAGTTTTCGTTCTCGCCTTCAGCTTCGGAAATCGAGGCGCTCCCCGATTCTCTTCCGGAGTGGCGCCCTTGGCCCGACACGGTAAGCGCGCTGCAGAAGTTGCAAACGCGCTATAAGCTTGCCGTAATTTCGAATATCGACGACGACCTGTTCCGGTTGACACAGCGAAATCTGCCAATCGACTTCCAAAGTGTTACGACGGCAATGCAGGCTCGTTGCTATAAACCGGCGCTGGACATTTTTAGGTTGGCACTTGCCAGAACCGGGAGTCCCTCTCAAAAGGTGCTGCATGTTGGGCAGAGCATCTACCACGATGTGTTGCCGACAAAATCACTTGGGCTTTCGACCGTTTGGGTAAACCGCCCGTCGCGTCGTGATGGGGTTGGTCCAGTTAAGAAAATTGGCGGCACACCGGATTGGGAGGTACCTGATCTCGAAACCCTGACAAAAGCTGCTCTTGACTGAGCCTGCAGATCGCCGAAACACGGATGCCTCGCGCTAGAACCCGGCGGGTACCTTGACAATCTTCCGCCGAATTGCGCAGTGGACCAGTTCCGCCTTGTTGTGGATGTCGAGCTTGCGCATGAGATTGAACTTGTGCGCTTCGATCGTTTTTAAGCTTAGTCCGAGCATCCCGGCGATCTTGCGGACGGTGTTGCCCTCAGCCAGCAGCTTCATCACTTCCTGCTCGCGCGGAGTGAGGCTCGATTTTGCAGAGCGCAGAGGGGTCTGCCCAAGCTTGCCATTGTCGATCAGGCCTCCTAAGACTTCAGGGCTAACGAACTTTCCTCCCTGATGAACTTCTCGCAAGACGCTGATCAGCTTGGCCGCCGGAGTGTCTTTCAACAGATATCCCGAGGCACCTGCTTGGAGCCCCTCCATGACATAATCCTGGTCCTCATGCATGGTGAGAAAGACAACTCGCGTAGCTGGCAGATCGCGTTGAACAATGCGGGCGGCCTCGAAAGAAGAAAAACCGGGCATCCCAACATCCATTAGAAGAATATCCGGCCGCAATTCCATCACACTCTTCAACGCTTCCGCTGCGTCGCCCGCTTCTCCGATGACCTCTACATCGCTTTCATCTTGAAGGAGTCGACGAATTCCCTGACGTACGAGGGCATGGTCGTCAGCGATGACGCATCGAATTCTGGCTCCAGCCGTAGTTTCTGACGTGGCCTGCTCGTCCAGATACACTATTCCTCCTCGGCCAGAAAGATTCGGGAAGTGGCACACACCGTGGCGGGAAGCCGGAGCGGAGCGGCTTTTGTGCTAGATGACTGCTGTAATTGTACAAGCGCATCCCTTCGCTGTCACGATAGGAAGTGTTGATTTTCTGCGCTCCGGCAACCCAATTTCAGGGCCCGAATCATTTAGAATCAGACGCTTATGCTTCGGTACTTCACATCCGGGGAGTCACACGGAGAGGCCCTGGTGGCCTTTTTGTCAGGGTTACCGGCTGGCCTGAAGGTAGACGAAGCGTTCGTCAACCGGGAGCTTTGGCGCCGTCAGCAGGGCTACGGCCGCGGTGGTCGGATGAAGATCGAAACCGACACAGTCCACGTGCTTTCCGGCATTCATCATGGCATAACGATTGGTTCACCAATCGCTGTACTCCTGGAAAACAAGGACTGGAAAAATTGGCAGGAATCCCTGCCAGTTGGAGAGGGCGATCCTGCGAAGCATAAGGCGGTGAAGTCCCCGCGGCCTGGCCATGCGGACCTCGCTGGCGCTCTGAAGTACAACTTCCGAGAGGCACGCTACGTGTTGGAGCGAGCGTCCGCGCGGGAATCCGCTGCACGAGTCGCAATCGGAGCTCTGGCGAAGCTGTTCTTGCGGGAGCTTGGGGTGGAGGTCCTCAGTCACGTGATTTCGGTTGGTGCTGTCGCGCTTGAAAAAGAAGTTCCCTGGAAGGAAATTCAGGCGATAGCGAGCAAGTCCGAGATTCTGTTAAGTTGCGCCGATCGGGATGCGGAACAGCGCATGAAGGAAGAAGTCGACAAGGTTTTGAAAACCGGTGATTCAGTGGGCGGAGTCTTCGAGGTTGTCGCTCACAATGTGCCTCCCGGTCTCGGAACGTACGCTCAGTGGGACGAGCGGCTTGATGCGCTCCTCGCGGGCGCCGTGATGTCGCTTCAAGCCGTAAAGGCAATCGAAATCGGTTCGGGAATCGCCGCGGCGGCATCACCGGGTTCGGCCGTCCATGATGAGATCGCCTATGATGCAGAGGATCGGTTCACGAAGTTCAGCCGTTCCCGCAACAACGCTGGCGGGATTGAGGGGGGCGTATCGAACGGCGAGGAGATTCGCGTCCGGGGCTATCTGAAGCCGATTTCGACGCTGCGTCGCCCGCTTCAATCCGTGGATTTCGAAACTCGGGAAGCCGTCAAGGCGGCCTACGAACGGTCCGATGTCTGTGTCGTTCCGGCGGCCGGTGTCGCCGCGGAGGCAATGGTAGCCTTAACGCTCGCCCGATGCGCGCTGGATAAGTTTGGTGGCGACTCGATGGTTGAGACGTGCCGAAATTTCCGCGGGTACCTCGAGCAATTGAAAAACTACTGAAACTAATTTTCGACTGCTTGCATGATCTATCCCATCGTTAAATTTGGCGACCCCGTTCTGGAAAAGCAAGCCGAGCCGGTAACTATTTTCGACGATGAACTCAAGAAACTCGTCGACGATATGTTCGAGTCGATGTACGCGGCGCACGGCGTCGGTCTGGCCGCCCCTCAGATCGGCATCTCGAAACGCCTCGCCGTAATTGATATCACCTTCAAAGAGGATCCCTCGGCCAAACTCGTCCTTGCGAACCCGGAAATCCTACACACCGAAGGGCGCCACACCCAGAATGAGGGATGTCTAAGCATTCCCGACTTTCGAGAATCCGTAACCCGGCCGCGAACCGCGACCATTCGCGCTCAAGATGTGGATGGGAAGTTTTACGAAAAAACCGGCGAAGAACTCTTGGCGCGCGCTTTTCTGCACGAGACGGATCATCTGAACGGAAAGCTGTATATCAGTCACCTGAGTGCCTTAAAGAGAGATTTGATCAAGCGCAAAATCCGAAAGCTCATAAAGGCGGGCGAGTGGTAGGGCCGACACCGATGAATCGTCCGCTAAGAATCGTATTCGCCGGGACCCCGCGTTTTGCTGTGCCCACTTTTGAAGCGTTGATCAACGGTAGCTTCGACGTTCGACTCGTGGTGACTCAACCCGACCGGCCTAGTGGACGGGGACTCGAACTCTCAGCGTCGCCAGTAAAAGAGAGTGCTTTAAGGCACGGCGTTTCCATCGCGCAGCCTGACAAGATCAAAAGCAACGAGCCATTTCGGGCGCAACTCGAAGGGCTCTCTCCAGACGCCATCGTCGTCGTTGGCTATGGTCGGCTCATCCCACAATGGATGATTGACCTGCCCGGGTTCGGTAACATCAACCTGCACGCCTCGCTGCTTCCGAAATATCGCGGAGCGGCACCGATTCAATGGGCGATCGCACAGGGTGAAACCGTCACCGGCGTCACTACGATGCGAATTGACGCTGGCCTCGATACTGGTGACATCCTTCTTCAGCGTGAACTCGCAATTGGGCCCGATGACACGGCAGGAACGATAGCGCCGACGCTGGCCGAGATCGGCGGCCAACTGATGGTCCAGACGCTTCGAGGACTTCAAGCGGGCACGGTGCAGCCTCATCCTCAGGACAACGCACAAGCAACGCTTGCGCCCATTCTGAAGAAAGAGGATGGGAAGGTTGACTTTGGGCGATCTGCCAATGAGATATGGAACCGGCTTCGAGGATTTTTTCCATGGCCAGGAGCGTACACGACATTTCGCGGCAAGACGTTTCACATTTGGCGAGCAAGGCCGATGACTACCAAAGTTCCGAGCGCCGAGCTTAAAGTGGATGGCGGTCTGGCCTTCGTTGGTTGCGGGAACTCATCGCTTGAATTATTCGAGGTGCAGATCGAAGGGAAGAAACGAATGTCATCGCAGGACTTCATAAATGGATACCGGCCGAAGACGGGCGAGCGACTGGGTGATTGATAGCGCGAATACTCACGTTTTTCACGCGACATTTCGCACCTCCAGCCCTTTGCGATAAGAGGGTTACCTCGAATGTCCGTCTCTCCCGCACGCCTCACGGCCTTTAACATTCTTCTTCGAGTCTCGAGGTATGACTCCTATGCCCAGGAACTGCTCCATTCAGAGCACTGCGCAGATCTTTCTCCAGCGGACATGGGTCTTACTACCGAACTGGTGATGGGTGTTCTTCGCTGGCAAGCGGCGCTTGACTCAGCGATTGCGAAATGGGCTTTCCAGAAAATAACGAAGCTTGACCCCGAAGTTCTCATTGCCCTGCGACTCGGAGCTTACCAATTAGGGTGGCTGGACCGCATTCCGACCCATGCCGCCATTCACGAAAGCGTTGAGTTGGTGAAGACGGCGCGCAAGAGGTCAGCCGGGCCCTTTGCAAATGCGATTTTGCGAAGACTTTCTGAATCACGGACCCAAATCAAGCCCGACTCCATCAACTCCGCTTCCACCGTAACGGCGCTGGCAAATATCTCTTCACATCCGCAATGGATAGTCCACCGCTGGATCGCGAGGTTTGGATGGGATGTTGCACGGAAGATCTGCCAATACGATCAGCGGGTCCCTGCGACAACGATTCGGTTTAGGAACTGTAATGTGGAAGAACGACTCCAAAGCGAGGGTGTGACTCTGGCACCAGGACAGTGGCTGACCAGCGCCCGTCGGATTATGGCCGGCGACATAACAGCAACCCGGGCCTCTGGCGAGAATCTTGTTGCAATTCAGGATGAGGCCTCACAACTAGTAGCCGCGATGGTTGGCTCAGGATCTCGTATTCTTGATTGCTGCGCAGCCCCAGGCGGAAAGACCTGGGCAATCGCAGATCGCAATCCACGAAGCCTGATCCTCGCTGTCGAATTGCATCATCATCGCGCCCATCTTCTGAAGAAACGCGTTACGGCGCCCAATGTGCTTGTCGTTAATTCAGACGCACGCACTTTACCGACGAACTCACAGTTCGATCGGGTTTTGGTCGATGCCCCGTGCTCTGGAACGGGAACGCTGGCACGGAATCCGGAAATCAAATGGCGCCTCACGACCTCGGATTTGGCCGACCTAAGCGCTCGCCAAGGGGAACTTCTGAAATCTGCAATGGAGCGAGTCAGCCCGAATGGGCGATTGATTTACGCAACCTGCTCCCTCGAAAGCGAGGAAGGCGAAGGCGTAATCGAAAGCGCCCTACGCGACAATTCAGCGTTTCGCATCGCAAGCATAGGTTCAATCTTGCAGGAGCTTGTCGAGCAAGGTGAATTGGTGTCAGAGAATTTCACATCGTTGATTCACGGAGAGTTTTTGCGAACTATTCCCGGGATACATGATTGCGACGGTTTTTTCGCCGCCGTGTTGGAGCGATTTCGGTAACGCCTAGCGGACTTCGAAGTTGATCGACGTGCCGGCATTTATCCGTTGTCCTGGGGTTGGCGACTGCGAGACAACGATACTTGCTGGTGATGGCTGGGAAGGCGGCGCTTGTTGAGGCGTGGGCGAATTCGTAATTTCCGGCAATCCAGGCGAAACCGTAACCGCTCCGACGTGGAAACCTGCGTCGAGCAGTGTGAGGTTCACGGTCCCTAAAGGTTGGCCGATGAAGCTCGGCATGACGAAGCTTTGCGGTTGCGCAGACGCGCCGACCAAAAGGCTGATCCGGGGCGCGGAAACACCATTGGTATTCGCGGGCGGACTCTGGGCCACAACCTGGTCTGGCGTGTCCCCTTGTAACTGAAGATAGGCTACAGAACTTACGTCCAATCCTCTGCGGCGAATGTTCAAGTCAGCGGCTCGTCCACTCTGACCCAACACATCAGGTATGGCGACTCGCTGCGGGCCGAGGCTTTGAGCAACACGCACTTGCCATCCGCGGCGAACTCGGGTTCCAGGCGAAGGGACCTGCGTCATGATTCGTCCTTCGCTCACATCTGCGCTGTAATACTGTCGCTCGACAACAAGATTCAGTCCCAGCTTGGCGACAGCTCGCTCACCTTCGGCTGGACTCATTCCGACCAGGTTCGGTACGGTTGCCTCGGCGCCGTGGATCGCCAAGCTCATGGTAATCACGGCGGAGGTGAGGGCTACCACGACCAAAACGAGCCCCACCAGGGCAAATCGCAGAAACAATTTCATTCGTGAACGATTATACGGCGCCTTTTGCGAGAGTTAACCACGCGGCCGCAATGACGCCGCTCGGAGGCGCCCTAAGCTCGCGGCTTGTTATCGGATTTCATCTTCGGCGGGGGCGCTGTCGGGTGTGTCTACTTTCAGAGCGTTTGGATTGGGCGGGACGAGGAGAGGGGGTTCGAATTCTCCAGGATCTTTACCCGTCAAAGCCGCCTTCATGAATTCCATCCATATCGGAAGAGCCGCACGCGCCCCGGTCTCTTTTGCACCAAGAGTTTTCTTCTCGTCGTAACCAACCCAAACACCGCACGTTATTGTAGGCGAGAAACCAACGAACCACGCATCGGTAAAATCGTTCGTGGTGCCAGTCTTCCCTGCAAGAGGCAACTTCATACCAGCGGCAGCAATGCCGGTTCCATGCTGAACTACGCCCTCAAGCATGGAAGTCATGATCCGTGCAGTGCGCGCAGGCACCGCATCCTTCACATCCGGGTAGTCTTCTTCCAGTACGCGCCCTTCGTAGTCCGTCACTTTGGTGATATATCGAGGGGTAATCCGAACCCCGTCGTTTGGGAAAACGCTATATGCATTGGTCTGCTCCAGTAATGTGATCTCGGCAGATCCCAAGGCTACAGGCAGGTATGCAGGGATATTGGAAGTGATTCCAAACCTGTGAGCGTAATCAATGACGGTCTTGATCGTAAGCCGGTCCGCTAAACGCAACGCGGGAATATTGCGCGATTGAGCCAACGCTCGTCGCAAGCTAATCGTGCCTTCAAATTTCTCGTCATAGTTATGCGGCGTGTACGGCCCTGACGCCGTTTCGAAGGTGATTGGGGCATCGAGTACCGTATCGTCCGGGCTCGCACCCTGGTCAATTGCAGCGGTATAAACATAGGGCTTGAAGGACGAACCAACCTGTCTTAGCGCTTGCGTCGCCCGGTTAAACTTCGATTCGTTAAAATCGCGGCCACCGACCATCGCCTTGATTTCGCCCGTAGCGTTGTCGATTGCTACAAGTCCTCCCTGCGCACCGGAATCCTGCTCTAGCGCGACATGCGCGACATCACCGGGGCCCAGGCTGATGATCCTTACGTAGCAAATATCCCCGCGCTTAAAAATGTCGTGAACCTTTTTCCTGGTCCAAACGATGTCCGCTTGGGTGATCGTGGAATGGTAATGGGCGAATCTCACATTGGCTTGGCCGGGCGCAAGGCTTGTGACCAAAGCGTGAGAGTAGTCGCCCGGTAGCGGCTCGTCTTGCCAATCGGGGTGTTGATAGCTATCCAACGAACTTCCGGGCGAGATAACGTTTGGCAGACGATTTTTCCACCCGTGGCGACGTTCGTAATTTGCCAGACCGCTTAGTAAGGCCTCATTCGCCGCTTTTTGCAACTCCATGTCCAGAGATGTGTAGACCCGTAATCCACCTTCATGCACCTGGTCACTGCCGTATTTGTTCTCCAGGTATCTCCGGATTTCCTCCACGAAGTAAGGAGCCAGCGAATTTGGATCGTGCTGCAGGTTCAACTGGATTGGCTTTGCCTTAGCGTCGGCCGCCTGCTGGGCCGTGATCTTTCCATCCTCGAGCATCGCATTTATAACAAGGTTGCGGCGCTTGAGAGCACGATCAGGATGCAGGATCGGCGAATAGTAGCCAGGCGCTTTGGGAAGTCCAGCGAGAAGGGCGGCTTGGTCCAGGGTCAGTCTTTGCGCGGGTTTACTGAAATAGTATTCCGAAGCTGATTCAAAGCCGTAAGCACCGTGCCCGAGGAAGATTTGATTGGCGTACAGAGTGAAGATCTGTGCCTTGGTAAACCGGCGCTCAATCTGAATTGCCAGGACTGCCTCTTGAATTTTACGTTGAAATGAACGGTCAGGAGAGAGAAACAGATTTCTGGCAAGCTGCATCGTCAGCGTGGAAGCACCCTGTACTCTTCCGCCCGACTGGATGTCGCGATAGGCGGCGCCTAGGATGCGCCAAACGTTGATGCCCCAATGGCGGTAGAAGTCTTTGTCCTCGATCGAAATCAAAGCATCGCGTAGTACTTGAGGATAGTCATCGTAGGAAGCGACCACGCGCCGTTGCAATGCGAATGAACCGATGATCCGGCCGTGATCGTCATAGAGCTCGGTCACGGAGCTGGGCCTGTAGCGTTCGAGCTCCTCGACTTGCGGCAGGTCAGTCGAGTACACGAGCAGCAATCCGGTGGTTGCCCCGACCAGCGCGGCAGCGACTACGAGCAGCGCGAAGAAAACGCGACCGAAGATCCTCTTGCCGACAAGTTTGTTCTTTTCTTCCAGCTGGAGTTCCATGGGCAACATACTCAGGATAACAAGGGTTCTGGCAAGGTCGGAAATCCATGGAAAATCGATTGGAAGGTCAACGAAATTGCTGCGGGACGGCTTCTTCGGCGATCAATGACTGTCCCTGACCGCGAGACTTCGGAGAAACACGGAACAAAATATCGGAGTCTCTGCGACCGTCCTTGAGCCTGGCCCAAATGTAGGCGCCGCATTCGGTGAGTTTGACTTCTGAAGTCCCGAGTCTGCCAGCGTAGCTCGCCGTGATTCGCGCAATTTCAGCTGGCTCGATCACATTCTCAAAAGTGTGAGCATAATCTCTTTCGGACGAATGCATCTTTGACAGCAATCGGTCCATGACCGTGTCGCTCACGATGCACGGAGATGCGCTCCAGCCCGTCATTTGTTCGATTGCCCGCAGGACCGCGTGATCAACGGGATCGGAGAAGGCGACATACAGGGTGCCTTGCGTTGGCGCGAGTCTGACAGGCATGATCCTCAGAGCATTCAGCAACTCCCACGGAATGGCGCTCTGTGGTGCGATTTCCTCGGGGAATACCAGCACGGGGGTTCCCCATTGGAGCGCCAGAGCCGCTACGACCTGTTTCTCCGTCACATATCCGAGGCGCTGTAACCATTTTCCAATCTTGTCGCTTGGCTCACGTCGCTGTGTCAACAAAGCAGTCTTTAATTGGTCCTTGTTGAGGGAACCGCGGGAAAGCATCAACAAGCCAAGAGGCATTCGATGAGGTGCCCGCGTCACGGAGCCTCTTTTGAACAAAAACTCTTCCACTACGCTCTCGATTTCGCGCTCCAGGCAGTGATCCGTGCAGAACCAGCGTCCCCGCATCCAGGTTCCCCTCTGTCGTCTCCAGAACAGAAGCCTATTCGACTGATGACATCGTTGGTTACTGCACTCGGCAGTCGGAGGAATCCATCGCATCCGGGTTGAGTGGCTTGTTTCCATTAGGGCGTCTTTCCTTGATTTCAGTTGGCTGCGGTTCCGGCCAACTGCGTCACTCGTAATCCATAATTACCGTCCACGACCACGACTTCTCCGCGGGCGATGACCTTCCCATCTAGCAGTAAATCAACCGGATCCTGCAGTTGCTGATCCAGTTCCACGACAGTTCCCGAGCACAGATCGAGGATGTCACGCAACAGCATCCTTTTGCTGCCAAAGCGCAGTTGCACCCCCAACTCAACATCGAGAAGCATATCCAGTTTCGCAGGTGTGTTGTCTGGAGCGTTGATCGACTGGTCGGCCACAGGTTGCTTTGTACGAAGGGTCGCAGCCAAGGCTGCACTGATGCGCACCTCGAATGCGACGGGAGGGTCGAACTGGAATGAGAACCAACATGCGTTCCCATAAGCCCAGGTCGGAGTAGTTCCGAGTTCCATGTTCACTTGCACATCATTCCAGCGCGACTTCAGTTTCGTAACGGCGTGACCCGCAACCTGGCGAAGCAATTCCAGCAGGGCCTCCGCATATTCCGTCGATACCTCGGTCTCGTTATCGTTCCCCTCGCCCATGAAGAAACGCGCAAGACGCCTTGCGGCGGCTCCGCAGATCCTTAATGCCAGTTCCCCCGACAACCTCCCGGTCACAGTGGCAATAATCCAGTGATCAGGACCAGTCAACACGCTGGAATCTGCCGGTGTGTCTGAGTTGAGATTGCACGCAACGGGCGCACCACCGATTTGTGTCAGAACATCGGCAAAGGTCGCGGACCATGCCTCCAGAAATTCATTTACGTCGTTGTCCCAGACCACTTTCGAACTATCGCTCATGGGTTTCTTTTCCTTGGGGCTGACGTTAGCCGGATGCTTCCTCCCAGTTGGCGCCATACTGACGTCCTACAAGCCTGCCTGCTCTTTGGTTCCCGCATCGCACGATGGAAGCGTGAAACATCGCCAAATGTCCTACTGATAAAGTAGAAGCAGCATCGACTTTGCGTTGAAAGGGCAGTAAGACATCCGCGCCTAGACGGCCGAGTTCCTCGACCGAAACACGCAGATCGTTTACTCCGAGTTCGACGTCAAACGCACATTGCAGCAACCGCTTCTTTACCTGCTCGCGGGACTCCGCGGATCCTCTGGGCCTTTGATAAGTCCAATCGGCCGACAATTTTCGAAGAAGCGCATTAGAGACGACCGCGGGGACCGCTAAATTCATGGTCCCTCTCGCCTCGGGCATGGTCACTTCGAAACTGAGGGAAAGCGTCTTCTCATCGGGCGCCATGAGGCGTTGTGCGTTGCCGGCGGGTTGCCGCTTGTCAAAGCGGAACTCCAGGTTGAGTGCCTGCCAGGTGACTCCCAATTCGCGCAAAATAATCTGCACAACACTTTCAAGAATCTGTTCCTCGATTTCTGTAATCTCCCGTGGAGCGACTGTTCCTCGCCCTTCGCCGCCAAGAAGGAGGTCGATGAGCGGAAAAGCGATCGAGAGGTCCAGTTGCAACAAGGCTAATACATTCATTGGCAGCAGCTTGGAAGAACACATGTAGGTAAGTTCGGGCATGCGTTGCAAGAATTCCCGATACGTCAGGTGCTCAGCCGATACCAGACCGACTTGCATAACAACACGTAGGAATGCACCCAAGGCGTGTGTCAGATTGCGAGCGAAGGCCTCATGCAAGAGGTTAATGGCCCGCATTTGTTCGCGACCGATTTGTCCGGCTTGACGCACGTCCCACCGCGTGATGTTCGGGGCGTGAGAGGACGCTTTTCCAGCATCCCCGCCCCTTACTGCCAACACCATGGCGTCGATTTCATCCTGGTTGAGAACCCTTTCCATAGTCGCCTAATCCGCGCACCCAGCCTTTGCACTTTGAGTCTTTGCGGCGTGCGGGGCAAGAAGCTCCTGGAGCCGCACACGCAGTCGGACAACGGCCAACGAATGAATCTGCGACACGCGAGATTCGCCGATTCCCAATGCCATCCCCACCTCTTTCATTGTGAGTTCCTCGAAGTAATAGAGGGCAAGGACCTGGCGCTCCTTCTCCGACAATTCATCGATTGCCGTGCTTAACAGCCCCTTCATCTCGCTCCGCAGACAAAGAAAGAATGGAGTGTCTTCGGGCGCATTCGGCAAGAACTCGCACAAATCCTCTTCCTGACCGTCACGGGGAGATTCAATCCGGAGGCTGCCGATTTCTAGCCCATCAAGCTCTCCCATAAGAAGCTGGAATTCGTGTAACTGCATTCCCAGCTCTGACGCCAACTCGGACTCGGTCGGCGTGCGTTCCAGTTGCTTGCTCAATTGCGAGTACACCTCGTCGATGCGCCGAGCTTTTCGTCGTAACTCGCGCGGGCTCCAATCCAGTTCGCGAAGACTGTCGAGAATTGCTCCCCGAATGCGGAATTTCGCATACGAAGCAAACTGCACATGCTTGGTCCGGTCATAATTGATATACACGTCAACAAGATTCGTAGAAGTATCGAAGGATAAATTCCAGACGTGTTCGATGATCATGGCTCTCGTCACGCGTCGGCCAGCATTCCGCATGAGATATTCCAGGAGAGCAAACTCTTTGGTCGTGAGTTCGATGGCGCGACTGCCGCGTGTCACGCGGCGTTCCACCCGGTCTAGTTCAAGGTCTTCAACAGTAAGGACGGAAAGCGACGGCAGGCGACTCCTCCTTAGAAGAGCTCGGATCCGCGCCGATAGTTCGGAAAACGAGAAAGGTTTCACAAGATAGTCATCCGCGCCGTTGTCTAAGCATTGCACTCGATCATCGATCTTGCCCCGTGCTGTGAGAATGAGGATCGGCAAGGTGGCTTTCTTGGTCCGTACCTCCTTGAGAATCGACACTCCGTCGAGGCGTGGCAGGTTCAGATCCAAGACAATCAGGTCGTATTGCAATTCGGTCGCGAGCGCACATGCCTGTTCGCCATCGGCGGAAACATCCACCGCATAACTCTCTGCCTCGAGCCCTTTGCGGACGAATCCTGCTAGCGCCGTATCATCTTCTGCCAGGAGAATACGCATGTGTTCCAGTTCCCAGTGGATACCTTAGTTCCGTTCCCAGTGTAGGAGTGCCCGAATCGAGTGGGCTGTGACTATTGACCGGGGACGGCGTGATGCGTGGACTGTTTTTTCCACGTAGAACCTTAAGATTCATCGTCCGACGGATCGTCGCCCGGAGATAATGAAGCAACGCCCCCAATACC
Organism: uncultured Acidobacteriota bacterium; assembly: GCA_963718505.1. Taxonomy (GTDB): domain Bacteria; phylum Acidobacteriota; class Terriglobia; order Terriglobales; family Acidobacteriaceae; genus Gp1-AA133. The sequence goes on along the minus strand of CAVQZP010000042.1, from coordinate 44,925 downwards.
ATGAAAGGACCTGCCCATTTTGCGTGTATGGACTAAAGGAGCACTCAAGTCTTGGCTCCTGCCGGGCGGCCTCCTCCTAATTGCTGCTGCGCTAGCGGCACGCGAGAATTGGCTCTCCGTAACCTTTTCGATTGTCGATTTGTACTATTACGCGGCATTCGGGGCGGGCCTTTTGCTGGCATGGCGATTTCATTCCGGCCGAATTCTCTCTGCCTTGGTTGTTTTGCTGCTTTCCAACCTCGCGCTCGAATTCTTTACAAAAAGCCCGTCGCCGGCCTCTCGCCCTGGCCTGACTGCTCTCGAGGTTGTCTCCTTTCTCTTGCCGGTGAACATTGCTCTGATTGCCTCCGGGCGTGAACGTGGATTTGCTTTTTCTTCCATGGCTCCGCGGTTTCTACTTCTTTTTATCGAATCGGTCTTCGTTGCCATGATCTGTAGTTCACCGTCCGCCCCGGGAGCCTTTCTCTTTCACGGTGCGCTTCTAAACCGGGCATGGTTTTCATGGACACGAATTCCCCAGATTTCCTGGCTGGCATTCGTGGTGACGCTTGGCATCCTTATCTATTGGTATGCGACTCATCGCAAGGCCGCCGAGAGCGGGCTAGCGTGGGCGCTTGGCAGCGCGTTCCTCGCGATGAATTCTCCCGTCGGCGGACATCTGGCCAGGGCTTATTTCGCAACGGCGGCGGTGATTCTGGTCGCTTCGATCATCGAGGCGTCGTATTCCATGGCGTACCACGACGAACTGACAGGGCTGCCGTCTCGTCGGGCCTTCAACGAGGCAAGTCTCGGCTTGGAAATCCCCTATACCATCGCCGTCGTAGACATAGATCACTTCAAGAGGTTTAACGACACTTACGGACACGATATCGGTGACGATGTTTTGTGTCTGGTTGCGGGGCGTTTGTCAGGGGTGACAGGTGGCGGGAAGGCGTTCCGCATTGGTGGTGAGGAATTTACCATTCTATTCTCCGGCAAAACCGCGCAGGACACGATCGAGCATGCGGAACTTCTTCGCGCGACCATTGAGAGATCGACTTTCAGATTACGCGGATCGGACCGCAGAACAATGCCCCGAGGCGGCGATCGACGAAAATCCGCATCCGCGAAGAAGAAATCCGCAAGCCGTCACAAGCAAGGACCAGCTCCGTCCGCGACCAAGGAGCTATCGGTCACGGTCAGCATCGGTCTCGCGACTGCCGATGCGAAGCACAATGATCTAACCTCAGTTCTGAAAATAGCCGACCAGGCGCTTTATCACGCGAAAGAATCTGGACGAAACCGGGTCGAGATAGGTCCGGTGGTTACCGCGCGTTCGAAGAAAAAAGCGGCTCGCACAACATCCTGAATATCCCCCTAGAGCGCTCCACGAGATATTCGATTTCCAGACAAAATCTACGTCGATTTCTTCTTCAATTGTGCGGTCAGATCTCCGAGCGGCGGGTAGGAGCGTACATCGGTGAAGGTGCGCTCGGGAGGAAGTGCTCCTGTGTGCATCGCTCTGGTCAGCATTTCCAGTGCGAGGCCCGCGTTCGGAGGCACGATGACCGTAGCAGCCAAGGTACCGCTTCGCACCCACGCTTGGCCCGTCTTCGGCATTCCATCGCAGCCGGTAAATGGCAAGCTCAGCCATCGATCCCGTTGATGAAGATCGGTAATCTCCTGCAAAGCCTTCCGAGCTCCCATCGCCATGGAATCGTCCTGCGCAACGATCGCATCCATCGCCAATTCGCGCGATGTCGATAGGCGAAGCCATGCGCTCACCGCCTGGTGAGAACTCGCCTCAGTCCACTGTGCTCGAAGCATGCGTGCATGCACATTTTTCGGCTTGGTTTCCTGCATGCCCTCCGTGCGCTGCTGGGCAGCATCACTCCCGGACGGACCCTGTATATAAAGGATAGAACCCCCGTTCGGAAGAAGAACTCCGGCCTGACGCCCTTGAATTCGACCGATCTCTCGATGATCAGACGTAATCGAGAAGACGAGGGCCTTGTGGGCGGACCGCAGTTCCGCGATGTACTCTGCCTCCCGGTTTAGGATCACCCATCCGATGCCCGCAGACGACGACGCCTTTGCCACCTGGGGCAAACCCGTTGAGCCAGCCGGCTCAAATATGATCGCGTCGGGCCGACTCCCCTGAGAGCCAGATTGGATAATTTTCAGCAGCTGTTGACTCTGCGTAATCGCGTCGTTCTCTGCATAAATGATTCGCAGTTCAGCTCCCAGTCTCCGTGCCGATTCCTCGGCCGATGCCGCTTGCTCAATCTGATAGTCGTTGTCATTGGTCGTGAGGGATACCAGGAAGTTGAGCTTTTTCATTGCGGTCCAATTTCATAATCATACCTTGATTTAAAAGAACGGCTCCGCAAAGACAACAATACGCCGAATCCCTGGAACGACTTTCGGTGATGCCTGGTTTTTCGGATTTCCGTGGAAGCGACGTTTAAGGATGGGTATTTCCCGGAACTCGACAGTCTGTCCGAATATTAGTTGGTTCTTACAACGCGCTGGTGCGCATTCGCAATGTACAACACATTTGTGCTGTCGGCGAGCTGTGAGGGACGGGGCCAGATTTTATCCGCCGCCGACTGGAATTCGTCGTAGCGTTTGATTCCCGTCCCACAGTCGATCACAAGTCTTCGCGCTCGGAACCACCCAACGAACAGAGGCTCGGTTGATGCCGGGGGGATTCCGACCGTTTGTAGGCATTAATGTTGCGGGGCTTTTAGCCAGTCATTCACGTATGAGTCGGAGGCATTGGTTTGGGATTGGCGATTCTGCGGATCGTACTTTTTCTTTTGCTCTTCATTCAAAAGTGCTCGGATTTTCAGGACCGTGTCCTGTTGAAGATCTCGCAACCGACTGACTCGATCAACTCCAGAAAGTGACGTGTCGAGCCGGATTTGCCTGGCCTGCCCTTGCTGACGCTCCAGAACAGACTTCAATCCCGCCTGCTGGGACTCATCTAGATCTACCATCTTGGTAAAACGCTTGACCTGTTCATCCAGCGTGGTTCGTCTATAGAAACTTCGTTGCGGCGGCGGAGGCGTCACATTCGCCGTGGTTTGCCCCGCCGCTGCAGTCGAGGCCACAACAACCGAACCCAACATGAGAGCAATTACCCTGAAATTCAGCATCAAGTTTTTTCTCTCGATACGCACACTCGTAACTCCCGTTGGAAATTCGCCGGGGTACCCTGAAAACGAGGCCACCTGTCTAGTCCACCACAAGTCCTTCTGCTCGGAATTTTCCAATCACAACGTCCACACGGTCTCCTCGCTTTACGACCCGTCCTTTGTTAGAGAAAGCCATCCAATAAGACCTCCCCGCCTCCGGTGGAGAGGCTTGGCGCAACTGGCCAACCTTTTCGAGCGACGGAACGATAAGCTTGACCCCTGCTTGCGGATCGACGAGCAAGGGTTCGTTTTTCTTGTCGTTAAGCGGCTTGGCCTTGTCTGCGTCCAATACGCGGTAGCTGAATCGAATCACCTCACCCGATTCTGCCCATTTGACGCTGAGCGAATCTACGCCCCAGATATATCCGTAATATTCAGCGGCGCGCTTCGAGAAACGGCTTGGCTGATAGCGGCTTCTCGCGGTCCCGGATTGGCCTGCCGGATTAGCGGTTCCTTCATTGTTCTGGGCTGACTGCGAAAACGCGGGGGCTATCACGATACTGCCAGCCAGCAATGCTGCAAGGAGTGACAATCTCTTGAACATCCCATACCTCAATTTCTTTTGTCCTGCGATGAACCGCATCCTTCGTCCAAACGCTTGTTCGTTTTGTGAACCGAAAGATAAGCTCTCCCTACGAGCTTGACCATTAAGTAGCAAAAACGATGCTGCTCGCGCAAGCTTCGCGAGCAGCATCGTGGTTAAAGGTTCAGTCTCTTCACGCCGTTACGGAGTGGCGAAACCGATCAGGCCACTGGACTGCGGACTTCCCGTGGCGTTGTCGGTGAACGTGATCGTACCGGCGCGATTCGTTCCACGAGCCGAGAGCACATTCGTGAAGCGCACCACCACGGTGCAGGATGCTCCTGGGTTCAAAGCCACTCCAGTGCAGTTGTCAGTATTTACATTGAAGAAGTAGCTCAGCAATGACCCGCCCGAGACGCTGATATTTGTAACCGTCACCGGCGTGGTCGAAGCTGCCGAGTTCGTGAACGTAACCGTCCCGGTACCGGTGAAGACGTTGTGAGCTAACGTGATCGTCAGCGGGTTCGGCGCGATCGAAACCGTAGCCGAACCACCGCCTCCGCCGCCTGCTCCGAACTCCACAGCGCCAGCATCCACAAACCCATTCTTCCGTGAATTGCCGAAGTAGTCGGTCGAAGGAGCCAGCGTATACGCACCAGAGGCGCCACCCGCACTGGATGGAATGTGGTTGATGACCGGCGAACCAGCCTGCGGGGCGTAGTTGCCGAGCACGGCGTTGGTTACGGGATTCGTCATCGCTAACGGGCCCCAACTGATGTTGATCCAGTTGTTGCCTTCGTCGACGGTGGCGACCGGGCTCAGGTTGAAGATTGGGTTGGGAACGGTCGCGTCCGAGATCCCCGGCGGCACTTGCCAGCCGCCATGCTGGAACTCCGGAGGAATGCGCGAGCCGTTGCAGTACTGGCTGACAACGTTCGGATTGGAGGACAAGTTGTTGTTCGCGGGAGCATAACCGCCGGTACCCACGATGGAGTAGACCGGCGACAGCAGCCCAGCGTTATGGGTACCCGGGGCCGTGTCTCCACGGACACCGATATCCCAGTATTGCGAGCCGCTGACGCACTGACCAGTCGCTGTCTGGCTTGCGGCCTGGTTCGCCGTCGTCTGCCCGCCGAACGCGTTGTACAGGGCAACTACGTTCTGCTGGTTAAGCGTTCCGCCACCCAAGCTTCCCACTCCAATGTAGAAGGAGCGGTTCTGCCAGAACACGTCGTTGTAAAGCAACGGCACCGAATAACCAGTTTTGCCAACGCAGGCCGTACCACTCGCGCCGCCGTGGCCCGCCGGACACCGGGTACCGGCAACCAGGTTCGCCGTCAGGGTAGCGCTGTTCTGGATGCTGACCAGTCCTGCGACCTGAGGACACGACGCGGTTGTGCTGCCAGTCTGGATGCAATTGCTGCCACCCGTGCTGGCCAGCGGAGCACCAATCGTGTCGAACAGTACGCCGGACGATGCCGTGCTGTCGTTCGACACCACAGTGTTGTTGATGAAATTCACCGCCAGGGCATCCAGCAGCGAGACTCCACCGCCGTCCCAACCGGCTACGTTATCGGTGATGATGTTGTTGGTGAGACTGACCGAGTTCCACCCGCAATTCGCCAGGCTCGCGTTTGAGCACACCGAAGCACCGTTCGGGAAGCTGACCACGTCGGAGCCATTGACGTTCTGCAGCGCGATGCCGCCGCCGGTGCCGCTTTCGGCCTGATTGCCCATGATCAGGTTCGCATTGATCACCAAGCCAGGGCCGGTTCCGTCGCTCGGTCCAACTGACCCAAGCGTGGGCACGCAGTCCTGGTCCGTCTGGGCGCCGCAGGTCGGATCGACGTCAGGAGCGCCCATGATGATCATTGCACCGCCGTTGGTGGGGATGGTCGGATTGGTGCTCTGGTTGAACAGGAAGGCGTTGTGCTCGATGTCACCGTTATAGCTGAATCCCATGTGACCGAACCCGCCGCCGTCGCCCGTGCTCAGGTTCCCGCAGACCCAGTTGTTGTTGAATTTGTAGAAGTCCGAGCCGGTGCAGAAGCTGATGCCACCCGCGCCCGCCGGCGTCGCCGAGAACAGTTCGTCGCCGGTCGACGAGTTGTAGGTGACGTAGTTGTTGTGGACGTTCACATTGATGTCATGGCAGTAGGGCAATACCGAGTTAGTCCGGCCCGAGGAACTTCTCGTCTGGCAAGAACCCGGAGCTGCGTTCGTGGTGCCTCCCTGCAGATACGCAGGAGGGAATTCGCCCTGACCAACGTTGATACCTCCCGAAAGCGTACCCGCATTGTTCTGGACTCGGTTGTTGGCGATCTGAATGTTGTGCCCCCAGCCATGCACAAAGATGCCGCCGCCACCCTGTGAGCTGTCGGTGACGGTCAAGCCATCGATGCTCGACGGGTTGCACATGAAGTTACTCGGGAACGGGTTCGTACGGTCGTTGCAGTGGTTGCTCGATCCTGGGACGCCATTTTGTAGAAGCGTGGTGGTCGGTGGGAATCCACCCGGCTCACTACCGTCAGTCCAGGGATCAGCCCCATGGAAATCCACGCCCTTGGACAGCACCGTGATGCCGGCGCCTTCCAACGCTCCCATGAGCGAGGGCTCCTGCAAGAGTTCGGCAAGGTTGCCGTTGAGAGTGGCGGTCCAGCCCACGGCAGCTTCGAGCGGCAAGCGATCGTCTTGTGGAACGTTCGGTTTGGCGGTGAAGTCGGACCAGCCTGCGCCGCAAGACGCTTGCCAGCTGGTCGGAACGCCGTCCACACCCAAGCCCATCAGACAATCAATGCGCACGCGCCAATCGTTGAGTTTGCCGGCAGGGTGAGTGTTGGCATTGATGATGCTGGAGGCAGCACCGACACCCTGCAGGCGGACCGGCTTCCACATAACGACCAGCTCGTTGTGAGCTCCCTGGCTGGCGGTTTGGGTTGGAACGGCGGCATGCAGTGCAGCGGTACTGCAAGCGACGGCCGTTGGCGTAGCTCCAGTGGTTGTGCAGGTCGGGTCGACGATGAGCAGATCGCCCGGCCGGGCCTTGTCGATCGCCGCCTGGATGGAGACCGAGGCAGGAATGTGCGTGGGAGCCTTGCCACCAACGGTAACCGTCACCGTGTCGATCGACGGCTGACCAGTCGATGTCGTGATGACTAGCTCGCCGCAACGCGCGTTTTGAGACGCGTTGGCAGGCCCTCCGTACTGAGCCTGTTGCTGAATGTTGCACTGCGGGATGTTATTACCGTTCCCGTTGATCTGCGGCACATTCAGCACGATAGTTGAGTCGTTCCACGTGGTAATGCTTGCGCTCGGAATGTTGAAACCGCCGATGCTGACGGTTCCTTTGGTTGCCCCGAAGCCGTAGTGGCGAATGACGGTCTTCTGGTTGTAAGGAGCGGTGGTCGCTGACGGTCCGGAATATGCGTTGTTCGGCACAGTCTGGTCGCCCAGCGCTGTAATCGTGAGTGTGGTGTGGCCACTGGTTCCCGCCACCCAAGGTCCAACCCCATCTCCGTCTACTTCCTTGATCGCCGGCATGCCATTCGGATACGCGCAGTCCGGATTGTTGTAACCCGCGCCCGCGAAGGCGGACGTTGGCACAACGGGCGTGTCCATATACTGCGTCTGCCCAGGCATAAACGGAATCTCGTAGCAGAACTGGCTGTATTCGGGGTTAAACAACGGGTCCGTGATCATGGTGCCGTTCGGTCCAGGGATCGGTCCGGGATCGTTCATGCACGTAATCATCATGGTCGGGGCGTATCCCGTCGGGTTGGGCGGGTTGACTTCCCACGTGGAGTACGTTAGGCCATCGTAGGTTCCCCAATGATCGGCGTAGGTGCGGGAAACTTCCGTGCCCGTCCAATCCTTAATCGAAATCGGAAGATCGGCCGGCGAGAATTTCTCACCGAACTGCGGCGAGAACGGATCGAATTCCGAAGTGTAGTCGTCCGTGATCACACCGGTGTAGTGCGCAGCAACGTGAGCCGAGGTGAAGATCCAGAACTTCGCCAGGGCCGAGGTCTGATCATCGAGCTCGACTTCCTTGCGATCGCAAAGATTGCGCATCGCTCCAGCAAACGGGGCCACTTCGTGCGACTGCGGATACAGGCTGATGTAGTCGGGAACCATGCGCAACTGACCCACGCATGGCCAGAACGTCTCCACGCTGCCCGTGTCACCCTCATGGCTGGGCAATGTGGTACGTCCCAGAGACTGGGTCGATTGCTGGAAGTTGCATGCGGTTGGGCTGGAGTTCGGGTCGCAAGTGCCAGGGTTAGAGCTGATTTCGGCTTGGTCGGGAAGAATGTAGATAGCCGACCCCAGGCCAGCAAACTCCTGCGTTACCGGCGCAATGTAGTTATCGCCGATCAGGATGTTCTTGTCTTCTTCCTTCACCAGCTCGTAGCCGGGGGGCACGATCATTTCGACGACGTACTTACCCGCTGGCAGCATCGGCGTTCCACTCCGATACGGATCGGTCGTATCAGGGTTGGGATTGCAGATGGTGCAGTTGGTGCCTGCCGGTTTTCCAGTGTTCGGATCCAGCGAGGTCACGCTGGGGAATGCATACATGCCGTCGAAAGGCGCCGGCTGGACCTGATTCCAGCTGTGCATGCCGTCGTAGCACTTGAACTGGGAGTTGTTGGGAATAGTGTGAGCAGCCACACCACCGTTGTTGTACTGATCAAGCCAGTTCGGCTGGTTGAACAGCGAGAAGAAGAACAAGTCGCCGGGTGCAGTCGAGGTCGGCGCGGGGAACTGGCCCGGGCAGTTCATGTATGGCTTGTTGAAGCCCGGAGCGCCAGGAGTGTTCGAATAGAATCCTTGTGCCCAATCATCCCAGCTGCTGGTCTTCGTTGTATCCACCAACTTAAGGGTTGGAGTGACTCCGTCAGCCGCGAAGCCCTCCTGGTACAGGTTGACCGTTACCCCCGGGACATCAGGTGTCCAGCTGGTGTGGATCAGCAGGCCTGGATCATCAAACGGTCGCGTCGAGGCGTAGATAACTTCGCCGTGGATGCCCCCGTTTTCGTTCGTCGCGAAAGGCTTTTTGGCGAACTCGACGAATTCGTTCTCACCAGAGAATCCCTGCCAGGCTTCCGTGCCGAACCAGAAAGGTGGGTCGACTCGGCCTGTAGATCCGCCAGCGGTATCCCCAGTAGGACAATCTGCCGAAGCGCAATAGCGGGCTCCGGGCACACGCAACGCGAGTGGCACGGAAACTTGCTCCGCCGTGTTCGCAAGCATCGCGCCGATGCTGGAGTTACCGCAGGGAGCGGTACCGGTCGCGCCGCAATCCGGGGAGCCGTCGGCTGGGCCACCCGCGTCGTACACAACGTGGATACCAGTGGTCTTGTAGCGAGTGGTATCGCTCTCGATCACGTACCAGCTGAACAGCGGGAAGATTTCATTGAAGCCCGCATTGCCGCTCAGGTCGGTGTTGTTGAAGTTGGAGTAGCTGCCATCGCGGAAACGATTGTTCGTAGCTACCAGAGTTAATCCGGGTTCCTTACTGGGGTCGTCTTGAATACCATTGCCGTTCAGGTCGAGGAACGTCTTGGTATAGATGTTGGTCTGCCATTGGTTCATGGCAATCTGGCCGAGGTCCATGAGCTTTCCACCGGACAGACGAACCGGAGTCGAGAGACCATCCACCAGCATGTCATTCCACTGGTCGAACACCGTGATTCTCCAGTCGCCATCGGGAAGACCCTGCAAGGTAAAGCGGCCATTGGAATCGCACTTGGTGAATGCGAAATCCTCGCCGTCGGCGTCGCCGAAGCTCACGAAACACTGGGTAAAGGCGAAGCTGCTATTGTCGCCGCTTCCATAGAGCCTCTCATCCGGAGTGCGGCTCATACGCTCGGTTGTGACCACGGCGGTCACACCATTGTTGCAGTTACCGCCCGTAATGTTCGGATCCGTGCCGCCGCAAACACCAGCCTTGCGAGCATTGATGATCTGCGGGTTCGCGAAGCCGATGGACACGTGGAACCCGGCCGGCCCGTATTCCTGGAAGAAGCTCGGCTCACCGATACGAAGGAAGGAGTCGTGGGCCTTCTGGCCATCCAGCGTATTGGTTTGGAGCCACTCTTCCCCTCGTGCGATGTGGTCGGCACCGGGCGTGGCCACGACGCCGTATCTTCCCGGCATCAGGTTAGCGATCACGGCTTGACCGGCGAGAGGAGACAGTGTCGCTCCGTCGGATTCATACGTCGGACAGGTAACGATCGTGCCGGTGATGCCATTCGGGCTGGGGCCGCTAGGGGTTGTCAAGGCTCCAGCAGAAATCGGGCACGCATCTAATCCGGTGGCCGGATCCATCGTTCCCGAAAGGCTATTGTCGAGCGGCTGGTTGAACATGTCGTACGTCATCTGTCCAGTCGCGTCACCGCTACCGCCCGCGTCGTCGAACAAGGTGATGTTGAACCCACCGAGTCCGGGCTCATTGGGAGACAGGACATCGATGCCGCCGCCTCCGTCCTGCTCGCCGTTTAGCGGGAAGTCATCTTCGAACACAAACACCGACAACTTCGACGGCGGGAATGGAGTGGGTTGCGAGAAAATTGTCACCGCAGTGTTCTGCGCCGGGAACAGGATCGGAGCGCCGCCCATGCCGTGGCCGCAGCTGCTTCCCGTCGTACCAGCCAGGTTCGTAAACGTTTTGCAACTGGCCGACAAATTCGTGGCCTCGAACGGATTCGCTGCGTCTCCCGGTAGGACGGAAATGTAGTAGCGCTTTGTCGGGTCGAGATGAACCGCGCTGGGCATCAACACGGCCATCTGCGATCCAGGCCGGCATCCGCCGTTGCCGATATCACACACGGAGGCGACACCCTGCACGGTCTGACCGGATTCGCAGGAGAGCGGCCCGGTACACCCGGTCGCGATTAAGGGCATGTAGCTGGTGTGGAAATTAGTCCCAAAGGTGGGAACAATCGCGGTTCCGTTATTTGTCGTTTTCGTGGGGTCGATATAGAACGTACGGTCTTCTTCAATGACCCAACGATAATCGCTGATTACGGTCGTCTTGTCAGCGCCGTCGAGCACCTTCACCGTCAGACCGGAGGGCGTCGGGAATGTCAAGGTGACGGTCGCAACTCCGTTGTTTCCGCCACTGGCGCTCAGCGTACCCTGGCTGTTCTGGGCGCGGTAGGTGAAGGAGTAAGTACCCGCGGCAGTCACGGTTGCGTGGAATCCGCCGGTCGAGTCGACCGTGACCGTCAATCCTGAACTCGCGCTCACTGTCGATGTTGCCACCGTCAGTGGATAGCCCAAAGCATCCTTATCATTTGCCAGGATGCCGGGAGGCGCGATGGAAAGCGAAGTTGCATTGGCTGTGTATGCGTCATTTGCAACCGTGATCCCGGAACCCGCCTCGGGCGTCGCATTTCCGAGCGTGACCGTAGCGCAGGCTGCTCCGGAAGTAGTACCGTTACCGCAATAGGTAAAAGTAGTCGGGCCACCGGTGTATGTGAATGTTCCGTTTGTGTTCAGGGTGAGTCCGGCGGGCGCGGTACCGACGACCTTTACGCCATAGACGTTCGTGTCATTGGCAATGACGCCTTTAGCCGGGTCTGAAACGGTGAGGGTCTGGCCTGCAACCAACGAGGCGTAATTGTCGGCCACAGCCGCGGCTGGCATAATCTCCGCTGCAGCCGGAAGAGCCGCGCCATTGATTCTGAGATAGGCGAGCATGCCGGCGTCGTGCGCGGTGCCGTTGCCCGACAAGCTCAATTCACGGTCATAGATGGGGAGGGCTGTTGCGGTCGAAGCCGGGACATTGACTATTACGTCGTAGGTCTTGCCCGCGGCCATGAAAACTTCGTTTTGCACTCGGGTAACACCCGGCAGCGGGTTGCCGTCTTCCGCGATCAATCCCAAGCCCGGAACCGCAGGATTGCCGGTTTGGGATCCAACGATCGCTGGCACGTGCATGCGCAGGCCCGCATTCACCATACGCACCAGCACCGAACCGGTCGTCGTGAGGGTTGACGCAGGATTCGAAGCGAACAAGGAATTCGAGGAATGGGTCTTGTCGAAGCCGACTCCATTGATCAAGTAATAGAGCGGCGTGTAGTTGACGGCCGGCGGATAGCATTGGTGATACGTAGACGAAGTCGGATTGCCACAGCCTCCAGGTTGCCCGGACCATACCATCGTCTCGCTGAAGCTCGACGTGGTGACGGCGGCCTGGACTGAGTTGTTCTGGACGGGGTCGATTTCGCTGAAGAGCACTGGAACTTCAGTGTCGTAGGAAACGCCGGGATAGGCCGTTCCCGCGGCAGTCTCGGCATTGCTCGATTGTGTCGGAGCAGCCGTGACGACCAAAATGCCGTACAAGCCCATCGGTCCTTGAATCGAGGGGTGCGTACCCGACTCGATCAAGTAGGTGCCGGCCTTCAATGCCGGTGTCGGCGTAGGACAGCTTGTACCCCAGCAGAGGTTCGCGGTCGTCCCTTCCGCTACTTCGGTAGAGAACGACTGCACACGATTCCCTTGCGTCGGTGGCGTATTCGCAGCCCCCGGCGACGCAATCGGCCACGTCACTTGCTGGTTATTGGTGTGATCCGGACTCGGCGTCGAAGTAGCCGTGTTACCGAGACCGCCACCAATCTGGCCAACGATCACCAGGGACGTCGGCACCGTATTCGTGGCCGTCGTGCTTCCGGTGACCGAAAAGGTCAGCGAGTTCGTGAGGTTAATCTGCAGATCCTGGCCGGTCGGGACCGTAATCACCACCGGCGACCAACCAGTAGTAGGGGCAGTGGGATTGAGCTTGGCGCAGGTTGCAGTCGAGCCGGTAACGACCGTGCCGCAGGCGTAACCCCACATCGGCACCGCGGAGCCGTCGGGCAGCGTCAGCGAGCTGGGAGCAGCGGTCAGATTGACCTGTTGCTGCGCCAGACACGCACTCACTCCGAGGAGGAGAATGCATGCTGCGAGTACAGCAGTCTTCAGAGTTAGCTTCAAGGAATTGGATCGCATTACGATTCTCCTCAGTTAGTTCGACTCGTCGATTTGAAATTCCCGGGAATCGACCAGCATCATCATCAACATGCCCCCGGGGAAAATATTGTTGGTGGTGATCTCACGCTCGTTGTGTGAGTGCCACATGAAAGCGAAACCAGCTTCGCCGCTCGGAGAGTTGGCGATTGTTCCTGAGGGAGGAGTGGTGCCCGTGGCGCCGCAGGAACCCGCTGGAGCTCCTGCACTACAGCCTGTAGCGCGCGTGGTTGCGTCCGGACCCAAGTAGGGGCTGCCACCGTACCAGGGACCGTTCGTAAATAGGTTCGGGTCCGGCAAGGTTGCGGGGCCACCGCCGGCGACGTCGCCGAACGGCGCCGACTGCACCGGCTTGTTGTGGTCCTGGCACCACTCGTAGTAATTCAGGTCGGTTCTGACCGAGTGATAGCCGTTCAGAAGCCCATCGCAGGGCAGCTTGGCAAGCGGGTCGGCCGAATTGGGATTATGTCCATACGGATCCCAGTTCAACCCCTTCCCCGTCCAGTAGAAGATGCCATCCATCGTGATGCCCGGCGTCGTGGTGGTGGTGAAGAGGAGTGGGCCGGCAAGATTGACCTCACCTGCAGTGGTCGAGCTGAGAATCAGGTTTCCGTCTCGCCCTAGAATGCGTACGTGGTTGCCATGCTCGTGGAACGGATGCTGCCAACGTCCCTGGCCGATGATCCGCAGAAGAACCATTTCGCCCGGGTGCATGTGCGGATTGCCGTTATAGGGTTGATGAGGATACTGGGGGGCATAGTTCGGATCCATGTCATCGGGCATGGAACGTCCGTTGATCATGAAATACGCGGGATGATACGGTTCGGTCGCAACCTGCAGGGTGCAACCAGGATTGCCGGCGGTGCAGCCGGCAAGCGCCGTGGCCTGCGTTTGCGCCTGGGTGTGGATGCGCGGATCCATTTCCGAGAACTGGAAGAGGTACTCGCGGTCGTAGCAGGTTCTGGGGTTGTTGTAGGCGGCCGGCGCTAGTCGATAGTCGACTTCCGCAGCATTATTCGGAGCGACGTAGTGCGCGGGAATTGCATTCAGCGCCGTGCAGCCGGCCGGCGTTGTTGCTGGCAGAACGATGATCGCGCCATACAAACCCATCTCCACCTGCAGATCTCCCTGCGTTCCGCTGTAATAGGCATGCGTGCCAGGATTCGTCGCAGTGAACGTGTAGGTCACGCACGAAGTACCTGAGCAAGCTGGGCTGGAGGAGGGCGTCGCCTCTTGCGTGAGCAAGCCCGCAACACCGCCAGTGGCGGTCACATTGAAGCCGGGAAACAGAATCGAGGTGTTCCCTGCGGCAGAGGGCAAATTGTTAACCAGCTGGACGGTAACGGGTTGCCCAGCGGTGACAACCAAGGTTGGGCCCGGAACCTGCATGCTGGAGCAAGAAGCGCCGACGATGGTGGCTGGAGCAAATCCGGTCGGCGCGCCGTTACAGCCATAACCCCAGGAATAGATCATTTCGCCGTCCGGCTGGGTGAGGGTCGCCGGCTGGGCGATCAGCTTAAAGCTCGGCCCGGTGATGCCCGGAGCGGCAGCGAAAGACGCCGTCGCCGCGAGCAAGAGCGCCACTAGCACCATCGGCGTCAGCAGCATTTGTGTGATCGAGATCGCTTTTTTCATGTTCGTCGCCTTCATTGCTGCGCTCCTAATTGACGTGGACTTCGGTCATCAACCCGCCGAAGTTCTCGGCGTCATTCGACAGATGGTCGAGATTAGGGGTGTACAAGTAGTAGGTTCCTGTGGGGATACCGGTGCTGTCGAGAATCACATCGAGCGATTCGCCGCCCGCCAGCGTGATTGAGTTGGTGGTGTAGTAAAGGTTGTTTCCCGCCTGGTCGCGAAGCAGCTTCGCGTTATAGCCGATGACTTTCATCGGAATGCCCAGTGAAGCCAGGGTCTGATATTCGGTAACGTCCAGATCGGAGATACGGAGCAGAGCCTTCTGACCCGGGTGGAGGGTGATGATAGAGGGCAGTGGCTGCGAGAAGTGATTCACGCCATCGGCCGACTGCGTCTCGAGCGGGCCGGGCATAACCGTGTCAGGGTAGCTGCGGCCGTTCAGGAGGAAATACTTGTCCTTCATGTCGGCGAAGCCTTCGGGGTTGAAGGTCATGCCAACAAAGTGGAAGTTTGGATCGAAACCGTGAATCTGCAGGGGATACTCAACGTCGTAGTAAGTCGAGCCGTCACCGTCGTTGTAGGCATAGCCGCCGGTCGACGGGCGCGTTGCACCCGTGTTCAGAGCAGGCAGCGGATTGCTGCACAGGATGTCGCTGGCTGAAACGCAAGCCGTGCGTAGATCGGTGTCCTGCAAAGCACGCGCGGTGTACAGGTTGCCACCGACTGCCACGCGGTTCTGGCGCGGGCGCACATACATCTGGCCGACCATGCCCATCTGCAAGTGCTCTGGCGGAGTGATGTGGCAATGCCAGAAGTAAGTTCCCGCATCCGGGGCTAGATAGTAGTAAGTGAAGCTCGCCCCGATGTTGATGGCGACGGAGGCGTCAGGCACACCGTCATAGAAGGAGGAAGCGTTCGGATATCCGTGGAAGTGAACCGTATGCTGCTCAAACAGGTCCGGTCGCATGATCATGCCGACGTTGGTGAGCGTGAGGAAGAACTCATCGTCCTCATCGATCGCCATCAGCGGCGCCGGAATGTTGCCGTTCATAACACCGATGTCCATGATCTGGCGGGGATCGACGTGCCCATCGACGCCTGGCGTACTCGCCGCCGTCGCGCTCGTCGACTCCACCACTTCTGCCAGTCCCGTGGTCGTGTTGGTATAGGTGAAAGCGAAGTTATCGGAAAAATAAGGGTTGTGGACGCCAACCGTGCCAACGGTGAAAGTGCCGTTGTAGCCCGTGGTGTCCTGACCGCTGATCTTTATCTGGTCTCCGGCCTTAAACATGACCGCGGTGTTCAGCACAACCGTGACCGTCTTTGCGCTGAAGCCGGGATTGCATGCAACTGGAGGCGTTCCGCATTGCAGGGTTGCGCCCTCGCTGATGCTGTAAATCGTGGCCAGATACGGCACGTCATTCACCAAGCCCACGGCGCCGTCGTAAAACGAGATCGGCATAGCGACTGGCACCGCCGAATTGACCGTGGTCGCGGGATCCCCGGGCTGCAACGTTGTGCCCGTGTACACAGTGTTGAACTCGGTAGGCGTATCAGTACCGGGCTGGCCATTCGCGATTTTCGACAATCCCGACAATGGGCCGAACGAGAACATGTAGGTTTGCGTGCCGTCACCCATGGTCGAGTAGCCGTCACCGCCGGAAATCTGCTGGCACTTGATCGCGCCGTTCACGTTCGCTTTCGGCACCATGTATCCGCTGGTGCCCAATTGGAGCGTGGTTGGGCCACTGTAGGCCGGTTCCGAATTGTTGTCGTGGAGTGCTGACGGATGTGTGATGGTGGTGGTCGGGCACTGCACGCGGAATGACTGTGCATTCGCGACGGCCGCGAGACACATCAGAAGAATTGGCAACCACACCTGGGACGATCTTTTCATGGCTTTTGCAGCCTCCTTCGAAACCACGGGCGCGACCAGGGCGCCGTTCGTGTTCACTGCCGGCAGAAGGACATTCGACGTTGTGGTGAAGTTCGAGTGGCGAATTGGCGAGACCCTTTGAGCGTGCAATAACCCTCCCCGGAAGAACTTCAGGAGCGGATCCATCCCGACTGTTGATCGACAGACAAACCTGCGCCCAACACACTCTGAAGCCAAACGAGAATCCTCCACAGAACTCTCCACTGCACACGTGGAATGTCTTGTTTTCACGGTGGCGCGGGAGAAAATCCGCCCCGTGTTTACCCACATCTATTTAGGGGGAGTGCTACAGATCAGGAGGGAGTCTGATCCACCAAGCTCGAGTGAGAGTAGGCGAGCTACAAATCGGTGTCTACGTCCACTTGAATGAGGCCGGAAAAACGAACGTCACTCCGGCTGCTCGATTCCTGCCGTTCTTCTCCAAAAGCCGAGACCGGTATCCGATTTCGCAAAAAGCCAATGCTGCGCAGGAGCAACGCAACGAGTTCGCCCTGCCGGTGAGTCTTCGTTTTCTTGAATATTTTGCGTAGATGACTGCACCCGGTGGAGAGGCAGATGCCTAGCTCACGGCAGGAGTCGGCCATCGATACGCCGCTCATCAGCAGGTTGGCCAGTCGGGTTTCTCCCGGTGTGAAGCTAAACAGTTGCTGGAGATCGGAAGTTGTCGCGTCCACCGCAAGCGTGGCATCCATTATCATCACCACCACTTGCATAGAGGTAGCATGATTCAGTCCCGTGGCCACTCGGCGCATAAGCACTGTAATGGGTCGCCCGCCTGACTTGCGAGGTATCAACAAAGCCTTGCCTTGTGATGGGAGCTTGTCGTCTGACCCAGCCGCCTCGAGCCGTCTCAGGGCATCGGCAAGAACGGGAGCATTGGGAGCAACGCTACAGAGTTCACCTGACTCGCTGACGCGCAGGGCATCGCCATTCGCAAGCGTGCGTTCCGCAGTGGCGTTAATGGCCAGAATCTTGGCTGAGGTGTCGCAGATGGCCAAGCCAACCGCGAGCGAATCCAAGGCAAGCAGCATTGCAGTCCAGAGACCGTGGACCTCAGCCGACTGGCGCGCGGCCAAAGCGCCTACTAGGGCGTGCGTATCAGTACTCTCCAATCGCCCCAACACGTTTGCGCAGGCCGCAGAATCGCTACAGCCACCTTCCACGGCCGAAGCTCCGCAAATCGGACACCGGTCGTTGTCCAGGAATGCAGGGGCTGTCCCAGCAGCCACGCCTGACGACATATCGATCGACGGAGTTCTTTGCATTCCTGTCCGCGCTTCGCTTGAATGAGGGGAGGGTCAATACTTCAAAAGCTTGTGAGAGGTTAGGCTGGAACGTCGACTGCGTCTACGTCCGGATGAATGACGGCCCGCTCTGCCGTCGCGAAGAAAGGCTCTTGGCACATTGCCGTGTTACGGAAGTACTCGCGCTGCTTTTGCCACAGGTACCGGGTTGCTATTTTCCGCGGGGACCGAGACCGATACTCTTGAACAGAAGCGTGATCAACTGCGTTTGCCGCCGCACATCCGTTTTTGAAAATAGATTGCGCCGATGCATGCGTACGGTAGACCGAGAGATCCCCAGTTCGTCGCAGCAACCGTCCAGATCTTTACCCTCCATCAAAAGCTTCGCGAGGCGCGATTCAGTCGACGTTAGACCGTAAAGTCGCCGGAGTTCGCTTTCCTGTGTGTGTACCGGCAATGCAGCATCGATGACAATGAGCAACGCGCCCGGTTTTGTGGTATTTCCGTCTCCCTGAACTATGCCATCGGTGCAGCGGATCAGAACCGTCAAAGGTCTTTTTCTGGACGCACGACGAAGAGATACCGCGACATCGGCACGGGCTGGAATTTCGTCTGCGTTGGCACGCGTGACTCGACCAATCAATTCGCTCAACAAAGAAGCGTCTTCTTGGGTTGCTTGCAATACGCCGTGCGCGTTGACTTCCAGGCCATCGCGTGATTGCAAGATCTCATCCGCAGTGCGATTCGTAAATTGCAACTGACCCGACTCTGCGCAGAAAATGAGCCCCATATTGAGTAGATCGAGAGCCTCAAAGCTAGCGTCGATCAATTCACGCATTGTCGCGTGCGCGAGATTGGCGATGCTCCCAACGGGGTCAACAATTGTTCGTGTGGGTGTCGATACTTGAAGAAGCGTCTGCTTCGAGGCCGGCCGTGACTTGGTCGCCCTCTGCTCGAGTACGGACTGAACGCGCGAGTAGATTCCCGGATCCAATGTCACGGCGAACACACCTCCAGATTTTCTTGCTTCGATCCTTTGACGGCTAGAGGGAGGAACTGCATTCGCGGCTAACGTTTCGGCGTTGACTCGGACACGACAAGATCAGTGTTTCGCCAAATCCACTCGCGAACCGTAAACTTAGATTGGTTAAAAACCTGTCGAATTGGAACGCTATCTTTCGGTTTTGGTGCTATCGTTAGATCGGCTGACAGGCCCGCGAAGGCACGCCTTTAGAGCCGCCTTGACAAGCGTTGGCTCGCCGCTCGACTCCCTAAGCGACGGCCTTTTCCGAAAACACGTTCGCCCCTCAGGCGAAGGGCCTGAACAACTATGCTATCCGTTGGCTTCTCTACACTATCTTTCGGTCAGTCACGAAGAAGGCAGTCACAGTGCTGAGGAATTTGAGCCAAAATTGGGGAAGTGTCGCGCTACGGGTCATGAGAGATCCACTCTCAACTATCTATGCGCCGGAGAATCGCACACGTCTGCTTCTAGTAGCAGCGTTGCTCGGCACATTGATCGCAGCCATCGATTGGTGGACCGAGCCCTATATTTCGCTCGGCTTCCTCTACCTTTTCCCGATCATGATCGTGGGAGGGTTCCTCTCCCGCAAAAGCCTGATTGTCATCGCGCTTGTGTGCGCGATTCTTGACTTCAGCAATTTGCCGAAGAACGAAACACCGGTTCACGTTGTCTTTAGTTTTGCTGGGTTCGTCGGGACGGGACTCTTCATCTCGGAACTCGTACGCAACCGTCGCATCATGGCGCAAAAACATCAAGGCGACTTGATGAAGTTGCAGCGAGAAGCTGAGGAACAGCTTCAGACATTAGTTGAGAGCAGCCCCGCCGCCATTGTGACCATCGACTTAGGCGGCACCATTCTCTTGGCGAACGAGGCGGCACAACAACTTCTCGCACCCGGCTCTCGTCCGCTCGCAGGACAGGATGTTCGCGAATACCTTCCCGCATTGAAGACGGCCGTCGAGACTCAGACTACACGCGTGTTGCGAACAGCGTTGCAATGCCGTGGGCAGCGAAATAATGGCGAAGCATTTCTGGCAGGCATCTGGTTCTCCACGTACACCACTATGTCTGGTCCACGACTCGCCGCGATCGTGGTGGATCTTTCGGAAGATCTTAGGAATCGAGAAGACCTGAGTCTCGATCATCTTTTGAAAAGCAGCCGTATCCTCATGGCTGCCGTCGCGCATGAAGTGCGCAATATCTGCAGCGCTATGCTTGTGGTTCACAAGAATCTGTCGAATGTGAAGGAACTCCGTCACAACGAAGACTTCAACGCGCTAAGCACGCTGATTCAGAGCCTTGAAAAGGTGTCGGCGCTGGAACTGCGGCCCTCGACTCAACACAACGCGGCGGCCGTTGATCTGACGTCGGTCCTGGACGAATCGCGTGTTTTGATCGACTCAGCATACCGGGAATCGGAAATGGAGGTGGAGTGGGATATACCCGGCGATCTTCCTCTCGTCTGGGCAGACCGCTACGGACTCATTCAGGTGTTCCTGAACCTGGCGAAAAATAGCCAGCGAGCCATGGAGGCGTCCAACGCAAAGCTTCTGCGAATCGCGGTAAGCGGGGAAAACGGTAACGTCATCATCCGCTTTGAGGACACAGGTTGTGGTGTGGCGAATCCATATGAACTCTTTCGTCCTTTCCAGCGGGGCGCGGACGCAACCGGCCTCGGGCTGTACATGTCGCGCGCGATCATGAGGAGTTTCGGTGGAGAGTTAGTCTACGAACCACGCCAGAGCGGTTGCTGTTTTGCGATTGTGCTGCACTCCTTCTCTGCCGTCGAGGAGCCGGTGAATGCCTGAGCCTGTGGAGCAGATCGTTTCTGTCCTCATCTTGGACGATCATGCTCTGTTTCGTGAGAGCGTTGCCCGCCTCTTGGCAACGGAGCCAGGTATCGAAGTCGTGGCCCATTGTGGATCCATTGAAGATGCTCTCAAACTCATGCAGCAGATGCATGTAGACGTTGTTCTTCTCGATTTCGACTTGGGTGAACGAGACGGCATCGACTTTATGCGGCGCGCGAAAGAACAGGGATTTACTGGCCGCGTGCTGGTGGTGACGGCGGGGGTCGATCAAAGCAAGGTGGCTGAACTGATTCACACCGGCATTTCAGGAATTTTCATGAAGCACAATTCTGCCGCCTCCTTGCCCCAGGGCATCCGCGACGTCATGTCCGGTAAGGTCTGGTTTGACCAAGAACTGCTGCAGGATGCGATTACGGGACAGAGCAAACGCCGGGCGAAGTCAGACCTTACACAACGAGAACGGCAGGTTCTCTCTTATGTTTTTGAGGGGCTCGCCAACAAACAAATTGCCGAAAAAATTGGTGTCTCGGAAAGTTCGGTCAAGGCGACGTTGCAGCAGTTGTTTTCGAAAACCGGAGTACACACGCGCAGCCAGTTGGTTCGGATCGTTCTCGAACACTATAAAGATCAGATCTGACAGGCTGCCTTTCTACTGAGTGTGCCTGTCTCCTGAAACAAGATTTCGCATGCGATTGCCCGGTTGAAATTCGCCAATCCCTAATCGATATGGCCTCGCTGACTTTCGCGTGAGGACGTTCGCCTTCGCGTTCCCTCCCATTACGAGTCGCAGCCTTAAGGCGCCAACGGAGATTATTTTGCACGAGACAGACGCCCACTTGCGATTGTGTTCAACGGTTCTGGCATGCTTGTAGAAGGAAGCAGAGTTGAAGCCCGTTCTCGGCACAGGCGCTTGTCGATATTGAAACGGTTTAAGAATGCCGTAGTGACGGCGCTCTATTGCGGCCGTGGTAAACTAGAATTCCGCATGTCGGAGAGGTGGCCGAGAGGCTGAAGGCGGCGGTTTGCTAAACCGTTGTACGGGCTAACACCTGTACCGAGGGTTCGAATCCCTCCCTCTCCGCCATTACCTTTGTAATCTTGCACTTGCAAGCCGGTGATACCTAGACTGATTCCGAGTTGAATCGGGGTGTCACCCGTGGCCAATACCCAGTCCAAAGAAGTCAACCTCACCAAACGAGTCAAAACCAGCAACGGCACGCGGTACTGCCCTGTCGTTCTGTCTGCCAACGGCCGAGTCAAACCCGATTTCGTCATCGTCAACGGGCAGCCTGAGCGCCACACCGAGGGCTCCTACTACTTGGAGTGGCGGGAAAACGGTCGGCGCGTGCGCTTGTCCGTGGGCAAGGATGCAGCCGATGCTACGGCGCGCCGCCAGAGCAAAGAAGCCGAACGTAACGCGCTCAATAATGGTGTCGCGGTCGTACTTGATTCTGGGGAGAATGGTCACCGGTCGATAGCCGCAGCAGTTGCCGAATTCCTTGAGGAAACCAAGCTCACCAAAAAGCCCAAGACCCTGGCCGCGTATAAGACGACGCTGAGCTACTTCACCGAGTCCTGTCCGAAGCTCTTCCTGAATGACATCGAGCGCAAAGATCTGCTCAAGTTTTGCGCCTTTCTGCGTGAGGACAAAAAGCAGTCTCCGCGGAGCGTGTACAACAAGTTTGAGAACCTCATGAGTTTTCTGAAGGCTAACGGGATCCGCGGACTAGTCGGGAAGAACGACTGGCCCCGGTACACAGAAGAGGAACCGGAGATCTACGAACAGGAAGAACTCGATACTCTCTTCGAGGCCTGTGATGACCAGGAGCGCCTGTGGTTTGAGTTCTTCCTCATGACCGGGATGCGAGAACAAGAGGTCATGTACACGTACTGGTCGGACATCAATCTCAAGCATGCAACGGTGCGAGTCAGTCACAAACCGGACCGAGGGTGGACACCGAAGGCTTACAAAGAACGCGAAATTCCTATTCCATCAAATCTGGTCGACAGTCTGAAAGCGCTCAAGGCAAAGGCGAACAAGGCATGCAATCTCCTGTTTCCGACTGCCGGCTGTAATCCCAAACTGAATTTCCTTGATGGCCTGAAGGCTGTTGCAGAGCGAGCAAAGCTCACAAAAGACAACTTCTGGCTACACAAGTTTCGTGCCACTTTCGCGACCCGCTGCCTCTGGGCCGGAGTCGATCTCCGTACCGTACAGCAATGGCTCGGCCATTCAGATATGGAAAGCACAATGCGGTATCTGAAGCCGGCGCGGAACGAAGCCGTTCGTGAGAAGGTCAACCAGATTTTTGGAGGGAAGAATGGAAATTAAGAATTTAGGAGAAAGAAGCAAGCATCAATTGATGTCTCTGGCTTCCCGCATAAAAGCAATTCAGCACGCCATGACCGCTGAGGAATTAGCGGATCTGCTGTGTGTATCCCGTTTAACGATCCTTCGGCGAGCAAAGCGCGGAACTATTCCGTCGTTCCGTGTGGGATCGTGTGTGAGATTTGACCCCGGCAACATAAGCAGATGGCTCGTGGAGATGGGTGTGAAGAGAATGTCAAAGCCATGATCAGGCGGCGACGTTCTGAGTCAAACCGAAGGCTGCTAGCATTCCACGCTGTGTCAGTTTTCGTTACGTATCCGATGACCGTTCACAAGTGAGTGACGATGGAACATTCTAGACGTTATTCGAACAACCCTACAATCGCAGTGCTACTGATGCACGGTATCGAGCCAACTCTAGACGCTTGGCTAGATTTCAACGGCGTCAGCGATGTCTATGACGCGGAACTCCTCGAAATCATTCCCCCGGAGTTCTGTGACGAATACAATGACCGCCTTCGCCTGAACTTGCACTATGAAACGAAGTTCGCTGAACATACCGCGATGAAGCGAGCAGGCGTGCCAAAGCTGGATCATTTGTTGTGCAAGAATGAAAATAATCTCTAAGCCGATCAGCTGGCCACAGCAACCTACAAACCCGGAGCGTTTAAGAAATCCAATCTGGCACAGTGCACGCACGCGGCTCTACTCGGTTTTATAGAAATCGGAAGTAGCCTTGCTGACCGACAGTCAGTCGGTCGAGCCCGAAACGATCCGCGTGAGAAGCCGGTGAGAGAAATGCGAATCGTGGTTCAAAACGCCTGAGCCACTCGCCAATCATTGTTTTTAGTGGACCATCAACGCGCAATCCTACGACCTTCCGCGAGGAACTCTTTTCCCTCGAATGTGAAGCCTGCGGCCTCGCCGACCCGCACGAACTCCACGGTGTCACGTCTGGTCTTAAATGCAAGCCGGGCGCCGACCCTCGGGTTTGGCCCTGCTACCCTTCGTGTCGCCTTTTCGCTAAGGAAAAATATGACTGTGCCGTCCCGTTCAATTCTGTAATCCGCCATATGGATGTTCCTCCGTTTCCGACCCTGGGGCTAAAGATGCTTTTCTTTAACAAGCCGCCAGTACTGAAAGCCCACGGCCGTCAACCTGCAGGATTTGGAATTCATTGCCGCGAAATACATGTGTTCCTCTCCCACCGGCACAACGAGCCCCACACCGACGAATTTCTGGAGGTCCTTCATTATGGCCACCTTTCGGGGATCCGCAGTGCTCTCCGTGAATTCGTAGGAGGGATCAAGCTTGTACTCGTCCTGTGGTGTTGGAAAATATTCGGTCAATTTCCGAAGAGTCGCATGCGACACAGATGGTGTGATCGTTCTGAGGGATGTGAAGCGGGTCACGTTCGTCTTGAATATTGGCCTTCGGTCCCAGGGCCCTAATGCTTGATCGACGTAGGAGTATATACTGCCGGGCGTAATGTGGCCGCGTAGATCCGCCGCCCCGCCCTGCAGGGCACTGACGACCAGGGCAGTGAATACGCCACTTCCGTTGATCTCAAGTGCGGACTCAGAATCCCGGCTCGCCGTGAGAACAGATAAGCCTTCCGAGAGCTGGGCAACATTGCTTCCCGTAGTCGTCGGACTCCCGAACGCTCCAGAATGGCAGCAATCAAGGATAATCACTTTGTCTTTCGCTTTGGAGTGATTCGCGAAGTTAAGGATGTCATCCATGGAAACGCCTTCATCATATTTCTTGAAGTCCGTTGTAACGATGAAGCCGCCCAGGCTTGTGATGAGGCCATGCCCGGAGAAATACAGCAGGGCGATGTCCGGATCACCCGAAAACAAAGCCTCGATTTCCGCTCTAAGCCTCGACCTTGTAATGGCTTCGCTGGGAGAGGTTATGAGCTTGATCCCAAAATTAGGTGCGCCATCACCATGCGCACCGAAAACGTTGCTCATCGCATTTGCATCATTAACGCAGCCGCGTAGCGGGGCATTTGGATAGTCGTTGATGCCGACGACAAGAGCTTTTCTCATGGTTGATCGTCAAAGCTTCTCGACGAAAGCCTCAAGGTTGTCCCAGCTCCAAATGTTTACACGCCTGCCACTCAACGACGCAGGCAGCGTTGGGCGTTCACCATTGATCCACATCAGCATGGTAGGCACCGCTTCGCCGTCAGCGCACTTTATCTCCCAGAGCTCTCCGTCTGCTCTGGCTGTGTTTTTTGAAATTAGAGCGATGACGCCGTCGCAGCCCTTAACACGAGCTCGGCAGTTTGTTTTCCATTGCGCGTCCCAAGGTTCCTTGACCGACATATCGACAAAGTCGAATGGAGTTTTTGCGTGCCTCGCCTGCCCCACAAGAAAGTCCCGATACGTTCTGTCTTCTACCGCGAATGCAATGAAGATTCGTTTCTTAGCCATTTGCAATCCTCTCGTGCGCTTACAACTCTGGTGAAGGTCGTCCGCTCCCGCGTCCTGGCCGGCGCAAGCGTCCGCTAGTCCTTCGCCATGAATTTCACTCGCACTGGCTCTTTCACTTTCTTCTTGGCATCGAATGAGACCCGCTCACCGGCACGAGTCTTGAACTTCACGGGCACTTCTTCTCGGACAACGCGATGAGCATCAAACTGCACTTTATGTTTCCTATTCGCCATTTCTATCCTTTCGCCGAGAATCGATCCCCAGGCTTGCTTGCGAGTTCCTAACTGGGATATGATCCTCCAAAATACAACCCGTCGCCATTATGCGACGGCCAAGCCACGTCGTCAACACTTATTTACAATGGGTTGGAAATTTAATGGATGATAGGGAAATCGATCTGAAGAAGTTGGGCGTCAAGATTCGCTTCTTACGACAGGGGAAGGGCTGGTCCTTGGCCGATTTGGCCGAAAAGTCCGGAGTGCCAAAGGCATATATTTCTGATTTGGAGAACGGGGCGGCGGGCAAGCCAAATATTCAGTACATTTTCAACATTGCGGAGGCATTGGATGTCACGCTCGACGGTCTCCTGAAGGAAGCCACGGCCAAAGAGCAGCGGGCCCGACGGCGGTCGGCTGGGGATTTGCCTCCGGGACTGGCAGAGCTTCAGCAAGAGCTCGCCCTCACGCCCGAGCCGCTGTCAGAGGATGACGTGGAGATGCTGGCGCAAGTTAACTTTCGGGGAAATAGGCCAAGAGACAAAGAAGGGTGGCGGTTCGTCCTGCAGGCCATAAGAATGGCAGGTGAACAGAAGCGCCAAAAGTGATCATGGAGACTCTACGCATCGGTGGTCGGCGTTATTCTGACCCCGACATTATTTCGCTCTGCCGCCAAAGCGGCGAGTTGATCGATCCACGTTGGAAGATCGTCAATATGGCCCGGTCTCTGATCGAAAAGGCCAACGGCTTCCCTGGCTTACCCGCCGATCCACTGACGCGGTTGAAGATCATTGCCTCCCTGAGCGGCATCAAGATCACGGCGATGGACATGGATCAGGTGCGACGCGAGAAGCGAGATGCTGCCCTTTATCCGACCGAGTCGGGATGGACTGTCCTTTATAACCCGAACCGCCTCAGCACACGGATCGTCTTCACAATTGCACACGAAATCGTTCACACTTTCTTTCCTAATAGCAGGACCGGCGCTCGTTTCAGGTCAATAACGAACCCGGCTTCGAGGGAAGCTAACGAGCTTGAGCTCTTGTGTCACTTGGGCGCCTCGGAATTGGTCATGCCGTTGGATGCATTTCAATGTCGAGCCGGGGGAAATTTCGGCTTGGCGGCAGTTGAAGGGCTGGCTTCCTATTTTGGCACATCCTTTGAAGCCACGGTCTATCGACTCGCGACAGCGCATCCCGGCCTTGCGGTCGCTGGAATGCTGCAATACCGCTTAACAAAGGACGAGGAAAGACGATTCACAAAGGCCACCCATCAGGAGGTTCTGTTCTCGAACTTAACGACGACGGAGACACAGCCTGCAGAACGGAAGTATCGTCGCCAATCTGTGCATCTGTCCGCGGCCTGTCGTGAAGAAGAATACACGATCCGCTTTAACAAATCCTTTGATCCCAGTTCAGTCGTTTATAAGGCGCGGGAGGGCGGAATACGAAACAGCGTCGAGAGTCTTCCCAACATATCCGATGCGAGCGGGGGGATTGAGGCGCTACTGTGCCCTTACCAAAGCGACAACGCGGACGGGGATTTCGGGGACGTGTTCTTCTTCTGGGAACAGATTGCCAATCGCGTCTAGTTTTCTCGCCGCCATTCTACCTTATTGCTTCCGCAGAAAGCGCATCTGCAGTGGAAGCGTCTGGCAACCTACCGATTCCCCGATCGGGAATCAACGAAGGGACTGCCAAGAGCCGAAAAGCCGAGTAATTAACACGATACACTTCTCCTGCATACTGTGATGAACCGTGAGGAGTTACGCGGCCTTGTTCTGCAGTCACTCCGCAAACAAGGATTCCGGATGAGACAGGGGAGCCTTATCGGCCCCAACACTGCCGACAAGGCAGCACTCCGCCGCCTCCACGAAACAGCAGTAGCTCACAAGATCGAGCGATCCGCACCCGGTCTGAGGTCCCGGGAGCATCGATTGCTTCGTTACATTGCTGCTGGCAGCGATGTGCAACCCGATGCAATAAGCCCACGACTCATAGAGGTAAAGCCAGACAGTGACGAAGAACTGCTTTTCAGATATGTTGCACTTCATTGGAGCATACCTACATCGTCCGGTTACGGAAGACGACTTCGATTTATCGTTCTAGACGACCACAACAATAAACTCATCGGACTGATTGGCCTTTGTGACCCAGTATTTAGCCTGAAAGTGCGTGACGAATGGATTGGATGGGACCACATCGCACGCCGAACGCAACTGCGCAATGTAATCGACGCGTTTGTTCTTGGAGCCGTTCCACCGTACTCCATGCTGTTATGCGGCAAGCTAGTTGCAATGTTGGCTTGCAGCAGAGAGGTCCGTGATCGCTTTCGGCGAAAATATTCCCAGACAACGTCCTTAATCCGTCGAGCGGAACCCGACGCACGCATTGCGCTTCTAACCACAATGTCCGCTCTCGGCCGCTCATCAATTTACAATCGCCTGACATTCGGCGACCGCCATCTCCTGCGTAGCGTCGGTTTCAGTCGAGGCTCGGGGGAATTTCACTTCTCCAATGGTCTCTACAGTTCTCTATTCGATTACGTCACGCGGTACAGTGAGCCTACAGCGAAACAAGAAAAGTGGGGAGAAGGGTTTCGCAATCGACGCGAAGTGATTCGAAAAGCACTGATCAAACTCGAACTTTCCTCTGAACTGATATACCACGGAATACAACGTGAAGTATTCGTGGCACCACTCGCAAGCAACGCCCGTGAATTCTTGCGTGGCGAGCACCGCAAGCTGCGCTGGTACGACCAAGGTTGTACGCAACTAGTTGAACATTTCCGTTCGCGATGGCTCTCCAAGCGTGTCGCTTGGGATGCTAGCTACCAACATTTCGACCCGGAAACCTTCCGGCTTTGGCCCGCGCGGGGTGCAAAGTGAATAGTAAGGAGCAGCCGTTTGCCGATTTGCCGGCTGGTTTGGTCGAGGAGGTCTTGAATCAAACGGCCGCTGTGGGTGACGCACTTGTTGCCTCATTCAAAGATCTGAGGGACAAGCGTGCAGGACTTCGTAGTGACCTAACCACAAGCAAGCAGCTAATCCCGGACGCGTCTCTCGGCTATCCAACTCCTCCCACGACTTGTGCGGCTGATGGATCTTACGCCGTCGAGCGACTTCTGAGTGTCGATCTCGCGGCCGCGGCTGCGGTCGCGGTCGAAGGTCTGACGCCTCCATCTGAGAAGCGTTTTTGGGAGCAGCCGACACATTCCACTTACATCGTGGCCGAGCCCCATTGTGCGGAGACCGCGACGATCCTGCGAGCCGTAATGCTCGGTAGAGAACTCTTGTTAGCCCGCAAGGCACCTCACGATCTGGTCATGCTTGACATGACGTTTACGTTGCCCATCATCTACCTCAATCAGGCACTGAACCAGGCACCCGCGAGCCCGCAGCTACAGTGCTCTCAGGAGTTTCTCCTCCACTGTTGCGACTATCTCGAAGCATATAGGGATCTTTTACAGGCCAGCCGATCTGACAAGCACTATATCGCGCTGCCGAAATATTCGACGCGACGGGAGGTTAGCAACAAGCTGAAGTGGCCTGGCAATCAAGATGACCGCAGTCTACTGAGTCAGCTTTTGGAGGCGGGCGAGCTGACTAGACCTATAGAGCTCGAACAACCAGACCAGCCATGGCACTTTAACCTCGGCAAGCTGAAGGGTGAGGCCAATGCGAGAGCAAAAACGCTGACAGATGAAATTGTTGCGCTTTTGCATAACCTCCGGGTTATTAGCTACAAGCCGCAACCGTGGCTTCCGGCCTTACGAATAGAAATGGGTGCGTCGATCGCCACGAATGAATATCGCCTGGCGACGGTTGTCCATGGAGTGAAGCATCAGTGCGCAACTGCTGGGATGCTTGAGCCGTATCCGATATATCTAGCTGACCGCACGGTTAAGGCTCTCGCTCGGGCTTTGCCGACTTTTAGGCATGTGGCCACGCAGCGGGTGTCGAATCAATACGATGGAGATGTTGGCGATGTGTTTTTTGCTATGCATGGCTATAGAAGTGAATCAGGAGGCTGAACATGCCAGATCACAAGAACTTGCTTCAGTTACTCGCGAGTGCGGAAAGATTCGGCGTGATCGGATCTCCATCTTCCACCTCCCAGCTGGCCCTCGACATTCTTGGCGCCGCTGTTGGACGAAAACTCGTAGGTGAGCTTGCTCTTTTTTCTTTCCTTCAAGACACACTCTCTCACTACGCACTCGGGCAGATCACTGAAGTGCAACTTCGAAATATTTGGCATGAGGACCCAACGATGCGCAGTCTCATTCGCCAGCGAGGAAGAGTGGATGCTGTCAGCGAGCGACAGGACACACATCTCGGCCAGATGGTGATCAGCGCAGTTTTCCGGGACGGAACTTCGGGCCGATATGAACCCAGCATCCTTGGAACCGTCCCTCCAACCGGCACTTCCATTCACGCCGTTAACGATGAAGTCCTTAACGAACTCCTGGCCCCCTATCGTGACCAACTGTTCTACTTGGGCCACGTGTACGGTTCAGCACCCAAACTGCCGCTCTGGTTTAAGCAGTTTGGGAGAGGCGCGGACGGGGCTGGGGAAGCTTACCATTTGGGGATCTTTGGCAAGACAGGCTCTGGGAAATCTGTCTTGGCGAAGATGATTTTGCTCGCCTACGCTAGACACGCCCAAATGTCATTGCTCGTGATCGATCCGCAGGGAGAGTTCGCAAACGACATGGGCTCCCGAGGGGCAACTGGGGAATTCAATCTTCCACTGGGCGACATTACCAAGGAGGCTGGCAAGCAAGTCGTCGTTTTTTCAGTAAAGAATCTCGTTCTGGACCGATGGGAGTTGTTCGAACAAATCCTTTTCGAATCCCGCTTCTTTGAGCGCCTTACCGTTCCTCAGGGAGAGAATCGTTCGCTCGCTTGCGGCGTGCTAGCGGACAAGCTGCAAAAGGCTGGTATCAGCCTGAAAGACCTTTATCGGCGCGAAAGCTTTGACAAAGCCTGGCAGTTGCTCGGCGACGAAAAAGTGCAAAAAATCTTCTACCGCACAGATGCTTCCCGTGGAAGGTTTGCTTCTGCATTAGACGAAGCAGACCCCCAGGAATTCTTCAAAGACCATTGGGGGCCGGTGACGGAGCTGTTTCGAGAGGATCGTGACAAGGCGAGAACGGCTGACAAGGCCCTCACATGGCTGCTTGATCCGCAAGCAAAAACGAAACCCGTCTTGGTGATCGATTTATCAAGAGAGCAGGCCGAGGGCTTGCTTTGGAACGAGCGAATCCAGTCATTAGTTATCAAGCGTCTGCTCGACGGGCTGACTCAGGCGGCCGAATACTACTTTAAACAAGGCCAGAACCTTAACACCCTAGTCGTAATCGACGAGGCTCACCGGCTCGCACCCCGAGAGCTACCCCGAGAGGATGATGCCGCGCATGGAGTGAGGGCTAGACTGATCGATGCAGCTCGCACGACCCGGAAATACGGCCTCGGATGGCTTTTCATAAGCCAAACGCTGTCGAGCCTGCACAGCGAGATTCTCCAACAACTTCGCATTTTCTTCTTTGGATTTGGCCTTTCCCTAGGCCAAGAATTCCAGGCACTGCGGCAGCTCGTAGGCTCCTCAAACACGGCGTTAGACTTGTACCAGCTATTCCGCGACCCACATTCGGCCTTCGACGCGCGCAGCCGACAATACTCGTTTATGACAATAGGTCCCGTCAGCCCGCTATCCTTCTCGGGCACGCCTCTATTTCTCAACGTGTTTAATACTCCCGAGGAATTCCTCGCGGCGAATGGTTTAGGAACCCGAAAGCTCTTTTAAGAAGGATCGTGCTCGAATTTTACGACCCTAACCTTAGCATTGACTGTTATCACTTTTTTGTAAATGGCGCTTAGGACAAGCGCGGTTGCTTCCGGTGTCTGGCAATCTGGAGATTCTCCGGAGAAATCCAACGCATTCAACTCGTGTACGAGCTTTTCGTACACGCTCATGACGGTCGCCCCGTGCAACTCCTGGTAGGGCCCACCGGGCCAACCTACTGTAATCCTGACTCGTTCACCTTGGGCAAATGAATTGCTTCCGCTGGGTATCCGGAATGTCGTCGTCTTTGCTTTGCGTACCAACAGATCTTCGTAATATGGAGAAAAGTTAAGTTGTTTCATTTTATGGGAAGTCTTCGGAAAACATACAGAGTCGCCAACAGAAACGCGAGTGCTCCGCCCGTTCGCATGAACACCGCCAATGTGCCAGGAAATTGCTGAAGGGCGTTAATTGAAAGAGCTACTCCGATTGCACTCACCCATTCAGTATTTGCCGCTAAGCCAATGTTCGCCAGAAGAAACAGCACTGCGACTATCACGACTGTGGGCCACGGGATCCCGAGCTTGATCACGATCTCCGGAAAGGGCGCAATGAATGTTCCCGATGCGAACTGCTGTTCCAAGTCTTCTCGCTGTTTCTGTACGACCTCCAACGTCGTTTCGTCGGGACCGTTGACATCGAGGGCCTGATTCATCGAGCGCATTTCCTGAGGATTGGGGGCCCATGGTTTGGGAGCGAAGCTCACACTTGTCAGTTGTCTCTCAAGAGTTCGCCTTGCCAAGAGGCGCACAGTGACATCGTTGTACGGCAGATCCGCTGCTATCTCTCGGTCTACATCTCCTGAAAAGAGATCGCCGTTTGCCACCAGCTTCAGTTTGCGTCTCTCGATGATCGGATTGCGAGAGTGAAAGAATGAAAGCGTAATCGAAAGCGTCTCGTTGCCCGACAAGGGGTATTCTGAAGCTGTCCCAACAATTAAGGGCCGCAGTGTTTTACCACCAGTTTTCACAGATCGAATCCGGTAAAAAGTACTGAACTTGAAACTCGCGCTGCGTGAGAGGCGCTCCACGATGCTTTCCCACGCTCGCTGCTGCAAATCATCGTCGGTCGGCCTCGAACCGGACAGCGATTCGATGCAAGAAGCCAAGAAAATGAAACTGCCACTCTCCCTTGGGTCGGCCGAAAACCGGGGTACGTCTGGCAGCGTTTTGATTTCCTCGTCGCATTTGACCTGAAGGGACACATCACGTCCGAGATCAATAAACTCTTTCAGTTGGAAGGGCACATAAACCACGGAGCCCACGATAGTGGGCTCGAGCAGTCGCGCACGGCGAATGGGAACAAAATGGTACTCTCTGCCCGCCTCACCTTCAACGATGTCGGCAAAGACTATGACCGCCTCCTTGCCGGCAATCGCCAATGTTAAAGCTGCCGATTCTCGAAGGGGGGTGGGGACGAACTTATAGTAGTACCTGAAGAGGTATACGATCTCGCAAGGGAGGCAGGTAATGTTCAATATATCGCGGGCATAAGCCACACGCGAGCGCGAGCTGAAAACGTAAACCAGATCTGTTGACGTGGACATTGGCGAAGCAAGTATAGTAGCAGGCGTGGCTCATTTCGGAGTCGTTCACGCGCAATACGAGAGCTGATAGCAGTGCAGCGTGATCGTCGGGGGGGCGAAGAACAATTGGGACAAGCTCTTGTTGTAGATTACCGATTTAGACTTGGCACACCCCGCAGCAGGTTTTCCGCCTGTTGAGATCTCCTCCAGCCTAAACGCACAAAGTGGCACACAGCAGGCACACTTAACACTTCGCAACTCCCGATCCATGCACCAGCCGACTGATGGGCCGCAAGTCAGATTCCACCTTTGCGAATCTGAGCATTCGCGAAACTCTGGCACACAATTCGCACACAGAGTCGGAGTGAAACGCACGTATGTAATGGGCACAAGTTTTCCAAATTCCGATGAGCCTCATGAAGGAAGTCGCGATCGTTTCTCCTGGTGATGCTGTTCGCGCGATTGTCTTTAGAATTCTCAAAAAACAGCATCTCGAAAAGCAAATAATGCCCTAGCCGAAAATCGTTTAGTCGACGCGAGATTCCTACTGCGCGGTGGGCGTTATAGGCAAAGAGATGTAGCTTGCCTTGCCCGGTTCGTGCCAGATGCGTTGCGTCGCTTTCCTATAGTCCGCAGCCTTCGCGTGGAAAATGTTCGGTACGAAAGTCTGTGGGTTGCGATCGTAGAGCGGGAACAGTGTGGACTGCACCTGCACCATGATGCGGTGTCCGGGCTGGAAGGTGTGGTTCACATTCGGCAACGCGAATTTGTAGGCGAGCGGCTGATTAGCGGCGACTGCTTCGGGCTGCGAAAAGCTGGTGCGATACCGGCCGCGGAAAATGTCGATGGCGATTGGCAGTTCATAGCCGCTCATGTCTGGTTGCACGCCTAGAGTACCGGGAAAGCTTCCGTTGGTGTCGATGTGCGCACTTTGGTCGTTCGGATAGACATCGATCAGCTTGACCACCCAGTCGGAGTCGGTACCGCTGGTGGAGGCAACGAGGTGCACGATCGGTTCGCCGGCCAGCTTCATTGGAGCCGTTAGCGGAGCGGATTCGTAGGTCAGCACGTCGGGACGGCCATCGACGAAACGCTGATCGGTGAGGAGCCATGTGCGCCAGCCCCCGCCCTCGCCGACCACGGGACGGGGACGGTAGGGTACGGGCTTGCCTGGATCGGAGACATACTCGTCATATTGTGCACTGCCTGATTGTGGAGCGTCGAAGGACACTTTGCCGTCTGCGGCGAGATAGAGCGGCTTCGCCAGCACACTGCAACCTTCCTCACAACTCACCGGCCACTTCTGCAGCGTATCCCAGCGGTCGGCTCCGGTGTCATAAACCCACACGGGCGGCGTGTTGGCTATTGGAGCGCCGGGTTCAAGGTATTGTTTGAAAAACGGCAGCACCACCTCGCGACGCCACTGCTCGGTTGTATCAGTTGCCCACACAAATGGACCGATCGCGCGGCCCTGACGGTTGATTTGTGAGTGGAACCATGGGCCCATGACTAAAAAGTTCATGGTATTGCTGGTGTCTTGCGGCTCCCAGGCGTGATAGCTGTGATTTCCGCCATACATGTCTTCCTGATCCCACAAACCTTGCTCCCACATGGTGGGCACGGTCAATTTGGTTTTTGCGATCAGTTTGTCGAGCGCTTGCGATTGCCAGAAAGTGTCGTAACCCGGATGGTCTGTGACATCTTTCCAGTAAGACAATTGACCCATGCCGAGGGACTGCGCATAGGATCCAGCTGAACCCTGTTCGAGAAAATTGGTGTAGTCGTCGCCAAGATGCGGGTCGGAGAGACCCTTGCCGCGGCGGCTGGTCTGGCCGAGGATGTAATCGATATTAGGTTGACGAAACGCGCCGTAGTGGAACCAATCGTCACCCATCCATCCGTCGATCATTGGGCTCTCGGGCGCAGCGACCTTCAGCGCGGGATGCGGATGCAGCAGCGCCATGACGACTGTGAAGCCCTCGTAGGAGCTTCCGATCATGCCGACGCGGCCATTGGATTCGGGCACATTCTTCACGAGCCAGTCGATGGTGTCCCACGCATCAGTGGTATCGTCCGCTCCGGAATTGTTGAAGCCCGAACCGAGAGGCGGCGGCGTCATCAGAGAAGGTCCCTCGGAACCATATTTGCCGCGCACGTCCTGGTAGATTCGGATATATCCAGCCTTCACAAAGTTGTGGTCCGCCATCGGCAGAGCGTCCATCAGACGAATCGCGTCGGGCGTTCCGATGTGGTGCGCGGCATCATAAGGAGTGCGCGTCAACACAATGGGAGCATTGTGCGCATCCTTGGGAATCCAGATCACGGTGAAAAGTTTTGTGCCGTCACGCATGGGGATCATCACTTCACGCTTGGTGTAATCGTGATCGACGGATGGAAGCTTAAAGTTCTCGTTCAGATCGTCAGAGTAAGGCTTCTGCTGCGCGGGTGCGGCAGCAGTTATGGCAAGAACAGCAAGACAGAGAGCGAATGTCTTCCCTGCAAGCTTCATGAAATCTCCGATTCGGTGATTCGAGGAAATGTTTGCGCAATTTGCGGCGAACCATTGTATCGGCTTGACGAGACCCGGCTGCATTACGGTGCCGCCGCTCAGATCCGCCAACTGATCGGCCGTTAGTCGGCCGAAAGAGATTCGCGACTACAATTGGCAGCAACATCAGTGACTTGCCGATAACCAGCCCGCACGGAAGCGCTTCTGACACAATGCTCTAAATTCACGGACATGCATCTGTGTCGAAAGTGACACGCGGCACAGTGACGGCACAGCATGAGGACGTGTTGGAAGATCTGGGCCCGCAGATTTGGTCGAAAGCGTGGGTTGCTGTGCTACGCGATGCTCATCAGCAAAGTTTAGATCTCCGTGCGCGCGAACGTAGAGTGAATCTCCTCTGACACTAGCCTTGCCCATAGAAGGGGCACACCTGTCCACCGGTAATGCCGTAAAGCTGAAAGTGAAGATCGCACAGTGCAAATGGGCATAGCCATCCCCTCGACGATCATTCTCTGGGGTAAGCCTCAGAGCAAGCCATGGTTGACATTCCGCTTGAATCGTTCGCGAGAACTGAGTTTATGGTTTTGCGGCCAGCTCAAGCGCCTTTTCCAGCATCAAGTCACGGCCGGATTTCAGAGATTCGATTGTGGGATGGACTTCCGCGTCAGGTTTGATGCCTACTCCCTCGAATTCGGAGCCATCGGGGAAGTAGAGGCGCTTGACAGAAATCTTGAGGGTCATGCCGTTTCCAAAGTCGTAGAACAACGGAAGTCCAGAGCTACCCTCCGTCGTTTCGCCCACAAGAGTGCCACGGCCACTGTCCTTGAAAGGCTCGACCAACTCCTCACAAGCGGAGACGCAGCCGCTGTCTATAAGCAGAATCACGCGGCCGCGAAAAGGGTTCGGGCGGGGCTGAACGACATCGCCACCCCAAGTCGCGAGCGAACTGCAGAGTTGATTGTCTGGCGACCGCTCACAATTTCGGAGAAACGGCGGCATGGCTGTCGAGCTTTTGGTTTTCTCGTTCTTCAGATCACATTCGGCCACCGCAACTCGGACAGTGGTCGACTGTTTCCATTCGTGGTAGGGGCGGTCCATAAGTACCTGAATGAGCCTCTGAGGAGCGACACCGCCAGGGTTGTTTCTTACGTCGATAATCAGGGTTTTGGCGTTGCGAAACTGCCTTACGAAGTCCAGAGCAGTCTGTTCAAACCACGGCTGATTGAAAGCCGGGATGCGGATGTAGGCCGTGTTGCCAGGTTTTATCCAACGGCCATCGGTCTTTTGCGGAGGTTCTTTGAATTTCTCGCGATCAATAGTGACCTTGCGGTTGCCGTCCAAGCTCACCGTGAATTGTTCGGGAAAAAGATACGGAAGAAGAAAGAGATTCTGGCGCTGCGCGGCGGTGCTTGACGCAGAAATGTAGCGCTGTTGTTGTTGGAAAAAAGCTTCGACCGGCGTGTTGTTAATGCTGGCAATGATATCGCCGGTCTTTAGGCTGGGCACAAGGCTGCTCTGCACAACCCAGTATCCACCAAGGGGCGCCGCATAGAAACCGAGAGGCTGGTTGCTCTTGTCCAGCCAAACGTCCCAAAAGAAGGTGTGCCCGTCGTGGAGCTGAGCAACGAACTCTATCGTCGCCAAATCGAACTGGCGGCGATCATCGGACGCAAGGACGGTTCGGAGATAGGTCTTATAGTAGGCATCCAATCTTGATGTCGGCTGCTCTCTTGCTGAGAAGAAGTATGCTTGGACAAGGGAATCCACTTTCGACGCTGTAAAAGCCCGATCGTCGGCGTCCAGCTTCGGACTTCTGTTTGCTTGCGGAAAGGCGAAAGCAGCTATAAAGAGAATCGAGAGTAAAACGCAAGGAATTCTACGCATCAAATTCTTCGTTGGGCAGTGTCGATTGGCTGCGGAGTGGATCATTGTTATTCAGCAACAAGCGCCCGATCGCTGCCGGCTCTACCTTTAGAAAGCGGAAAGCATGGCGTCAGCCGGCCTTCTTAGAGAGCAACGGGAATAGCGCAGATCACTAGGTCTCGGGTGGCCCATTCTGAGTGAAGATCTGTTCTGATTTGATATGGCCCCGAATTTGGCGCCCCTATTGTAGTTGCTTGAGGACAGCAATCGATTCGTCAGCACTCTTCTTTAGGATATCGGTTCTCGCTTTCATCCGCAGTTCCTGGAGATATCGGATGGCGGCCCGTACGCTGATATGAGCCTCGGCCTGACCGTCGATTCGCCACTCCGGTGAACCCACAATTTCTTTCTTCACGCCATTCGGAGCTACTTGAACATATCTGCTCGTGAGTATCAGGGTGCGCTCGAACTTTATCTTCTCAGGCTCAACCGGGTAAGGGCCCCGAGGACCAAATGATAGATTCCGAGCGTCCAAGATACCCAGTGTCGTATATTCAACGGTGATTTTCGCCTTATCGCCATCTACAATTGGCTCGCCCACAGTAAAATCTCTGATGACCGCCATCTCGTCCAAACGCGGTTGATCAGTGGAAGCTACAAGCAGTCTAGACATCTCGCGCCACCCATCGGATTTTAGCTGTTCGCCACCCGCTTCCGCTTTGCAAAACTGTTCCATGACCGTTTTAGGGTTTTGTCGAGGAAGCACAGTCTGCGCGAATGCAACAAAGTTTAGAAGAACAAAAATGCTAAGCGATACTGCTGAGATTCTCCGGTTTCGGACCATTGTCGCGCACGTGGCTGCTCTGTCGGGAGATGAACTTTCGACCAAGAAACGCGTTGTCATTACGACGCCTCCGAATATGTTCCATATTTTTGCTGAGCAAGGATAACCATACGACGGTCGCTAATCACTCGTTTACTGTGGGCTGAACGCTTTCAGCGGAGAGGTGTTATCCGGCACCATATAAGTTGGCACGCCGATAGGATTAGCATCAGCAGAGCTCTTCGGATTGTAGAAATGGGGATTCGGATTCGAACTGAAGAACATATCGACTGGAGCCGCCCACACAGTCCTCTTTAACTGATTGGCCATTAGCTGGGCGATCGAGTTCTTGCCACCTAGACCAGCATGGCACGCATTCAGAGTTATAGATACGCCGTTGGCAAGGTATTTGTTCGAAAGCTGTTTGACGTTCAGCGCTGTGATGTTATAGGCATCATTGCCGGCTTGTTCCCCCGGAAAAATCGCCGACAGGCCGTGGGCATCACGTCCTCCGTGGCCAAAGAAGTAAACTCCCCCAGAGATCATGCCGTTCGTCGTTAGACCCTGATTGAATTCGTTAACCGACGAGACCCTTTCGGTTATGACCTTGTTGTTGCTGGAAGCACTCAAGCTGTTGGCTAGCGTTTCGGCTGCAAGATTGAAGTTATTTCCGACATTGTGATTATGGCCAGGGATGCCAAGATTAAGGCCGGGGTCGCCTACCAATAGCACATAGGTATTTTGAGCGCTTGGATTCGGTCCGTTCTGTGGAGGCGCAGGATCGGTTCCCGCACCCTGTATTAGGCAAGGACATTCAATAATCGATGTTCCGTTCGCTGAGGGATTTCCCCCGGCCTGCGCCCAAAACGTGGAACCGTCTGTGTCCACTAATGGAGCCGAAATTTGGTCAACAGATCCGGTCTGATACTCATTACCTGTCCAAGACTGAGTAGCTGAACTGACAACTTGGCCCGAGACATTTCCCACTTGATCGTATGTCGACCCGGAAGAGCCGATCACGCCACCATCCGATGTAGCTATCTGGGGAGAGTCATTAGGTCCGGTCCAGAGCGTGTTTCCACCCGACGTGAAGGCGATCATGGGGTTGCCAATACTCGTAGAAACTGTGCCGACGTACGACCCATCGGCCCGCTGCAGCACGGGTTGCACCGGCGCCGTCTGGCCGGGAAAGTTCATTTGGGTCTTGGACACGCTCGTGCCCGAAGTTGTGGCCAGGTAGTACGTTGTGTCACTGCTCGATGCGCCCGAGGAGGTTGTGGTCACCGAGTAGCTGGCCAGCACGCCCTGGTCGGCATTTGTGATAAGCGTGGGCAGAGTGGCTGATGCGCTATAGCCTGAACCGGCTCCTTGGTAGTTGCATTCATAACCGGACTGAGCCGAAGAGTATTCGCCAAGCGCGATTTCGGAAGAGTCTCCATTGGGCCCGACCCTCAGCAGACGCAGGAACTGCGTGCTCGCACTTGAACCGTAACAGCCACATCCACAACCGCTATTCCCACCGCTCCCCGCCGAAATCGTATACGCATAGGGAACGTAGGCGTAGCCGTCGCCAGCGATTATCAAGCTCCCGACGAGGGGTGGCGTAGTCGCGGTCGTTGATCCCGCACCGCTCGGCGGCAGTGGACTGGTGCAAAAATTGGTGCAGCTCCCGGTTTGAGTAGAGGTTGAATCCTCCATTGCGATGCTGAACGTCTGGCCATTGGAGGGATTGATGCCGACCAGCATATCGCCGTCGATGGTAAAGATGGTGCCGGCAGTATGGACGACTGGCGTGTTGAGATTGTTGCCGGATGCAGACGTGTAATTCCAGGAAGAAGGTTGGCCCGTCATCCCGTCGAGTCTGTAGATCGCCCCTCCCGTATAGACAACTGCTCCGCCCTGGAAGTCGGGAATGATCTGGCCAGAAACGTTCTGGGCAGTCCAAGCAGTCTGACCGCTTGCGGTAATAGCTTGCACGCTTCCGCTCGCGTTTTGCGCGAAGACATCTGCTACTCCGGTCGAACTGGGAACCGCCGGCACAATACTAGTGACACCGGAGCCGTCTCCAGGGTTCGACCAAATGACAGTGCCTGCGGGCAATACACTGCCCGACGATACAGTAACGTCAGCAGAGGCAGCTCCGGCGGTAATCGTTGCGGTTCCGACACCTACTGCGGTAACGATCGGCGGATCGTCCGTAGACAGGGTAACAATCGACGTGTTGCTTGAAGTCCAGGTGAGCCCAGTAATTGATTGGCCGTTCGAATCGACCGCCTCAATTGGTTGTGTTCCTCCAACCACCATGTTGATCAGGTTGGGCACGAGAGCCACTACATTCGAGCCACCTCCTCCTCCAAGGCTCGTCGGCACTGTGAACGTTACGGCATTGCTCCAGGTCCCGTTCTGCTGAATCTTCACAATGCCGCTGACTGCGTTTGCGGCCACAGAAGCTTCGACCTGAGTGTCACTCCAACTCACCACCACCCCACTCGTGCTCCCGATCCAGACATTACCACTCCCTTGCGTTGCTCCGAAACCACTGCCAGTAACCGTCACAACAGTACCGGAGGAACCACTATTCGGTGAGATTCCGGCGACGTGTGGCAAGTTAATTGTGAACGGGATTGTGTTGCTCATCACGCCGTCTTGCAGCACCTGCACGTTGCCCGTAGCTGCACCGGACGCGACCGTGGCAACGATCCGAGAGTCACTCCAACTGCTCACAATTCCTGGAGTGGTACCAAGCCAAACGTTGCCTGTGCCTTGGTTTGCTCCGAAGCCAGATCCTGTGATGGTGACCTGTGTTCCTGCTAACCCGCTGCTCGGTGAAACACCAGTAATCGCAGCTGTATTGATGGTGAACGCGACGGCATTGGATGTGCCATTGCTTTGCTGAATCTGTACCACGCCACTCGATGAACCCGTGGGGACGGTCGCAACAATCTGAGTGTCACTCCAGGACGCAACCAGGCCCAGGGCCGTGCCTAACCAGACAGTGCCTCCACCCTGACCTGTTCCAAATCCCGAGCCACTGATCGTGACTTGCGTACCAGCCGCTCCTGTCGTTGGAGATATAGCAATGATGGCAGGAGGAACTGGGGTCACAGGGGCATTCACGATAACCGTGCTGGTCCCACTGATGCCGCCATAGGATGCTGTGATAGTCGCACTACCAACCGACGCAGGTATGATGATCGCCGGACTACCCGGAATCACGGAGATCATCGCCACTGCATTGGAAGATGAACTCCAGCTCACATTCTGCGTCAGATCAGCGGTACTGCTGTCTGAGAAAGTGCCTGTCGCCGTCAACTGAACAGGCTGGGTCGACCCCAAAGTAACCGCAGGATTCGCGGGCGACACCGCAATCGAAACCAAAGGCACTTTCACCGTGATGTCGGTGGAAGCCGTGACAGCGCCCAAGGTTGCGCTGATCGTTGTCGTGCCGGTCTCCAATCCGGTCACGATTCCCGCGCTACCGCTTGCATTGCTAACGGTTGCCACAGAAGGAGATGAGGACGACCAGATGACAGACTGCAGGGGAGCCTTTGAGTTGTTCAGGATGCCTCCACTGCTGTTGTAGCCCGTTGCACTGAGTGAAACGGTTGTGCCCGGCGCAATGGTTGGATCTGATGGCGAAATGGACATCGCGGCCAAACCCGAAGGTGCGACATTCGCCGACTGGTAGATGTCGGTAGTTGAGAGCGTCACTCCGTTGTTGATGCCTCCAATCAGGAGCACGCTTCCGTCGGTCAACAAAGTGGCGGTGTGCCCGGACCGTCCGGTCGTTAGGCTTTGGCCGTAGGTAAACGTAAATGCTAGTGGGTCGAAGATTTCTGTTGTCGAGTCGGAAATGCAACTGGTGGTGCAGGAATCGAAGCCGCCTGTAAACAAAACTTGCCCGTTGGTGAGCAGCGAAGCCGTTTGACCAAAACGTGACACGTTCATGTTGCCGGTCGGATAGGTCGGATAATAGAAACTGCCACTCGCGTAAAGTTCGGTAGCCGCAGTTGGGCACCCTGGCGAACTGCATGTCGATCCGCCGGCAATCATGACTTGCCCACTGTCGAGCAAGGTCGCGGTCGCACCCGCTCGCGGAGTGTTAAGGGTACCGCTGGCGCTGAAGCTTCCCGTTGCAGGATTGAAGAGCTCTGCGCTTGCTGGATAGTTTGCCCCGTCGAATCCGCCCGCGATCAAGACTTGTCCAGAACTCAAGGCAACTGCAGCAGCGTTGAAGCGTGCAGCACTCAGAGAACCCGTCGCCGTGAACGTGCCGGCGATCGGATCGTAGAGTTCGGCAGAGCTCAGAGCGGTGCAGGAGCTCGCTGAAGTGCACGTTTCTCCGCCAGCAATCAATACCTGGCCGTTACTGAGGAGGGTCATGGTATGGCTGTCGCGGGCAGCCGTCATGTTTCCCGCGAGACTGAATGTGCCGGCGCCTGGATCGTAGATTTCAGCACTACTCAATGATGCGCAGTTGCCGCTTGAGTCGCAGCTGAGACCTCCCGCGACAAGAACCTTGCCATTTCCGAGCAGAACCGCCGCCGCTGTTCGCGGCGTTGCTAGACTACCTGTATTCGTGACGCTCCCGGAGCTTGGGTTATAGAGCTCTGCGCTGCTGAGATATGTGCAGGAACCCGCGGAGGGGCAAGTCTGTCCACCAGCAATCAAGACCGAACCGTTGTTTAGCAACGTTGCATTGTGCTGATAGCGACTGGTATTGAGAGCCAGAGTTCCACTTGTCGCGGTGAGACTGGCGTTGCCAGTCACAGACGAGAAGGATGCCGTGATCGTAGCATTTCCGGCTGCCAATGTGGTTGCCAACCCGGTTGTACTCACCGTGGAAACCGTTCCGCTTGAGGACGCCCACGACACAGAGGTAGTGATGTCTTGAGTAGAGCCATCCGAATACTTGCCCACTGCCACAAACTGTTGGCTGCTGCCAACGGAGACACTAGCAGCACTGGGTGTAACCGTGATCGAGACGAGGTTGGGCATCCCAACCGTTAGAGCCGAAATCCCCGAAAACCCACCGTATACGGCCGTAATCTGAACGTTTCCCCGGCCCAAGCTGGTTACCAGACCTGTGGAATTCACCGAAGCTGAGGTTGACGGTACCGCATACCAACTGACAGAGCTGGTCAGGTTTTGGGAACTCCCATCCGTGTAAGTGCCCACTGCCTGATACTGCTGACTGAGTCCCAAAGCAAGCGAGCTAGTGGCGGGAGTCACTGCAAGTGACACCAAAGCGGGGGAACCGACGGTGACAGTAGTCGAACTGCTTTGCGAGCCGGAACTGGCCTGGATTGTGCTCGTACCCAGAGCTGCGGCCGTCACCAGTCCGGCTGTGCTAACTGTGGCTGAGGATGTCGATGAGGTCCAGGTCACTGTCGGACTCAAATTTTGCGTGCTGCCGTCAGAATAAGTGCCAATGGCAGTGAATTGCTGCGTCGTGCCAAGCGGCATGGCTACACTTTGGGGACTGATAGCGATGGAAACGAGCGCTGGAGCGGGAACGGTCACCGTCGTCGACCCGCTAACTCCAGCTGCCGTGGCCGTAATAGTCGAGATTCCCCGTGCTAGAGTTGCTACGTAACCGCTGTCGGTCGAGTCGCCGCTGACGGTCGAAACATTCGTAGCTGAAGAACTCCACAGCACCGAAGACAGGAGTTGCGTGGTGCCGCCCGTGAACGTTCCGGTCGCAACAACAAGCTGTTGACTTCCTAGTGGAACTGAAGGGGCGGCAGGTGAAATCGCAATGCTTGTCAGTCCTGTCAGCTTACTCGTCGTATAGACTTCGGCCGTATTGAACGCGTTTGTACCGTCGGTACCGCCGGCCTCCAAGACAGTCCCATCATTCAGCAGCGTCGCGGTTTGATGCTCACGGACGCTGGTCATATTACCCGGCACGGCCGTAAAGGTCTTAGCGACCGGGTCGTACACTTCGGCGGTATTCAGAGCCGTACTTGTCCCGCCAGAATCGTTTGCTCCTCCGGCAAGAAGCACTTTGCCGCCGTTCAAAAGCACCGCATTCTGGTATATCCGCGGACTCGTCATCGTCGCGGAAATGCCCGTAAATGTGTTCGAGCCAGGGCTATATATTTCGGCAGTATTCAGAGAGCCTGAGGGCGGGAGGTCACCACCCGTAACCAGAACAGTTCCATCATTCAACAGGGTTCCGGCGTGCCCTTCGCGGCCCGAAGTCATGTTCGCCGGGACGACAGAGAACGTCCACGTTGTCGGGTCGAATATTTCTGCTGTGTTATAGGCACCGCTCAGCGTGGGATCGGTCACGCCACCGGCGATCAACACTTGGCCGTTCTGAAGTAATGTGGCGCTGTGGTGGAATCGCGGCGTGTTTGTATTGCCCAAGTCTATGAAGACCTGTGCGCTCGGATCATAGAGTTCGGCGTCCGCAAGGATGCCGATCGCCGGATCGTAGCCACCCACGATCAAAACTTGCCCAGTGGCAAGCAATGTCGCTGTGTGCCCAACGCGGGCGGTGTTTAGCGTGTTTGGGAGAAGCGTGAAGGTTCCAGCGATCGGATCATAGATTTCCGCGGAATTCAGTGTAGTTTGGCCCGAAACACTCGAACCGCCCACGATCAGCACCGTTCCGTCGTTCAACAAGGTAGCGGTATGCAACCAACGCGGGACATTCATTGCACCGCTGGTGGTGGCGAACGTTTGA
The DNA here is from genome assembly GCA_963718505.1 of uncultured Acidobacteriota bacterium. Lineage (GTDB taxonomy): Bacteria > Acidobacteriota > Terriglobia > Terriglobales > Acidobacteriaceae > Gp1-AA133. The sequence goes on along the minus strand of CAVQZP010000042.1, from coordinate 328 downwards.
GTGGCGAGGGTATACAGTTCAGCGCTGCTGAGAACGCCAGAGCTGCTCGTGCCTCCGGCGATCAGAATCTGTCCGTTGCTTAACTGGGTCGCCGTCTGCGAATAGCGACCGGCTACCATCGAACCGATCGTCGCTACGAATCCTCCATTAAGAACAGTGAAGTTGACGCCGGCGCTGGCCGCTCCGCCAACGGTTACGACCACATTTCCCGTTGTTGCTGCTGTGGGAACCGCAACTGTTATTGAGCCTGAACCCCAGCTGGAAGGAGTCGCGCTCGCGCTGTTGAAAGCTACCGTACTGCTTCCCTGGCCCGCACCAAATCCAGTTC
>CAVQZP010000041.1:0-15396 GCA_963718505.1 uncultured Acidobacteriota bacterium | reverse complement strand
GTTGGTAGCGGCGTCAGTTCAAAGGGAAATGAGTGCTGGCCATGTGGGCTGACTTCGATGGTTCGCTGCGCCGTCTCGTATCCGTTATGCTCCGCATCAACCGCGTACTTTCCCGGAAGTAATTCGAGAGAACAGGGTGTCACGCATTGCTTTTTTTGTCCGGAGCCGCTCAAGGCAGTCACCGTGACGGTTGCGCCGTCGCGCGAGGTGATCTGAATGGGGACCGAGCTGGGCTTCAGCGCCCATCTTCCTAGAAGCACGACGATGATCAGCACAACAACAAGCCCGGCCAGCACGGCGGGTCGACGCAGCAGGCCGATTAAGTCTGCGGCGCGAGCGACGGCCTTTCCCTCGGTTTCTGTGCTCTCTGCGGCAGTCTCAAGCTGGTTCTCTTCTTCCGGGGTAACCGCGCGCTTGGGAGGGACGTATACCCGGGTTTCAGCAGCGTCAGCCGACTCTGGGTGAGGAGCTTCCCCAGTCTTTTTCGTCGCTTCGGCAGCCGCGCGCAGTTGCGCTGCCTTCCGTGATGCTTCCTCCTCCAGAGCCTTCTGTTGTCGACGAAGCTCTTCTGCGCGCTTTTGTTCGACCTCTTTCTCTTTTTGGCGTTCTGCCGCAGCCGCCTGGGTCTTTTCGCGCTCTTCGCGCTTGCGTGCCTTTTCTTGTGCCTTTCGTTCTGCTTCCTGCTGTCGGGCCAACTCTTTCTGCTGCCGGCGTTCTTCTTCTTTGCGAAGTTCCTCTTCCCGAAGGCGCTGGGCCTCTTCGGCGCGTCGTTTTTCGGCCTCCTGCCGTTCGCGCTCCAGTTCGAGTTGTCGCTGGCGCTCCTTCTCGCGCTCAAGCTCGAGCTCGATCTCCCGCAGTCTCGCCTGTTCGCGGGCCTCTGCCACAGCCTTGGCCCTTTCCTGCTCGAGCGCAGCCAGCCGCTTGCGTTCCCGCTCGCGTTCCTGTTCGCGCTGGATTGCGAGTTGCCGTTCGCGCTCAAGATCCTCTTTCCGTTGCCGCTCCTCTTGCTCCTTGCGGATGCGTTCGCGTTCCAGTGCCTCTTGGCGCTGACGCTCAGCCTCTTCGGCCCGAATTCGCTCCCGCTCGATGGCCTCTTTGCGCTTGCGCTCTTCTTCTTCCTGGCGAATCCGCTCTCGCTCCGCAGCTTCTTTTCGTTTGCGTTCTTCTTCCGCTGCCCGGATTCGCTCTCGCTCCAGCTCCAGCTGACGCGCCTTCTCGTGCTCTCGTGCTCGTTCTTCTTCTAGCTGTGTGAGCTCCGCTTCTACTTCGGTCTTTGCCTGGATGAAGCGCTGATCGCCTGGATAGGCCGCCAGAGCTAACTTCAGCTCGCGCAACGCGCTCTGCAGGTCTCCGCCTTGCTGGGCACGCCGGGCGCTGGCGAGCTTTTCCAGAATGGCTTGCTCGCGTTGTCGCTCCTCGATCTTTACGCGCAGAACGGTGAGATGTGGCGAACTGGGGACAAGCTTGGAAATGCGCTCTGCCAGCATCTGCGCCGACGCAAGATTCGTATTGATGGCCGACTCGCAAGCTCTGGCAAGGTACGCGACAGCGCGGTCGCGAATGACCGCGTCCCGAGGCGCGGCCTCGAGCGCGCGGTTAATTGCGTCGACTCCTTTTTCCCAGCGCGATTGTTCAAACGGTTTTCCGGCGTCCAGGAGTACTTTCTGCGCTTTTGATCGCGCTTTGAGGGCATCCGAGAACTGGCCTTCGACTCGCGTCAGGTCCCGATCTCCGGGGAATTGCTGCCGCGCTTCGAGGAGCAAGGCGCGAGCTCGATCCAGCTCTGACGAGCCAAGCGCATCCTGTAATTCTTGTAACCAGCCGGCCTTCGCTGCGGCACGCGCCTCATCGCGCAAGCGTGTTACCCGGCTAACATTGCCCTCCAGGCCCGGATAGTCGCGATAGGCTGCTAAAACCCCGTTCCACTGCTCGAGAGCCGCAGCGTACTTCTTGGCGGCCTCGAAGCCTTCTGCCTGCCCTACGAGCGCCGACACACGTTCCCACAACTCATGCGTGGTATTCGACAAGCGTTGCAGTCCCGGTTCGTCCGGATAACGAACCAGCGCTTCATCCAGGATGTTGACCTTTCGCTCCAGGGACCTCTCTCGCTCTACCTTGCTGTTCACCTCGCGAAGGAATTCTTCCTTTTCCTGTAGTGCGCGTTGTTGCTGTGCGCGATCTTCTTCGCGACGAATACGCTCGAGGATGTCGGTTTGCAGTTCCTTAAGCGAGGGTTCGTCCGGGTACGTAGAGAGTCCATTGCTGACCTCGCGTGCTGCCGTTTCCAGGTCTCCAATCGAGACCAGCCTTCGGGCTTGCGCGGCGCATTGTGCAGTGAACTCGTCCCGCTTGCGCTCGCGGATTCGAGACCGCAACACGGACGGGGCAGCGAAATCGGTTTTCAAATCGGAGAGTTGCTGCAGCAGCCCTTCTGCAGCACGCCAATCCGCCTCAACAGCCGAAATTCCCGCCTGCACGAACGTCTGCAGGATTTCCTCTCGCACCGCCCGAGCGCGATTTGATCCGGCGAAGGCCTTCTGCAGAAGGTCGCCGCCCTCCTTCCATCGCTGGCGCGCAAAGAGTTTGCGAGCTTCTGCCAGTTGCTCCTTGGCGTCGCTGCGCCGCGTGGTTTCCTGGTTTAGAACGTTACTGAGTTCGGCCAGCTCGCGATCACCTGGAAATTGATCCAGGGTCTGCCGCAGCAGGTCGGCAGCTCGTGTCAGATCGCCGGCTGCAGCGAAGCGCTCGATCTGCGTTTTGCGGATATTGATCAGCCCGGAAGAATTCTGCTGCTGTAATGTCCGGTACTCGGACCGTAGGGACGCAGGAATGTCATTGGCAAAATCCGCCACGGACTGTAGCTTGTCGAGCGCTGCCCGATATTCCGCGGCCATGGTAAGAATGCGCGCGTCCCCAATCGCTTTCTCCACCTTGCGGCTTGCGGCTGCGACTCGCTTGTTTTCGATGTTGCGAACTTGCGCTTCCAGTTCGGGCGAACTGCCATGGATTGCCTTGCACTGATCGAGAACGAGCCGCGCGCCATCGTAGTCCTCTTGATCCAGGATTTGTTGCGAGCGCTCAATTTCGCGATCGACTTTCCGCAGCCGCTCGGTCTCATTACGGGCGTTGTCCAGGATCTTGGCCAGAGCCGGATGTCGAAAATATGCGGTCGGCTGTGATTCGAGAAGCCGCAAGGCTTCGTTTGCCTTGCCTGCCTGCAGGAGTTTCTCGGCCGCGCTGACCGTGGCATCCAGCTTTTGCTGGTATTCGACCGCCGCCTGTCGAGTCTCGCTAAGAGCGATTCGCAGCTCTTCATCCGGGGTCTCGCGCAACGTGCTTTCCAGCAGGCGAATCGCGTCCTCATATTTCTGCTCGGCGATGAACACGTGTGCCTTTTCGGCAGCTGCTTCCGCGATCCGGCGTCGTTGCTCGGTGACGGCTTCTTCGCGCACGAACTGGAGCAGGTCATCGATCTCGGGCTCATTCCTGAGTTCAGATCTCGCACTCTCCAGGGTGTGAATTGCCGAGTCGTACCTCTTGTTGCGCAACGACTCTTTGGCCTTTTGCAGAAATTCACTCTTCTTTCGCTCGAGGCGCTCACGCTGAACATTTTCTTTGACGATCGTAAGCAGGCTCTGCAGTCGCGGTTCGGGGCCAATCTTGGCCAGCGCGCCTTCCAGCAGAGTCAGAAGCTCTTCATTGCGCCCTTCCTGCAAAAGCTTGCGCGAGACGGCCAGTTGTTCATCGATGAATTGTTTGCGTTCTTCGATCTGACGCTGGCGGTCAGCCAACGCCTTCAGCTTGATCAGCGTGCGTTCTTCGGGGAAGCGCGCGAGCCCTTCGTCCGCCTTCTGGCATGCCGCCCGATAGTCGTCGCGATTCAGGGCATCTTCGATGTCGCGGCTGATCGCTTCCAGGTCTTTCCGCCGTCGTTCCTGGTCACGTCCTGCTGCAGCCGACTCGATCAACGCGTGCACCTGGGGAGCGCGCGGGTCGAGTTCCTCCGCGAGCTTCAGAATCTCCAGAGCCGCAGTGAATTTTCTCGAGGAGATATCCTGACGCGCCTCGAACAGATAGTTTTCCAGTTGCCGCTGGCGGGATCGTTCCGTCCAATCCCGCTGGATCACCCGGTTCAGCGTTTTGACCTGCGGATCGTCCGGCGCAATCTCCAATGCCTCTTCGATGGCCTGCTTCGCGGTATCGAGTTCTCCGTCTTGATGAGAAGTTTCCGCGCGGCGAAGGGCGCCATGCAGTTTCTGTGCGCGTAGTGCGGCCCCTTTTAGGGATTCGCGCAGTTGCAGTAGTTCAGTGTTCGTCTTGTCAATGACGAGCGCCTGCTCCACGAAATCCTGCGCGGCTTCAAATTGCTCGCGGGCCGCGGATTCCTCGGCACGCTGGCGCAGCTTGCGAACCTGCTCGCCAACTTCTTCTTTCTTGATGCGGGCTTGAACTTCCCGCAAAAGTTGTGTGGCTTTTGCATGTTGCTGATCCACCTTCAGAACCTGGATCAGGTACTCCTTGGCCTTGTAAAGGTCGGAACGTTCCAGGAGGCGGCTGACCTCCTGCATATGCTGGCCGATTAACTCCTGCTTGAGTTGCACTTGCAGTTGGGAAAGATCGAGCGCGAACTCATCGGCCGAGTGATAGCGCTCTTCGCGATCCTTTGCCAGGGCGCGGCCCAAAACCGTTTCCAGTTCGGGCGGGTACGAGGAGAGAAAGTTTTTTAGCGGCGGCGGTGGATCGTAAATGATCTTCAGAAGGGTGGCGGCTGTGCTCTCGCCTTCGAAGGGAAGATGGTTCGTGAAAAGCTGATAGAGGACCACTCCGGTCGAGAACAAATCCGTCCTCGCGTCCACCGGCTTGCCGTTCACTTGCTCGGGAGACATATAGCTGAGCGTTCCCACAATCTGGCCCGTCTTGGTGACGCTATGGTCGCCGATGTGGGCGATGCCGAAATCAAATAACTTCACGCCGCCGTCTTTGCCCAACATGATGTTGGCGGGTTTGATGTCCCGGTGAACGATTCCTCGTCCATGAGCGTAGCTGAGTCCGTTGCAGACCTGGACGATGATGTTGGTTTTTTCGAGTGCGCTCAGCTGGCGACGGCCCGCCAGAACCGTGTCCAAGCCTTCACCCTCCATTAACTCCATCACCATGTAGGGATTGCCGCCGAAGTCGCCGAGGTCGTAAACCGTCACGATGTTGGGGTGCTGGAGGCTGCCGAGAGATTGAGCCTCGCGGAAGAATCGCTTGAGAAGGTCCGGATTATCGACGAACCCGCTGGTCATCATCTTGATCGCTACCTGCCGATCAAGGTGAGGGTCGATGGCCTTGTAGACGACACCCATACCGCCGCGACCGATCACGTCGATGACGTCATACTTCCCGATCTTGGCGGGTACGTTCGATGCCATGACAAAGCGCTGCCAATTTTCGGAAAACCAAAGGCCGTTTCACAGGCATCTCCCCCGGAGCCTGGAAAGCAGTGAGCGCAAGAAGAAGCGCGTCCCCGGACGCGGGCTATTTTGCTACGAAAGCCTTGGAGCCGCAACTGATAGGCGTCGTGTCTGGGCGGATTCCGGTTGGTACGGCTGCACGCACCTCTTTCTGCCTGTCCTCCGCAAATATTCCGTCTGTGCCCTGATTCGATGCCACCGCCGCGACGTTTGTGCGGAGCTCCTTAGAGAACATAGGGACGGACACCTTACGCACAAACGCAGAAGCCCACACGCAGCTTTCGCGGGCGGGGCGTGCCGATTTCTGTAATCAACTAGGCGACGAATTACATTTTGATTGGCGATTGATGGCTGGCGACACACTGCCACTTTCCGTTCGACATCTTGGTCCATGTGTCGGTGAAGCGTTGATCGGCGTCGAGGGGCTTGCCCGATGGATCGGTACCCTTGGCGCGAAAGGCCCCAATGGCGATCGCGGTGTCGCCGAAGACCATCACTTTCAGGTCGGAGTAGTCGGCGGAGAAGGATGCCGCTGCCCTCGCCTGCCTCCACCAGGTCACCAAGCTGACTGGACCCATCGACCTTGCCTTCATCGACGCCGACAAGGGCGGCTACGTCGATTATCTAGGCAAACTCCTGCAGCGTCTCCGGCCACGCGGGCTCCTCCTGCCCACAACGGGTGAACCCTCCGAATCGAATTTACCAAAACGACGCCGCCGGAGATCTGCAGTCACTCTAGGCGGTCGCCTCTGCCTTTGTAGCAGAACTCACCGGTCGTGAAGCCCGATAAAGCTGCCCGGCAAACGCTCCCAAACCCAGGCAAACCACCCCGAAGCGGACCAGTCCACCAAGGTACGGAATGAACCCGACCACCGTAAGGATCAACAGACCCACCAGAAGTCCCAACATCCAATCGCCGTTCGTGGCTCCCGAAGACTTTAGAAGGGTCCGGCCCAAGAAGGCTCCAACCCAAAGCTTTGCCAAGTAGAGCGCGGCAAGATATAGCGCAAATAACATGAGTGCGATTGGGAGGCCCAGCAAGGTAATGGCCGCCACGATGATCACGACCGGAATGCCCGCCAGAACGCCAACTCCCAGTGCGGGGATTCTCCAGCCTGAGCCCACGGCCTGAGTAGTGGCCGGAACGAACCCGGGAAACAGAACCAGGCCCAGCCATCCCACCAGCATGGCGGCAGCGAACCAGACAGCTTGATGGATATAGAATCTGGGGCGCGCAAACCGACTTTGTCTCACATTCACCTGGACGTCACGTTTGCCCGCAATGGTCGCGCCGTCGTCAATGTGTACGTCCTTCAATTGACGCACTCGAGCGCTTAGGTTGCCGCCGACCCGGGCCGTCTTCGTGAGGGTAAGGCCAGCTCCGGACATGGTCAGATCGCGGCCGATACTCCCGCTTACATCGGCAGTGCCACTTGCAAGAATGTCAACGCTGCGCTTCACGTCGCCCTCGAGGCTGACCTCGCCGGCGGCAACCACAATACCCTCGCCGACATGGCTTCGGTCATTCACCCGCAACGATTGCGCAAAGCCGTACAAGCTGTGATCCAATTGCCCGTCTAAGTCGAGTGCCTGTGAAAGAGTGTAGATGCGGCCTTCCACGGTTCCGCTCACCACCGTTCTCTTGGCAAAACTCACCAAATCACCCTTTACCGTGCCGCGCACTTCTACGGTCCGCCCAAATGCCAGCAGGTCCCCGTTGACCACGCCTTCCACGCGCACGGTATTCCCAGCAGCAAAGAGCGTATCGGCCACAGTCTCATTCGCCGCCACGGTGATGAGCTCACCGTGACGCCGCTCAAGGGCAAAGCTGGGCAGTGACAACGCGACCAACAGGATCAGCAGGTGCAGACTAGGCTGGCGCAGTTGCCCTCGGCGTCGAAGCAGCAGCGCCATGCCCCCCAACAGCAAGAACAACGAGACCAATCCCACGACAGCAGCATAATCAGTCAACATGGCACTCCCTTCGCGTGCGAAGTAGTAAGAAAGATCGAACATCAGGTCTGTGCTTCCGCTGGGGCTAAACGGATTCAACCATTCCAGTGTTGCGGGAATACTCAGCCGATCGAACCACACGGAAATGACCGAACCCACCGTAAGGATGCTGGCCATGATGACCACGTCACCGCGCCACGAGGACCGACGCGGGAAGAAGTTCGCTGGGCTCGCTGCATCTTCAGGAAGCTCCTGCAGACTTTCGCTCAGCAGGCGGCTCTCAGCGCGCAACGCGTCCACCAGATCGCGGCAGCGCTGACAGGTGGCCAGGTGGTCTCGTAGCTGCTGCGCCTCGTTCGCCGTCAACTCCCCGTCCACTGCCAGTGCTAAGGTCCGTTCCGAATAACACTCCATGATCACCTGCTCCCAGGGGCCAGTCTCCGGCGCAACTCCTGCTTAGCCCGAAATATCAGTGCTCCCACGTAATTCTTCTCAAGACCCAACTCGTGCGCGATTTCGTCATAGCTGAGCTCGCTGTAATATCGCAGCACTAGCGGCACCCGATAGTTCTCCGGCAAGCGTGCGACGGTATCTCTCACCTTCGCCCTCTCTTCCTTACTGATGAGAGCTCCCAGAGGTGACGGCTCGGAACTGGCCGCGTCGATCACCTCCGCCCCTGCTTCTGATTCCGCCATCACCTTCCGTCCACGGGCTCGGCGCCGCAAAACGTCGATACATTGGTTGCTTGCTAGCCGCAGTAGCCACCCGGGGAACGGTATCGATCCGTCGTAACTCTCGATGGAGCGCTGCACCTTCAGGAAAATTTCGCTGGTAGCATCCTCTGCGCTGTCTCGGGAGTCGAGCATGTAACGGCACAATCCGAATACGCGCCGGACAAAACGCCGATAAATCTCCCCCAGAGCCTCGGCATCATGGCTCTGAGCGCGCTCTATTACGCTCTCCAAATCGAACCCCTCCGACTGCCTAGTTTCGCCCGAGCGGAGGTGCGGTTCTTGCACGCTGTTCCTCTTCGCATCCATAAAGCAGTACGCCGCAGACTGAAAGAAATTACTACTTTTTTGGGGAACAGTGGGAGCGCACGTTGGATATGGCGCTGGTTTTGCATACAGGTTCTTACCAACCGATCTCGAATGAGTGCGGAAGTGGACGGGAGGTGTCCCGAATTCTCGCTTGAACGCACGATTGAAAGCCGCTTCGGACTCATAGCCCACTTCGGCCTCAATCTGGGCTACCGGATGAGTCGGCTGCGAAGACGTGGAACTCGGAAGGTCGCGAGCAGGCCCAGCGCCTGCCGCGCACACACAAAATCTACTGCAGTGATTTCGGTTCTGTCGAGAAGACCTATATCAACTCCTGAGCACAGGCGGGAGTCTTCACCTTACCCAGTCCAATGATGTCTTTCGCACTTAGCTTTTGGCCGTACAGCTTTTCGTTGGCGCCGCCGTCGGAGCGCAGGGTAGAACCTTCGAGCGAGATGTGTCGTTAATTCGCAGTTACGTTGAGCGTCAGCGACACATTCGCAGCCTGGTGCGCAGCGTCTTCCACCTGAAAGGTCATCAAATAGCTTCCTGCAGTCGTAGGAGTTCCCCAGAGATAACCCTGACATCCCGTCGCGCCAGAAGGATACACCGCCGCCGTCGCCGCTCCTGTGGTTCCCGCACCGATGATCACAGTGGAGGGGATATCCGCGTTGAGGCCGTTCTCATTGAAGGTGAACGATTTTCCAGTCACGCCGTTCGCAATCGGCGTCTTGCGGCCGTTCAGATCGGCATATCCTGTGTTCCAACCAGAGAACATAAACGTTGCGTTGCCCAGATTCGTCCACGTCTGCGGGAAGGAAACGGTGACCGCGTTCGCGACGCGCTGCACCGTTCCCCCTGTCATCGGAAATGTCAACTGACACGTTGCGTACCCATCGCCGTTCGCCAAGTTCATCCCGGTCGGCAGCGACCCCGATATCAGGTGCCAGCGTACAAAACCATTCGCGGTTGGCGTGGTTGCGCTCGAAGAAGTGAGCAACTGCTGGGCGCAAAACACACCGCGTGCGCATGGGGTCAGAGAAGATGTTCCCACCGTCAGCGGGTACCAGGTGAAGTGCGGGTAAGCCGTAATCAGCTTGGAGAGCTTCGACATGTCCGCCCCCAAATCTTTGCCGTCGGATCCCGCACCGAGATAACGTGCGGTGACATGATAGTCGTTCCCTATGGTGTCGCCCATTGCGCCGGGCGTGCCCCATTTGCTGAACACTGACGAGAAGTCTTTGACAAAACAGCCCCCGCTTACAGTGCAGGTTGGACTCGAATCGGGGTTGGACTTCGGATACGGCTCGCTGCTACCTTGCGAATAATTCGCATACACCGCCGTACCGATGAGGTTATTTTTGAGCCTCCAGGTACATTGCGACGTTTTCGGGTCGCAGAAGTTCAGCGACAGTCCGGACGGCAGTCCACCCACCACTTGATGCCCGCCGCAATCGGCACCAACAATCGGTCCGGGGAAGATGTTGTCGCGGATGGTCACGTTCTTGAAGTAAGTCTTTGGGTAGGTCACGGTCGCCTCGCCAGTCGTCCTGCGTGACACCGTGATAGCCGGGTTGATGTCGGTGTGCGTTCCGCTTTCGATAAAGACTATCTGCGTGGTGGTCGCCGATGAAAGCGCCCATGATCCATTCAGGTCGGCGTAGGGGCTGGTGAATCCCGATATGATGCCGGTGCCACCCTGGGCCGCACCTGACTTCGCGGAGAAGGTGATGGTGACGACATTGTTCATGCGTCGCAGCGTGGCTGCTTTGTAGGTCACGTTAAACGCATCACTGAAACTGAAGCCGCTGCTGGAGAACCATGCGACCGGAGAGGGCCAGCCGCGTAGGCCCGCCCATGTGTTATGTGCGAACAAAATATCGTGGGGATACAGGGTGGTATTGGCGGTCTGATTGGCGATAGACGGACCCTGCCCACCGTGGCCACAACAAGAGCCTACGCCGCGATCCCATGCAGTCGTGTCGATGTCGTCAGCCACATTGTCGTGAATGGAAATCCGGCCCCCGCCTTTGCCGACGTCCTGACACTGTGAAATTACATTGCCGATCACAAAGCCGATATTTTCCGCGTGGACAAGGTAGTTATAACGTGCGATGAAATCGAACAGCTCGGCATTCGGCGTGTTGCCGGGATGACAAGAAACTTGCGTCACGCCCCTCTGTGTGCCCTCATCATTGGCAACTGTAATATGTTCGCTGTCCACCACTGTCTGAATCGAGTTCGTTGGGTAGTTCACCTTAGGAGCTTGAAAAACGCAGTGACCGGGCCATGCACAACTTTGTGAAGTGAAGTCCTGCGCGAGGCCGCCACCCGTATTCGTCAGCGGGAAATCCGGTCCCGGTGCCGATAAGTAAATCACGCGAGGATGGTTGTAGCCGTCGGTGCAGGTCGACGCGTTCAGGCAGCCCATCGTGTACTCGCCATTGAGCGTGTCGAAATACACGGTGCCGGCGAGCGTGTGGGGGATGCCCTGCAACACAATATTCGAGCCTGCGTTGTAGTAGGGCCAGCGAATGTTGCCGCCGTTGTTCGCGCCGTTCAGGGTGACGATTCCAGCCGTGCGCGACATCGATATGATGCTGTTGCCCCAGATGCCCGTTCCCGCCATGCAAGCCGTTCCCGTCGCATCGGATGCGCAACTCACCGCCGTGCCGTTCGTATTGACGTATTTCGACGTGTCTTGGACGCTTTGCGACTTCGGCATCATGAGCACCAGCGATCCATACTGGTCGCTCTGACCTTCCCAATCGTTGGTAAAGATGTTGTATTCCATCAGCACTCTGTTGCCCTGCTTCCACTCGCCATTGTTCTTGACGTTGACCGCCACCATGTAGCTGTACGTGCCCTGCGGCATCATCCATTTCAGCGGCTTCATCGACAGGTTGTAACGAATCTCGAAGTCGTGCGGCACCGCGATAGCTGCGCCCCCGCCAAAGATCCACGACTCCGATGAACAGGCTAGCAGGTTGTTGTAAATCTTCAGTGGCCCCTCGTCAGCTTGCGTTCCCGTGCCGCCGCCAACGCAATAGCCGTCGGCTTGATTCCAGTCGATGTCATAGAGCCACGAATTGATGATGGCCTGAAATGTGCCGCGCATGGAAACACCGATGTGCGTGTCGAATTTGTTGGGTGCCGAGTAATCGACGCCGTGTATCAGCATTCTGTCCAAGATAATGTGATCGGTCTTGTCGAGGGCGATCAGAGCGCCGCTCATGGTCACGCCAACCGTTTTGGTGACGTTCAATCCTGTGAGGCGGTAGTGATGAGCCCCGGTCGCAAACGAGATCACCGTCGTGTTCGTCGTCGCCACCGTCAGCGTCGGCATGAGCACGCCCGGAGACGCGCACGCATAATCCGGATAGCTGTCGATATGCGTGATATGGATTGCGCAGGGCGTTGCGCGCACGCCTTCTGCCGGGAAGTTCGGGTTGGAGTATTGTTGGCTGCGAATCCATACCCAATGATGGATGTCAGTTGCCTTGATGGGAAGCGTCAGATGGATTCGGCAATTCGCCGTAGCTGGGATCTCCACGATGTCGCCAGGATTTGCCGCATTGACCTGCTCCTGCAGATCGGAGCAGTCCGCCTGTGCCGTTCGCACGATCCCCGGGGTGGGCGTGCCGTCAATCCCGGTGTAGACACCGAGCGAGGGCGGGTTTGCCGGTCCATCCGGCGATCCGAAATTGCACACGTCGCCGATAGTACAGTAAGCATTTTCCTGGCCGCCTCCGCCAGTCGTAGTGGCCTGGTGTGTCTGCGCGAAACGTTCAAGCGCAGCCGCGCCCTTGCTGCCTGGCCACGCCTCGAGCACCATTAAAAGAACCGTAGTCACCAGTCGCATCAGTGAACCTTCTCCGACAGACCTTGATAGATTGCCAGCCATTGACCTCGTACATTTTCCCAGGAGTGCTCGTCCGCTTTGATGAGCGCCTGCCGCGCTAAAGTCCTCGCAAATTCCGGTTGCCGGAGAATGCGCAGTGCGTTCGCGGCGAGCGCCGGTGTCGGTTTCCAAGAAAGCAATTTGCTGAAACTCGGGATGGAAATCTACTCCTTGTATCTTGTTTGCGTCTGCCCGATTCGGTCGCTCTGTGTTAGTGGGGAACTGGATCGGGTTTCGGCGGGAGGCCGTTCACTCCTGAGGCGCTGTTGTTCTGCAGCCTGGATTATAGATAGGCCCCCCGCCCTCCTTTCTCAACGCCGTGGAGAATCTCAGGCCGCGAGGGCCTGCATACAAGGTCGGCGAGAGAGGTGGCACAGGGTCGGGGAGCCGAAGCTCAGTCTAATCCAGTTTTGCAGGGGGTTAACATGCCTGTAGCTGAAGTCGACACGTTTGCTGGGATCGATGTCAGCGCGCACGACTTAAGTGTCGCCTTACGCCGCGGTCAAGGCCACGACAAGCCTGCCATGGCGAAGTTCCCGAACCATCCTTCCGGGCACAAGGCCCTGGTCGCCTACTTGCTCCGCGGTGGCGGACGAGCGCGGGTCTGCCTGGAGGCCAGTGGGAATTACAGCCTGGATCTGGCGTTGACCTTGCAAGCGCACCCCCAGGTGGAGATCAGTGTCATCAATCCGCGGCGGGCGCGACGCTTCGCAGAGTCGCTCGGTGAACGCAGCAAGACCGATCCGGTCGATGCCCGTGTGCTCTGCGAATATGCTGCTCGCATGCCTTGGGTTCGGTGGCAACCGCCCAGCCCAGTTGCTCTACACTTGCGCGCTTTGACCCGTGCCATTGCGGACCTGGGTGTTATCCATACTCAACAGAACAATCGTGCGTATGCGGCGGCAGCTAGCCAAGCCTTGCCGGTCTTGGTGGTCAAGGAGATGCAACGCCATAAGAAATACCTGGAACAGCGCATGACACGGTTGCGGCGGGAAGCTGTGCGGCTCATCGCCTGCGATCCCGAACTGGACCGCCGCTTTCGCCTCATGCTAACTACGATCGGCATCGCTGAGAACAGCGCTCTGCAGATCCTGGGCGAATTAGCCGTGCTGCCCGACATGCTGGACGCGCGCCAGTGGGTGGCCTTCAGCGGACTGGATCCGCGGCTCTTCAAGTCGGGGAAATCGGTCGAGAAGCGGCCGCGGATTAGTCGGAGTGGCAGTCGTCACCTGCGTCGTGCTCTCTACATGCCGGCCCTGGTCGCACTGCGTCGTGATCCCTATCTCCGTGTCTTCTATCAAAACCTACTCGCTCGCGGCAAAGCTCGGCTGCAAGCGGTGGTGGCAGTCATGCGGAAACTGCTGCATGCTCTGTTTGCCATGTTCCGCAGCAATCAACCGTACGATGGCTCCAAGCTGTGCGCGGTGGACCTGGCCGTCCATGCCATTGCCGCTTGCGCTTGAGCGACCAGAAAAAGAGAGAGGGTTCTCCGCACCTCTCCTAGAGAGAAAACACTTTGACATTAAGAGAGAATCTATAATCCGCATGTTCGGCTCCTTTCTCCCGGGCCTTTTGGTTGGTTGGCACCACCAAAGTTTACTCGGGTCTAGGGAGCCGACATTGTCATGGAATCAATAGCGCTCATCGACACGTGAAAGAGGCGAAGGAAAAGCGCAAGCTTGCGACATCGCCTGTTAACAGCAATCTTGTTTCACTGAGAGATAGCAACTCCTACCCCTGTCTATATTGACAGTATTTTAGGTTCCAGCCGACGAAATATTCTCTGACAAGCGTTCAGCTTGAGCGCGTAGCGCGGCCTCAGATCTCTCCACCTGGCCCCAGCAGAGCAAGTTCCGACAAGCCACCAAGTGAGATTACAAACATGGGACTATTCAATCCGAGCTATTTCCTGCACGCCGCAAACATCCTGTTGTTGGTAGCGTACAGCGTTCGCGACATTCTCTGGCTGAGGTTGTTTTCAGTGGCGGCCTCGCTGATAGCGTTGCCGTACTTCATCCTGCAGCCTGAACCTCTGTGGGAGCCAATTATTTGGAGTAGCGTCTTTGCCGCGATCAATTCGTTCCAGTCTTGGCGTCTTTTTGTCGAGCGACGTCCAGTTAAATTGACGCTTGAAGAGCAGGAAATTCGGCAGCTCGCCTTCCCGGATTTGCCGCCTCGGAAAGTCCTGCAGCTTCTGAGTATCGGAGCATGGACAACTCTGGAAATTGGCCAGCGAATGCTGGAGTGTGGCAAAAGTGTTGAGGCAATCTCGATCATTGTTCGCGGCAAAGTGCGGGTCACGAGAGATGATGGTGTCTTCGGGGAACTCGTCGCGGGCCACATCGTGGGATCAGCGCTTCTCTTGAGTGGCGTCCCAGCCGATGTAGATGCCGTGGTAGTAGAGACTGTCCGGTGCATGCGTTGGGAGGTTGAGCTGCTCGACCGCTATCTGGCCGCCAATCCCGAGACGCGGATTGTCCTGCAAAAGTACCTTGCTCGGGACCTGGCCGGAAAAGTGCTCGCTGCTGCCAAACTCTAGACTCATCGACGATTTCAGTGATCGACTTCATCTACGTTGCGAGCACTCGATTGGAAGCGTGCAGTAACTTATCGTGCCGCGCAATATTCTCCCAGCTAGGTCAGTTGGCGAGAAATCTCGGTTTCACTTATTGAAGGCGTATCAGGCCGTTGAGAATAATAGCGAGGCCCACAAGCCGCCACATGAATGCTCCGAAGCGAATGCTGCTTTCGGTCCCGGCGTGGACGGATAGCGGATTCCGCTGGGCTGCTTTGGGATGCCGTTGGTAAAAGCGTGCCCACGCAGAAGATTTCAAAGCTGAAATCTGCTTTGCGAAAGCGAATACTGTCGTTCCGGCTGCGATTAAAATCACTGCCCACAGTCTGTGCGTCGTCACGGCACGGAGGATACACGCCGGGATGGTTGGTGAAAAATCTCGATAGCGCTCATCGACACGAAAAAAGGCGAAGGAAAAGCGCAAGCTTGCGAGAACGCCTGTTAACAACAGTTGACTTCCGGGTTGCCCGT
>CAVQZP010000040.1:0-15731 GCA_963718505.1 uncultured Acidobacteriota bacterium | reverse complement strand
CCGCGTCCTCTGGCAACTCACCGATCGCGAGTACGAACAGGCCTCCGCCGCCTTCCTGAAAGTAAAAACGAATACCGCGGTGCAGTCCGAGGAAGAAGACAAGTCGCCCGATTTCTCGGAGGAGCCAGCCAAGAATCACCTCAACTATGCCCAGGCGAAGGTTTCAATGGATCAAAAAGCTTGGGAGAACCGCATTCGCACGGTCTCCGGCGCCTTCCTGAAGTATCCCGAAATCTACAGTTCAGTCGTGTATCTGCAAGTTTCCGCCACTCGTTCCTATCTGGCGACAAGTGAAGGCACCGCGCTGGTCCACCCCTCAGAGATAAGCCGCCTGGTGATCCAAGGCGAGACGCGCGCCGACGATGGAATGGAACTGCTGCGCGTCGAAACTTTCCAGGCCGCAACGCCCGGCCAGCTCCCGTCTGACGCAGAGCTGAAGGCCAAAGTGGACCGGATTGCGTCGGATCTGCAAGCCCTCAGAAAAGCCCCCGCCGCCGAACCCTATGCCGGGCCGGCGATGCTGTCGGGGAGGGCGTCGGCGGTTTTCTTTCATGAAGTTCTTGGGCACCGGCTTGAGGGGCATCGGCAGAAGGATCAGAGCGAAGGGCAGACGTTCACGAAGAAAGTGAACCAGAAGGTGCTGCCGGAATTTCTCAGCGTTACGGATGATCCTACGTTGAAGGAACTTAACGGCAGTCGGGCTGGCGGGAACCTATGACTTCGACGACGAAGGAGTTCCGGCTGAGCGCGTCGTCGCGGTCGAAAATGGCGTGCTGAAGAATTTTCTGATGTCGCGCATGCCGATCACGAATTTCAGCCACTCGAATGGGCACGGGCGGCGGCAGCCCGGGCTGATGCCTACGGGCCGGCAAGGCAATTTGATTGTCACGTCCACGAAATCCGTCAGCGATTCCGAATTGCGCGCGAAATTCGTCGAAGAGATTAAAAAGCAGGGAAAGCCTTACGGTTTGTATTTCGAAGATATTCAAGGCGGCTTCACGCTCACGCAGCGCGCTCTGCCGCAAGCGTTTCAGGTGATTCCGGTGATGGTGTGGCGCGTGTATGCGGACGGGCGGCCCGACGAACTCGTGCGCGGCGTGGATATTGTCGGCACGCCGCTTCTTTCGCTGAACAACATTATTCTCACCGGCGACAAACTTCAGGTGTTCAACGGAATCTGCGGCGCGGAATCGGGACAGGTGCCCGTGTCGGCCGCTGCGCCTGCGATGCTTTTCTCCGAGATCGAAGTGCAGAAGAAAAATAAAGGCACGGATCGCCCGCCGCTGATGGCGCCGCCAGGTGAAGTTCAGAATCCTGCGCCGCTGACGGAAGAAGGCCGCGGTGAAGACGCCATCGAAGGCCGAGTCGCAGAAGGGGGCAAGGCGAAACCATGAGCGCGACCCCCAATTCGGTCCGGCTTCTTGATTCACGTTTAACGCTCTTGTTTATTTTCGTCACGACGATGGCGGCGTTGTGTGCGGTGCCGGCCTCGGCGCAGGACAAGAGCGAAAAAGCATTGTCCGCGTCGGCGGCTGCCGCCGCGTCTGATCCCGTGCTGGCGGCGATGCGCGAGGAGTTGGAACGTTCGAAGGCGCACCTGAAGATGGAGAATATCGCGGCGCCCTACTACATCGAGTATTCCGTTCTCGATTTGGATGAATACGACGCTGAAGCGGCATTCGGAGCGCTTCGCCAGAAGCAGCGCTCGCACGGCAGGTCGGCGCGCGTAGTGGTTCGAGTGGGCGATTACAAGCTGGATAGCTACTACGGCCCCGGAACCGGGTTCGTCGATCTGGCGCCGCTTGAAGATGACGCCACCGCACTTCGCCACCAGTTGTGGCTCGCGACAGACCAGGCCTACAAGGCGGCCAGCCAGGCGCTCGCGGCTAAGAAAGCCGTGTTCAGCCAGTTCAGTTCCGGGCAGCCATTCGACGATTTTGCCGCAGCCCCGGCGCTGCAATCCATCGGCCCCTGGGCGAAGCTTGATTTCAATCCCGCTCCCTGGGACGCGATGCTCGAGAAAGCGACCGATCTTTTCCGCACCGATCCCAAAATCCAATCGCTCACTTCGCAGCTGCGGTTCCGCGCAGTGAACCGCTACTTCGTCAACACGGAAGGAACGGTGACGCGCAAGGGTTACACCGTTTATTTCATGAATCTATCCGGCGCCACACAAGCGGACGACGGAATGCGCCTCGAGCGCTCGCCCTACTACTCGACCGGTTCGCTGAAAGAATTGCCGACGGCCGAAGCTTTCCAGGCCGACGCAGTGAAGATGGTGACGACTCTGAAAGCGCTTCGCGAAGCACCCATGGTGGACGAGGAGTATCGCGGCCCGGTGCTGTTCTCGAATGATGCGGCGAGCGACGTGTTCTACGGGATGATCGGCGAGAACGTGCTGGGAAGAAGGCCGAAGCCCGGAGATTCGTCGCGCACGGAAGGAGAGTTTGCGTCGAGCTACAAGAGCCGGGTGCTGCCAAACACCATATCCGTGATCGACGATCCCACGCTGACAGTTTTCGACGGTAAGACACTGATCGGCAGCTATGACATTGACGACGAGGGCGTGCGCGCCGAGAAAGTTTCGGTGATACAAAACGGCGAGCTCGTGAATTATCTGGTGGGCCGCGAGCCGATTCGCGATTTTCCCGAGTCCAACGGACACGGACGTGCCGCGCCGGCCCAGGCGCCAACGCCGAACATGGGCAATCTGATCGTGTCGTCCAAGCAAGCGCTCTCGCCCGACGACATCAAGAAAAAGCTGATCGAGATCTGCCGCCAGGAAAATAAACCGTACGGCTATCGAGTGGAAACGCTCGCGGGCTACAGCCCGCAGGCTTCTCTTCCGCGTGTATGAGAAAGACGGGCACGAAGAACTCGTCCGCGGCGCGGAATTCAATGAGCTGGATACGCGAGCTCTGCGCAACGATTTGATCGCGGTGGGCAACGACGCGCTGGTGAGCAACCGCGAAGGGCAGATTCCGATGACGGTGATCAGCCCGTCGATATTATTTGACGAGATTGAAGTGAAACGCACAGATGCGAAGAATGCAAAGCTGCCTGAATACCCGCCGCCGGATTTGGTTCCGAGTCACTGAAAACGGAAAATTTCCCACCTCCGTAGGCTAAAAAGCGACATTAAAACGGACAAGTACGTTGATCTAGAGGGTGGGACTTTGAGGTGCGGAGCGCAATTCGGCCTCCCGGAGAAGAGATTTGAAATTGGGAAATAAAGGCAGAATTCTACGGGTGGGCCACCCGTTGGTAGAGTCACCATGCACAAGATGTGTCCTCGGTTGACTTTTTAAGTCCGCCCCTTTGTATGAACAGCGATTTACACCTCGGAGTAACTGATTCGTTCGGATGCGGCCGCACAAACTGGACTGCCCGTTTGCTCTCACCTACCATCACCGGGATGAGGCGAGCGACAAAGCAACCATGAGTTCAATTGCGATCAGTTCGATTGTATTCGTGCTCATTTTCGGAGGTGCGTTACTCGGTATCTTATTACGCGCCGCTTTGCCCGAGAATCATCGGAGTGCTGACTCGAAAGATCTAGTGAAGCTGGGCACGGCGCTCATTTCCACGATGGCTGCCCTTGTACTCGGGCTTCTGATCGCTTCGGCAAAAAGTTCGCTTGATGCGCAGAATGCAGGACTGATGGATGGCTCCGCAAAAGTCGTGCTGCTAGATCGCGTCTTGGCTCATTATGGTGAGGAGACGAAGGAAGCGCGGGAGGCGCTGCACGACTCGGTCGTTCGAACTTTGGACCAGATCTCGCCGCGAAATGGTGCGAATCCTCCGAGGCTGGGTGAGCCATCTACCGCATCGGAAGTTCTTCTCGACAAAATACTGAGTCTCTCACCGAAAGATGAGAGTCAACATTTACTTAAGGCCCAGGCATTGGGTATCGCGTGGGGTCTCGGACAAATACGCTGGTTGCAGTACGCGCAGCAGGCCAATTCAGTGTCCATGCCGTTACTTATTACTCTGGTATTTTGGCTCACAGCAATCTTTGTCAGCTTCGGCCTGTTTGCCCCTCGAAATCCGACTGTGGTCGCATGTCTGTTCATTTGCGCGGCGTCAGTTTCCGGCGCGATCCTCATGATCCTTGAAATGTATAGGCCCTACGCGGGGCTCATACCGCTTTCGACTGCCCCCTTGCACGCAGCTCTCGCCCAGCTCGGTAGGTAGAAGTGGTGCTCAAAAATCTCTTTTCGAGACTCTCCGAGTCATACGATTTGCGAAGCTTATATCGTTGGCCCGCGGGACATAGGTGAAGTCGCCAGGGGTTCGAAACGATCTCGGATTTCGCACTCAACGGCGCAATTAGTAGTCCACGTCTAGCAATTCGTCCACGCTCAAAGCTTCGTTAGCCTTCAGGGCCTGCTGGCTGAGATTGGATTCGCCGAGCCGGATGGTCACCTTGTCAATCTTGCCGGTGAACTTGTTATCGCCCTGCTTGTAGTCGTCGGTCACAACCGTGTAGAGGTTCTCGCCCACGTCTGTCGTTTCCGCGCCAAACGCGTTCGGGTGAGTGTGCTCGATCCGCCCTGTGGCGACTTTTTCGCCGTTGACGAAGATCGAACCATTGCCCCCCGCGCCGGGCCTACCTCCGTCGTAGGCAAACTCGAAGCGTAGCGTCACGTGCCCGGCCGGCAGGCGGGCGGGACCCGCGATCGTGTAAGTCTCGCGACCTAGAAAGTTGTAGGCGAACTTGGGCTTGTCGTCCTTGACGTACAGACTCCAGCCGCCCATTTCCCCGCCCTGCGCGAGTACCACCCCATCGGCGCCAGCCTGCGGGACCTCGATGTCAGCTGTGATCGCGAAGGAACGGTTCTTGATGTTGATGAAAGCATTTTCGGGTATTCCGATCATCCCCTGATAGACCGTCATCTCGGTGCGACCTTCCATCAGATCGGGACGCCCGGCCAGGGCAGGGTTGAAGCGCTCCCAGGAGCGGTCGTCGAGCGGCAACACGTTGTACTTGACGGCCTCCTCGAGGAAGAGTCCTTTCATCTCTTCGAGCTTTTCGGGATATTTCGCGGCAAGGTCATGCGCGCAGCTGAAATCCTTCTCTACGTTGTAAAGCTCCCACTTGTCGTTGGCAAATGTGGCCCGCGGCTTAGGTTCCCATGGCGGGCGATGCACCGTCGTGGCGAACCAGCCGTCTCGATAGATGCCCCGGTTGCCTGCCATCTCGAAGTATTGCGTGGTGTGGCGCGACTTCGCGTCGGCGTTATTAAATGTGTCGAGCATGCTCACGCCTTCGATCGGTTTCTGCCGGACACCATAGACGACCGCCGGCTGAGGCACTCCAACTGCCTCTAACACCGTCGGGGCGATGTCAATCATGTGGTACCACTGCGTACGCAGGCCGCCTTGCTCCTTAATGCCCTTCGGCCAATGGACCACAATGGGCTGGCAGATGCCGCCGTAGGAAGCCACCTGGTGGCCCCACGCAAACGGCGTTGCACCGGCGAACGCCCAGCCGTTGTTATACAAAATGTGAGATTTCGGCCCGCCAATTTCGTCATAGTGCTTTAAAGCGATGTCGAGGGGTTCTGGCAGTCCGTTGAACACGGATAGTTCATTGAAAGCGCCGTTGGGGCCGCCCTGGAAAACCGAGCCGTTGTCGCCGGTGATGTAGAACACGAGCGTGTTGTCCATCTCACCCAAGGCTTCGATCGAGTCCAGGAAGCGTCCAATTTCGTAGTCGGTCACCTCGGCAAACGCCGCATAGATTTCCATGTACCTGGCAAACACCTTTTTCTCGTCGGCCGTCAACTGATCCCATTCCTGGATTCCTGGCGGCTTAGGCGCGAGCTGGGTGTCCGGTGGCACAATCCCTAGCTTGATCTGTCGCGCTAACGTTTCCTTCCGTACCTGGTCCCAACCCTGGTCGAACTTTCCTTTGTATTTGTCGCGCCAGTTGTCTGGCACCTGAAACGGGCCGTGGGTGCCAATCGCGGAGTAGTAAACGAAAAATGGCTTGTCAGGCGCGAGTGAACGCTGGGAATGGACCCAATCAATGGCCTTGTCGGTGATGTCTGTGCTGGCGTAGTAATTGGGGCCGGGGTGCAGATCCACCCTGTTCATGTTGTCGTAAACCACCGGATGAAAGAGGTCAGCCTCGCCAGCCATGAAGCCGTAGAACCGCTCAAACCCGCTATTCATCGGCCAGCGGTCGAACGGTCCCACAGCGCTGGATTCCCAGGGCCCCAGCTCGTGACATTTACCGAACATAGCGGTGCTATAGCCGTTGAGCCGCAAAATCTCGGGCAGCATAGTGACGCTGGCGGGACGCATCGCGGTGTACCCCGGGAAGGCGGTGGCAATTTCCGAGATCACGCCGAAGTTGGCGCTATGGCTGTTGCGGCCGGTAAGCAAAGCCATGCGGCTAGGGGAACACAGCGGTGGCACTTTGAAATTGTTGTAGCGCAGCCCCGTTTTGGCGAGCCGCTCCAGCGTCGGCATCTGGATCGGCCCTCCGAACGTAGCTGCGTCGCCGAAGCCGAAGTTGTCGAGGAGGATCACCACCACATTGGGCGCGCCTTTTGGCGCCTTCACCTGGAACCGAGGTGGGGCTTTTGCATTGTTCGCATCAAGCTCGGTAATTGGCGGATACTTCGGCTCGGGTACGGGCAGCACGGTACGGTCCACGGAGTCGGCCGCGCTGTTTTGGGCCTCCGTCTTGTTGCCGGCAAAAGCCGCCGCCAACAGTACAGCCAATACAAGAGTGAAAGAAAAACGTGTCATTGTCTTTACTCCTATCGATGACGCTCAACACCAGTGCGAGTGACGGAGGCTCTTACCTGCGAAGCCACTCCTCGGATGGAGTCGCCTCAATCGGCGACGATACTATCTGTATTAGTTATTAGGCGCTACTGTCAAAAGTAACAGACGCCTGGCTGATTCCAGATTGTAAGGCGAGTCAAGAGCGAGTCCCATTCAGAAACGAACAACAGCTCCCGACTTCGACGGCCTGCCGCGTTGGCGGGAAGAATGGGGCGCGCGAAAAATCTGGAGCCAGCTCGGAATTCAACGGGCGGGCCATCCGCCAGAGGTGCATAAACCCTATGTCGTACGGCAGGCAGCCTCTATTGTGGCTTTGGCAGCATTCAATGTTGCCTGGGTCTCGCGGGCGATCTTACCTTTTGCGATTAAGTTGAGGAGCCTGGCTTTCAGAGTTGTCGTCGAGTAATAGTGGCTGATTTCCACCTTGGTTGAACGATGGCCGAGCGGTTGGAACGTTGTTTCCACTCTGTAATCGCTGAGAATCTTGCTGATACCGAATGTGTCCTCCGGCAACACGGTGACGATCTTCTGCAGCGGGATAATTTCGATGTCCTTCTCGATGCAGGTGTGCTTCCCGCCCGAAAGATGACATTGATATGACGCGCCTGCTTCGCGGAGGGTCTTGCCAGAAAGAAGATCAACCTTGACTACGCGAGGGTGGAACTCCGGAATCTTCGTGAGATCCATGCTGAACGACCACACCGTTTCCAAAGGCGCGTTGATGATCACTTCCTGCTTGGATCGGAACGGTGGCTGCAAATCTTGTCTCCAAATTAATTGCCTAACTAATTGTAGGCTGACCAGCATATCGCGGTCGGCCCCTACGGCCCTCAAACTAACGGGCGTGGCCTACCTCTCTTTGCCCGCAGATCGCAAGTTTGAAATTGAAAACGGGGAAATTCCTCCCTCCGCCGGGCTGAAAAAACGACATTAAAACGGTCAAGTACCTTGACCTAGAGGTGGGATTTTGACGTGCCGAGAGGCGTATTTGGCGACCCGAAGGAGGGACTTGGAATTGGGAAATGAGGGCTAAGAATCCGCACCCTTCGTACCGAACGCGAAGGATGGGGTCTCTGAAAATCTAAGTGCCGACTTTGGCATAGCTTAAGGGCGGGTCACCCGTCCGGGAACGAAGACAACCGTCGAAGCTGTTTGCAAGCCGGGGATTGTCACAACCTATCTCGTTTTGAGATAGCTGGTGATAAGAGGAGTGGGTGTTGAAAAAGTCTTCGTGAATGCGAACGGAACTGTTGCAGCAACGTCTATATGAGCAAGCGTTCTGCTGATGCTCTTCTTCATCGCCATTCACGGAGGCTTGCGGATTATGATGGGACAACACTCCCGTTCCGAGTCGCTGTTCTACTACTTTCGCATTGAAGATCAGGTTCCTGAAAACCACCTACTCCGTCTCATTGACCGGCACGTCAGCTTCGATTTCGTTCGTGAGAAGTTGAAGGACTCCTACAGCGATACGGGCCGACCCTCGATCGATCCGGAACTCCTGTTGCGCATCCTGCTGATCGGCTATCTCTATGGTGTCACCAGCGAGCGCAAGCTGGTCGAGGAACTGCAGATGCATCTGGCCTGGCGCTGGTTTACCGGACTTAGCTTCGATCAGGAGATTCCCCATCACTCCACGTTTTCCAAGAACCGTCATGGACGTTTCCTTGAGTCCAATCTGTTCCAGCAGCTGTTTGAACAGATCGTGGACCGTTGCAGGGAGGCTGGATTAGTCGAGGGCGAACACCTGTCCGTGGATGGCAGCTTCATTCCCGCGAACGCCAGCCGATTGAGCCGCATTCCGCGGGAGCAACTGCCGGAAGCCGCCCGCGTGAAACAGACGGTGCGAGAATACTTGGCGGACCTCGAGCAAGAAAACCCGATCGAAGAGCCGGCCCATCAACAAGACCAGGTATCGACGACGGATTCGGATTCGACCTATTCGACCAAGGGCGCTCGTCCTGCGGAGCTGGGGTACTTCAACAACTATCTGATTGACAACCAGAGTTGCGTCATTGTTGGCGTTCAGGCAACGCCAGCCCGGCTGAGCCAGGAAAGTGCGGCGGCTCGTGAGATGATCACGCGGTCAGCGGAGAGAGGCGGGCGCTTCCCACAGTCGGTTGCTGCCGACACGACGTACGGGAACGGTGAGCTTTTGGCTTGGCTCGAGGAACGAAACATCACTCCTTATATTCGCGTGAAAGAAAGTCCTGCTCCCAAAACCAACTTGTACGGGATCGAGAAGTTCACCTACGTTGCCGAGACGAACAGCTATCAATGTCCTGAAGGAAAGCGGCTCACCTACGTTGGCATCAATGCCATAAATCGAACGCATGTGTATGTGGCTACGCGGAAGCGCTGTCGCGACTGCCCGCAAAAAGCGCAATGCACCAGGGGCCACTATCGACAGATCGCGATTCATGTCCACGAACCAGCGCGACAACGGGCACGAGAGCGGGTGACCGTTCCGGCTTTCGCGGTAGCGCAACGCCAACGCCGGAAAGTAGAAGCACTGTTTGCAGAGTTGAAAAACCAGATCGGACTAAGGAGGGTGCGTTTGAGGAGAATGAAGCATGTTCGCGAACAATTCTTTCTCGCGGCTACAGCCCAGAACTTGAAACGACTGGCTCGCTTCCTAAGATCAAGATCTCTAGAATCAGCCACGGTTCCGATCTGAGATAGAAAAAAGAAAGCGATACCCCGCCGCAGGAAAATCACCCCAGATCAAAACTCCCTCCAGTGGGCGAGTTTTTCAACACCCACCCCTGTTCACGACAGTTATCTGACGGGAGAAGACTGGAGGGAGGAGCAAATCCGAAACACGTTCAAATATGTTGGAATGACCCTCCACTGCGAATGGCAAACGCAGCTATCGCTTTGACAATGGCTGCTCAGCCCGACTCGAAGTCCAGCATTTCTAACGAGAAAGGCTCTGTGCGTCGTTGGAGTAAGAATTGCAGGGTAAAGCACGACTGTAACAAGACGGAGGCCATGCGCAAACGGGTTCCCGGTTTTGTTGTCAGCTTCATCCTTCTGGCTGTCAGTCCGTCTGCTCCTAAGCAGCAGAAGACTGCAACACTTGTCGAAGCAAATGCTCTTCCGGGTTGCGCTGGACTCGATTGCCCACCATGGCCGATGCCAATTGGCGTCGATGTTTGCATCGAGATGGACGGGAACTATTACACCGGCATGTACCGCCCGTGGGGTGTGCCATGGGCAAAGGCTGGCAAGAGATTGCTTGAGTTGAAAGGACAGTCCGTTGAAGTAATCGTCACAGATAGCGACATCAGGGTCGTTGCGCCTAAAGTAAATGCACGACTGCAAAGAATGCACAACTATCGGGTATTCCGGCTGGATTCTTGCAACGCCGGTTGAATTTTTTTGTAAGCGTTCACTGCTCGACCTCCCAAAAGCCTGATTACTGTTGGGAAATCCTGTGGGTGTTGAAAAACTCGCCCACTGGAGGGAGTTTTGATCTGGGGTGATTTTCCTGCGGCGGGGTATCGCTTTCTTTTTTCTATCTCAGATCGGAACCGTGGCTGATTCTAGAGATCTTGATCTTAGGAAGCGAGCCAGTCGTTTCAAGTTCTGGGCTGTAGCCGCGAGAAAGAACTGTTCGCGAACATGCTTCATTCTCCTCAAACGCACCCTCCTTAGTCCGATCTGGTTTTTCAACTCTGCAAACAGTGCTTCTACTTTCCGGCGTTGGCGTTGCGCTACCGCGAAAGCCGGAACGGTCACCCGCTCTCGTGCCCGTTGTCGCGCTGGTTCGTGGACATGAATCGCGATCTGTCGATAGTGGCCCCTGGTGCATTGCGCTTTTTGCGGGCAGTCGCGACAGCGCTTCCGCGTAGCCACATACACATGCGTTCGATTTATGGCATTGATGCCAACGTAGGTGAGCCGCTTTCCTTCAGGACATTGATAGCTGTTCGTCTCGGCAACGTAGGTGAACTTCTCGATCCCGTACAAGTTGGTTTTGGGAGCAGGACTTTCTTTCACGCGAATATAAGGAGTGATGTTTCGTTCCTCGAGCCAAGCCAAAAGCTCACCGTTCCCGTACGTCGTGTCGGCAGCAACCGACTGTGGGAAGCGCCCGCCTCTCTCCGCTGACCGCGTGATCATCTCACGAGCCGCCGCACTTTCCTGGCTCAGCCGGGCTGGCGTTGCCTGAACGCCAACAATGACGCAACTCTGGTTGTCAATCAGATAGTTGTTGAAGTACCCCAGCTCCGCAGGACGAGCGCCCTTGGTCGAATAGGTCGAATCCGGATCCGTCGTCGATACCTGGTCTTGTTGATGGGCCGGCTCTTCGATCGGGTTTTCTTGCTCGAGGTCCGCCAAGTATTCTCGCACCGTCTGTTTCACGCGGGCGGCTTCCGGCAGTTGCTCCCGCGGAATGCGGCTCAATCGGCTGGCGTTCGCGGGAATGAAGCTGCCATCCACGGACAGGTGTTCGCCCTCGACTAATCCAGCCTCCCTGCAACGGTCCACGATCTGTTCAAACAGCTGCTGGAACAGATTGGACTCAAGGAAACGTCCATGACGGTTCTTGGAAAACGTGGAGTGATGGGGAATCTCCTGATCGAAGCTAAGTCCGGTAAACCAGCGCCAGGCCAGATGCATCTGCAGTTCCTCGACCAGCTTGCGCTCGCTGGTGACACCATAGAGATAGCCGATCAGCAGGATGCGCAACAGGAGTTCCGGATCGATCGAGGGTCGGCCCGTATCGCTGTAGGAGTCCTTCAACTTCTCACGAACGAAATCGAAGCTGACGTGCCGGTCAATGAGACGGAGTAGGTGGTTTTCAGGAACCTGATCTTCAATGCGAAAGTAGTAGAACAGCGACTCGGAACGGGAGTGTTGTCCCATCATAATCCGCAAGCCTCCGTGAATGGCGATGAAGAAGAGCATCAGCAGAACGCTTGCTCATATAGACGTTGCTGCAACAGTTCCGTTCGCATTCACGAAGACTTTTTCAACACCCACAGGGTTTATCACTACCTATCTCGTTTTGAGATGCTGGTACGAAGAGTATTTCGCCGCCGAGCGGTACGGGGCGTCGTTGGAGAGTTTTTGTGTCACGGCTGAAGCCGTGACCTACAAGGCAAGCTCCTGTCCGTTCGTCCAGTTCTAGCCCGTTGTACTTCTTCTGTCCCACGACGCTTCCCGCCTTGTGCTAGCCTGATTTCGAGGTCCGATGGACTCGAGAGAGCCCGGAAAATAGACTCGAGACGAGACGAGCCCTTGAAATCGGACCCGCATACCGCGAAAGCGAAAGGAGGTGCTGCAGGCAATCGAAGCAAATGCTTGCTCGCCACGATTCACCACACTCATCACTCGCATCGCGTTTTTAATCCACGGTTCCGCGATTAAAACTCGCGCTAAGTAGCCCGAATTCAGCAACATGCGTAATTCTAATAGGCGGTAAAAGGGGAAGAAGATGTTGGCTGGATCAGCGGCGGGGCCATTCGAAACGGAGGCCGAAGCGAGCTGTGATTGGCAAGCCGAGCTGGGTGACGGGCGTGGCGGCGGTGGCGTATTTCACGTTGAAGAGATTTTCGGCGGCGGTGAAGAGGTCGACGCCGTGGCCGATGGTGCGCCAAGCCATGGCGTCGAGAACGAAGAAGCGGCCGAGGGGGAACATGTTCTGGTCGTCGTCGTATTGCTTGCCGACCATGCGGCCATTCACTGAAATATTGATGCGCGAAGGATTAAGGTAGCGCCCCTGAAACGTGAGGACGTTATGCGGAACTTGCGCGACCCACAATCCGACGAGCGAGGGCATGGCGTTTGGAAAACTGCTGACGACTGCGTCGACATATTGATAACCGACCGACAAGCTGAGTTCGCGTGTGAAATGCGCGGTGGCGTCAATTTCAAATCCAGGCGCGCGGGTGCGGCCGAGGTTCTGGCGCTGGCGGGTGATTAGCGTGGGAGTGGAGGTAAGGGTGACGTTCGCGACCGGGTCGACGATTTCATTGAAGAAGAATGTTCCGCGGGCTTCGAGTTTGTGCTGGAAGCCGTTTACGGCGAGGCTGGCGTCTCCACCTGTGAGTTCTTCCGAGCGAAGATTAGGATTCGCATTCGTCAGAGTGTTGCCCTGGCGGAAAGAGCGATAGAGCTCGTTCAATGTAGGGGCGCGAAAGGCGCGGTAGATCGAAGCGTTCCACGACACATTCGAGTTGAACTGGTGCTGCAGCGTAAGGCGCGGGCTGAAGGCGTTGTAGGTGCGGTCGGGGAAAATTGTATTTGCAGGGCAGGTTCCTGCGATTGCGCTGCTCAGCCTGCTGACCAAGCTCAGTGGCGGCAAAGCCGTCGTCGAGGTGGGCACGGGTGCCGGAGTCAGCAGCCTGTGGTTGCTGTCGGGGATGAGCGACGACGGAGTGCTGACCACGATCGACATCGAGCCCGAACACCAGCGGATCGCCAAGCAGGCGTTTTCCGACGCCGGGATCGGCCCGTCGCGGACTCGGCTGATCAGCGGGCGGGCCCAGGAGGTGCTGACCCGGCTGGCCGATGCCTCCTACGATCTGGTCTTTATCGACGCCGACCCGCTCGATCAGCCGGAATATGTGGTCGAGGGGGTGCGGCTGCTGCGTCCCGGCGCGGCCATCGTGGTCCATGGGGCCGCGTTGGGCGGGCGGGCCGGCGACCCCGCGGCCCGCGACGCAGAGGTCGCGGCGGTGCGCGAGGCGGCGCGGCTCATCGCCGAGAATGAGCTGCTCACCCCGGCGCTGGTGCCGCTCGGCGAAGGCCTGCTGGCCGCCGTTCGCGACTGACCCAGCCTTTTACGGATTCCCTGACGGTGTGGCTGCTTGACGGTCGACTGAACATCCGTTTAATATACTGAACATGCGTTCAGTCGATGACTTGACTGCCGCGGCCCGGATCCGCGACGCGGCGATCGAGCGGTTCGGCGAGCAGGGCTTCAGCGTCGGGCTGCGCTCGATCGCCGAAGCGGCGAGCTGACGCGGCGCTCGTCATCCACCACTTCGGTTCCAAAGACGGTCTGCGTAAGGCCTGCGACGACTACGTCGCCGAGGAGATTCGCAGCAGTAAGTCCGAGGCAATGAACTCCAGCGACCCGGCAACCTGGTTCGCCGCGATGGCCGAGATCGAGGAGTACGCACCCCTGATGGCCTATTTGGTGCGCAGCATGCAGGCCGGTGGCGAGCTTCGCGAGAACGTTTTGGCACACGATGATCGACAACGCCGAGAGTTACCTGGACGAAGGCGTCACCTACCGGCATCCTGAAGCCCAGCCGCGACCCCGCTGCCCGGTCCAAGTATCTGGCGATCACCGGCGGCGGCGGCTTCCTGCTGTACATCCAGATGCACGAGACCCCAACGGATCTGCGGGCAGTGCTCCGCGACTACGCCCAGGACATGGTGCTACCCGCCCTGGAGCTCTACACCAACGGTCTGATGACCGACAGCCATATGTACGAGGCCTTTCTTCGCTCAAGCCGAACAAGGAGAATCTGATCCCAGTTGACAGCAATCACATGCCGATCGAAATCCGGAATCTGACAAGCTTTCGGTGCGGTTCGGGCCCTCGACGGCCTGGACCTGACCGTGCGCGAGGGCGAGGTACACGGCTTCCTCGGGCCCAACGGGGCCGGAAAGTCGACGACGATCCGGGTATTGCTGGGGGTGGTGAAGGCCGACGCGGGCACTGCCCGCCTGCTTGGCGGTGACCCATGGGCCGATGCGGTCAACCTACACCGGCAGATCGCCTATGTTCCCGGCGATGTCACGCTGTGGCCGAATCTGACCGGCGGCGAGACGATCGACCTGCTGGCCCGCATGCGCGGCGGCATCGACGAAAACCGACGCGCCGAGCTGGTCGAGCGCTTCGAACTCGACCCGCACAAGAAGGCCCGCACCTACTCCAAAGGCAACCGGCAGAAGGTCTCGCTGGTCTCCGCCTTCTCGTCGCGGGCCCGGCTGCTACTCCTCGACGAGCCGAGCAGTGGCCTGGACCCATTGATGGAGAACATCTTTCAGCAGTGCGTCGCCGAAGCACGCGATCGCGGCGCGACGGTCCTGCTATCCAGTCACATCCTGGCCGAGACCGAGGCACTCTGCGAACGGGTGACGATCATCCGCGCCGGCAAGACCGTCGAGAGCGGGACACTGGAATCGATGCGGCATCTGAGCCGCACGACGATCACAGCCGACTTGCTTCGCGACCCGGGCGATCTCACCCGCATCCGTGGCGTCGAGGACGTCAGCTACGAAGGGTCCACGCTGCACGCCCACGTCGACAGCGAAGGACTCGGCGAACTCATTCGGGCGCTCGGCGACACCGGTGTGCGCACCCTGGTCAGCCAGCCGCCCACGCTGGAAGAGCTCTTCATGCGCCACTACGGCGCCGACGGTCAGCGGGAGCTGAGCGATCAAGGAGCGCGCTCATGACCGCCACGTTGGAACGGCCGCAGCAGCCGGCGCACGAGGCGCCACGGCGTGGCTCGGCCTTCATCGGGACGCTCGGCATGCTACGGCTCTACCTGCGGCGCGACCGGATCGTCTTGCCGCTCTGGATGTTACTGCTGTCACTGCCGCTGGCCACGGTCTATGTCGGCAGCATCGAAAAGGTCTACCCCGACCAAGCAGCCCGCGCCGCCTTTGCCGCCACGATCATGGCCAGCCCGGCGCAACGGGCGCTCTACGGACAGATCTACAACGACAGCCTCGGCGCGGCCGGCATCTGGAAAGCCGGGATGTTCCATCTGCTGATCGCCGTCGCGGTCATCCTCACCGTCATCCGACACACTCGCGCTGACGAAGAAACCGGCCGCGCCGAACTGCTGGACTCCACAGCCGTCGGTCGGTACGCCAGCCTGACCGCGGCCCTGCTGCTGTCGTTCGGGGCGTCGGTGGCCACCGGCGCCATCGGCGCGGCCGGCCTGCTGGGCACCAACGTCCCG
>CAVQZP010000039.1:0-23737 GCA_963718505.1 uncultured Acidobacteriota bacterium | reverse complement strand
GTCATCAACCTTGTAGCCTTCCCGCAAGTCGTCATTGCCGCCATCATCAATGAGGCCGACGCCACGAATGTTGATGGACTGTTGGCCAATGCGGATCTCTCGTCCCCCAACGTTGATGTTCGCGTTGCCCAGCGCGGTGAGGATTTGCGGCACGGTGACGCTGTAGGCTTCAAGCTTGTGAGGATCGACCTCAACCTCGAACTCCTTCGTGGGACCGCCCCAACTGTTAACGGCTGCAATCCCAGGAATCGTCAGCAGGCGACGTGCGACGATCCAGTCTTGAACCGTGCGGAGATTGATGATTCCAAAATGTGGCGGACCGACCACTTGGTAGCGATAGATTTCCCCAGTCGAACTGTTCGCCTGAATGGTGGGAACCAGATTGCCTGGCAGACTCACATTCTGCTGCATCGCGACCGACGCCTGGCTGTAGGCGAAATGGTAGTCCACCCCGTACTCGAAGCTGACCCGCACAAATGACAAGCCATAGAACGAAGTGGAGCGGATGACGTCGATGCCCGGGGTCGTGTAAAGTCCAATCTCCATGGGGCGGGTGTAGTAACGCTCCATCTCTTCGGCAGAGAGGCCGGGTGCCTGCGCTGTGATTTCGAGGATGACGGGCGTTGGGTTCGGATACGCCTCAATATTGAGCATTTTGAAGACAACGAACCCCGCACCCGCAAACAGCAGCAACCCCAGTACCACAATCGGGCGGCGGCTCAGGCAAAATGCGATGAGAGACTTGAACATGACTTGTCGTTTTTGTTGAAAGTGGGCGTCGTCCGATCTAATCCGATGGTGGAGCTTCCAGCATGTTGCTCAGGAATACCGCCCCATCGCTAACCACCAGTTCTCCGCGTTGCAAACCGCCGACAACCTGCACTCGGCCGTCTTGGCGCAAGCCAATCCGGATGACTCTTTGCACGAAATGGTGGCGATCCGTTGTCACCCAAGCCACCATAGAGCCATCCGGTTCGCGAACGACGCCATTGGCCGGCATAGCCGTGGCTTCCACTGGCCCATCGACTCGGATGACAAAGTTCGCCAGCATCCCCGGACGCAGTTCATCCTTGGGGTCCGCGATTTCCGAACGGATCGTGACTCGGTGGGTATTGGGATCAACCGCCGCGTAAATCTTCGAAACCTTGCCCTTGAAAACGCGATCCGAATAAGCCATCACCTTGACTTGAACGGGCTGGCCCAAGTGAAATAGCGGAATGTCACTTTCGACGACATTTGCCAGCATCCACTTGATCGAGACATTCGCAACGGTGTACGGTGCCGGTCCGCTCCCCGGCTGCACCAATAGTCCCGGTGGAGCGTTGAACGCGGTGACCCGGCCGGAGATGGGACTACGGACGACCAGAGCCGGGTCGATCTTGCGCGAGTCGATCATTTGATCCATCTCCGTGTCGGTCTTACCGAAGACGCGAACGGCATCCCGTGCTGCTTTCAGACCGCCATCTGCCGTCTGTTGATCGGAGATTGCCTGTTCCAACTCTTTCTGAGGGACGCCCACGTTCGTCGTGTAAAGATCCTTGGCACGCGCTAATTCTTTGGTGGTCAGCTCATAGGTTGCCGCCGCGCCGATGAGGGTCGACTCCGCCTGGATGAGGTCTGGGCTCTTAATCGTGTACAGTGGCTGGTCCTTCTTGACTTGTGAGCCAAGCTCTACAAAGGCCTTGAGGATGGTTCCCTGGTAGGCGGGAAAGACGTCAACCGTCAGGTCATCAGCGAAACTGATTGTGCCCACCGCCTCTTTCTCAACAGGAAACTGGTAGCTGCCCACCTGCTCAATCTTGATCGACTTCAGCTGGCTTGGTGACAGATCGACTGTCGGATCGGGCTGTGAGGAGTTCGATGTTGTACTGCTTTCCCGTTGTGCATTCGCGTTTGCAGACGGACCACGCCCGGACAGGAAAAGAGCTGCCGCGATAACAGTCGTCGCGACGGCCACAGCTGCGGCGATTGTTTTCTTGTTGACTTGTAAGGAATCTTTCATCATGGGATTCTTTTACGGTTCAGCGCCTTGGAGCCTTCGGGTTCCGCAATCTACGACCCGTGACCCGATCCCGGAAACGCGCCCTACGGTGTTCTTTCTTCGATATGCGTGCCATGAACTCAGTAAAGCCTGCGTATAGCAGACCGACATACAAAAGTCCCGCAAACAGAGCAATTGCCATCCAGACGTAGCTTTTTAATGCCTCCAGACTCACCTCGATGCTCGGGGACGTGGTGGAATGTCTCTCTCGCTAGTTCGCGGATTTTCACGGACCACACGTTTTTCCTCAAGGAGTCCGCGGCAGGCGTGGATCTGGAGCGTGAAATTTCTTTATACCTAGAAGAATCAATGCGCGGCAGGCACTAAAAGAGCCAGCGAGACTAGTGTTTCGATTCCAACTGGGGAATTGAGCAGCCAATCGTTCGATTGAGGATCATGGCGGCGCGGGGGAACCAACAATGCTCAATCATCTGATTACCAGACAAATCTTGTGGCGAAATCGATAGATTAGATGCGGAACAGGGGTGCTCGTGAGATAAGGAAGATTGCAGATCAAATTCATGCCCAACTTGGATTTAATCTGGGATCGGCGGAACCGCATCGCTGTTCTGCTGGTTAGTGGCCTTCTTGTCCTCACGATCGCTGCCGTGGATTGGTGGACGAAGCCCTATTTCTCATTAGGCTTCCTTTATTTGTTTCCGATCATGCTCGCGGCTGGATTCCTTCCGCGGTGGGCAATCGTTTTGTTGGGTCTTGTGTGTGCCGTTCTGAGCGAACGTTTCAGCAACCTCGATCCGGCGGACGCCCACATCCGTCAGGGCTTTGAAGCCCTGGCGCTCTGCGGCTGCGGACTACTGACTTCCGAAGTACTGCGTAACCGGCGCTTGAGCCAAGAGGCCCAAGAGCGGACACGCGTCCTAGTGGAAACCAGCCCTGCGGCAATTCTTACCGTCAATGAAGGCGGCCTCATCGAATTGGCCAACCGCGCTGCCGCGGAACTCCTGGCTCCGCGCGATGGCCATCTAGTAGGGGAGCCGATCGCTGGATTCCTACCCGAACTGCATCGAGCGTTGCGCCCGGAAGAGGGCCCGCAGTTCCGGGCGTCGATGCAGTGCCGGGGTCATCGCGGTAACGGAGAATCTTTTCTCGCTGAAGTATGGTTTTCCAGCTACAAGGAAGGCACTGTGCCCAAGCTGGCAGCCATCATCGCGGATGTCAGTGAGGAACAGGCTGTCCTCAGCGAATTGGGCTCCACCTCCTTGGATCATCAGGAGAGACCCTCCCTCAGTAGCCGGGAGTTGGACGTACTCCGGCTGGTGGTGCAAGGCTTATCGAATAAAGCAATTGCGTTGCGGATTAACATCTCGGAGAGTACGGTCAAGAACACGTTGCAGCAATTGTTCGGAAAGACGGAAGTACGGACTCGGAGCCAACTCGTTCGGGTTGCGTTGGAGCGTTACAGAGATCTTCTCTAATTCCGTCGGGTCGTCGGCAATACCAGACAGAAGCGCCTCCGGGCGCGGACATTTAACTTGGCGGCGGAAGGAGTTTCCCATGACTTCCTTCGGTGGACTAGGCCGAAACGTTCTGCCTTTGGTGTTGCTCTTGGCCACTGGCCTTCCTTGGCAACATAGACAGTCTTCACTGTCTGCGCCTGGTTCGTCGAGAAATGACCGGCAGGTCGGGAAAATCCTCAGTGTACGAAAGCTCTTGCGGAACCCGTACTTTGTCAGCCGCTATCCGCAAATTCACAACTACATCCTTTATCTGGCGGTGCGCATGGCTGATCACACATATTGCGGTGAATACGAAACTCCTGTCCTTGACGAGATCTCCGATGCCTTCGCTGCGCAAGGCAAGGATGTGGAGGTCGTGGTCAAGGAGAAACGTCTCACCCTGATAACCCCGAAAGGTTTTAAGCTCAAGGCCCATCTCGTCGAAGCAAGGCAATGCTAGCTGCTATGCAGCGTAGCCTGACAGGCGATCATTCGGGGGCTGCTATCGCCTCCCAATCCCGCCCCAGGGTCGGGGGAGACGTTGTGATCGCGCCGAACCCAGTTTGTGTAAATCGCTTCTCTGGAATGCCGGCGAGCATCACTGTGCCTCTCGACAACCTCGAAATGTCTGAGCGGAGGCGAATTATACTTCTTTCATAATTCTCTCCTGCGATGCTCATTTTCTCAAAACACTGGTTGCGACTCTCTCCTCGATCTTTCGTTCGCGTGCTGCCCTGCAGCAGTATCTGCTATCACTGGTGCTCATGTTCCGCTACGTCGGATTATGGTTGGGCCTGCTCACCCGCTGCTTGCAATCGCAGCGAAGCCTGCTCCTGGAAAATCTCGCTCCTCGGCAACAGCTAGCCATGTTGAAGCGCAAGCATCCCAGACCCCGGATGGCGGCGGTTGACAAAATCTTCTGGGTCTTCGCCCGTCGTTTCTGGGATTGTCATTAGCCAAAATTTAAAATGTGCCGTTTTCTGGGGAGAAGTTAGCGGTTAGGCTGGCAAGGATCAAGAGTCAAGACAATGATGGTGCAACTAAGTTTATTTCGCGCCGCAATGAGGAACATTGTGCGCGCAGATGATTCGCCAGGGCAGGAACTCCGCTGCTCAACCCATCAGGCAGCGCGCTCGTAACGATGACGAAGACCTCCGACACGAGGCCACGCAACCACCGAGCCTCGAGCTGAGCATCGCGCTCGCTCCTCCGGTGTCTGTTTTTGAAGTCCACAGTGCGTGCGGTCGTGGTGATAGTAATCGACGTAACCCGCGAGCAGCCGCTTCAAATGCGATTCGCAGATGGCAATCACGTGGTCCAGCAGTTCGCGACGGCAACTGCCGACCCATGGTTCTGCGACACCATTCTGCCAGGGACAGCCAACCGCGGTCCGCACCGCCGTGATCCCCATGGTGCGAATCGCGACGGGAACGTCGGTGCCGTACTTGGAGTCGTGATCGAGCAGAAGAAACTTGGCTGGGATTCGTAAGGAAATGTCTCACGTAGCGGTTGCACAATCCAAGCACTCGTCGGATGGCGCGTTACATTGAAGTGGAGGATACGTCGCCGATCGTGTCCCAGGACAAAGAAGCAGTACAGCACTCCGAAGGTGATGGTCGGTACGGAAAAGAAGTCCATGGCAGCAAGGAGTTCGCGGTGATTGCGCAAGAATGTCAGCCATCGTTGTGCGGAGTCTGGACTGCGCGGCGCATGCCGCATCCATCGTGCGACGCTTCGCTCCGAAACCTCGAATCCGAGCATGACGAGTTCGCCGTGAATGCGCGGCGCCCGCCAAGTCGGATTCTCCGCAACCATTTGGAAGATCAACTCGCGGATCTCCTTGCTGATGGATCTCCGGCCCAGCGGCTTTCGCGCTCTGGAAAGGAGCCGCCAGTAAAGCTGAAAACCAGCACGGTGCCACCGGACCACAGTATCGGGCGTGACCACAATCAGGGCATTTTTTCACGAAGACCAGAAGCGCCGGAGCGCAACCCAGAACAACTTATTCAGGGCTGCCAATCTGGGGCGTCTGTGTGTCCGCTTGAAGACGGCCAATTGCTGACGAAGCGCGAGATTTTCGACGAGCAAGCTCTCCCGGGAGCGAAATAGGCGAACCAGGAGACCGAAACAAAGCCGCAACCCATCGAACATGGCTCAACGTCATAGCAGAACGCGAGTCTGAGGAAATCTCGCAAGCTGTTGATTTTCACAACCGCACAGCATTTTGTCTAACGACAGGAGTTTTCGGTATGCACAGGTTGATGTCATACGATTTGAAACGAAATCGTGGCCTCAAGCCAACTAATCGGCCGTCATTCGTGGGTCTTTCGCGTGTCAAGTCCAAAACTCGGAAAGATTTGGCACGTTGGGATTCAGAAACCGGGGCGTGACGTAGGCAAACGTTCGTCGGGGCGGAGGTTCAAGCGCTCTACCAATCGGACGCGCAAGCTCATTTAGGAGGCGGCCGCACGCATGACTTCCCTCTTGGACGCCTCTCTCTGAATGTTGACTCTTCCCTTGAAATAGGCACCATCATCAATGGAGATGCGCTGGGTCGCGATGTCGCCCGTGACAACCGCTGACTGTTTTAAATCGACCCGGTCGCTCGCTTGAATACTGCCCTCCAGCTTACCCTGCACGACCACAGCGGAGGCGTTGACATTGGCTTTAACGCGCCCGTGCGGCCCGATGGTCAGCCGGTTTCCTTTCGGGTCGATGGTGCCTTCCACCTGGCCGTCTATATAAAGGTCCTCGCCGCACGAGAGTTCCCCTTTGATCATAATCGACGTGCCGATAAGGGTTGTCTCACCGCGGGCGATCTCCGGCGCTTTGGGCGTTTCCATGAGCGTGACCTCCTGGGAGCAATTTAAGGAGAATACAATTCTACTCCCGTCTTTGATGACCTTGACCGCCTCGTTTCTCAGGCTCAACGCTCCGGGCTAAATTTTCGGAGGCCTCAATGGGCGCTCAAACGACAACTCGTGGCCATCGGGATCAGCATATGAAAATACCGTTCACCCCACGGACAGCCCGACGGTGCATTTTCTGATGGGAGCTTCAACCTTACCAGAACACTTGGCCCATGTCAGTGACTGGAATAGCAGTCAAGGCCGAAGCCGGCCCACGTCTTCTCATTATTGCAAGCTATTTTTTAGCGCCCGCTTCAGATCATCGTGCTCGAACGCCGACACCATGCGTTCGATCTCGCTTTTCCCAATGCCCAACCGTACGGCTTCATCTCGCCACTTCGAAACCGCCTTGCCCACCTCTGTTGCAATCTTCTCGGCAGCTACGGGCTCCAAATCGAAGTACGGCGCAACTTCCATCGCGAGTGCAAGGGACGCTGTGTTGTCGTCCTCGTTGATCGCCGTGGTGAGGATACGCGGCTTAACGTCGACGGGCACAGGATTGAGATCGTATGCCGGCGAGAGCCGCCATCCCGCCTGCCCTGCGTAGAGGAACCCGTGGTTGCGCAGGTGATCGTCCGTGTTCGAAATCAGGATGTTGAACACCAGCCGGCGCCATAACTGTTCCATGTCCTCCTTCGGCGCGGCGCCATGCTGGCGCAGGGCGTCCACAATCTCCAGATAACTCCTAGTGTCCCTGTCCTTTGCACCCAGCATGCTCATGGCGGAGAGGAAGGGAATGCGGCGTGTGCCCTCGCGATCGAAGCGGCGCAGAAGGATGACCGGCTTATTCGAGATCGTCTCGATGCGCGATGCCGGCACGCGAATGCCGGATTTTGCGGCCAGTGCCAGAGCCACGGCTTCCCACACCACCGTGTTAATTTCATCGTCGCGCCGCGGAAACTTCGCGATCGCGAGCTGGCCATCCTTTTCTATAACCGAGGCCTTCGGGCGAGCGCCGCCGAGAGACGACCCCGGCGCGAACAGCAACCGGAGATCCTCTTCCGTGTCCGTGTCCTCGACGACGTGCTCGGCCGCCGAGAGCAGTTCCGGCAGTTCGACCAGCGGGGGGATGCGCTTGACCCCCTCCTCCCGCAGAAACGGACCGCCTTCCCGCTCGGCAAAGCGGAGCGCTCCCTGGCGCGCTTCGTCGTCCACCAATAAAAGGAAGTCGATTTCCTGCAGCGTGCGCGGCTCGGTGCCGGCGCGCTCGGCCCGCCGCCGTTCCGCGCGGCGCATGAGCGTTCGTCCCCACCGGTCCGGTGCGGAATCGCCGATCGCCCCGAACATCGGCGTGTCGGCCGGCGTATGAAAGGCACCCGGTCCGACCTGCAGCGCCGGTTCGAGAGAGAAGCGCACCGGATTTTCGAGCCAGGTTTTGTCGTACTCGAAACTCGCGCTCTCCTTATTCTTGCGGACGCGGGCCCACAGCCGCCCCACGAGATGGGGCTTGCCGTCCAGATCCATGTAAACAAAAGCCTCCCGGTCCATTATTTTTCCTTCGGCGGTTTTTGCTTCCGCGCCCCCCGAATTCGCTTGGGCAGGTTTTCCTCTTCGAGTTGAAGGCCGACGGGGTCATTCTTTGGATCGACGAGATCGGCGAGCCGGTCTACCATACCCAGGACGAAAAGAACTGTGGCATAACTTCCCAGCCTCACCTTCGGGTCGCCCCGTTCAATCCTGATCAGGGTCGGTTCGCTGATGGAAGCGCGCCGCATCACAATAGACATGGGAAGCCGCCGCCGCCGCCGGGCGTCCTTGATATCGTGCCCCAGCTTGCGCAGCGCACGCGTCACGGGGATGGGCAGGGTCAACAAGCAATTTCTCCTTCCATCTTTAACTAAATTATGAGACAGCTTACGTGTATTAAGCTAAATTATAAGACAGCTAAAGTCAATGACATCCAGAGACGAAGAAATGGCGAACATGCTAAAGTTCTTCAATGCATGAGGAGTCGGCGACGAACAGGTCAGATCCCTGTTATTCGTCAAAACTTTGTGCACTCGCGGAATCAACGCTTTGGCGATAAGGTCGATGCAGAGTATTCCGGTAAGATTCTCGCCATGATCGCACCGCTCCGGCATCTCCTCGGCTGGATTGTCTCTGCTTGTGGTTCCCGAGAGGGCCTCATCCTCGAAATTCTGGCTCTCCGCCAGCAACTGTTAGCTCTGCGCGCCAAACGACCTCGCCGTCGGCTCACTGCGATGCACAAGCTGTTCTGGATCGTGTTGCGAAGGCTTTGGTCTGGATGGAAAAGGCCGCTCATTCTGGTCTCCCCTAGAACGGTGATTGGTTGGCATCGGGCTGGCTTCCGGCTGTATTGGAAGTGGCTCTCAAGAGCTAAACAGATGGGCGGTCGAAAACCAGTGACCAAGGAGGTCCGAGCGCTAATCTTTCGCATGGCGGCCGAGAATCCGACCTGGGGAGCACCGCGTATCCACGGCGAATTGCTAAAGCTCGGCTTCGACATCTCGGAGCCAACGGTCTCGCGATGGCTTCGGCGAGCTCCGAGAAACTTGGATCCGGCCAAGCGTTGGCTAACGTTCCTGCGCAATCATCGCGAGGCAATCGCCGCCATGGACTTCTTTACGGTACCGACGATCACGTTTGGCGTACTGTACTGCTGCTTCGTCATCGGCCACGATCGGCGCAAGATTCTGCGCTTCAACGTGACACGCAATCCTAGCGCCCTTTGGATCGTGCAGCAGATGCGAGAAGCGTGGCCCTACGCCACCGCTCGCACGTTCTTGCTGTTCGATCGCGATTCGAAGTTTGGCTACGAAGTGCTCTCCGCCGCAAGGGCAATCGGAGCCCAGCCGATCCGCACCGCATTTCGCAGCCCATGGCAGAACGGGGTTGCGGAACGCTGGGCAGGAAGTTGCCGACGAGAATTGCTCGACCATGTCATCGTCCTCAATGAACGGCATCTGCAGCGGCTGATCTCTGAATACGTAGGCTACTACCATGAGGACCGCACGCATTTGGGGCTCGCGAAGGACACGCCAGCGGGTCGGCCGATTGAGATCCGTTCCTCAGTCGGAAAGCAAAATTCGATCGTTCTCACGACTAGGCGGACTGCACCATCGTTACACAATGCCTCGCTCAGCAGTTCAGTGCGGTACTTGGGGGCAAGTGCCTTCACTTTTTCAATGAATGCGGCCTGTTCGGTTGGTCCGAGTTTCGGCGGGGGAGTGGTGCGCGTAGCCACCGGTACTCCGACTTCCATGAAGAATTTTTCCTGGCCTGCGGGAGAGCAGATACAGAGCATACGCACCGCTCCATTGGACGTATTGTGAAACCGATGGGGAGCGTTGGCAGGGATGTTTAGCGTTTTCGCTGGCGTGAACGGTCGACTTCTTGCCACGGAAGGTGGCTTCCATCTGGCCTTCGAGCAGGATAAAAGTTTCCTCGAAGTCGTGCCGGTGTGGTGGTGGACCGCCGCCGGGCGGGATATGCATGTCGATGACGCAGAAGCGTCCGGCAGTCTGATCTCCTGTCACGGTGATGGTGTAGGTATCTCCGACCAGCCCGATGTGGGGGAGGTTATCGGGTTGAGCAACGGTTAGGCTGCGTTTTGGATCGTCCAAAGGGATGGGTGGCAGACCCTAAAGCCGATCCCCCAGAGGCTACTGAAAATGATGATGCTCGCCATGTGCAGCGTCCAACTCGAAAACTTGTAACGACCCATCTGGCTCTCTCCCATGGTGTAGAAGAAGAATTGGAAGTACCACGTCGTACCAGCGAGCGCACAGAGAAGATAGTTGCGTAACATGGGCACGTGTATGACCTGCTGGGACGCTGGCGTCTCAACCATCACCACCGCTTGAGCGAGGTCAGTTGAGGTTCCGGCGGGTCCGACTGATTCCGCTGCCGGCGCGTCAACTGCGGTTTCGATGATCGTTTCCGGTTCGCGATGGACTTCTGTAATACGAGAGGTGAAATATTGATGCCCCGTCCTATTGCGGGCGAGCAAAATCAAGCACCAGACGAAATTCGTGAGAAATCCGCCAAGCAAGACCACGACCAGCACCGGTAAGCCCTGCCATAGTGCGGCAGTGCCGTGCTGCAAAGTCAGCGCCTTGATCTGATCTCCGGCGGCGAGACCGTATGCAAAGCAGGCGCTCATGACACCTGAAAGAACGGCTAAGCCAATGCCTTTTCGCAGATTAAATTCTTCAATGGCTATTTTCTGCTGCTCCGGCGACATGACTCGTTCCTTCGAGATGCCGGCGAATCCTGCCGCTGCGATGCCGGCAAGGCAAACGAAGATTCCGAGCAGAATCACTCGTCCAGAAGTTGTTCCGAGAACCTGTGTGACGAATTCACCGCGAAAAATCGGGGGGATGAGGGTACCGAATGCGGCACACAGGCCTAGCACGACAGCCATTCCCAGCGACAGCCCCAGGTAACGCATCGTCAAGCCGAAGGTGAGACCGCCAACTCCCCACAACAGCCCGAAGCAGAATGCCCAAAACAGAGCTGAAGGAGGCGCCTGTCGCAACACCGGAATGAGATCTCTGGTGAGAGATGCAGCCAGAATCAAGGGTGCGATGATCCAACTGAAAAAGCCGCCCGCCAGCCAATACGTCTCCCAGGCCCAGCGCCGCACCCCGCGATAGGGCACGTAAAAGCTGCCGGAGGCGAGACCTCCCAGCCAGTGATACACGACCCCTACTGCGGGATTCGCTGCCATTTGGCCTCAGTGGCTAATCAAGGTGAAACACTTCTTCTAGCGGTTGCATCGCTTGGTCGGGTAAAAGGCCTTGCGGCTGTACGAAAAAATCTCTCATTTCACGCTGCCAGAGCTCGTTCACTTCGCGCCCTGCCATTCCAGCGCGTGCACGTTCGAAATCCTCCGTCTCAAGGTAGCCCACCAGGATGCCGTCCTCGCGCAGGAAAAGCGAATAATTGCTCCATCCGGTTTCGCGCAGAGCGGCCAGCATTTCGGGCCACACCGTTCGGTGTCTACGCTTGTATTCGTCCAGACGATCCACTTTCAC
The DNA here is from genome assembly GCA_963718505.1 of uncultured Acidobacteriota bacterium. GTDB lineage: Bacteria > Acidobacteriota > Terriglobia > Terriglobales > Acidobacteriaceae > Gp1-AA133. The sequence continues at coordinate 12,333 of CAVQZP010000039.1, read as the reverse complement.
CTGCAGTACAAAACAGATTCGCCTCATATTTGCTTTAGCGCAAAAATGCTTCCGAAAGCCCCCCATCGACCGGGATGATGTGGCCCGTGGTCTTGGCGCTTTGCTCGCTGAGCAGCCATACAATCGCATTGGCGCAGTCCTGCGGCAGAATCGGTCTCTTGGTCAGCGTGCGTTGCGCGTAGAAGTCGGCCAGCTTGGAACGCAGCACTTCAGTGCCTTCTTCCTGCGAGTACACGATTTTGTACTTCTCTAATGACTGCACCACCCGGTCGCGCAGGAACATAGTCGAGCCCGCGACAACGGTTGCTGGCGCGATTCCGTTAACGCGAACCCGCGGGCCGAGCTTGATGGACAGTTCGCGCACAAGATGATTGAGCGCAGCTTTGCTGGTGTCGTAGGCTTCGCTGCCTTTCTTGGAGACGACGGCGTTTGCCGACCCCGTCAAGATAATGGAGCCCGGAAGCTTCTGGTCCTCAAAGACCCACTCGGCCTGCCTTACCAACAGATAATTTCCAGTCACGTTAAGGAGGAACGTATTTGCCCATTGTGCCTCGGTCAACTCTCCATCGGGGCCGGGCACCGGATATATTGCGGCGGTGTTAACGATGCAATCGATTCCGCCAAACTGAGCAACCGTGAATCTTACGGCGTTAGCAAGACTCTCGGCTTTACTGAGATCGGTTGGTGCGTGAGCGATGTGCTCCTCGGATGAAAGTGCGGCAGCGTCTTTGGCGGCAGCTTCTGCGCCCGCGCTATCAAAGTCCGTGACAACTACGTGCGCCCCCTTTCGCGCCAGCAGTAGGCCAACTTCTCTGCCGATTCCGCTCGCCCCGCCGATCACTAGAACAATGGCGCGGCTGAACTCAGCCTCGGGCGGCATGCGCTGCAGCTTGGCTTCTTCTAGCGCCCAATACTCGATGCGAAATGCCTCAGATCGCGGCAATGCCACATAGTTATGGAAGTGCGTGAACTCTTTTGACTGCTCCGCTTTCTTCGCCTGCGGTAACGGGTTCGGTACATCTCCATCTTCAAGAGCGTTTGCCCCAGACATGACATGAATAGCATTGATGAAGAATTCGGTCGTGATTCTCGCTTCTTTTTTGTTCTTTCCAAACCCAAACAGGCCGACACCGGGAATGATCGCAACTGAAGGGTTGGTGTCGCGCAGCTTGGGAGAGTCTGCCTCAGCATGATTGTCGTAATACTTCCCGTAGTCCTCGCGATATCGAACTACCTCCCTCTGAATTGTTGCCTTTAGCGTTTCGAGATCATCCTTCTGTGGGTTCCAGGGAACAAACATGGGGCATACACGCGTACGCAGGAAGTGGTCAGGGCAACTTGTGCCCAGAGCGCTTAGCTCGAGCGCCCAGTTTGAACTGGCGAATGCGAGAGCGTCTTCGTGATCAGCATGGTGCGCGATGACGCGCCGGTTAGACGAAACCATGCCGCGCAGTGTTGGCAAAATGCTGACTGCGATTTCGGAGCGATTGGGAGCCGCCGAAACAGCGACTCCCCCGAACAATGTCTGTTTCCTTTTCTGACGGTCGAGGACAAATTCACCCATCTCCTCAATCGTCCGGACGCTGTTCAAATAACATTCGCGCTGGCTGCGACCCCATGTGAACAAGCCATGACCACCAAGGATGAGGCCTTCAGCTCCAGGATTCTCGGCAACCGCTCGCTCCAGCATGAGGGCAAGTTCGAAACCGGGCCGCTGCCAAGGCAGCCAGCCAATGTTACGGCCGAATTGCCGGTTGAATTCAACGAGCTTTTGTTTGCCGTTTGCGCTGGCGGCGAGTGCAATGGCCCAGTCGGGATGCAGATGGTCCACATGATCGAAAGGCAGAAAAGCGTGAAGCGGCGTATCGATCGAGGCAGCAACCCTGTTCTCACCGAATGCGGAAAGCGGATAATAGCGGACCATCTCATCTTCGTACTGCTCGCCACGATAGAGCTTCTTGAGCTGTTCCATCCGATCGAGGTAGAGGATGGCAAACCCGGACTCAGTTATGGACCCGATGTCTCCGCCGCTTCCCTTTACCGCCAGCACGCGCACCGGCTCTCCGGAAAAAGGATCCGGCAACTCGAACTTTGAGCTGGTATTTCCACCGCCAAAATTGGTGATCCGCAGGTCTGCCCCCAGCAGGTTTGAGCGATATCGCAGCAGGCCCAGCTGATTGTGGCCAAGGTCACGAGCTTTTTGCTCATCCCACAAGTCTTTCAGATGATGCATCGCCTGAATCTCAGGCATAAACCATCTCCGTGTAATGCTGGAAGCGCGCCACGTGCCGCTCCCATTTATCGGTTTCCCGCGGCTCGAAAATCTCGGTGGGGAACGAGCGATCCACCATCGCCCGAACTTCGGCAAGAGAACTCGCGGCCCCGGTCGCGAGAATCTGCATTGCGATGTTGCCCAGCGCAGTCGCCTCTGCCGGACCCGCCAGAACTCGGCGGCCGGTTGCATCGGCGGTGAACTGATTGAGCACTCGGTTCTTCGACCCTCCGCCAACAATGCGAATCTGTCGAATCGGCTGCTTGATCAATCGCTCCAGATCGCAGAGAACCTGGCGATACTTGAACGCCAGGCTCTCAAGCACGGTTCGCGCGTAGGCGCCGGCAGGCTTTGGTGACGGTTGTTGCGTCCTAGCGCAAAATTGATCGATCGCGGTCGGCATATCAGCCGGATGCAAGAAGGAGTCATCGTTTGGATCAACCAGCTGCCCGAATTCAGGCTCGCGCAAGGCCAGCTCCATGAGCTCGCGATAGTTATAAACTTGCCCTTGCGAGGACCACGACTGCCGGCAGCGTTGCAACATCCATAGTCCCGTCACATTTTTCAGGAAGCGCGTCGTTCCGCACACGCCTGTCGTTCGCCAAAATGCCATCTAGCCTGCGATCCTTTCCAATCAATAACATCTGAAAGTAAGAAACTGAACCCGGGTTTAAACGTCTGATCGGGATGTAACAATGTTACATGTGCCCGAAAAAGGTCGCATGAATTTTGGCGAACCACACCGGTGATCTGACAGAGTCGATTCACGCCTGCCTCCGCTTCGCCCGCTTCCTGGATTTGCTCGTAGATGCGGTGCCGCCATTGGCGACGACTCCCAGCGGATGCTCCTTGAAACGCCGCAAGACTTTTTTTAAGAAATCGATCTCCATGGTCTGCTGTCCGATCTTGCGCTCCAGTACCGCGATGCGCTCGCTATCTAGCCGGGCCTGCGGACGCGCACCTTTGCCGGGAAACGCCAGCTCACCTTTGGCACGCCACTCTCCCTTCCAGGTTTCCAACCGTTTCGGACTGAGCTGATATTGACGGGCCACCTCGGCCAGCCCCTTGCCCGAGTCCAGCTCACGCATGCAGGCGATCTTCAATTCGCGGGAATATTCTTGTCGGGGCACCAGCATCGTTGTCCTCCATTCACTGTAGCTGGCCCCTTAATTTCCTGTCTCAGTTTGTGGGTTCACCGCAATCGCCTGTGTCAAAACTGTGTCAGAACCCCTCGAATTGGAGGTCATGGAGATCTGTTTTGAGCGAAGAGCAGATTCCCCAAGTTATTGTTTTTTCGAGAAATTCGTCAGAAAAAGAAGAGCGAATAGACCGGGCTTTCGTGCGCCCAAGGCAGGCGCGATAACCAGGCTTCGCTACGCCCCGACTGACTAAGTGCTGAGTTTACCGCAGAGTGTGGGTTTATCTATGCTTTTCAGGAATCGAGCTGTGCCACAACTGTGCAACAACCGACTCGCAAGAAATCTTCCTGCAGATCATTCAAATCATTAGAGCTTCTTGATTTTGCAAACATCGAAGTACCAACGGAAACTTGAACCCATGGAAACCACAACAATCAATGCAAGAGAAGCCGCCTGCCTCGTGACGCAGAATCTGGCGTCAGCTGTTCGGAAACGCCCTGCCGCGTGAGCAGGAGTGCCACGGCGGGAGAATACTGCTGATGAAGAAGCTCTTGTCGGTTCGTCAGAAAGATTGAATCTGTTGACATCCTCCTAGTGTGTGGTCTAAATGAATCTTCCGAGGTCGTGCTGCGGTGCTGACAAGAACCTCACCCATCCCGGGGCCCTCGGGGTACGTACTTGTGCCCCTGCGGGAAGGCGCGGACTTTACTCTTTACCGCGACCGAAAGCGCGACGCCCCCTCGCCAGTCCTGGCGACCGCACTCTCTAGAGAACATCCGTCGCCTCAGAGTATCAGGCGGCTCGAGCACGAATACGCGTTCGCAGCCGAACTCGATCCCGTGTGGGCGGCCAAGCCTCTGGCCATTACTCATCACGTCCGGGAGCCGATGGAAATCGGACAGTTCCTTCGACGCTCCGTGGCGCTGTCTGGCGCAATTGGTCAACTACGCGGACTGGAGAGGATTCACAAGGACAGGAGAACATGAGCGGCGTACGGGTACTCGTAGGCACACAAAAGTGCGCCTTCGTTCTAACGTCGGATGGCAAGCGACAACGTTGGGAGCTCAGCAGCCCTCATTTTGTCGGCTGGGAGATTTACCATCTGAAGGGTTCGATTGCTGATCCGAATCGACTTTATGCCTCGCAATACAACAGCTGGTTTGGTCAGCTGATCCAGCGCTCCAATGACGGCGGCAAGACTTGGGAACCCGTCGGCAACAGATTCCTACTCGAGGGGAGCGTGGGTAATTACGAAGGCTATGATGGCACGCCCCAAGCCTGGGAGTTCAAGCGGATTTGGCACCTCGAACCCTCACTCACCGATCCAGATACCGTCTACGCTGGGGCCGAAGACGCGGCTTTATTCCGCTCGACCGATGGCGGACAGAACTGGGGGGAATTCCGCGGATTGCGCGCCCACCACTCAACTCGGCGGTGGCAACCGGGCCGGACTGCGATGTGCCTACACACCGTCCTTCTGGATCCGAACAACGCCCGCCGGTTCTTTATTGCAGTCATGGCTGCGGGCGTGTTCCGGACCGACGATGCCGGCGAGACTTGGCGCGCAATTAACCGAGGACTCAAATCTCAATACATCGCGGATCCGAACGCCGAGGTTGGCCATTGCGTTCATAGCATCAAGATGCACCCCAGACGCCCGCATGTGCTCTTCATGCAGAAGCACTGGGACGTCATGCGGAGCGACAACGCGGGAGACTCTTGGCAGGAAGTAAGTGGAAATTTGCCGTCAGACTTCGGATTCGCGATAGATGTTCATGCCCACGAGCCAGAGACGATCTATGTCGTCCCTATTAAGAGCGAGTCGGAGCACTTTCCGCCTGAGGCGAAACTCCGAGTTTACCGAAGCCGTACGGGTGGATACGACTGGGAGCCGCTTACCAAAGGCTTGCCGCAAAACGATTGTTACGCGAACGTATTGCGCGAAGCGATGGGAGTCGACTCTCTCGATCCATGCGGCATCTATTTCGGAACTACGGGCGGGGAAGTCTACGGCTCGGCCGACGGCGGAGACACCTGGATGCTGATCGCACAACGCCTTCCGCCCATCCATTCCATTGAGGTACAGACGCTGCCATGATCCGGCTGATACTCCCGGGACAATTATGCGCCCTGACGCGCGTCGGCACCGAGGTCGAACTTCGTATCGAAGGCCAAGCCACGCTACGCTCAGTGCTCGACGCACTCGAGGTACAGTATCCCGTACTGCGAGGCCTGCTCCGCGACCCCATCTCGCAACGCCGGCGTCCCCTCTTGCGGTTCTTCGCCTGCCAGGAGGATCTCTCGAACGAGCTGTTGGATGCCCCGCTGCCCCAAGCGGTCGCCTCGGGGACGGAGCCCTTAATTGTGATAGCTGCAATTGCAGGTGGTTAGAGGCAGGCGATGCTGCGAGTATGCTCCTTCACCCACGATCTTGCGACTCCGAGGAGAGTTTTGTGACTCCCCAAGACTCAAAGCAGAAAGGCAACATTCTCGTCATCGATGACGAGCCTGCCAATCTCGATTTGTTGGCGACCATCCTGACGGAGCAGGGCTACGCAGTATGCCTTGCAAAAGACGGGGAATCGGGATTGCAACTCGTAAAATGCAAATTGCCGGATTTGGTGTTGGTGGACATTAGCATGCAGGGCATGAACGGCTACCAAGTTTGCGCGAGTTTGAAGAACGATCCGGTCACCCGAAACATCCCTCTGATCCTCATCGTCCCGATATCGCATACGATTAATCAGCCAAAAGCGATGCTGAGCGGCTCGGTCGATTACATTGTCAGCCCCTTCGATGCGCAGGAAGTTTTGTGGCGTGTCGAGACCCATATTTCCCTTCACCGCCTGCGGGCGAACTTGGAATCTGCAATTCGTGGGAGCGCCACAAAGCAGACCGTGACCTGCGAGGAACTAGAGAGGGCGCTGCGGGAGGCGCTCGCCCTAACTCGGATTACTGGACGCAAACATGCAGAAGAGAAGCTCCGGGAACGGGAAAGTGAGTTGCGACAGGTACTGGATCTCGCGCCTCAGCACATCGCCGTATTGGGGCCCGAGGGGAGTCGGCTGTTTGCTAACCAAGCCTCCCTCGATTATTACGGCCTCACTCTGGAGAATTGGCGGGGCGGCGACCCCGGCAGATTCCTGCATCCCGATGACTTAGAACGCATGGCGAGTGTAGCTCAACACACTGAATTATCAAACGCGTCCGCGCATGACGCCGAAGTGCGTTTATTAAGGAAGGATGGGATGTATCGGTGGTTTCTTATCCGCCGCCATGCTCTGCTAGATGGACGGGGCGACCTCCTGCGGTGGTATGTCGCGGCGACGGACATTGAGGATCGCAAGCAGGCTGAAGAAAGACTCCAGACCGAGAACATTGCTCTGCGCGAAGAAATCGATAAGGCGTCGATGTTCGAGGAGATAGTAGGAAATTCTCCTCACTTGCAAACCGTACTTTCTCGCGTGGCGAAGGTTGCTCCCACTGAAAGCACGGTTCTCGTCACCGGCGAAACAGGAACTGGCAAAGAACTCGTCGCCCGCGCCATCCATAGGCTGTCCCGGCGCTCTCAACGGGCTTTCGTCAGCATGAACTGCGCCGCAGTACCACGCGACTTGATCGCCTCCGAACTTTTCGGTCACGAGAAAGGCGCCTTTACCGGGGCAACTCAGCGGCGTCTGGGACGGTTTGAGTTGGCCGAAGGAGGCACGATCTTTCTCGATGAGGTTGGGGACCTTCCGCCGGACACGCAGGTCGCGCTCTTGCGAGTCTTGCAAGAGCGGGAGTTCGAGCGAGTCGGCGGAGCAAAGACGATTCGAGTCGACGTTCGAGTCATTACGGCGACCAACCGTGACCTGACAGCCGCTGTGGCCAGTGGAAGCTTTCGCCAAGACCTCTTTTATCGCCTCAACGTATTTCCCATCGAAGTGCCACCGCTCAGAGACCGGGCTGAGGATATATTGATGCTCGTCGAATACTTCGTACAACGCTACGCCAGGCGCGCCGGCAAGAACTTCCGCTCGATCGACAAGAAGACGTTGGGTTTGTTGCACAACTACGATTGGCCAGGCAATATCCGTGAGTTGCAGAACGTGATCGAACGGTCCGTGATTCTGAACTCCGGTGAGGTCTTCGCCGTCGACGAGTCCTGGCTGTCAAGACAACCGCCTCAAGTACGACCTCGGGTTGCTTTACCCGCGCCGTTACATAGCGAACCACGAAGCGAGCAGGAGATCATCGAAGCTGCGCTCGCCGAGTGTCGGGGTCGTGTCGCCGGGCGGTCCGGCGCTGCCGCGAAGCTCGGAGTTCCACCGTCCACGCTGGAACATCGCATTCAAGCGCTGCGCATCGATAAGACGCAATTCAAATTTCGCTGATGCGCCGCCGGATTCGTCAGATTCACCGTATTCACCACAATCCCCACATCAAATACTCCGCTGACGACTGAATCGCGCGCACTGTCAGCGACTTACGAGTGGCGCTCCGCTTGCTATTCACTTCATTGAAACTTGCGAGGCTGATGTGACGTGCAGAATCGACCGAATTCCGACTGACCAGGGTCTGGTGCTGCGCATCATTGGGCGGATTACACGGGATGACTTGGACGTGTTTCGCACTGCGCTAGAGGACGGCACTATCGTCGCCGTCGAGCTCGCTGAACTCGAGTTGATCGACCGAGATGCCATGAAGCTCCTGGCGATCAACGAAGCAAACGGCATCGAGCTCAGACACTGTCCGGCCTACATCCGCGAATGGATCACGAGAGAGCGAGACAGCAGCTAGCGCCCGTATTGGCGGGTACCATGATTTGAAATTCTGCGGCTTACCGGCCGCTCAGGAGGAAGTGATGACAAAGATGACGACTGCACAAGATGTACTGCAGGCAACGGCGATTCGTCCGTTTCCTGTGGCAAGTGTTCCGGAAGCCGAGCTTACAGATTTACGCAAGCGCATCAATACGACCAGGTGGCCGGAACGAGAAACGGTGACGGATGCATCGCAAGGCGTGCAGCTCGCGACGATTCAGGCACTCGCGCAATATTGGGGGACAGACTACGACTGGCGTAAGTGCGAGGCAAAACTGCAGTCCCTGCCGAACTTCCTCACCGAGATCGACGGGCTGGACATTCATTTCATTCATGTCCGATCCAAACACGAAAATGCATTGCCTCTCATCGTGACGCACGGCTGGCCCGGCTCGATCACCGAACAGTTCAAGATCATCGATCCGCTAACCAATCCCACCGCACACGGCGGAAATGCATCCGACGCGTTCGACGTCGTAATTCCCTCCATGCCCGGCTACGGTTTTTCCGGCAAGCCGGCCACGACCGGATGGGACCCCGCCCACATTGCACATGCCTGGGTCACATTGATGAAGCGCCTCGGCTACAACAAATTCGTGGCGCAAGGCGGCGATTGGGGTGCAGCCGTCACCGAGCTGATGGGTGTGCAAGCGCCTCCGGAGTTGCTGGGCATCCACACGAATATGCCTGGCATCTTTCCGGCCGACATCGACAAAGCGGCCGCTTCCGGCGCGCCGGCACCATCAGGCCTTTCGGCCGACGAGAAGGTCGCTTACGAACGTGTACAGTCCGTGTATCAAAAGGGAATCGCCTACGGGTACCAGATGGGGCTGCGCCCTCAGACGCTGTACGGAATCGCGGATTCACCCGTAGGCCTCGCGGCGTATTTCCTCGATCACGACGCGCGCAGCTACGAGATGATCGCACGCGTCTTCGCCGGAGGCAGCGAAGGCCTCACACGAGACGACGTCCTGGACAACATCACGCTCACCTGGTTGACGAATACGGCGCTCTCGGGGGCTCGTCTCTATTGGGAAAACAAGGGTTATTCGTTCTTCGGCGTCAGAGGCGTCGTTGTTCCGACCGCCGTGAGCGTCTTTCCAGACGAACTCTATCCTGCGCCGCAGAGCTGGACAGAGAAAGCGTATCCGAAGCTCATCCACTACAATCGGCTTCCCAAAGGCGGGCACTTTGCGGCCTGGGAACAGCCGAAGCTCTTTTCAGAAGAGGTTCGCGCGGGCTTCCGATCGCTACGGTAAGGTTCTTCACAAGAGAGAGAAGACGATCCCGAGAAGGCAAAAGTACGGAGGCATGGAACGCGGGCGACTTGTCGCGCTTCCACGGCTGGAACAAGCGAGGCGCCGAGAAGGCGCCCTCTGCAGGACGGAAACAGTAACGATGACTGCCGGTGATGAACCCTGCTCTCCGGGCAGGCCGTTTTCTTGAGGCAAACGCAATTCTAGACTGTTGAACGGAGGAATCATGAGCATCGCAACTGGCGCCTCTCCCATCCAGCCCGAACCGGGACTCCTCGGACAAACTGTCGTCGTGATCGGGGGCAGCGCCGGCATCGGACTCGAAACGGCCCGGCGAGCGCGCGCTGAGGGAGCCAAGCTGATTCTCGCGGCACGCAACCCGGAACGCCTGGAACACGCGTCACGCGAACTCGGCACTCTAAGCAGCGCGGCATTCGATGCCACCAACTTCGATCAACTCCAAAAATTCTTCGACGGACTCCCGGCACCGATCGACCACGTGCTGGTCACCGGTCCCGGTCCCTACTACTCACTGCTGGCGGAACTCGAGATCGAAAAGGCGCGCCAGGATGTCGAAGCCCATCTCCTGCTGCCGTTGCAGGTCGCTCGCTACGCCGCAAAGAAGGTTCGCCCGGGAGGCACCCTGCTCTTCATGGGCGGTACCGGTGGCCGCCGCACGGCGCCAGGACTCGCTCTAGTCTCGGCTCTCACCGCCGCGCTTCCAGCCATGACCAAGAACCTCGCACTCGAGCTAGCCCCGGTCCGCGTCAACCTTATCGCCGCCGGCTTCGTCGATACTCCGCTTTCAGCATCCCTGCTCGGCGATCAGTTGGATGCGCGACGCGAGCAACTCCGCGCGACACTCCCGATCCGCCGCGTGGTCGGCCCAGCGGACGTCGCCGCCCTAGCCGTCCACCTGATGACCAACACCGCCCTGACCGGCGGAACCTACGACATAGACGGCGGCCAGCAGCTGGTGGAGGGGTGAGCCCGTGCCGGACGCGACTCGGCCGAGATTGTCGAGAACCACTGACAAATGATCCGGCCCTGCGAGGCATGGGTTCATACAAAGGTTGTCATGCTTGAAAAGCGGAGAATGTTAATGGATGCGGAAACCGACCGCTGCAATCAACTCGCTAGCGACTTTCTCATCCTGGCTGAAAAAGAGCTATCGGCCTTCATCCGCGCGGTAGATCAGTTGTTCGGCGCTGAGCAGGCGCGCCAATCGGCGCTGGACTGGATCGAGGAACTGGGACGTATAGATTGGCCGTCTGGGGAATCGATTCCAGATTGGCGTCGGGCTACGGTGGGCGCAAGTGCTCGGCTTGGCGCTTTGTTCTCAGAAGAGCGTCGTGCGGGCTTCAGATCAGTGCGGCAAGGTTATTCAAAAGAGAGGAGAAGATGATGACCCAATCCAGCGCAACACAGCGAGGCAGTGAGCAGCCAGATGCACAGTTCAACATCGACCGCACTCATCCGGGCCGGTGGACGATCACCTTCAGTAACCCGCCGATTAACATGTTTCTTCCCTCAACGATTGTCGAATTGCGAGCGTTAATGACCGGCATCGAGTCAGACACGTCCGTGAAGGTCGTAGTCTTCCAGTCGGCGAATCCCGATTTTTTCATCGCCCATCTCGATGTGTTCAAGGCAGCAGCACAGCCAGAGACGCTAGACCTTTGGCGCGACTTTGTGCTGCGTCTGTCGTCCACGCCGGTGGTGAGCATCGCCAAGATTCGCGGCCGCACGCGAGGCATCGGTAACGAGTTCGTGCTGGCCTGCGACATGCGTTTCGCGAGCCGGCAAAGCGCTCTCTTCGGCCAACCCGAGATCGGCACCGGCTTGGTCCCGGGCGGCGGAGCGCTGGAATGGCTGCCGCGTGTGGTCGGCCGCTCGCGGGCACTTGAGATCGTGCTCAGCAGCGACGATTTCGATGCTGATATCGCCGAGCGTTACGGCTGGGTGAATCGCACACTGGACGATGACCACCTTGACTTGTTCGTCGATACGCTCGCCCGGCGTCTGGCCTCGTTCGATCGTGAGACACTAGCCGCGGCGAAGGCCCAGATCAATCGGTTCGGGACGCCGACGGCTGCCGAGCTTCAGTCGAGCAACGATTTGATCTTCCCATTGCTGGCCTTGCCCAGTGCGCAGGCGCGCGGCGCCAAGATCCGCGCCGGTTACGGCGTTCCGGGCGACTTCGAATTGAACTTCGGTCGGTACCTCCCTGCGCTCGGGCGGGCGGACGGCGATGCCACGGGACAGGAGAAGTAGACATGAAACCCTGGAAAGTAGTTGCGCTAATTCTGTTTGCTCTTGCGGTTGCAGCCGCGGGATACGGGCTGATGCTCGTGCGACGAGGCTTCAGCGCACTTGCGACACCATCAGCGATTGAGGTGTTCGCGGCCACAACGGCGCGCAAAATAGCCGTGCCATCTTCGTATCGTCAACTTCGCAATCCCATCGTGCCTTCAACGGAGAACATTCGGGGAGGCATGGAGCATTTCTCCTATCATTGCTCCGAGTGCCATGCGAATGACGGAGCGGGCCAGACGGTATTCGGCAAGGGCCTCTATCCGAAACCGCCCGATTTGCGCGCAGCCGAGACGCAGAACAAGAGCGATGGTGAGCTCTACTACACCATTGAAAATGGAGTTCGTTTGAGCGGCATGCCAGCCTTCCACGGAACGCACACTGTGCCGCAAACCTGGCGCCTGGTTTTGTTCATCCGGCACTTGCCTCAGATCACGCCCGAGGAACTCAATGACATGAAGGGGTGGGACCCGAAGAATGAGGCGAATCCGGCGCATTTCTAAAGGGCGGGGACCCGCCCCAAAATCCTGAGGGAGAAACACACCACC
>CAVQZP010000038.1:0-196934 GCA_963718505.1 uncultured Acidobacteriota bacterium | reverse complement strand
GCGCGTCGCTCGCGATCGGAGCGATTGCTGGACTCGCTCAAGCCAATACCAACGGTGGCCTTGTCCAGTCTTCGGGCGACGCCTACCGACAGGGCTTGGCTAGCAATCTCTCCCAATCGTCTCTCCATGTTCTCGATCGCTACCTGAATATCCTGCCCACTATCACAATCCGCGAAGGGCACCGGATCAAGATTTACCTGGCGGGCGATCTGCTCGTGCCTGCTTTTGACCATCACCGCATGCAGGAGGACCTGTGAGCAAGGAAGAAACACCCCCAATCATTCGCTGGCTACATCGCCGCATCTTTCGCGGACTTGGGTGGGTTTTCTTGGCAGCTGTTCTCTCGGAAGGCATCTTGCTCCTACAGCATTCGTGCCACGGACGCACGCACTAGTAGCCAATTCTGCCCGGCCGGTGCCAATCAACGACAACATTAGTAAGGGAGAAAAAATGTACAAAGAAAAGATCCTCTCGATTCTACTTCCGTTCATTACGGTGACTTCAACAGCGTTTGCGGTTCTCGGTGTGGGTGATGTGGTCTACGATCCCGCTGCAGTCGCAAATCTAGTCAGGCAGTTCCATCAGATGGAACAGGAATACGGCCAACTGGTCGCGACTTATCAAACCGTCCGCAACCAGTACAGCCAAATGATTTTTATGGCGAAAATGGTTCCCGCAGACTTGCGAAGCCGTTACCGGATGTTGGCCATACCATGGCGAAATTCGGCAACGTCCAATATCTATGGCACGACTGCCTCCTGGACCGAAGCGATTAACAGTGGTCTCGGCGTCCAGGCCGGTTATCAGCAGGCGACTCAAAGACTCAATACATACGGAGCGGCACTGTCGAACTTGCCTGCAGACCAGATTGCTCGTGTGAAAGCAAACTATGCAACGGTCGAGCTCACCGACGGCGCGAATCTGGGTGTGATTGATTTGCTTGGGCGCCTGCGCGCCAATGCGCCGCAGGCCGCTGGTGCAATCCAAAATCTCGAAAGGGATACTCTTTCAGCAGACCCAAACCTCAATACCGAGATTGCGGTGCTCAACAAAATCAACGCCGCGAACCTTATCACGGTGCGTAACGGTCAGGACACTAACCAGTTGCTCGTCGCACTTGCCGAACAGCAACTCGTCGACGCCAAACGAAAGCGTGACGCAGAAGCGAGTGCTATTAATGAGCATATTCGGTTTGTTGGCGAGGAGAGCGAGATTCTCAGATCACAGGCAGGCGACCCAAGCTCTCGAATGCTGGCCTATCGCATGCCGTGACAAGCCATTTAGGAGGTGGTGATGGTCCCAGAGGCATGGAACGACTTCTTCGCATTCTTGTCGACGCTGATGACCAGCCACGCGTCGATGTTCGAGAGGCTCGGAATGAATTTGTTTCGAGGATTTGCCGTCATCCTGATCGTATGGTTCGGCGTCAAGAGTGCTCTCGCCTCAGCTTCGGGCGGGCACTCGGGTTTTCAGTTTGACCGCTTTGCCACCTTGCTGATGACCATAGCATTTGGTGACGCCATGATTACATTCTATACGGACCCAATTCCCGGGATGGGTGTTAGTTTCTATCATCTCGTGATTGACCAGGGCACGAGTCTGGCCAACCAGATGAATCATGGGGTCTTCACTGAATTAACTGGTCGCCTCAATTCGCTCTACTACGAAATGGAACAGCCGGGCCTATCGATCGCGATCAATGCACTGGAGGTACTCCGTTACACAATAACAGTTATTGCGATTCTCGTAGCCCAAGCTTCGTCATTCATGGTTATCGCCTTCGGATATATCGCTGCGGCGGTTTCAGTGATGCTCGGACCCATTTTCATCCCGTTTTTTATAGTCCCAAAATTGGAATGGTTGTTCTGGGGCTGGTTGAAGTCGCTTGTGCAGTATGCCTTCTATCCGGTGGTGGCAAATGCCTATATTTTCGTATTTGGGCAGTTGTTAATTCACTTTGTTGATTCTCATCCTCCACCCTACGATGGAGCCGCACTCGCAGTGTTTTTCCTGCCCTTGCTTTTCTTGCTCATTGCGTTCAGTTGGGGCGTGCTACTAATCCCGTCGCTGGTGAACTCCTTGTTTGCTGGCCGCTCGGGCGAGTCGGCCGTACCCGGCAGGCAAGACGAACCGGGGAGATGACGCTCAATGTGCGCCAGACAACTTGCGCCGCTGCCCCAGGACGAACTTCCCTGGTCCGGGCGGCATTACGTTGAGCAGATCGCTTCTGCGATGGTGAGCAATCTGTATTTGAAAATCTGTGTGCTCTGTCTGACGGTTGTAGTCTTGGCTTTGCTCTTTGTGAATGTACGTCTGTATCAGACGCTCCATCATCTCAAGCCTCTGATTGTTCGCATCGATGATGTCGGACGCGCTGAAGCCGTGACCTATGACAGTTTCAATTACCAACCCCGCGAGGCCGAGATTCGATACTTCCTGATGGATTTTGTTCAACGCCACTACAGTCGAGATCGCGCCACACTACAAGAAAACTACACGAGGTCCCTCTACTATCTGGACGGCAAGCTGGCTGACGGAATCATCGAGGAGAACAAAAAAGCGAAGACCCTGGAAAGCTTTCTCAGCGGTCGTGAGGATGAGATTGAAGTTCACGTCAGCAACGTAGCAATCGAGGATCTCAGAAAACAGCCTTACAGAGCGAGCGTCGATTTTGAAAAGCTGTATTACACCTCGGCGGATCACGTGATTACGCGGAGGGAGCGTTACGTCGGACATTTTGTGTTTTCTGTTATGGATAAAGTTCCCAACAACTTCATTCCCGTAAATCCGTTGGGCCTCACCATCACGTATTTTCGCGAGGATCAAGCTTTTCAATGACAGGACCGGCGGCACCAATGTTAGCGCCGTTCTCCTCCGGCATGCATTTCGCACTTCGGAAGGATTGTGAATTGCCCTCGGACATTGTTGCCACCAGACGATGCAGGAACCGAACCAGACCGTCGTAGCGAAGCCATATACACGAATGCCGCTATGGCTGGCCATGCAGGGAGTTATGTTAGGCCTTTTTCGCAGCCTGTTGGATCGTCTTGAGCTGCCCCCGATTGCGCCGAGTCTCCCCAATCAATCTGCTGTGTACTAAATAATGTTCCCAAGGTGTCGCGCAGTGCAAGCTAGCCGGCCGATGGTCACCGCGGACCTCATATCTCGGCTCCGCTGGCTCGAGAAGTCCGGACTCCGGTCGCAGATTGCGCCGCACCATGCACTCCGGGACGGATCTGTACTGGGACTTGCGATGAACAACGGTCCCAGCATTCCCATGAAATCCGATAGGAGTGTTTCGTTCACGGAGGAATCGGCCCCATGGATCCCGCTATTCTGCTTCGCCATGTTCCTTTCATCGCCAACGTCAGATCAGTTCGCGGCTGTGACCACGGTTCGGCTGCCATCTCGTACCGCCGCGTCTCGCTGTCTCCCAGGTGCAGCTGACGCAGTCGGATCGGATTCTGTCCCCAATAGCCGATCCCAGGTTGCCTTTGGGGTGTTGGTGCCCGATCTGAACGCTACGGAGGAGAGTGGTGTTGCAGCTTTGTGGGGCGTCTCGCATCGTAAGTCTGCCGGCGGGTGCCAGGAGCGGTTGTTTGGCTTCGCGTACTCCGTTTTTCCCAGCTCTGCTCTGGCACTGCTTCGGGGCTCTTCCGGCGCCCTGCGGCTCTGCGGTCATCTGCTTCCACGGGCCCTTCGGGTCTCGGTTTCCCAAAACAAATCGAGCGTCCAGACGGCGCTTCCTGCTGACGGAGGATTTCTTTTGGGTCCCTCCGAGAAAGCTGACCTTGACCTTGGGAGCCGGGCCCACTCGCATGGCTGCGCCCGGAGTGCCCAGACCAGATCAGGGCAGAAACGGAGATCACGATGTCAACCTACAGAAACAATGTCACCCTCAAGGGCTTTCTCGGACGAGACGCCGCGCTGCACGTTAACACGAATCAGACCCCCTTTGCGGTTCTCTCGTTGGCCACAAAGAGCACGCACCGCAACCGCCAATCCGGCGAACTGGTGGCGCACACAGAATGGCACCGCGTCATCGCTAACGGCAGGCTTGCGGAGTCTGCCAAGTCACTCCTCAAGGGAGCTCATGTCGAAGTGCAGGGCCAACTGCAAAGCTATCGCTACCAGGACAACTCCGGCGTACAGCACCGTGTGTGGGAAGTACGTGCCCATGCAGTTACTCATCTTGAGCGTCCCGCCGTCGACGATGGGAGCCTCGATACGACTCCGGCGGAAGAAGATGTTCCGGGCTAGAAACGGTGCCCGTAAAGGGCACCTCCGGTCCTGGACAAGGAAGGCCCGGCATGCTGGCAAATAGCCTGTTCGTCACCAGCATTCTGTTCCTGGCTTTGCTGTTGTTCCTGCTCGGGGAGTGTTCCTTCCTGGTGCCCTATCGGGCACTGTTGATCGACAAGTACGGAGCGCCCATTTCGCTGTACCTGGCAGCGCTGTTCTTGAATGTATTTGCCCTTATCTATCTGGTAGCCCGCAAACTATTCCTGAAGGACACCGGGCGAAAGCTCGCCCACATCGAGAGGCAAATTCGTACTGGCAACAGCATCTCCGAAGAGCTGACACAACGCCTTCGTGACCAAGAGGAAGGACGATGAGCCGCGACGACAGCCGGGGAACACAGCCACACTGGGAACCGACACCTCCGTCAACGTCGGGTTTGTCCAAGGCAGAGACTCGCACTCGCCCCGGTTCAAACCAACTCGCAATCCACCAACTGGAAGGGCGCTCGAAGGGCGACGTTGGACTCCGATCCCAGTCGTGCCGGGTGCGCAGGGCCGTGGCCGTTCGCGGCCGACAGTATCGAGTAAGTGAAGCGGAAAAGGAACTTCTCTTCACTTTGGCGCTGTTTCGCTCGATTGCCGTCGCAGACCTGCTGGCGTGTCTCTACGATTCCCGGTCTCGGCAATTCGGTCAGGACCTTCGCAGTCTGAAGGGCCAGGGTTTGATTCGCACACATCGAATCATGGCGGGGAGAGAGGGCGAAGTGTTGGAGGTTCTGATCCCGACGCCAGAGGCCAGGTCCCTTCTGGCCGCACTCGGTACCGAGAACGGTCGACAGCCGGGCCCCGTGGGGCGGCTAAAACTCCGTGAGATTGCGCACGATGCGGCCCTGTATCGAATGTATGCCGCCGAGGCTGCTCACATCAGCAATTGTGGAGGAGCCGTGCGTCGGGTGATCCTCGACTATGAACTCAAGGCCAGTATCTACGCGCGCCTTGCACCAGCCTGTTCCGGGTCTCGCGTCGACTATGCGAAGGCACAGAAAGAAGTTGCCCAGACTCACGGCCTTCAGGTGACTGAAGGCCGGATTCTGCTGCCTGACGTGCGGGTGGAATATGAAACCGCAGAGGGTGAGCTGAGGAAGGTGGATCTCGAGCTTGCCACCTATCACTACCACGGGGCTTACGCACTGGCGAAGGCCAGAGTCGGTTTCAAACTCTATGCCGATGGCCCTTCAGCCGCGCGACTGAACGCTCACCTGACGCGGGGCCGCGCACCCGTCCCGGAGGGGCCTGGCCTCACCGATGCCATCCTGTCGCTATGACAAATGAGGAAAGAATTTGCGCCCTGGAAACCTGTGGCTACACCCGCCGCCAGGCTACGTTTCTCTCCACGGTCGCGCTCCATAGCGGCTACTTTCTGCGCCGTCAGTACCACACATTCTTAGGCCAGAAACCCGGAGCAAGCGCCGAACGACTCATCCAGCGAGGGCTGTCACAAGGTCATTTCCGGATCCACGCTTCGACTAATCGAACGCTGATCTACCATCTCGCGGCGCGGCCCTTGTACGAGCTGCTCGCTGACGAGAACAACCCGAATCAGCGCTGGCGTCAGCCCTTCTCGATCAAATTAAAGCTGATGGGCCTGGATTTCGTTCTTGCCCATCCCCAATACCGGTACTTGGCTACCGAAGAAGAGAAGCTTGCGTTTTTCTGTGGCACGCTCGGTCTCGACCGCAACCGTCTGTTTGCTCGCGAATATCATTCCAGGCATCTTGAGGGTCCAACGCGCATCCGCTACTTCGCGGATCAATTTCCTATATTCGTCACCCACACTTCAACCGATTCTCGACCGGTAGTCTCGCTTTGCTACGTGGACGGGGCACGAGCGAAACCTGCCGGTTTCGAAACCTATCTTAATCACTATCAGGATCTTTTCTCGATCCTTTCCTCGTTCGAGGTGGTCTACGTAGCCATCGATCAGCAGATGTTTCTCAAGGCCGAACGCATATTTGCACGGCGCTTCCATGTGCCTTCGGTTCACCTCGACGAAGTTCGGATCCTCCCCGGTTTGGAGGAACACTTTCGAATTCGCGAACAGTTTGAACTCCCTGGCAATCGTTCTCTCGATCAACAGGGACTCGATCGCTTTCGGGATGAACTTCAACAATATCGCGGGCCGCAGTTTGAAGCCCTTTATCAACAGTGGAAAGCAGGGCGGAACGCTGCCTTAAGCGTCGATACGGGGACAAGTGGGGGTCGCCCAGGATTTCGTTTCTGGCGAGCCGCTGACGAATATCAACTTTTCGGCGATCTTACGGCCATGACAGCCGCCTGAAGCAGTTTGGAAATGGCCGGATTGACGGGGCGGGGTCTTGAATCCTGCCTCCAGTCCGGCATGGAATCTCCACGTCATCGGCCCAACTGCGTGTTCAGATGCGTGTTGCCAACCGGCCGAAGGGGAAAAGGGTTGTGGGAAACCAAGGGTCCGCAGAAGGGAGCCACCCACTTGTCTCGACCCGCGGGAGCGTACGGCCTGGTGTTCGCTCTGAGATTCCACGCACAACTTGGCTGCGACGAAAGGGGTGAATTCGTATGTCGCCGTACATTCCACAGCGCGTGAAGCGAGCTAAGCAACAAATCACAATCAAGCTCTATCAGGATCGTCTGGCCATGCTTGATCAGTATGGCTGCTTTATCGAAGACAGCCGAGATTACATCATCGACCAGGCGCTGGATCTGGTCTTCAAGAAGGACAAAGATTTTCTGCAGTGGCTGGAACATAAATCGCGTGTCGAGCAAGGACTGGATGCGACCGCCGACCCTCAGAGTGCTCCATTACCGTTTCGGTTACAGACTGAGGAGGGCGCACCAAAATCGGACCGAGGCAGAGAATTCCTCGCCGAACCAACCACGCCCAGATCTCCGGGAAAATTCCCGAGATGAGAATCATGAGAAGAATTTCCCAATACCGTACTGTGGCCAGCCTGTTGATGAGCTTGACCTCGGGCTTCTACACCTACCGTCACTGGCCTTTCCCGGATGAGAATGTCGTGCTACGCATTGTAGTTTTGGAAAAGCCATACCTGTTCTATGGAATCAAATTCTGCTTCATCACGATGCTGTTCACGACTCCTTTCTTCATTGCGTCTGTCATTTTTTCTTTTGCCTATATCTTTGGGGGCTATGGCACAAGGGAGACAGAGGCGCGACGCCTCCCCAACTACCCTGACCCTTGCCTGAGACACGACCTGTACCTGGTGGTGGGCGAACTCCATCATCCCAAGCGCCCGGTGCCGGTGGAGCGTCCGCGATGGCTCATCATCCCGGATCGTGGCCTGTTCACCGGCATTGCGGTCTTTGGAGCCATTGGCAGTGGGAAGACGACTGGATGCATGTACCCATTCGCGGATCAGGTGCTGGGGTATCGGGCACAAGATGTCGAGCGCCGTGCCGCAGCCCTCGTGCTCGAAGTGAAGGGAGACTTCTGTCATAAAGTGCGTGACCTGCTCGCGAAACACGGACGAGCCGAGGACTACATCGAGCTTTCACTCGACTCGCCCTATCGCTATAACCCACTGCATAACGAACTGGAGGCGTACGCGCTGGCCTATGGCATCGCGTCACTGCTGAACAATCTTTTTGGCCGCGGCAAAGAGCCTTTTTGGCAGCAGGCTTACACCAATCTGGTGAAGTTCATCATCCTGTTGCATCAGGTGCTGTACAGCTATGTAACTCTGTTTGACGTTTACGAATCGGCCATAAACGCTCACAAGATCGAGGCGAAGATCGCCGAAGCCGAGCGTCTGTATAGCGCGCGAGACTACCTGCTGATTGATGATGGCGACTACGTAGCCCACCGCGACCTGATCACATTCTGCTGGGAGCGGATTGAAACTACGAACTGGATGAAGGCACCCGCGACCGTGGAACTGCAACAGTTATTGGAGCTGAAACAGATACCTTATGACGTGCTTTCGGAATCAGGATCGCGGGAGGCACTGGAAGACCCCGAGTACGAGGATCGGCGTCAGAGACTCGAGGCCGTCAAGCGTTGGTTCAACGATGACTGGAAACGAATTGAACCTAAACTGCGCACCAGCATCGTAGAAGGCATCTCCGTATTCCTTTCGTTGTTCGATGACAACCCCGCGGTGAAGCGCACCTTTTGTCCGCCGCAAGCATGCTACGACCCCATCGCGAATAAGGATGGCCGTTATGGCGTACCTCTGCCTCCGTTTCGCGAGCTCATCGAGCAAGGCAAGGTAGTGGCTTTGAACTTTCCGGTGAGCGCTAATCCTGGACTCGCAAAAACAATCGGCACCATGCTGAAACAAGACTTCCAGCGTGCCATGATCGCTCGCATTCCCGCAATGGAGGAGCACCCCGAGAAGCACTGGCGGGAGGCGCTGTTTCTGTGCGATGAATACCATTCCTTCGCGACGACCGGAGAAGCCGATCCCACCGGGGACGAGAAGTTCTTCGCATTGTCTCGGCAAGCCAAATGCATCGCCATTATCGCCACGCAGAGTGTCAGTTCCCTGCGATCTACCTTACACGGCGAATCCTGGCGGACCCTTCTGCAGACTTTTCGTACCAAGATATTCCTGACTCTGAGTGATGACTTCAGCGCCCGCATTGCCAGCGAGTTGTGTGGAAAGGAAGAGCAACTGAAGATGAACTATTCCATTAGCGAAAGCGGCCAGGACGCAGGGGTCAGTATGCTGACGGGAAGGGCGAGCGCGCATCGCTCCTCCTTGAGTACATCGAAGAACTACAACGTGCAGCGCGACTGGCTTTTTGAGCCTAAAGTATTCGCCGAACTGAAGAATGCCCAGAGCATCGTGATTGCTTATGACGGTCTTAATCCCATGCCACCGACGTTCTGTTATCTCAAGCCCTACTACCTCGACCCAAACACCACCTATTTCGAACATCTCGCCGAAGGTCGCCTGTGAGCTTCGAGCTGATCCTGCCCTTCCTGCGTCCGATCGAGCACTTGATTCGCAATGACTCGATATCGGAAATCATGGTGAACGGTTCCGGTCACATCTTCATCGAAAAACGGGGCCAGATCCTGGGTATTCCCGACGTTGTGCTGACAGAAAAGTTGTTGCAAGTCGCGGTTCGCAACATCGCGCGAGTGCTTGGCGGTGAGATCAACGACGAGACGCCGCTGCTCGATTCCCGGCTGCCCGACGGGTCACGCGTTGCCGCCGCCATTCCCCCTTGTTCCAGGCGCGGCACCACCTTAACCATACGCAAGTTTCCCAGCCGGCGCTTCACGCCCGATGAGCTTGTGCAAGAGGGTGCGCTCCCTGTAGAAGTGCTCGCTTGCCTTGCCGACGCGGTCCGCAACCATCGGAACATCCTGATATCCGGGGGCACATCAACCGGAAAAACGACGATGCTCGAAGCCCTGGCGACTTTCATTGACCCCTCTGAGCGAGTCGTGCTGATCGAGGAGACAGCCGAAGTAAAAATCGTCTTGGAGAATCTGGTCGAATTTGAGGCGCGCCGTGAGCAGCCAGGCAGGCCCGCGGTGACCATCCGGGATCTGCTGCGCGCCACTCTGCGTCATCGCCCGGATCGCATCTTGGTCGGAGAAGTAAGAGGCGGCGAGGCGTTTGACCTTCTCCAAGCGCTGAATACAGGACATTCCGGCACGCTTTCGACCATCCATGCCAATTCGGCCAAACTGGCCGTCTCACGATTTATCACCTGCGTTCTGCAATCAGGTATCGATCTCCCCTATCGCGCCATTCAGAGCAATATCGCAGATGCCCTCGACTTGATCCTGCACGTTGAGCGGAGAAGTGGAAGGCGCTACCTTGCCGAACTGCTCCGTCTCGGGGGCTACGATGCTGTCCATGACCACTACGAATACGAACCACTCTACCAAGCTGAAGGGGGCCTTCGATGACCAGCCAGCATTTGACCGCGGCCGATTACGTTCATGAAAACTTTGCCCTTGAGGACCGGGTTGCGCTCCTGGCCCTTCACCGGGCGACCAACTCGGTCATGCAGAGAATTACTACCGCAGAAACCCTGGCGTCACCGCCGTTTCAAGCCTGGTTACGTTACCTCAACGGCCAGAAACATGACCTGTATCTGTCCATGAACACCCTGAAGCGGGGAAGCCGGGGACGGACCAGGAGGATGTGGATCGAATTCGGCATGTTTTTCTTGATTTTGATGAGAACGGTGACCGGCTGCTACAGGCGCTGCTGGCGCGAACCGACCTGCCCGTGCCCAACTATGTGGTCAGTACCTCGCCGGACAAGTGGCAAGTGATCTGGAAGGTGGAAGGCTTCCAGAAGGCAGCCGCCGAGGAACTGGAGAGAGGGTTGGTGCGAAGCACTGGTGCTGATCCCTGTGTTATAGACGTGGCCCGAGTCTTGCGTTTGCCAGGTTTCTACAACCACAAATACAGCCCAGCACATCTGGTTTCAGCCGACGCTCGGAGTGGCGTAACCCGCCATCCGGGCGACTTCCCGACGCTGGCCGTCGAGGAACCGCTCGCCCCGTACTGGCCTCCCTTTCGTTCCTCCAACCCGCCGAGCCGGACATCCCAAATCCGTTCTCAATCCGAGCGCGATTGGGCGTTTGCCCATCGCGCCCTTGCACGAGGTGAGTCTGAGAGCTCCGTAACTGAGGAGATGACACGGTTCCGATCCGGACAAAAATACGATGCCCACGACTATGCCCAGCGAACTGTGCGTAAGGTCCTGAGTCGTCTCGAGCAAACCACCGGCTCCCATGCGACGCAGGGGGACGAGGAGAAGCAACGTTAAGCACCCAGATTTTCCGATTATCCGCATTTCAGGCCGTCGCCGCAAAACGAGATGGAAAGCTGCTCCGAGCTTGTCGCGGCGCCAAACGATCCTGACGCTTTTTTCAGACTGCTCTCCGATATGCTACTGCTGATCGCTAGCGCATTCTCGATTCCTCGTAGCGGTTCTTTTGCAAAATCTCGAGCGCCCATAAAATGAGTTCGATACCGCCTGGGTGTGATTCCGAGCGCCTTGCGAAACACGTCGGTGAAATGGCTTTGGCCGGCAAAGCCTGACTCGAGAGTGATCTCGGCGAGGCTGAGGTCGGTCGTGCACAGTAAATGCTCCGCCCGTTCAACGCGACGCCCTCACACGTAACGGTGCGGAGCGAGCCCTGTGCTTCGGCGAAACAAATTTGCGAAGTGTTGCGGGCTCATGCCCACCATTGCCGCCAGCTGACTGACCGTCAAGCTGCCCTCCAGGTGAGTGTGAATGTGATCCAGAACCGTTCGGAGCCGATTCGCGGGCAGGCCATCGTTAGGGGCTGCATTCGCGTCGGTCGCGCTGGAGTAACGGTGGGTGAGATAGCTGGTGAGGGCAGCGCCCAGCTGACGAAGATATCCTCGGCCGGTATGGCACCCGGATTTCAACTCCACTTCGACCGCTGACAATAGACACTGCAACTGGAGATCGCGTACTCCCAGGTGCAACACGAGCGTCGGTACACTGCCATGGCGGTCTTCTGCCGCCAGGTTCCTTGCCAGCACCCAATTGTCAAAGCTCATCATAATGGCGTCACTTGTGCCCGTTACGTAGAGGCTGACCCGGGACCCCTGCGGAATCACATGGATGTCACCGGGAACGAATCTGCGAAATTGCTTTCCGCTGGAACAGTGCACCTCCAAGGTCGCCGGACTGGTCAGTTGCATGACTACGTGGTTGACATCAATCCCGCGCTCACTTACTAGAGCCACGTCGCGAGCGCGACGCTCGAGAGTGATACCGTCGATTTGCAGAGAGCAGACCTCGGGTCGAAGCATAACCACACTCCGGATTTTCGTCCTACAGATCCGGTCTTGAGGTGGTGGGGTACTCGAGGACCGGTCTGCGGAGACTGCATCACGGTGACCATGCGAGATCCGTTTTCCCAGGCTCTCACCGGGTCAAGAACCTTGTTCCACAATCGTGCCGCACTCTCCTCGGGCGATGGCCATCTTTCTGTGTAGCGGTCGCTGTTACGGTCAGCAGGGGGGATCCTGGGTGGCTGGCTGAGGAACGGCAGCGCCGTCCTCGTTGGCCGACATGCGATACAGCTGCCCGCTGGCGATTTCTGACCGGCAGCGGTCCTTGAAGCTAAAACAGCTCGACGTTTGCCCCATGACCTTTGGCAGCGGCGAGTCGACGGTCCCGGGTGAGCAGTGTGCCTCCGAGTTCTTCGGCCAGCACGATGTAGGCGGCATCATAGGCAGAAAGATTGTGACGAAGGTGCCAGATGCGGGGTAGGAGGACGAGATGAGGGTAGCGGTTAACTCGCAGATCGAGCAGATCGGCGAAAGCCTCGTCAGCTCGACGGGCAGTAACCACTCCTTCGAAAGCCAGGCGCCTGAGTACCTGCACGACCTCAAGATCGAGGAGCTGTGGCGCGTGCAGGGTTTCGTTGCGCGCGTAAATTCGTTTTTCGATACGGCGTCCCGCGGATGTCTGAAGCAGCCAGTCCACCGCCGCAGATGCATCGAGGACGATCATCGCGCATCGCGCTCTTCTCGTACCAGGCGAGCACTATCGAACTCGGTCGATACCGGGGCTCGTTTCTGCAGTCGCTCGCGCAATTCCGCCAGCGTGGGCCGCTCGGCAATTTCCTTGATCTCCGCCAATAAATAATCCGAGAGCGACATACCCGCTAGGGCAGCACGAGCTTTCAGACTGCGGTGCAAACCGTCTGGCACGTTGCGAAGCTGGATCATCTTTGACATGCTGTTAGCATACTTTCATGTTAATAGCATGTCAAACCCAGTTATGGTCACGTGGTTGGCTTCCCTTCTTATCGAAGACCCGTCAACCGATCCACCCATAGTTGAAGATTTCTTTCTGAAGACTGTGAGACGGTTCAGTTGCTTTCTCCCCTTCAGCCGAAAACTCAACCAGGACTGGTGTCGGTTCTGAAAATTCGTGCCCGATAAACATGGGGTCTACTCGCCGTTCGACGTGCAGATTCTGCAAAAAGTTCAACAATTGATCGACCCTGAGCACGCGACACATCGAGTTGTCAGCGTTTCTTCGCGCCACTGGGGTCGTGAATGCGGCCTCGGTGCAACTGAGTACTATTGCGGATCGTTGGATAGGCGGTTTCCTGCCTACGATCAGTCGTTCGCCGTCCTGCTGCCGGATGCTTGTACTCTCAACCTGATACAGGAGCTGATCGCTTTCCGTTTGCCGGCCCGCAGGATGCCATCTCGAGCTGCAGTCCGTTTCCGCCAAATCTAGGAGGACCTGAACTCGTATGCAGCGTATGTTGCTGGTAGTTTGGCTGTCCCTTGCTCCGGCGCTAATGTTCGCCGGCACGGTAAGCGGCAAAGTCACCTATACCGGGACGCCCGCCAAGCCAAAGACCATTGACATGTCGAAAGAGCCGGGCTGTGCGCGACAGTATTCGACACCGCCCACCACCGAAACCGTGGTGACGGGCTCAAACAATTCGCTTCAGAACGTGGTGGTCTACGTATCGGCTGGAGCCCCGGACGAATCGTCGGCATCGCCTCAGGTCGTGACCTTCACCCAGAAGGGATGTCGCTATACGCCCCACCTCGTTGTGTTGCAGACTGCCCAGCCATTGAAAGTAGTCAACGAGGACCAGACCTCGCATAACATCCATCCCCTCCCCAAGCTCAACCGCGAGTGGAACAAGTCCCAGCCGCCCGGAACCCCGCCCCTGGTTGAGAAATTCGACAAGGAGGAGTTCATCCCCGTGAAGTGTAACGTTCATCCGTGGATGCACGCCTATTTCGCTGTTCTGAAAACCAGTCACTACTCCGTGACCAGCGACGGCGGAAGTTTTTCGCTCCCGAACTTGCCCCCCGGCAAGTACACCATAACGGCATGGCAGGAAGAATACGGTCCGATGACCCAGGATGTAACCATCACGGGTGACGAAACCCAGAACGTAGACTTCACGTTTCGGGCGAAGCCCTACTGACCCGATCTCGATGCAAAATCAGGTTCCCCCGTCAGCGACTGCTGCCGGTGGTTGCCCACCTCAAGATGAGTCGAGCGCCTTGCCATCGGGCGCAAGGAAAAGCGCCCTCTCAACGGGTGGGCAACAGTAAGGTTCTTTCAGGAATACCGGCAGACTCAAGTTTTCGCTGCAGGAAACCGACCTCACACATCAACGATCACATCACAACTTCTCACTGTAAACGCGCGCTTAGGGACACTTCAATTGCTCAAGTCCTGGTCGTTCTCACACAGGAATTCCGAGACTGCCAAAACGCAACTTTGACCGTCGAACAGAATTTTGTCGGCTGAGTAAGCTGTGGTCCGGATCACGCCGGACTTCATCCGTAAGCGGGTGATGAGGTTGCGAATCGGACCCTGTTGCAACTGTGCCACCATCAGCCTACTCTCGGAGGGATCTTCCCAAATCCCCAGTTCATGGACTGTGTGGCCAATGACGTCTGCTCGCGAATAGCCGTACCGGTACTCGAATGCGGCGTTTACATCCAGAAATCTCCCTTCCGCGAGCGTTGTGATGGAGAACGGAACGGGGCTCGAACGGAAGACTTTTTGGAATTTTTGCTCGGAGAGCCGACGACCTTCCTCCGATTCCACCAGCGCGGCTTGGGCTTGCCGAAGGTCCTCGAAACGTCTTTCAAGTTCCTCGCCGTAAATTCTGGCGCGCTCATAGAGACGAGAGTTCTGTATGGCAGCCGCCGCCGGGATAGCCAACAACTGTGCCCGTCTGACATGGTCCTCCGTAAAACGATGGGACTCAGTGTGACCTAGCGAAAGAAAACCCAGATACTCACCCGCGGCCACCAAGGGAACGCCGAGCCAGGAGCGCAGGTGCGCGTGTCCTGTGAAGGTGGGCCACGATTCTTCCTGTCGTGTATCTGCAATCAGCACAGTTTTTTGACCAGACAAAACCCGTTCCAGGAAGGGAGACTCGTCGGCATTAAGAGTGAGAGGGGAATCCGGGAGGGATTTTTGATTCTCGAAGCTATGTTTCTCTCCGAGGGATAGAACGTGGGGACCGCCTTCGGCTATCAAGACCCGAGCCGAGCTGTACGGTATTAGGTCGGCCAGGGACTGCAGCAGCGCTTGCAAAACAAGGTCCATCCGGAGGTCCTGAGTAAGACCCAGAGTTGCTTTGCGCAACGCATCGGCTTCCGCCCAAGAGGAGCGTGCTAGGGCAAGATTGGCTTCGACCTGTTCCTCCGCTATGCGTTGCGCCGTAATGTCAAGAGCCGTACCCACCAGACGGTAAATCCTGCCTTCCGAGTTCCGTACTGGAAATCCACGCGCCCAGACCCAACGTACATCCCCGTCTGGCCTGACGATCCGGAAACGCTCGTCGAAGGGTCCATTTCGGGTTGCCGCATCGAGCTTCGCCAGGACCTGGCTGCGGTCATCGGGATGGATCGCCTCTTTGTAAGAAGTGGGATTTTTGACCAAAGACTCACAGGAACGTCCAGTGATGATTGCATAGGCCGGGTTCACGAAAATGGCTCGTTTGCTGTCAGCGTCGATCATCCAGAACACTTCCTGGATGTTGCCAGCCATCTGGTGGAACTCGTTCTCCGTAGCCTCAAGAGCGCCGGTTGTCTGTCGTTGATTGTTTTGCAGTTGAACGAGCACCGCCCCCAAAAGAATACTAAAAAAGACAAATGCACCGGCCAGGGCAATCAAGAGCAGCGCCGACACTCTTGGTTGTTGAAGGTTGGATTCTGATACTGCAATCAACAGGGCGATACAGAATACAGCCAGGGCGCTGATCGGAATCTGACTGGCAGACGCTGACACCAGCTTCGAAATATATTTATGGCTTGTGTCAACTGGGTCCATGGCTTTCGCCGGGAGTGAAACGTCCGGACTCAGCGCTCCCTGGGCCAGGGAGAAAGGGCATTTGTTTTGCGTGGGGACCGACAATTCCACCCGGTTTGTGGCCGATAGTACCCGCCCGTCTTTGGTGCGTCAAGGCGGTGGCTTGCGTGGCGGAATGCTGTGCGTCTTGGGTGCCTGCTACCGGCCTCAAGAATCGAAGCCAGAGGCGTTCGCTGGAACGAACTCAGCGAGGCAGGCCGAAGTTGAGGAGACCAGCGGATGCTTCTTCCTCCAAGCAAACCTGCCCGCGTCGAATCCCCAGATTTCCCGTTAGCCTAGGAATCTGCAACAGGTGGAACGCTTTCAGGGCAACATTTTGAAAGAACAGCTGCTTTTCCTCGTACGATACAGCAGGCCCGAGCAACCCGATCAGAGTTCAGCAGTCGTGGCCAAGCCTTGCAGGTGCGCCGACCTGAGCAGTGCAGCAAAAATCCCTTCTGCATTTTGATCGTTTCTGGCCCTGTACAGAGCGTCACCAGCGCTGTAGTGTAAATCCAATCTTCAGTACTTCAAACCTTACCCAGCGTCTTGCATCGACTGGAGCAGAACGTCAACCGGCCATGAGGCAAGCAGGATGTCATCGAAAACTGGTTCCGGCGTGCGGTCGCGCTTGAAAACGGCCATTTCCGAGCTTCAGGGGCTACACGAGTTTTTGCTCTCCGCCGATCTCGATCCTCATGTTCTAGAAGACTTTCGGGATGCTTTGAACCGAGTCAGGAATAGCGCCTGGGCCGCCCAACAATATGTCGCCCAAAAGGAAAGTGGTCAGAGCTCAACCACTGTGCACTCGCTTTTGGCTTGTCTGGATCAGGTGCATACGGTTCGGCCACAATCTACTCATACATTCCCACGATAAACGGCCACGGCAAGCTGTGGGGTTGGGGCCGTCATGCAAGGGCCGATTTATCGGCCCCAACCAGGGAGGTATCAATTCCCAGATTTTTTTCTCCTGTGTGATTGCGATCACAGCCGATGGGTAAAGTCGCGGCGACACTAGCGTAGTTCTTGTGATGGTGCCCTTGCTCAGGATAAAACGCCCAGTCTCCAGCTCCTTCGAAGACATAGTCGATACCGCACAGCGAATTTGTGACGCCCATGGGTTGGTGCCGTGCGCGAAAGCCACAATCCGCCTTGCTGGACACCGTCCGCACGTCGAAGAGGTCGCAAGGAAACCGCGTTAGCAGGGAGAGGTTGTCCCATTGCGTGCTCCCAATATGGACGACGGCGACCTGCCGTCGGCGAGAACCGCTCAGATCGGACAAGGCGGCATGTCTGCCATCCCAAAAATATCGAGGTCCTAGTAAGCTAGGTCGTTCAGTTGGAGTTCCGCCTTCCGCTCAGCTTGGTGGCCGTTCGCCCAGGCACTTCGTTACGGTTTTCATTTTCTTGAATCGGACCCCAAGGTCCGAGAACGGATTCGTCACTCTTGCCGCGAGCTCGTCCCGTGCACTTTTGTCAATTCGGATTGCACAACTTCACCACCAGTCGTCCCAAACCGAGGTAACTGATAGTAACGATCATTTGACATGAAGCTCGTCGTTATCGAGGGACGGCCCATTTCGCGATAGAGGTCCTTCAGTTGTCGGCACGGAAAGCAAAGCTGATGCGCTTTTTAAATCAACCGCAGCAAGTGCGGTTCACGAGTGTGATCTTCCACGCGAACGTAGTGAAATAATGCTTCCGAGCGGCTGTGCTATCCCATCATGATCAGCAGGCCTCCGACAATCAAAATCAAACAGAACACGTGCAAATCTCTCCTTCCAACACCCCTCTGTTGAATCTGATGCTGCTAATCGCCGTGACTTCAACCCACTCCCGATAACACTCAATGACCCGGTCTGAGCAGGGGTTGCGGAAGTTCTCAATTACTTATTGAGCATGTTGGGACAAGATGCGACATATTTGCACGCCATACAGCTCAACAGTTCGGATGCCGATGCCCGAGATTGCCTGAAGCTCATCGCGACTTTTGGGTCTCAAATTCACCATGGCCTGCAACGCTTCGTCGGTGAAGATGCGAAAAGCCGGAATGCCTTTTCTCCGGGCTTCCGCGAGCCGCCAGGCCCGCAACACTGATTCCACGTCGGAGGGTGCTCCACTTTCCTGTTTAGACCGCGCCGGATGATTCTGTGTCCCCACAGTGGACGATACTCGTTGGGTTGCAGTTCGGCGTTGATTCCTGGGCGTACCGGTTTTTCTGCGGACTCGGCGCCGCGTTGACATGGGCGCCGCCCTCTTCATGATGAATTCCATCGGTGTCGATTTATCTACCGCGTATCCAGCTCTCGTCAGAACTACTCTGTAATACGGAATCTGTCTGCCATCTTTTTCGAAAGTGGCTTCCAACAGCTGCACCAGGCCTGCCCGGGCCATTCCTCCCAGCACTTCTTCGAACGAGCGACGATCCATCTCTCCGTTTGGATACAATTCTCTGTGCAGCCTGCCGGTTGAGGTCCCCTTGCCCAGTCGCAACCTTGCCACAACACGAAACACCGTCTGGCGTTCCCCCTCGGTCGCAGTCCGGAAGCGCTGGGCCAGACATCGGGCGGGAGCGCAAAAGTCACAGATGCCACATGCCTGCTCCGAGTCGCTCACGTCGCCGAAATGACGCACCAGGCTGGACATTCGACACCGATTGCTCTCGGCATAGCGAAGCACTTGCTCGATCTGGACCCGCTTTCGTTCCGCCTGTGCTACATAGGGCTCACGCCACTGCGACGGTCCACGACGGACCGCCTCGCCAAACTCGAGAACTGCTCCGCCGTGGATCCACAGCTTCTCCAGCCCTTTCTCAAATAAATCCGGATCCAGATGCAAACGCTTCTGCAGGTCTGATTTTGCTTGCGCCTGGGAGCCGAGGCAGACAAAGATTTCGTCCAGTACTTCCACTTTTGGATAGTCTTGGGCCAGGAAGAAATCATGGGTACGTCGGTCTGCATAGGAGTGCATCAGGATCGCACGGCTAGGCTCCCCGTCCCGCCCGGCTCGCCCCATCTCCTGGTAATAGGCCTCAACACTTCCGGGCAAGGCAGTGTGAATCACCATCCTGATGTCCGGCTTGTCAATCCCCATGCCAAACGCAATGGTCGCAGTCATGACCTCAATCTTGCCGGCGAGGAACGCATCTTGCACTCTCTTGCGATGTTCTGGGTTCAGGCCCGCGTGGTAGGCTGCTGCCGGGAACGCGCTTGAGATCTCAGTGGCTAATGACTCGGCTTGTTTTCTGGTGGGCGTGTACACGATCGCAGGCCTTCGGTCCGCAACTGACAGCAGCTCTCGGGCGAGCACGGCTCGCTGAGAGGGAGCAACCTCAACTACCTCTACAGCGATATTGGTGCGTCGAAACCCGTGTACGAAGCAGGCCGGCCGAACCAACCCCAGTTGCTTGCAGATATCGTGCTGCACGATCGGAGTGGCAGTCGCGGTCAGTGCAATGACGGGCGCTGGTCGCAATCGGGGTACGTATTGGCCAAGCATGCGGTAGTCAGGTCGGAAATCGTGTCCCCATTGCGATATGCAATGAGCCTCGTCAATCGCGATGAGCGATGGTTTTCGCTTGGCCAGCATCTCTGGAAATCCCGGCACGCGCAACCGCTCGGGGGCGATGAACAGAAACTGCAATTTGCCGCTGAGATAGTCAATACAGGCCTGACGGGACGCGGCGCGTTCCCGGCCAGAATGAATCGCAGCAACCGCAAAGCCTCGCTCTCCTAACTTGAATACCTGATCATCCATGAGCGCAATCAAAGGACTAACTACGAGCGTTGTTCCACCTCGCACCACTCCGGGCAGTTGGTAGCACAGCGATTTTCCAGATCCGGTCGGCATCACCAGCAGCGCGTCTCTGCCTTGGATCGCGGCCCGGCAGACAGCTTCCTGATTCGGGCGGAAAGAGGAGAAACGAAAAGCTGCACTGAGGCAGGAACCAAGATCAGATTGGTTGTTGGTCGGTGGTTTCCCATCGAGTGGCTGATTGGGATGGATGTCCATTCCGGCGTTCCTTCCGGCGGTTGGACGAGCCGCAGCGTGTTACCTTCTAAGCCCTACTGCCGCGTCGGGTCGTTGCACCGGATTGTACCAACAGGAGCTAGCCCGTGCGTTGTTGAATGCGATTTGAATCCGCCAAGGTGGTCGGCGGAGGTCTCGTTGCGACCGATCTTTGCGTCCGGAAGAGATGGTTGTTTCCGACCCTGTCATTATGCGAGGTTCGCCTGTCTATCGTGGAACGCGCGATTCCAGTCCAACCGTAGCCGACATGTTGAGCCGGGGAGCAACTCCAGAGGAGATTCTCGAAGCCTACCATCTCTCGACCAGGAGAAACTTGCGCTCGCCCCGTCTATGTTCAGGCGTTCTCTCGCCTCGGCCGCCCGGTGGCCAAACCCTGGGCAGAAGGAAATCTGATCCGGACAACCCGTCGTGGCCTTACCGGTGGACATTGAAATTCATGATCGATGAGCATCTGAACACATCCCTCGTGTAAGTGGGGATGCCGCCGGTTACATCGCCGATCATGTCAACTACTTAGGCCTTGGAGGTCTGAAAGACTGCCAATTGTTGCCGTTAATCCGCGAGAGGGAGTGTACGTTTGTAACCACCAATGGTGCTGATCTCCTTGCCCTCTTCGGCAAAGAGCCATTGCATCCGGGAATCATCATTATTGCCCAATGTCACGCCCCATTGTTCATCGAGCACTCTTCAAGGCCGCGTTGATCAGGCTTATGATTGGCGGACGAATAGTAGGGCGCTCTGACCCTGTTCACCTGCCCTCATTATGCGTCACCGGTATAGTATTGGCCTCCGTCAGCTGGAGGGAGGGTTCGCGCTGTGCCAAAGAAGACATGCGGATTGCACTGCGAGTTCCGGGCTGTGATTGTCACTTGGGCGCTGATTGCTGCCGTGCCCTGCGTGGCCCAGCAATTGACGAACGACAAACTGTCGCTGACTGTAGCGATTGCCAAGGAATCCGTACTAGCGGCTGCGGTGGAAGCCGTCAGGGAGGACGTGGAATAGAAAGCGGCCAATGAATTGGTCGATGCAATTGCTTGACGGTAAGGTAATAATGCCTTACAATGAAGTTTCGTTGAGGAGACAACAATGACCGTTCTAACAATTACTGCCAAAGGCCAGGTCACGTTGAAACAGGATCTGCTCAAACATCTTGGTGTCAGCCCCGGAGAGAAAATTGAGGCTGACAAGTTGCCTGATGGCCGGATTGTTGTAAAAGCCATGGCGCAGGATGGCGACATCAATGATTTTCTTGGTTGTCTTGCACAGCGGCGAGGTCCGAAATTCACGATCGATGAAATGAACGAGATCGCAACCCAGGGATGGGCCAAGGCCAAATGAAAGTTACCGCCGACAGCAACGTGCTCATTCGTGCTGCTGTTCAAGACGATCCTCATCAAGCCCGGCGAGCGGCAAAGATCTTAGCGGGGGCAGATCTCATTGCTGTGCCAGTCCCGGTTCTTTGTGAATTTGTGTGGGTGCTTCGTCGAGGCTACAAGAAATCTGCAGCCGATGTTTCCGTCGCAATTCGTCGGCTCATGAGAACCACCAATGTGGCAATGAATCGACCGGCCGTAGAGGCCGGATTGTCCGCACTCGATGCGGGCGGGGATTTTGCAGATGGTGTAATTGCCTACGAAGGCGAGTGGCTCGGTGGCGAGGAATTTGTTTCGTTTGACTCGAAGGCAGTTTCTTTACTGCAAGCGCATGGCAGCCGTGCCCGTTTGCTGTCGTAGCATCAGCCGCAACCTTGACATGTCATCCGGCTCTCAATCGGAATCTGAGTTCTACTAACGGCCGATTGGTTGGCTTGAGGCCGCGATTTCGTTTCAAATCGTATGACATCAACCACTTGCCGAGAAAACAAAGCCCGCACGGAGGTGCCTGAGGAATGCGGCGAGAATGGCCGCCTCGACGCATTCAATGACGACAGCAGGGACACGTTTATGACACGGTACGCTGTGCTTGTCCGGTTCTAGCACTGAAATTGGCATGAAAACAAACCCAGCTCACAAATTGAACCCCCGTCATCAATAAGCGCTATCGTCTGTGGGTGTTGAAAAAGTCACGTCGATTAGCGGGATGAGATTCAGCAGAAGCATGTTAGAAGGAAGCATTCGCCCATGCTGTGTTTGATTCTGATCGTCGGAGGCCTGCTGATCATGATGGGGCAACACGACCGCTCCGAAGCGCTGTTCTATTACTTCCGCCTGGAAGATCAGGTTCCTGAGACTCATCTGCTGCGGCTCATTGAAAAGCACATCAGTTTTGCCTTTGTGCGGGAGAAGCTGAAAGCGAGTTACAGCGATACCGGCCGCCCTTCCATTGACCCCGAGCTACTGCTGCGCATTCTGCTGATCGGCTATCTGTACGGCATCACCAGCGAACGCAAGCTAGTGGAAGAACTGCGCATGCATCTGGCGTGGCGGTGGTTCACCGGCCTCGGTTTCGATCAGGAAATTCCACATCATTCCACGTTCTCGAAAAACCGGCACGGGCGGTTTCAGGAGTCGAAGCTGTTCGAGCAACTCTTCGAACAGATCGTGAAGCAGTGTGTGGAAGTGGGATTGGTGCAGGGGAAACATCTGTCGGTGGATGGCAGTTTCGTGGAGGCGAATGCGTCCAAAGAGAGCCGTATTCCACGCGAGCAACTCGCACACGCCGCACAAGTGAAGCAAACCGTGCGCCAGTATCTGGTGGAACTGGAACAGCAGAATCCGATCGAGGGACCGACTCACCAGCAAGCTCAGGTATCAACCACCGATCCCGATTCTACCTACGCCACCAAAGGCGGCACACCGGCGCGGCTGGGGTACTACGACAACTATCTGATCGACAATCACAGTTGCGTGATCGTGGGAGTGCAAGCTACGGCAGCGCGCATGAGTCAGGAAACCGTGGCCGCGCAAGACATGCTCGCCCGTTTCGCTCAATGGCAAGGACGAGAGCCGGAATCGGTGGCGGCCGATACGACCTACGGGAACGGCGAGTTCTTGCAATGGCTAGCTGATCGGAGCGTCACTCCCTACATGCGGACCCGTGACAGTATCCACCGAAAGAGGAGCCCATTCTTTGGCCCCGAGCGTTTCACCTACGAACCGGAAAACAATCGCTATATCTGCCCCGCCGGTCAGACCTTGAACTACGGCGGTTGGGTTCATCGGAACCGCGCTTACAACTACATCGGGACACGCAAAAAGTGTGGCCCGTGCTCGCTTCGACCACAATGCACCAGCGCTGCCTTCCGGGGCCTCATCATCCACCAAAACGAACCAGCCCGACAACGTGCGCGGGAGTTGGTCAACACGCCAGAGTTCGCCAAAGCACAGCGGCAAAGAAAGAAGGTGGAAGCCTTGTTCGCGGAACTGAAGAATCAGATCGGATTGCGGCGCTTGCGTCTGCGCAGACTGAAGTTCGTGCGAGAGCAGTTCTTCCTGGCAGCGGTGGCCCAGAACATCAAACGACTGGTGCGGTTCCTCAGCCGACCGATAACACCTACTACGGAAGCTGCCGCTTAGCTGAAGTGGAATGGAACACTGGATTGCAGAGATACGGGGAAGAGTCCCTTCCCATCACGGACTTTTTCAACACCCACGGGATTTATCATCAACTGACGGAGCGTGACCCAAGTTCGCTAAAGCAGTTAGTAGATTCAGCTACCAAAATTTCCATTTGGGCTTGCTTCCCGCAGCGGACCGCAATACTTCGAAGGTGCGGTCTACGGCTTCATCGTGTCGGAAGCCCACTAGCTCCTGTGCGACGCGAATGGGAATATCGAAGATAAAGTCAACTTCGCGATCCTCACTGACACGCGCAAATTGTTCCGTTTGAATCTTTGGGAGCGATTTCGGCGGCGCTCCCTCAAGCGACAGGTGATCGCTTGCCTGCTGTGCTTCGTGCACTATGCGCCAGCTCAGGTTGCCGTCCTTAAATGCCGCGACTGCGGCATACATAACGTGTTCCTCCACGTCGCAGATGATGACCTCCCCTTTGAGTTTCGACCTTGCATCGTGGAACTTTTTGGGTTCAAAGCGATTAGACCAGACAACTGTCCAGTCGCCTATCCGCGTTGTGGACCACTCGCGTTCTGGGATTTCCTCCGTCTCGCCTATCTTTTCGAGGCCAAGTACATCAAGCAACGTGTTTTCTTTGCTGTCGCGAACAGCCACCCAGCTAACGGCGAATCCCATGCGATGCCCTTCCAGATCAGAAGCTAAGATCGGGGAAATTCTAATCGGAGGCTGCTTTGATGGCGACCACAGTCGAAACCAGGCGTTCTCGCAAGCATGCGCTTTTTCTTAGCCAAATCAGGGTCGGTGAGTGCTATCGCGATTTCTCGCCAACTGCCAACCAGCTCCTCCATCAAGCCCTCCTCCGCGCAAATTCTGATTCGCTGGCGCATAATGTGTGTATGTCTGAAAAACGAACAAAAACCGATAAAGCCCAGCGAGAAGCTGATCTACTTGACAAGAGGTCGTCCCATCGTCCACCACAGAATCAGGGGAAAAAACCACGCGAGGACTTCAACCAAGCCGCTGTGCGGATCGTCGAACAGGCTGCTGAGAAGCATTAAGCCGTAGCCAGTGGGCCCTTCAAGCCAGATTGTCCTGGGGGAAGGTTCTGTTTCGCTGCGCTCACGATCTCCGGTCTCCTGCCGATGAGTGACATCGAGATTTCGAAACAGTTGCGGTAATGAAGGCTGTTACTCTGTCAACGTCAGCAATGCGCGAGGGACCTCGCACGAGTACAATGCCTGCGTATTTTGGAGGCAGAGATGAACTGGGCGCGACTCGGTGCGATCATTATTGGCGCTGGTGTCGTCTCGTCGCTCACTGACTGGTTCTTCGCAGGCGATTGGATTCATCGACGCCACACCTACCCAGCAATCTGGCGTCAGGGTGAAGAGAGTAGAGCGATTGCTCTGACCAGTCCGCTGCCGTTTGTGACATGCGGAGTGTTTGCCTTTGTCGTCGCCCGGTTGCGTCTTCATTCTGTATCGAGCGCGCTCAAATTAGCGGTTGCGGTGTGGGTGATCGGCCTGTTGCCGCTGATCCTCACTAACGCCGCACTTATGAAGCTGCATCGGGTTTTTGTCGTGTCATACTCAATCGGCTGGTTGACAAAGCTTGTGATCGCTGCGGTCGCAGTTGGCTGGTTCCTTCGTTGATGCTCGGTAAATGAGTGATATAGGGATGTCACGACAGCTACTCGACCCAACGGGTGAGCGGGGCGGATATATGCCCCGCTCTGTCGGGAGTGACGGATCCTTTCTGGAAGCACTAATCGCTATGGTTGGGAGCATGGATCCGCTCCCCCTCGGCCGTGGTTGCGAATCCCGGATCGATCACTATTTGGTGGATCGTGTTACCCGATTGCGCGACGATAAACTGCAAGTGCAGGTCGGGCAGGCCCGGGACCACAATGGTCTGCGTTCCAGTGCAGTCCGGATTCACCGAGTAGGTGCCCGTGCCAGGGCGCCAGCCCGGCGCGTCGAGGTTCCCGTTCATGGCAACCGCGTCAACTTGTGTGAAATTCCCTTTGCCATCAAAAGTTACTTTGTCGATGCCATCAACGACTACGGTAGACCCGTTCGGGACGAAGAGTGTTCCGTGGATCGTAAAGGCATAGCTGCCGCGGATGGTGGAATTGCTGCAATCGCTAGCGTGGGACGTCAAGGGCGACGAAACGACCAGAGCAAGCGCTAGGAGAAACGGAGAGTTGCGTAATTTCATAGTGCCTCCAGCTTCTAAACGGCATGTTTAAGCACACAAGGTCTTTAGGGACCCTATAAGGTCAGCAAGGACTTCAGTTCTGAAATGCGGGTGCCTTCAGATCAGGAACGTACAGAGGAGATTTCGGAGAGAATGTGAGTGGCGATGACTAGGCATGGCTGCCATTTCGCGCACAAAACTGCTCACAGCCCAACCTGTGCAGTAGCCTGGCAGGCTCGGCAGCACGATTGGATCACCCACAGGCAGGATTAACTTGATGCGAGGGGATACAGGGGGAGCTTGATTTACAGGCGCATCAGCCTCATTGAAGGTGGTTTCGGGCAGGTCGGTTCGGGCCACCGCGGACATACAAGCCACTGTTCCTGCCAGAACGAAAACCAATATCCAACGCAGTCTCTTCATGACCACTTCGCCCCAAGTGCCGTTCACCCTACTCCTGAAAGTATCCGCTGTCAATGTTGGTCTCGATTTGTGGACCACACCTGTGAAGCCACAACTGATGACTTACCTTGCTATATCGGAAGCTCTGTTTGCCATCCGCTGCCGCTTCTCACGTCAGAAACCTTGAGAGATTCCTCGCAACTGGCGAAACCAGGGATATTGCAACAGCGATCCGAGTCAGCACCGATTAGGGGAAGCGGAAAATTTATACTCCTTGACAAGGGCCCCTGTTGGGCGCAGGGTTGCAGACACGATGTGGGAGGCTTCTTCCTAGCCAGACCAGTTTTCCCTTCGCAGGCTCTCTTTAGCTACCACAGGTGTAAAGCCAATGTTCCTCTCCCGCGCGAGGGCAACTCGACTTGCAGCCTCTTACCTTCTTTTAACCGTCGTATTGCTGATGGTGCCGAAGGCAGATATTCCAGAGACACCCTTCGACGAAGGCAACACTCAAACAAATGAGATGGTAGTTGTGAAAGCAGCTTCGTCATTGGGATATCAACAGTCGGACAGAGTGTCTGTGCCAATAATGTTTGCGCAGTCGCCGAAAATCAGTGTCCGCACAATCTCGCCGGTTTTTAGAGGTCAGTTGACTGACCCTTGCAGGTTTCAGGAACTCCTCTGTTCTCTCCTCTGCTAAACCCGCTCTCGCGACATCACTGCTTTCTAGTTTGAAATCACTACTGATATGCGTCGTAGCGTCGTTTAGAAGCGGCGGTTGCGAGGCCCACATTGGGCCCGAACTTATTTTCACTGGGGTTCTTGCTGACCTAAAAGGAGGTCGCTATGCAAAGGAAATCAACAATGAAGAGATCATTGGGGCTTGCAAGCTTGATTGTGTGCGTGTGTCTGAGCTGGGCAGGACTGGCATGCGCCGACGTCGTCTCCGATTGGAACGCGATCGCGTCGCAAACAGCAATTCCTGTACGTCCCGGTCCTTCAGCAATACTCGACTTGGCCATGGTCCATGCCGCGATACACGACGCTATCCAGGCGTTTCAGGGACGCTTCGAGCCATATGGCTCTCCGATACCAAACGCCTCTGGCTCGCCGGTCGCGGCTGCCGCCAGGGCTGCGCACGACGTACTCGTTGCCAGGTTCCCGAGCCAGTCCGCAACTCTGGACACCCTTCTCGACAACTACCTGAGCGGCCTCGGGCTGCAGGGGGACGCGGGCCTGATCATAGGCCAGCAAGCCGCCGGAAACATCCTCAACCTGCGCGCCGGTGACGGGAGCTTCCCTGCAAACCCGGAGGTCTTCACCGGCGGCACTGGACCCGGCGAATGGCGTCCCACGCCACCGGCGTTCGCGCCGATGGCGACGCCGTGGTTGGGCGCCGTCACTCCCTTCACTCTGAACGACCCCACACAGTTCCGGATGCCTCCTCCGCCGTCGCTCAGCAGCGGCAGATACGTCCGTGACTATAACGAAGTCAAGGCCCTTGGAAGCATAAACTCCACCGCCCGCACGCAGGCGCAGACCGACCTTGCCCTTTTCTATTCCGACAATTTTCTCGCTCTGTGGGAACGGACCCTGCGGGGCATCGCGGACACGAATATCGACAACATTGGCGATAGCGCCCGGCTCTTCGCCTTGGCCAACTTGGCGACAGCAGACGCGTTGATCACCGCATGGGACGGGAAGAGGCTCTACCACTTCTGGCGGCCCATCACCGCCATTCAGAATGGCAATGATGACGGCAACCCGCGGACGGCCGGCGACGCGACGTGGCGGCCGCAGATCCCCACAAATACACCGCCCTACCCTGAGTACCCGTCGGGCGCAAACAATCTTACCGGCGCCATGACCCGCACGCTTGAGCGCTTCTTCGGCAACAAAATGACTTTCTCAGTGTTTAGCGCCTTCGTCAACCAGACGAAAACCTATCAACGCTTTTCGGATATGGCTGACGATGTGGTCGACGTGCGTATCTACCAGGGAATCCACTTCCGCACCGCGGACGTAGTAGCACGGAGGCACGGGACGCGCATCGCGGACATGGCCTTCAGCCACTTTCTGCGGCCGGTTCACAATCATGACGATGAATGACGATCGGTGATTGTGGCGAGCAGCAAGATCACTGAAAAGCCGTTCTCATCGTATAAACGGGAAAGGGCTCACGGCGATTGAAGCGGTGGGTAGCAGCGAACGAAGCCGCCTGATGGCTGGGCGGCTTTTTCTGTCAACATCATGGCGAGGGTTGTGGGGTAGCTGACGATAACAGATGGAATGAGAAGGTCGATCCCCGATCACGGATGGCGTCAAGCTAGCGGTGATCAACGCACTCAACGTGCAATCACATGAAAAAGGAGATCGACCTTGAAGAAGCATAGCAAGCCTTCGCAGCGGAGTGAACCAAGCTTGAAGCGGACGAAAGCGCGAGGTCCGGTGCAGCGAGATGCGAAAGAAGTACTGGCGGAAGTCCTGGGAAAGTTGACGGGAAAGCTGGATGCGCCGGCGGTGGCGACAAGGGCAAAAGAAAATCGCAATGGAAACACAATGGGGCCCAATCGAGATCGTCTGACGGTGGGAGTGGATCTGGGGGACCGCTGGAGTCAGTACTGCATTCTTGGTTTGGAGGGAGAAACGCTGGCCGAAGGACAGTTGCGGACCACGCAGGAAGATGTAAGGGAGTTCTTCCAGGCATTGACGGTGGCGTGGGTAGTGATGGAAGTAGGAACTCACTCGGCCTGGGTACAGGACGTGATCACCGAGTGGGGACACGAGGTGCTGGTGGCCAACCCGCGGCTGATGGAAGGGTCGAAGCGTCGTAAGCGGAAGAGCGATCGCATCGATGCCCACAAGTTGGCACGATTGGGGCGGGTGGATCCGCAGTCGTTGTACCCGATTCGGCATCGCAGTCGGGAAGTGCGGCAGGACCTAGTGGTGTTGCGAGCCCGGGACGTCTTGGTATCGGTACGGACGGAGTTAATCAACACCGCGCGAGGACTAGTGAAAAGTATGGGCATACGACTGCCGCAGTGTTCCAGTCCGAGCTTCGCTGAAAAGGTACAAGGATGCGATTCCGATTGAGGTACGGGAAGCACTGCTGCCCTTGGTGCAGTTGACAGAGACGGTGAATGATTGCATTGCGAGCTATGACCAGAAGATTGAAGAGCTGGGGCCAGAAGAAGTATGGACACACGACATTACTGCGACAAGTGAAGGGAGTGGGCCCGATCACCTCGCTGGCCTACGTGTTGACGCTGGAGAATCCGCAACGATTCAGCAGCAGTCGCGAGGTCGGGCCGTATCTGGGGCTGGTGCCGAAGCAGGAAGACTCGGGCGATAGTCAACCCCAGTTAGGAATCAGCAAGGCCGGAGACCGGATGTTACGACGGTTGCTGGTGGGGAGTTCGCAATACATGTTGGGAGCCTTCGGACCGGACACCGACTTACGGCGGTACGGACTGCGATTGTGTGAACGCGGGGGAAAGAATGCGAAGAAGCGAGCCGTGGTGGCGGTGGCACGAAAGCTGGCCGTGTTGCTGCATCACCTGTGGGTGACCGGGGATGTCTATGAACCGCTACATCACACCGGGGCAGAAACCAGGACAGTACAAGCAACGGCGGCATAAGCCGGACCCAACCATGTTCCATAAAAATTAACCGACGTAATCGCGAAAAGACAAAACCCAGCGAACAGAAGATCCTTTGAGGACGCGGAGGCCCGATTCGTTATCGGAAGGGTTTGCAGCAAACGACATCCACTCGCCTCGTTCGGGTGACTGCGGGTAATCGCCAGATCCCTGGAGATCGCTAAACAGATGGCAGCACCCAACCAGCCAGGCCCCGTCACGGTTGTGATGGGGCCTGGTTTGAGATCGAACCCCAACGTGCACCGGGCCCCATGTGGCTCCTTGAGAGTGCGGATAGAAGCCGGGTAGGAGTGGGTGGTAAGCGAGCAAGCCGTCGAGAAACGCAAGGGTGGAAGCGCCGATCAACTTACTTCTGGGAACGAACGGGAATGATCGAGGCAGACAGTTCGCAAGCATCTGGGAAGGCCCAATACGAACTGAAAACCGAATCCACTAAGGGACGAAGCCCAACTGAACTGCGTTGCGCTTCGTCCCCAGCTCGATTGTAAGTGACGTGGGGAGCTGTCAAGGGTCAAGATGAACGCCCCCCTTGTTCGGGGGCGCCCTTGACAGCTCCCCACGTCACCACTGGAGGGTTATGCAGATGGAAGGCAATTAATAAGGATGGCCGCCACGTCGGCCTTGACTTTTATGACCTTCTCATAGAAGGCGATTACGCTCATTGACACTCGACGGACTTTCCCCGAGGCCGTTATTCGCGGTCAATGAGCCGTATTGGCGGATGTGATGACGCCTGGCCTCAGGTGTGCTGGTGAAACCACCTGCCATCAGCTTACCTGCTTGTATCGACCATGGGAATCTGGGCGGACAGTTGCAAGTTGATCAGAAGATCGATGCGACGGTCGATCTGGTACCACAACGCGGTCTTCTTTGGCGAGATCACCTTCTCAAACACCGGAACATACTTCATGCGCAATGCAATGAGTTGCTGCTCAACGTCCGTCGATCTCTTGATGTAGTCTTGGGCCTGTGCATCGGTCATCGTATTGTAGTTCGCTGCGTAATCCTTGATCAGGGCCCAGCGTTCGTCATTTGGTTTGATAGCTTCCTGTCTGTACTGGTCAAAAACAGGCCAGAACTTGGTAGCCTCGTCGACGGTGAGATTCACGTTTTGTGCGGTAATCTCCTTCCGCTGTGCGCGTAAGTCCTTCCGTAGCATTTCGATGTCTTGGTTCGAAATGCTATTCGATTGTGCGCCCGTCTCTTGCACCGCGGGCGTCTGGGATGTCTGAGCGACTATTGATAAAGTGGCCGCAAACAGCAGGGTGACGACAACCAAAACGGTTTTGATGCGCCTCTTCAGCATTTTATTGTCTCCTCCGAATGGGTCCGATTGTAGCCCATCGCGCGAGTCTAGCGCGTAGCTGTTGTAACAGGCGATAGCGCAAGCTTGCGCCTTCCCTTCGCCTTTTTGGGAGTCAATGAGCGTTACGGCGATATTTCGCCAGTGATCCACTGTTTTCCAGTATCCTGACGGGCACATCGGGACAACCTTTGCACGGATAAGCTGGCGATAGCCTTGGTGCATCGCGTCGTTTCCAAGGTAGGGTGCTATGTCCTGCAAGTCGTGCCTATCAGCGCACCAGAGCAATCTCAACGGCGAAGTTGCCATCCGTGTCCCCGGACTCAAAGGTCTGGAGAAACCCATGGTCTTCGTGTTTCCGAAACTTCTGGTCTGCTTGGATTGTGGCGTCACGGAGTTCACCGTTCCCGAAAGAGAGTTGGGCGTGATCGTGAAGAGTACTGCTGTGGAGGGTGCGGTAGTTTCGGGCGAGAAGAGACCGTGGGAAAAAGGTAGCCGCTCAAAAGCAGGTTAGTCCACGGGAGTGGTCGTGTGCGGTGGTGTGATCCCCGTGCTGATAAACCGCTGCCCCCGCAGAACCGATTCCACCGCGCGGGCAGAAGCTCCCGATTCGCATCAAGCTTAAGGACGTATCCTCCTGCTCCGTTGCTCAAAGCTGTCGCTACATTTATGAGTGAAAGTGCGATTTGCACGAAGCCGCTGGCGCGGCGGACGCTATCGCGTGTTCGGGGGCGGCAGGTTGTGTGGGATGATGCAAGAGCTCGACTGCAGGTGATAATATGCGTCTGTGCATGAAGTTACGTTTCAACAGAATTTACAGTTAGCAAAGCCTGAGGGCGATGAGATGGCGAAACGGCCATTGAATCCCCATACCTTAATATTTATATAGCCCTCCGCGTCCGCCGCAAACGCCAGCGGCTTCCTCCAAATCCCCCTATCGCAAGTGCCCCGGCGGAACACACTCGGGCCCACCGAACAACTCGGCGCCGGCGCACTTGTCGATAGGGTACTAAGATTTTTCACCAGCTAAGGACGGCTGGGATGCCTTACTTCGGTGAGGACGTTTTCGGGGGGAAATCCTTGAGCAGTTTGACGATCGATTTGTCGATCAGGTCCAGAGATTTCTTCTTATTTTCGACGTCGAGCTTTTGCGAAACGGTTCCGCCCCAAACCAGCTTGTTTGTAGTCCGGTCGACAAACTGCAAGCCGAGCGATCCCTCTGGAACGTAAGGAGCCATCGGAGAAGAGGGTCCTGAGGCCCCGGTCCACATTGTGGCATCGACGGTCGGGGGCGGTCCGCCGTATGTAGGCAACATCGGCGTACCCGCCGCCTGGT
The DNA here is from genome assembly GCA_963718505.1 of uncultured Acidobacteriota bacterium. Lineage (GTDB taxonomy): Bacteria > Acidobacteriota > Terriglobia > Terriglobales > Acidobacteriaceae > Gp1-AA133. The sequence goes on along the minus strand of CAVQZP010000038.1, from coordinate 164,410 downwards.
TGATTCCTAACTCTATACCACCACTCCCCACGAGAATCAGGTCGCCGTTGCTTTCTGTCCTCACTAGACCCTTCGACTTGAGTTGGGCATCGACCCCGCCGATTACCATTTCCCGCAGTAGGGGTCTGTTCGAGGGCGTCGAGGGTGCGGCCCACGTGTAGCTCTTGTACTTGGAAAAATCCGCGCCTTTGTCGTACCCGATCTTGACTCTTTGAGCGACGGCCGATGCTGCAAACACAACCATGATGAGGCACATCCAAATCTTCCTTCGGCTATTTCCCACGAATCCCTCCGATTTTGCGGCGTGACAATCGGGCAATGGGCAGACTGTACCCGCGCGGAGAATATGCATTCGAACTATGACCGTAAAGCCCGGAACCGCCGCGCGTGGAAATAGATGTACTTGGGCAGTTTTCGTCCGACAACTAGTAGAAATGACAGCTCTGCGGGTACTCGTGGGAATCCACGTAAATTACGGTCGAAAACAGATTACACTCACAACCCCGATTCGGGCCGTAGTTGGTGAAATCGGGAGTGGGTGTTGAAAAAGTCACTTCGATTGGCAGGATGAGATTCAGCAGAAGCATGCTAGAAGAAAGCATCTGCGCATGCTCTGTTTGATTCTGATCGTCGGAGGCCTGCTGATCATGATGGGACAGCACGACCGCTCGGAAGCACTATTCCACTACTTTCGATTGGAAGATCAGGTTCCTGAAACCCACCTGCTGCGTTTGATTGAAAAGCACATCAGCTTTGCCTTCGTTCGGCAACAACTGAAGGACCGTTACAGCGAGCTGGGCCGTCCCTCGATTGATCCCGAGCTTCTGTTGCGCATTCTCTTGATCGGCTATTTGTACGGCATCACCAGCGAGCGCAAGTTGGTGGAAGAGCTGCGCATGCACCTGGCCTGGCGCTGGTTCACGGGGCTGGGTTTCGATCAGGAGATCCCGCATCACTCCACATTTTCCAAGAACCGTCATGGGCGGTTTCAGGAGTCGAACCTGTTCGAGGAGTTGTTCGAGCAGATCGTGCGCCAGTGTGTGGAAGTGGGATTGGTCGAGGGCAAGCATCTGTCGGTGGATGGCAGTTTCGTGGAAGCCAATGCTGCGAAGCAAAGCCGTATTCCACGGGAACAGCTCGTGGAAGCGGCCCAGGTCAAACACATCGTGCGTCAGTATCTGCAGGAACTGGAACAGCAGAACCCGGTAGAAGAGCCGGTGCACACCCAAGATCAGGTGTCGACCACCGATCCGGACTCAACTTACGCCACCAAGGGCGGCACGCCGGCGCGCCTGGGTTATTACGACAACTACCTCGTGGATAACCAGAGCTGTGTGATCGTGGGAGTGCAGGCCACGGCTGCCCGGATGAGCCAGGAAACGGTGGCCGCGCAGACCATGCTCACCCGTTTCGCGCAATGGCAGGGAGGTGAACCAGAATCGGTGGCTGCCGACACGACTTACGGGAACGGGGAATTTCTGCAATGGCTGGCGGATCGGAACATCACTCCCTTTATGCGAACCCGCGACAGTATCCACAGAAAAAGGAGTCCCTTCTTCGGTCCCGAGCGTTTCACTTACGAACCGGAACACGATCGCTATCTCTGCCCTGCGGGTCAGCCCCTGAACTATGGCGGCCGAAGTCATCGTAATCACGCCTGGACCTACATCGGGACACGCAAACGTTGCGGTCCGTGCGCGCTTCGACCGCAATGCACCAGTGCGGCCTTCCGATGCCTGGTCATCCATCAGCACGAACCAGCCCGGCAACGCGCACGGGATTTAGTGGATACGCCGGAGTTCGCGAAGGCACAGCGGCAGAGAAAAAAAGTAGAAGCCCTGTTTGCGGAACTCAAGAATCAGATTGGTCTGCGTCGGGTACGCCTACGCAGGTTGAAGTTCGTGCGCGAGCAGTTCTTCCTGGCCGCGGCGGCACAGAATATCAAGCGACTGGTCCGTTTCCTAAGCCCACTGAAAGCGTCGCAGCTTCTCACCACCTAGAAAATGAAAAGAGAAGATCAGTAGCACCCCCAGCCCCCACAAGATCGGCCCAAGCACTGACTTGTTTCAACACCCACGCCTGATTTCATCAACCATGCGATGCTGGGCTAAAATGCTGTCGCACGGAAATCCTGGTGTACAGGACGGGTGCGAATTAGCCTGCTTCTGTCGGTGGTATTGGTGCCGTTCGCCTCGCAGTATGCTCCCCTTCAGTTACTAGCAACTAAGGACCTCACCGACACCGCGAGAGTTCCCACCGCGCCAGAACTGCCCTCTACTCCCCCGCACACCGGAGAACCCGAGGCGGACATAAACAAGCACCTAGTCCCAAGAACGCTGGCGGATTAAGGTTAATGCCGTGATGGCCTCGTGCAGTGGTTTGCGAGCAAAGCCTTGCATACCTTCGAGAACAACAGTGCAGAGGTCGCATGCGCTGACGAGATGGGTATTCTTCAGATTCTCTTCCACTCGTCGCAACCCGTACTCTTCTCCTTTCGCCTCGGCCGCGACCACACTCCGGGAAACAAGCAGAAGAACCGCACCGGGCTCCAGGGCAATCATGCGGGCACTTGGGGTACGGTGCGAGAAAAGGCCGAGAGGGAGGCCGGTAGTTGCAAGCTCAGACACACTCGAGGAATGCCGTACTAGGGCAGGCGTATGCCCAGCATTGAAGTAACAGACCGTGCCCAGATCCTCGTTATAACAACCCCCGAAAGCTGGGCAGGAATGTGCTCTGCCGCCTCTTTCGATCACGAAGCGGTTCAGCTGAATGCAGAGCTCAATGAGTGCGTCAGGCTCGTTGGCTTCCGCAGATTTCAGAAGCTGTGTTCCCGCATCACAGAAAACGCGCCGCAGAGCCGACGGCATTTTCCTGTTCTGCCGCCGCCGGGATTGCAGATCCACCAGACCGAACAGGACTCTCGAGGGACTAACGCGCACCACGTCGTAGAAATCTCCACCTCTCCGTTGTCCCGAGAAAACTGCAGCAACCTCGGCGCCCCGCAAGGCCGGAAACGCCACCGGCTCTATAGCAGGAAGGGACTTCCTCCTGTCGCGTTGGAGAAGGGGTTTCATCTTAGGAAAAGTGTCGTGAACAGGTGGGTTATTCGCCAAGAATCCGCTCTTGCATTGCGGCGGACACGGCCAATCGTGAGGAGAATGGTTTTTCATCTTGCCCCTCTAACGATCATGGCTTTGGTGGCCAACATCTCTCCGAACAGCACGACCCCTAGATGGAATTTGCGACAGTCCCAAGCGCCAGACAACTGTCAGTTTGGACAGGTGTTGCAAGAAACTTCAAGTCAGCGGGCGATGGCTCTTGGCTTCTTGGATGGCAGCCTTGAAGCCGAGAGTGAAAATGTGCCCTACGTGCGCTCAGCTGCCTCGTCTTGCGTACGAGGCGACGGGAGAATTTCCAAGGTCTCTCTTAGTCTATCGCAGCAAGTCAAACTGAGCCGCGCCTTCACTACTCTGACCAAACTGGGGTTTTAGTGAGGCGGCCGACGTGAATAGGGTGTGGGCGCATTCCACGAGGGCTGCTTTGCCTTCGGAGTAGTTCTCTACGACATGCACAAGAACGCCGTTTACGTCCTGAGAAAGGTTTCCCGCTTCGCAAAGCGAGCAGATGAGTTTTAGTTCCATAACGCAAATTCTCCTTGTTGCGGTGGTCCCGCCACCAGTATTTGAAAAGTCTCGAATGCGTCCCTCGAAGGCTTGAATGGTGAAACATCGCGTGAATTACGCTCATTGCCCCCTAAAAAGGCGAAGGGAAAGCGCAAGCTTGCGCAAACGCCTGTTGAACGAAGTCGCTGGTGCGACGGACGCTACGCGTGGGGCGGGGGGCAGAAGTTGTGGAAAGATTGAGAGATTGAGATAAGTGAGGTCACAGAACTTTAAGGGAGGTCACTGTGACCCGACTACGCAAAAGAATGCTGGAGGAACTCCAGCGTCGCGATTACTCACATTCTACCGTAAGAATCTACCTTCACATCATCAGCGATTTCGCCCGGTATTTTCGGCGGTCACCGGATACGCTCGGGCCGGAACACATCCGGCAGTATCAGCTTCATCTGTTTCAGGAGAAGTTGTCTCCCTACACGATCCGGCAACATACCGCCGCGCTACGTTTCTTTTTCTTCAAGACTCTCCACCGGAACTTCCGCGCCGAATATATTCCGTTCCCCAAGTTCCGCAAACGACTCCCGACCATACTCAGCCCCGAGGAAGTGGGTCGCTTGATTGACTCCGCCAGTAACCTCTTTCACCGCACCTTGATCATGACGCTGTATTCCACCGCCATGCGGCGCGCAGAACTGTGCCAACTCAAAGTCAGCGACATCGACAGCCAGCGCATGATGATTCGCATTGAACAAGGCAAAGGCGGCCGAGACCGTGAGGTGCCGCTCAGTCCAACCTTGCTCAAGACCCTGCGAGTCTACTGGCGCTGGATGAAGCCCAAAACCTATTTGTTCCCGGGAACCGTAAACGGATGGCGCGCTGACGTGCCCATCAGTGTCAACACCGTCTGGTTAGCCTGTCACCAGGCGGCTCAGGCCGCCGGCATCACCAAACGCTTTTCTCCTCACAGCCTGAGGCACTCCTGTGCGACTCACTGGCTCGAAGCCGGAACCGACCTCCGTACCATCCAGTTCTTACTCGGTCATTCCACCCTCGAACACACTCTCGTCTACCTGCATCTGTCGCACAAGCATCTGCAGACCGTACCCAATCCACTGGATCAGTTGCAGATCTCCGATCCCGACAACGTACAACGATCTCGGAGGTTACAGAAAAAATGAATCGGCCACACATCGAGGTGGCCGACATCGTACGGGCGCAAGGGGAACGATTCCTCGCCAATAACCGCAGCTGGATTCACTGGGCACACCAGAAAGTGCTCCGTGCCATCGCAAACTGCCGGACCGCGGTCCTGGGTGGACATCGCCATCAGTGTCCCAGTTGTGGCCATCGTGCTCTCGTTTTCCACTCCTGTCGCAATCGGCATTGCCCAAAATGTCAGGTGGCAGCCCGTCAGCGTTGGCTCGCAGCTCGCCAGAAAGAATTGCTCGCCCTCGACTACTTCCACGTGGTCTTTACCTTGCCCCACCAACTCTCTCCACTCATGCTGCAGAACAAGAAGCTCCTCTACGACCTGTTGTTTCGGGCGAGCGCCGAAACTCTTCTGCAGATTGCCCTCGACCCCAAGCATCTTGGAGCCGAGATCGGTTTCCTGTCTGTGCTCCATACCTGGGGTCAGAACTTACGACATCACCCGCACATCCATTGCGTAATTCCATCCGGAGGGCTCGCACCCGATCACCGCCGCTGGATTCATCCTCGCTACCACTTCTTCTTGCCACGCCACGTCCTCCGGCGTGTCTTCCGCGGCAAGTTCGTCGATGCTCTAAAAAGAAGCCACCGCCAACTCACTCTCTCCGGAGCCCTTCAACCCCTCCGTCAAGATCAAGCCTTTGCCTCCTTCTTGCGCACCCTGTTCCGACAAGACTGGGTGGTCTACCTCAAGCCGCCTTTCGGCGGTCCCCAACAGGTTCTGCGCTATCTAGCCGGCTACACCCACCGCGTCGCCATTTCCAATCATCGCTTAGTCGCCTTCGACCACGATCAGGTTACCTTTCGCTACAAGGACTATGCCCATGGCAACAAGAAACGCTTGATGACACTCTCCGCGCAAGAGTTCTTACGCCGTTTCCTGTTGCACGTTCTTCCCCGAGGGTTCGTCCGCATTCGTTTCTACGGCTTCCTGGCCAATCGACGCAGAGCCAACTTACTGCCGCTTTGTCAACAGCTACTGCTCCATCATCCCGACACCGACCCATCCCCGACACCTAACTCCACAGCCACTCCCCTCACTGGCTTCCGCTGTCCCCACTGCGCCACTATGATGCGAATCGTAGAAACATTCTCCGCCTCGACATTCGCGCCCACCGCACCCAGGAGCACTCCCCTTGATTCTTCCTAACCACAAAACCTATCTGTTCTACCCAGCGCGAACTTCGGCTCGTACCCCCGTCGTGTCTCTAGTCACTTTTCCTGCCACTCATCCGCCGCCTATAACCCGCGAAAATCTACCGCTTCCCACTAACCTTCGCCCTCCATCTTCGCCATCCGTTCTGTTTCCTCAAATCCTTTCCCCACCTACTACCCCAGACCATCGAGAAATCCCTATCGAATACCCATAGCCCACCGCGTCCGTCGCAAACACCAGCGACTTCGTTCAACAGACTTTATCGCAAGTCCCGCCACTGGCCTCGATCTGCGCCAGATTCCTGCTCAGCGGAACTTGCGATAAAGTGCTAACTGTTTACAGCAGTAATCTTGTAAGTTCCTTTCACAACCACGAAGATGAGCGCATGGCCACCCAACGTTTCGAGAAGGTTTTTGCGTCTGGAATTTATTTGCTAATGGGGATTAGCACTGCGTACATATTTTCTGTCGGACTTGCGAATGGGATTGCCTCCGGCTATCGCTACCCTATTCAACAGAAGTTGCTGATTGGTGCCGCGCTGGCCGGTGCCGCCACACTGTTGGTTTCATCAATCTTGGTCCACTCCCGCCCTGCTAAGGCATATTCTGCCGCGATGGTTGCCATGCCGCTGCTGCTATTGGCTTTCTGGCCTTTCATATTAGCCATCGCGTTAGAAGTCAGCATTCATCGAGCATCACCGCTTCGCACTTTCAGCCTCATCGACCCTTTCGCGATGGTGCTGCTTGCGATTGTTACAGTCTTTACTCCCCTGCAGTTGCTCAAGCTGCTTCGTAGTTGACGATAAAATCGCCATAACGCTCATTAACGATGCGAGCCACTGTTTCTGCTGCGTTTCACGACTAGCACAAGAAAAGCGGCGTAAGCTAACATCTTCCTGTTCTCCTTCCTTCTAAGGGGAGCACACGAGCGCCTCCGTGCGGGCTGCAATGGAGGAAACTCGTGGAACTGTTTCGAAAGAAAGACTCTAGATTTAGGAGTGGCAGGCGTCGCGTCCTGCGCGGCTGCGATTCTTGTCACAAGACCGATGAGTGCTAAGAGCGGTGCGAACCTCAGCGAGATATTCGTCATTGCTCCTCGTTGCGCGTACCTGTTCCGCGTCAGGTCATAGTCTAACTCCTAGTCCGGATCGTGATCGCGTTTCACCCGACGAGTATACCAACCGCCCATTTCTGCCTGCCCCTAACACAAATACGAGGTCACCCAACATTATTGTTAGGTCGGTTCGGGACGAGCGCTGGCGAGAGCAACGCGCTCCCAGACACTTTGTCGGTATCTCCATCATTCTCAACACGAAGCACGAAGCGACATCGAACTGAACCGGCTGGTTACTTTTGGCACCTCTCTTGCATGACTTTAGTGCGTTACGGCGAATTGCAAAACAAACAAATTTCAGAAGGAAGGAGCAATCCGATGAAGGTCAAGACGAACACGAAAGCTGGAAGCGCGATGTGGGGCAGCTAACTTGAGGGGTTTCATGCTGTCTGAATCCCAGAGGTAAAGCAGGACGGCAAAAATTCCAGGAAAGGGGCATTCCGATGAAGGTCAAGACGAACACGAAAGCCGGAAACGCGATGTGGGGCACCTAAATTTGAGGATTTTCATGCTGTCTGAATCCCAGAGGTAAAGCAGGACGGCAAAAATTCCAGGAAAGAGGCATTCCGATGAAGGTCAAGACGAACACGAAAGCCGGAAACGTGCTGTGGGGCAGCTAAATTTGAGGACCTTAATATCCCGAGCCGAAGTGACCAGATCGGCAAAAAAGATCGCTCGTCAAGCAGCAAGGATGCTCGAACAGGTGGATAGAACCTGGATCGGTCCATCCAGCACCCCGTGAGCATCCTTCGCTGATTAGAACGCACTCCTCGCACAGTTCTTCCAGAAAGTCGGGCTGCAGGTAGCGCACCATTGCGCCTCAATCTAAGGCCGAATATCCGATGTGAATCGTGATGGTGACCAAGCTCCGAACCGTATCGCCCCGACTTGCCGCAAGAAACAAGTGGGCTGGGTGGGGGAGGAAGTGGCGGGAGGAGAAGATAGGCAAATGGGCTGAAGAATGACACTTTACTTTGAGGGAAAGACTCCGCTAGACGTGGATGATCTTTCCCTCAAGCAGGCAACATCTGGCTTTGCTGGCGAAAGGCATGAAGCCCGAGATGGCGCGTCTGACGTTAGCGCGAAAGATCGCGGCGATTGCTTTGATACTTTGGAACAACGAGCAACGTCTCGACGCGGAACAACTGAAGCGGCCAGCAGCTTGAGCGTTGCACAGGACTCAGATGGTCTCCCAGATTGCATGCCTCGGTGGGGATGCATTTGCTCCGCTAACGCGGCGCTGTCATGCCAAACCGTTGCGTCACCCCGCTACATGTCAACCTTGACCTCAAGGCCCCACGCCTTCAGGAGGTCGGAGGGGACGTACTTGGAATTCTTGTTCCTGGTGACCCACTCGTGAAGGGCCTTCGATTTGTGATAATCGCGTGGGGAGAGACCGAGAGATGCAGCAGCTTCCTCAAAACTCGTGGGACGAGTCGAAGAAAACGATTCTGAAACGGGTTTGCCCCAATTTGGATTGCCGCGCTTTTTCAAATGAACATCTCCAAGTGTTGAATCGCCGGCGTAATCACGAATGAAAACTGGGCTGTGCCGAGCGTGGTGTCGAGTATAGCGTGGGGAACGGGCCATCCATCTGTGTTGGAAGTCACTGCGAGTTACCTCGGTTTTGTGCGCACTGGCCATCGAGACATGGAATCCAAGTTGGCAACAAAGCTTGGGGCAAGATTGCAGCGATTCCGGGGAGTGTAAACATCGCGACGACAACTGGGCACCAGTGCGGCTGGGATCTTTCTGTCGGCGATGGGCACAATCACGCGCGCCAAAAGGAAGGGGTGAGTATTCATCCGGACGTTGGCTTTTGTCGACGAGCGCCAGTGCGCAGCAGATCATCTTCGTTAGGCCTCCCAGCTGAGGGTGCCAGAGGGCCATATGGCAGTTTCTGGATGCCGCTGAGTCTTTGCGCTCCTCTATATCTGTGTTTGTTCCGGCACGCGTGGGGTGTTCATGATTAATTGCTGGGTGCGATCTAGCTGTCGGAGGCGCTGTCTTGAGATACTCCTCAAGAATCAAGGATGGTATATGAAGCGAAATCGGTCGACTTTTGCTTCCAGGCTACTGCAGGCTTCTTTTTTCGCCATTTCACACTTCGCAGCCGCAGTCGTGCCCAACTGGGAAATCGAAAGTCCGATTCCTGCCGTTGATCTTTTTACAGTGCAACTTTTCCAGTGAGTTTTCGATTCATAACGTCCTCCACAGCACAAAAGATGCCAACAGATGCCAAGCCCTTCGAAGCTATCTTTACGTCTGTTGAGCCAGATCGATGCATGCGCCGATGACATCCTTTTCTTCGCCGACGAGGGCGGCTCATAGGAAGTTGGAGTTGACTGGGCGAGCGTGTTGCCGGCCTGGTTCAGGGTCCTTTCCGCCACAGTCAGTCCCGCCGAGTGCGCGCAGCGGATCGCTACAACTCTTAGGTGTCACTACGAGCAAGGGCGCGTCAAGATGCTCGCCGTGGCGCGGAGAATTGCGACCCCGACGCAACGCCGTGAGTCCTGCGGACGCTCAGTTGACCCATTCATCCTCTTCGTCGTCTTCCTCGTCTGTAGATACTTTAGCCGCTGCCATGGCCTCGTCGATGGCCTCAGCGATTTCTTCGTCGTCGGAGTCGGCCAGGTCAACTAGGATTTCCCGCGCCTCCGCGGGACGGATACTGCCTATGGCGCCGATGGCGGCAAGCAGTAAGGGCTTTGGGGAGTGCGCGTCATTGAGGAGTTCGACGATGTGCGACCAGGCCGCGTCCAGTTCCCAGTTACCCGCCGCGTTGACTGCCTCATACCGTATTTCAGGATCGCCGCTCTTCAAGGCTAGCAGTATCTGATCGTCAAAGCCGCGAACCCAGCGCATCGAAAACACAGCCGTCAGCATCCACTCTTTGTCTCCACTGGAATACGCATGCCGGATCGCATCCTGGTGCCAGGTCTGGGGTGCTCGCACCGATGCTTCCAAACTCCGGCGCCGTACTTCCTTGGGAGTGTTGTTATCGCGGTAGAGCTTCTCGAGCGAGTCCTGGATGTTATGAAACGTGCGCTCAGTAATGGGTACATCATCGGGATCCTCAAATCCATCCGTGTCCGCCTGTTCCAGGACCGGCCCAAGGGAAATTGTCGCCCGAGCGCGCAGTTGCTCTGGCTCGTCGGCACTGCCTGCGATCGTCAATAAGGTAGCGGCCAAATCGTCGTTAATCACGGTGAAATCGCCCGCGAGCTCGGCGGCGACCATGCGGTCGGTTTCATGGGCTCGCTGATCAACCAGAATCCTCCACAACATCCTTCCGGCATCTCTTGGCCAGTCCCATGGAGGCATGTCGAGCAAAGTCTTAAGGTCCATTACGTTTCCTCAGGGATCGCGTTCAATCGCGCAATTGCCACCGGCATGTTCGCACCGCCGGCACAGCTCAAGTCGACCTTGAGACACAATTATTGTCCTAATATCTCCTCATGGACAGGGTTCTGAGCGCTGTGGCCCGTTTTCGTCAGCCTCCCCGGTCGATGCAACGCCAGGGCCGTTAACCTGTTACTCGGGAGCGTCTTTGCTTTGCGTTCTGGTGTGGGTTGTTGCGCTGTCTCTTCGTGCAATTTCTGCATCACTCTATCAAGTATCGTCATTTCGTTTAGGGGGCTGCACCACAAAAATATCAAGTGCGTTCCCGGGGGGATCTTCACAAACGTCTCGCTGATGTCGAGGCCCGTGATCCGACAGTCGCCCAGCCGATGCTCGCTCCAAGTCAGTTTCCCCTCACGCATGACTTCGACCGTCAAACTCCAGCTCAGGTTCCTTCGTGCGCTTCGCAAATCGTACCTCAAAGCCGATTGGAGCAATATCGAGCTGGCATGTGCCGAACCGGCTCTGTTTCGCCATCTGACGCACAGATAGTCTGCGATGGCTTCCTCATCGAGATACTCGAGTGGAATACCTTTGCAAAGGCCGTGGGCCTCCAGTTCGCGTTTTGTCCGCTTGAGCGGACGATCGCCGAGAATTTACTTCCAGCGGTCGATAGGTGCCAATGAGCATCAGTCGGGCTGGATCGCGGCGACACACCAGATAGGAGATAAGATCGAGTGGCGAAATGCTCTCGGCTTAGCGCAGCCAATTCTCTCGTCGAAGATCCTCGACGTGGGCGAATTCCTTCTCATTATCCGTGATGACGGTGTAGCCGAGGGAAAGTGCCTGAGCCGCAATGAGCAGGTCATTTGCGCCGACTGGTCTGCCAGCCTGCTCAAGGCGCGTGCGCAGCAATCCGTAGGCAGCATCTGCCGGTGCCTGGAAGGGCAAAACCTCAAGCGCACCAAGCACGGCTTCCAGCTGGGCGGAGAGTCGCGGTGAGCCTTTCTTGGTAGCCCCGTAACGCAATTCCGCAGCGACGATGATGCTGGTACAGACTTGCGCTTCGCCAACCTTGCGGATGTGCTGTGCCACCTTTCCTTGCGGGTTGCGGACAAGATCAGAAACAATGTTGGTATCGAGAAGGTAGCGCATCAGAGATCGACCGGATCAGGGGGTAAGTCCGGAATGGGCGGAAAATCTTCGTGCAGCGGCGCCAAGGTCGCCAACACTGCCAACAGAGATTTGGGCGGGGCAGGCTCGATGATGAGCCGGTCACCTTCCTTTCGCATGATCGCCTCCTCGCCCGAAAATTCGAACTCACGGGGAATCCGGATGGCCTGATTACGACCATTCTTAAAGACTTTGACGTGGCGTTCCGGGCTCATAGCGACCTCCTTGGCATATGCTAAGCATATGCCAAATCGGGTTCATGTGTCCAGCTATGTAGGCGATGTGACGTCTCAAAGCCGGCGCCGATGTATGTTGCGCTCCCCTTTCGAACCGTTGATCAAGCCGTGATTGAAGTTCAGGCCTATGTTCGGGGCATTCAATTGCTCGGCTGGCATTTGCTGTTAGCGCGGGGAAGTTATTCATTTTCCTACACTTGTACCCTCCGTTTGTCGACGGCGAGTTTCCGGCACGGCGGGGAAAGCGTGTCGGTATTTTACGGGACGAATTTTTACTTGCATCCATCGTTACGCCGTCGTAACATTTGCGTCACGTTAGTTTAACGTTTGTCGCCCACCGAGGATGCCCGATGAGTCCCAAGACCCACAATGCTCCAATGAACTTCAAGACAATGTCACAGCCGGATGTACCTCAAAGCCGGAACGGAAAGCACAAGCAGATTGTTACCAAGGTCCTTTCGGATCTTGCTCAGTTGCCCGACGGCGTTGCACTCAAAGTGCCCTTCGCAGAATTGGTTGAAAGCAAAGAAAAGGTGAGATCAGCGTTGAATCGTGCAACTCGGAAAGCAGGACGCAACGTTGCTACTGCAACCGACGCTACCTTTCTGTACGTATGGAACACAAAGTGAATGGCATTGTTCTAACTCGCAGCGAGTCATCATATCCCGCGGAGGTAGACGTGAGCACTTCTCCTAGCAACTCCGATCTCCAGTTGATCCCGTCAATCGCGAGCACGCCTGGCTCTGACCATGACGGTCATTTCGTTCAGTTATATACGGACGATGGGTTTCTTCTCGACGTGTTGAGCCGATTCATCGGAGGGGCCCTTGCGGTGGGTGATGGCGCCGTCGTCATCGCTACCAAGGCGCACCAGGATGGGCTTGCGCAGCGACTGAAAGCACGAGGTGTGGATACAGCAAAGGCAATCAGCCAAGGGCGTTACGTCCTACTGGACGCGAATGAAACTCTTCCCGGAATTATGGCAAATGGCTCGGTCGATGAGACCCGGTTCATCAACACTATCAGCGACGTTCTGAGGCGAGTCTGCAACGCTGCTGACGACAAAGATTCTCGCGTTGCCGTATTCGGAGAACTGGTGGCGCTATTGTGGGCGGACGGAAAACCCCTGGAGGCTCTGCGGGTCGAAGACCTGTGGAACAACTTAGCTCAAAAACATTCGTTCTCGCTTCTTTGTGCCTACCCGATCACCGGCTTCAAGAATGAGAGACACATCGAGCCATTTCTGAAGATGTGTGCGCAGCACTCCAGCGTGGTTCCCAGCGAGAGCTATTTGGGGCTGAGCAGCGTCGAGGAGCGACTTCGCACCATTGCTCAGCTTCAACAGAGGGCTGAGGTTCTGGAAAGCAAATTGACACTGCAGGAAAGCGAGGACCGCTTCCGATTGATCGTAGAGGGGGTCCAAGACTATGCAATTTTCATGCTGGACCCCGATGGCCGCGTCAAGAGCTGGAATAAGGGGGCAAAACGCATCAAGGGGTATGACAGTGCGGAAATTATCGGCAAACACTTCTCGTGCTTCTACCCAGAAGAAGATTTGCGAAATGGCAAGCCAGAATGGGAATTGGATGTTGCCGCAAAAGAAGGGCGATTCGAAGACGAAGGCTGGCGTTTGCGTAAAGATGGTTCCAGGTTTTGGGCAAATGTGATCATCACGGCCATTCGAGATGATGCCGGCAAACTGATCGGTTTCGGAAAAGTCACGCGGGATTTCACGGAAAGAATGCGGATGGAGAGGACATTGCAAGAGGAAGTTGCTCAAAGGCGAGAAGCCGAACTACATTTACAAACTTCGGAGAAGGCACTGCGAGAATTGTCCCTCCACCTGCTTCGCACGCAGGATGAAGAGCGAAGACGCATCGGCAGGGACCTTCACGACAGCCTTGGGCAATGCCTTACGGCGCTGAAGATTAAGCTGGATATGCTGGCATCCCCTACCGGACGAAAGAATGATGAGGCAGCTTCCGAGATTGCAGAATGCGTTCGTTTGGTGGAGGAGTCGCTCAAGGAGGTTCGAACCATCTCCTACCTCATGTATCCTCCCATGCTTGAAGAGATGGGCTTGGAATCAGCGATACGGTGGTATGTTGATGGATTCTCGGCACGCAGCGGGATCAACACCACTTTCGAAGTTGACCATGACCTTGGTCGCCTGCAACGCGATGTGGAGCTGGCGCTATTTCGAGTGCTTCAGGAGAGTCTCACCAATGTTCACCGTCATTCTGGAAGCGAGACTGCACACATTAGACTGCTGATGAGCAACGGAACGGTTACTCTCGAAGTGACCGACTCAGGAAAAGGAATTCCGTCAGGACTCTTGGAACAATCTGGCCAAGATTGGACGGGCGCACTCGGAGTTGGATTGCGAGGCATGAACGAACGCATGCGGCAACTGGGAGGTTCGCTCGAAGTAGTCTCGACCGAAAAAGGTACCGCAGTGAGTGCATCGGTTCCAGCGGCAGAATACTCTTCTGCGCAGAAGAAGTGCGCCTAATCCACTTCCATTAACCACGACTGAATTATTTGGACTAAAGCTATCGAGGGGACTTTCTAAAGTGGCACTGGCGGCATCCATCGGGCGCGCAAAGGCTCGGCCGCAAATCACGAGATAATCTGTCGAATACGTAGGCGGCGCGGAATCCCAACACCTGGCGGTTCGACGCGACCGTTTCTTCTTCTAGCGGGTCACGCTCTTCGCGATTGCGCCGGACCATGGATGCCAAAATGAGGATGCCACGCTCGCCTTTGTTGACAAAGCGGCCAAGCGAGTTCCAGGTGCGGAACCCGGCGACCTTGGTAGCGTCCGGTCTCTGCAAAGCACTCACACACTACCCATGTTTTAAGCACTGCGACGATCCACTATCCTCATCATCCGCATTACGGAGTGATAGTAACGAGGATGCGAAAGTGTTCCTCCTTCGGACTGCAGCAAGTACAGGTGGCGCTTCCCAGTGGAATGCAGATTCTGATCCCAGAGTGGATGCTGGATGAGGATGGCTGCCATGGGATGGAGATTATGGAACGTCCCAGTCTGGCAATCACTGCTCTCTTCGTACTGCGCGAACTGGTCGATGCACAGCAGTGGACTCCAGAACAGACAAGCACGGTAGTCTCAGAAGCATCTTCGCCAGGAGGTGCGTTTGATGAGCCCACCACGCCAGGGAGTTCTGCTCTGGGAAATTCCCCACACACACGAGTTGCCGCAGACCACGCAACAGAGTTGCCGCGAGTTACTAAGTCACTTGCTGATGGCAGCCGTGAACACAACCCCAACCAGCGTCGAGGAGGAGAGCGATGAGCGAGAAGATCCAACCGAGTCACATTGAGCGTGAGGCCTACGTCTATATCCGGCAGTCGACGATGCAGCAGGTGCGCACACGTCTGGAAGGAAAGCGACGCCAGTATGATTTGCGGGAAAGGGCGCAGGCGCTCGGCTTCCAGCGTGTGGTTGTCATTGATGAAGACTTGGGTCGCTCCGGAACTGGCTACGTCGAGCGACCGGGTTTCGGTCGTCTGTTGGCCGCAGTATGCTCAGGCAAAGTGGGTGCGGTGTTGGCGTTCGAAGCTTCCCGTTTGGCCAGGAACAACCGCGACTGGCACCACTTGATCGACCTCTGCGCCATGGCCGGCACATTGGTCATCGATCATGACGGCATCTATGATCCCAGCCTGCTCAACGACCGGCTTCTGCTTGGCCTCAAGGGCACCATGAGCGAGTTCGAGATCAGCTTGCTTCGACAACGCGCGATGGAAGCACGTCGACAGAAAGTGGGCCGCGGCCTGGTGCTGACCCAGGTCCCCGTTGGTTATGTTCGCACTGAAGACGAAGGCATGGAGAAGACTCCGGATCGTCAGATTCAGGAAGCCATCGCGGGCATCTTCCGCAAGTTTCGCGAGTTGGGCAGTGTGCGCCAAGTTCTACTTTGGTATCGCGACGAGAAACTGCTGATCCCTGCACTCTCTCTCGCGTCCGGTCACCGCAAGGTGATCTGGATCGAACCGGTCTATCCTCGTGTTTTCGGACTTCTGAAAAACCCGACCTATGCCGGTGTTTTCGTTTGGGGAAGAAACCATACTCGCACCGCTATCGTGGATGGCCGTGCGCGTAAGACGCGCGGTCACGCTCGCCCGCTGGAAGAGTGGGAAGTTACGATCCCCGACCACCACGAGGGGTATATTACGCGGGAAGAGTTTATGCGCAACCAGCAACAGATCCGCGCCAACGCCGGTTGGAATGCACGCATGGGGAGTACGAATGGCGCAGTGAGAAACGGGCCCCGCATTGCTGGCAGGATTATTGCGCTGCGGTCGTTGTGGACGCGCGCTCCAGGTTGCTTACACTTGCAGTAAACAACATTGCTTGTTGCCGCGTTATTGGTGCGCTGGAGATCGAGGTCACCACATGGTTCGCAGTTGCATTACCTTCGCGGGCACGCGGGTGGACCAGTTAGTGGCCATCGAAGTCCTCGAAGCGCTGCGTCCACTGGGCGTGCAGGCCGCGCTCGATGCACTGGATCATACTCAGAACCAGACCGATGAAAAGCGGTGTTCACTGGAGCTCGCTCTTCAGAAGGCACGCTATGAGGCCAGCCGCATCGAACGGCAGTATCAGGTAACGGAACCGGAGAACCGTCTGGTTGCTGCCGAACTGGAAAAGCGATGGAATAATGCCTTGACCCACGTCACCGAGATGGAGCGGCGTTTGGAAGAGGCCCGCGTTCTGGCTCCACAACTCACAGCCGAGCAGCGCCAACAACTGCTGGCACTGGGCGATGACCTGGAACAGCTCTGGGACCATCCTCGTTCCCCGGTAACCCTGAAGAAACGCATTCTGCGCACCGTACTGCAGGAAGTAGTCGCGAACACCACGGACGATCCTCCTTCCGTCCACCTCAAGTCTGCACTGGGCTGGGGGTTCACACACCGAGCTCACCGTGCCCAAGAACCGGACCGGCTATCACAACCACATCAACTCCCAAGAAGTAACCGAGTTGATTCGTGAGCTCGCTTTAGTCTGTGAAGACGCGTCGATTGTTTCTATCCTGAACCGGCTGGGCTATCGCACCGGCAACAGCAACACTTGGACGGAGAAGCGCGTGCAACATGTCCGACATACAAACGGCTTTCCTGCCTGTCCACCACCAGATCAGCGGCTGTGGATTACCATGCAACAGGCTGCCGCTGCACTCCGGGTCAGTGAGATGGTTATCCGCAGACTTATCGCACAGAGGATTCTTCCCGCGAAGCAGATTGTGAAGTTCGCTCCGTGGATGATTGAACGGACACACCTGGAGCTTCCCGCAGTGCGCAAACAGATTCGTCGAGTTCACGTGGGTCGACGTCCGGGATGGGCAGTTAACGAAAAACAAGAATGGCTATTCACGGATTCCCATGAAGTTCAGCCTTGACTAGTGCGAACATCGCGCCAGTCAAGCTGGCCTGGGATCATCAGACAGCCCTGATCATCCCTAACGGGGCGCATTATGGACAATCTACTTCCGGTTTGCTCGTGATTCGACCGCGACTGGCGAACTTGCTCCATTTCGAAACCTGGCGCAAATTTGACGAAGGTATGCCGTCCGTGTCAGTCTCGCGAGTCGTAAATGATCCTTCCCGAACAACTCATCGCGAACTGCCGCAAGGTGCCCGAGCGGCAGGAATGGCTCCTAAGCTTACCCGACATGTTGGAGGAATTGACGAGTCGCTGGTCGCTGCGCATTGATGCGCCCTTTGATCACGCGAACGTAACCTGCTCCTGGGTCGCGGCGGTTCTTCGCGCGGATGGGACGCCGGCCGTCCTGAAAATAGGAATGCCCCACATGGAAGGTGCAGATGAAATTCATGGGCTGCGATTCTGGAACGGCGACCCCACGGTGCAACTGCTTGAGGCAGACGACGAGCGGGGCGCTATGCTGCTTGAGCGCTGCCTACCCGGATACATGCTTCGTTCTGAGCCGGAGGAGAAACAGGATCCGGTAATCGCCGCTCTACTGAAGCGCCTCTGGCGAAGATCCACTTCGTTGAATGGCATCCATGCGTTCAGGCACTTATCAGAGCTGTTAAACGTCTGGCGCCAGGAGACGCTCGGCCAAGCTCAGCACTGGCCGGACGCTGGCTTGGTGCGCGAAGGATTGCAAATCTCCCAGGCGCTCGGGAAGCCAGCGCCTACAGACACACTTCTTGCCACGGATCTTCACGCGGGAAACGTTTTGCGGTCCCAGCGAGAGCCTTGGCTTGTGATCGACCCAAAGCCATTCGTCGGTGATCCACCCTATGATGTGGTTCAGCACCTCCATAATTGCGAAGCGCGTCTTCATGCGGACCCCAGAGGTATGGTCAAGCGTCTTAGCGAACTTGCGGAGGTGGATATGGAGCGACTGCAGCTTTGGACCTTTGCCCGCGCCGCCGCCGATCCCAGACCAGAATGGGGCAATCCGCTATGGATGGATATCGCTAGGAGGTTGGCGCCGTAATCCGTGCGCGCTGGTGTTCCAGACCCCAGAGCGCGCTGGTGTTCCAGATCCGGTAAGATCTCTCGAATGCAACTCAAGGTTTTGTTCAGCGAAGATCCTGCATTCGTCTTGAGCAGAGCTGGAGTCTTTCTCTCCTCACAGCCGGTTCTCCACAATGTGATTCTCTCGACTCTTCATGCGCGTGTTGCACAAGGCGATCTGGGTCGCTATTGGATGGCGATCCAAGGGGACGACATTGTCGGCGTTGTCATACAGTCGCCACTAACATTTCCAGCTACGCTGACACCGATGGAACGCCCGGTGGCAACCGCCATGGCAGATGCGATTGCTGAAGCGGGTGTCGCTCTGCCAGGAGTCAGCGGCGAGGCTGCAACCGCGGCCACGTTCGCTGGCCAATGGAGTGAGCGCACCGAATCGGCAGCTACTCCCTTCCAGGGGAATCGCCTGTACGAGCTATTAGAGGCTGCGGAAGATCGCAACGTCGAAGGAAAGCTGCGGCAGGCAGGTCAGCAAGAGCGCAGCCTAATGATTCTCTGGAGTCGTGCTTTCCAGCACGAAATCGGTGAGTCGGAAGACGGTACCGAACTCCGTGTGGACAGAGGTCTGGCAGCCGGACAACTGTGGCTGTGGGATCGAAGTGGAGAACCGGTCTCAATGGCCCTTGCCCGAGAGCCACTACTGGGCGTCGTCCGTTTGTCTGGCGTCTACACCACACCAGAGAAACGGAAGCATGGTTACGCGGCCGCATGCGTTCATGCTCTCTCGAAGAAGCTGCGTGACACTGGGTCTCGCTGCATCCTCTACACTGATCTGGGTAATACCACATCAAACTCCATCTACCGACGAATCGGCTATCGCGCTGTAGCAGAAGTTCTCCGCTATCGCTTCGAGTGATGTGCAACCGAAATACACCGGAGCCAAGCCAATGGCTTCTGCATCGTCGGCAACTCTTCCGTTACGAAGATTAGGGAAGAGTCGCCCGTCGTCCACCCACAATAAACAGCAATCACGGGTGGGTCTCGAGTGACACGCAAAGGGGACCTCTAGCAACCGTAATCGGGCACATAGAGCGTCATCTGTGCCGCTTCCGCAAGTAAGGCGCGAGCACCGCGTTTAAGTCGGCACGAATCCACCGCGCAGCGGTCCCCTCCTGATAGAACGCCCACGTGAGCATAGAACCGCTTAAGGCTGCCTCGATAGTTCGCGCCAACTGTGCGGGTTGAACATCTCGGGCAAGCTCGCCTGCGTGGACAGCCGCTTGAACCAGTCGCCGCAAGGCCGCGCGCGTGGCCCGCGCTTGTTTTACCAAGTGTCTGCGAAAGTCCGGGTCCGTCAGATCAATATGCAGGTAGGCAAGGTTGCGAGCAAGAGCCGCTGGTGAGGCCGCCATACCAGCCATGCAGTCGGCATACGCAAGCAGGGCGGCGAGCGGAGAGGCATGCTGCTTCGCCAGGGCTGCCATAAACTCGCTCGAACCGTTAGCGACTTCCTCGAACAACGCCAGCAGCAAGGAGCGTTTCGATCCGAACCTTTGCACCAACACGGCCGCCGTGACGCCAGCTTCTTTGGCGATGACAGCGAGCGTCAGCTCGCGCGGCCCAACCTTGCTCATGACGGCGCGAGCTGCCGCAAAGAGTTGTTGATCAGTCACTTTCCTGGGACGCGGGCTCATTGGACTTGACCGTTTCTAAACGAGCATATAGTATTTGTTTCTAAATCGCCATTTAGTTTAAGGATTTTGACGAAGGAGTAACGGCGATGCGTACTGTGACCTACGGCGGAGCCGTCAGCTTGGACGGATTCCTGGCTGGCATAGATGGTGCTATCGACTGGCTGCATTTCAGCAAAGACGTGCAGGACGTAATGACCAAGTACTGGAAGGATGTGGATACGATCCTCATGGGTCGAAAGACTTATGACTTTGCCGTTTCTTCAGGCCGAGAGGCGAGCACGGGCAAAAAGCGGACGAAAGAAAAGCCGCCTAATGAACCAGCCGTGCGGACATACGTGTTCTCGCGGACGTTCCAATCGATTGAGGAGCCGGGAGTGGAACTCATAAAGGGGGATCCAGTTGAATTCGTCCGGGGCCTCAAGCGCCGGCCGGGCAAGGAAATCTGTCTGATGGGTGGTGGCGAACTGGCACAGTCGCTCTTGGCAGCAGGCTTGGTGGACCGAATCGGCTTGAACATTCACCCGATTCTGCTCGGCTCAGGAATCCCGACATTCCGTGATCCTGGGCATCGTGTGAAATTGATGATTGAGGAGTGCCGTCCGCTCGAAGGAGGATGCGTCCTTGTGAACTACAGCGTCGTGCATGCCGACGAGTAGCATTCCGTCCAAGGGGCACTTGGCGCTCCGGCTCCTACGAGGCTGTGCATCTCGGGCGGGTGGTCGGCCAACCGAAAGTTGGAAGATTTTCGCTCGGAATCCTGCCCTGTGCGATACTCCGAGACTTGTAAACAGTGTCCGTAAGTGCGAAGTTTGCACTGTAACGCATTAGGTCCGTCATCGCGCCAAGAGATCGCGAACGTAGCTTTAAGTTGCTAAGAAGTAAACTCCATGGTCGAAAAGAACTGAATTGTCCTCAGCAAATGTGATACTCTCCATCGCTTGCTTCCAACAATGCGTAAAGCCGCATGTTCATTGACTCCAGCGAGGTATAGCAGCATGTCACTGCTCTCTGCCTGGCAATCAGCATCACGTTCCCGAAACTGAAATGGTGGAACCGTCCCATGGCGGCAAGATATTGAACAAGTACTTCGCTTCGCCCCGACTTCAGGGACTCCACGAGATAGTCGACCGCCTCTTTTGTTCTCCGCTGGACTTCGTCTGCTTTCATGATTCTGTCTCCTGTTCTGCCGTCTCCGGCTGTTTTTGTTGTTCACCATTGTTTGGGCGACAAAAACGGACGTGAGACGCAGGACAGACGCGAAAGCCGCGAAGGGTGTCAGGTTGCGAGTGGGAAGCGCGGGACGTGCCAAACTGTGTTTTCCTTCTTAGTTTGGCGCGATACCGGCGCAGCCCCGTGGGGTGAACCCTCGGTTGAGACAATCTGCGATTGGCACACTTGCCGAAGCAAGCTGTTCGAGCCCGTTTGCGGGCGCACACCCGACTAAGGCTGGAGCAACGAAAGCGGACAAGTCCGTGCAACGTGAAGCGGGGCGCGGCGAGGCTCGGTTCTGACAGGCAGGAGGGAAATTACTGGGGAAAGACGGGTTGGCTTGGCGGGATCACAGGGCAAGGCAGAAACCGCATAAACCATGGCCAATTCTTGGGACATCGTCCCCTGAGCCATACCAATGGAGTCGATTCCGGTATTGCTGCCACAATTCATATGTCCCGGTGGTCTGGGCTTATCCCAGTTCAGTAACGGGCAAAGCTCTCGCAGTCCGTTGCCGAGCGAAAAGCTGTTCAGGGTCAGGCAAATGATCGCGCCACCGGCAATGCGCGATTTGCCTAACCACCTTGCGAGCGAAATCGAGTTTCACTTTGTCGCTGGCCGCTGGCACGAGCGCCCGGCTCGCCTCAAAAGCTCCAGTCGTTTGCCGACATCAACCACGTTTCCCATATTGCCCGTACGCTCGGTGTTTGACGGAGGGCCTCCTCGGAGCGAATGTTCAGCAGCGCGCATAGGAGCCCCAGCATCCGCCAAGTACAGTTTGGGACCCCTTGACGACGGACTTGGTGCAGCTGGAGAACCATGGCTCCAGCCGCGCGATCTGACCGAAGACTTCCAGCGCGGGCAGCCAGTGATTGGCGGTGGAGGGCAATTCCAACGTCCACCGCCAAATCAACCCTGTTCAGCAGGTTTGCAGAGCGGAGGGCGCAGGCGCTCGAAATTCCCCAGACTGGCACTGTTGGGCCAGCGAGCGCACGTCACGCTCAAAGTAGGTGGCCAGATAAGAGTTGTAGAAGGCTACAATGTCGATGTCCGGGTTAGCATGCATTTCCGGGAATCCCCGTCGGATGACTAGTTGGGTGGCCGACTGTACGATAACTGTACGATGACCTTGGGAATCGTCGATTTTTGGGTTTTTTCGGTCCTGTAGAATCCGTAAGTTACAGAAACAAAGGCGCTTATGGAGCTCGACTCCCGCCGCCTCCACCAGAACTTAGCTCTTGTATTTTCTGAATCGCATCGTCGCCATCAAGGTTTCCAGCCAGGAGTTTTCCGAGCGCTTCGAGCGCGAAGCCCCTCATCGCCGTAGCCACCACGCCGGAGGCTCGACGCAGCCGGGAAATGGTTCGTTCCTACTTGGTCAGTTCCTCGACACTGTCACCGAGCATCCTCAGAAGAGTTGGGTTGCAGTTTTTCTCGTGGGCATCGTGCGTCCCCCGGTCAGGGCACGACCGGGAGGATCAGGACCGAAGGGCGGGTCTTGTCGTGGAAGATGGTGTTCGTGGCCTTACCCCACGTAGCGGAGTTCGCCGCGAGCTCCCCAGTGTTGAGGTTGCGATCGAAGCGCGGGAAGTTGCTGCTGGAAAGTTCGAGCCGGAGGCGGTGCCCGGTGCGGAAGAAATTGCTCGTGGCCCAAAGGTCGATTGAGAGCAGATAAGCTTGCCCGCGAACCAGGAGAGCAGGTGTGGCTTGGGAATCCCGGTAGCGAGCACGAATGATGCCCTCAGTGAGGTTAATGGCCGTGCCATCCGGTGCAACGTCGAGGAGTTTCGCGGTGAAGTCAGTGTCCACCGCAGAGGATGCGGCAAAAAATTCGAGGCGGACGGGACCGGTGACTTCGATGTCGTGATCGAGGGGAGAAGTCGAGTAGACCAGGACGTCATTCCGTTCTTCAACCGAGCGCTGGTCGCGCGGACCAGGAGCAAGATGATCGCTATCGCAGCATAGCGGGCCGCCGGTGGTGGGGACAGGTTTGGAGGGATCGTAGACGAATTCGTCGGAGGGTTCGGCCCCTGGTGCCACTGTCGAGAGCGAGCCGTTGCCGCGGACTGTGTTCGCTCGACCCTGTGAATGGAGAAAGTACGTGGTCGACCTGGCGCGCGCGAGCGGCCAGTCATCTTCCTCGCGCCACTGATCAATCCCCATGACAAAGATCTTGACGGCCCTCCCGGTGGCGAATTCGTTTCGAGCGCCCTTGAAGAGAAAATCGTACCAGTGAAGAGTAACCTCACCTTCATTGAACTTTTCGGCTTCCGGACCGAAGTCGACTTCGCCAATCTTGCGTCCCTCGCCCGCGTGCCCGCCGATGGCGACTAAAAGGCGTTGGCCCTTGCGCGCCTCTTCGGTCGCAGCGCGGGCTTTCAGGCCGATGTAGTTACGCAGCGAACCCCCAAGAAAGATGTCATACCAGGCAGCCGTGTGGAGTGCCGGGACACGAATGTCTGCGTAATGCTCTTCGATGGACCAGCGCCTCCAGTAGTCGTCGTAAGAGGGATGCGCAAGCCAGTCGAGAAAATATGGTGCGATTGTGGAGGCCGAAGCATTGATCACGCCCGCGGGATTCTGATTGAAAATCGGATAGGCCGTCAGCGGGAGAACGTTAACGTCTTCCGGGGCACTGGGCATACGCTCGATCTGGTGTGCAAGCGTGTCTTGCGCGAGGCCACTGGTCCATGACTGGTCGAACCATTGTTCGAATGCACCGCCTTGGTAGGTCCAGCCGTTGTGGTAATCGCTGGCGGTCACAATCGGACAGATGCCTGCCAGATGCGGCGGATGTGCGATGGCTGCGAGCATTTGCGTCGCTCCCACATAAGAGCCGCCGAACATTCCGACTCTCCCGTCCGAATACGGCTGGGCGGCAATCCACTCGATGGTGTCGTAGCCGTCTTCAGATTCGTGGAGAAAGGGGTACCACTCGCCATCGGAGGTGTAGCGACCGCGCACATCCTGCAAAAAGACAACATAACCGCGCGCTGCGGCTCGTTGGGCAAAATCCACGTCGTAGCCCCATGTGGCACGGCGGTAAGGAGTACGCTGAAGGAGAACCGGGAATTTTCCTTCGGCGTCGGGCCGAAAGATGTCGCCGCGAAGGATGACGCCATCGCGCATTTTAACGGAGACGCCGCGCTCAACCTTGACAGGATAATTTTCGGCAGCGAAAAGGGCAGCAGCTAAAAATAGAAGAACCCACGCAAATGCTAACGTCCTCGGCTTCATGGTAAAGGTTTACGCCTACCAATCATAAAAACAGTCGCACCGTTCGCTTGACTGGACTCTCTTCTTGGATTTGAAAAGAACAGAAATATACCATCGCGTTCATGCACAGGCGTGGAGAGATTTTTGTCGTGAACGCCACTCCGAGACCTCTCGAGAGTCACGGGCAATGGTTTTCTATGATCATTTTGAATTGCCTGCAACATTTGCCACGCCAGGTTTTGCGTATCACTCGGCCTGCGGCGATGGTCCGTCTGGCTCAGCGACCAGAGACGGACCCCCTTGACTGTCGCGGGACTACCGTACTTCACCAAGATGTCCAAAGCCAGAAAGAGCTTTGTGGTTAGTGATCTCGTGAAGCCCTCAATAGTTCTTCGCAAGGTACTCACGCAACCTGCCCACTCTTGAGCTCTGGAATCCCTCTAGTAAGGCCTGTGGCCTTGCGTAATACCCGGCCACGTATCGGTTCGAAAGGGCTTCGCCGGAAGTCCTGCGCCGTTGAAAAGGGTTGCCGCAGGATTCGATTGCCATGCGTAGCGGACCTCTTTCGGGCTCGGAACCGAAGGAGATGAGACCACCACGGTGTCGCCCTCGATGTGAGCATCCGCCCAATACCACTTCCCGTCGTCTCCGGCGATTGAAAACTCCTCCAACTTATCTCCGTGTGCGATCAGGCCTCCGTCTGCGTGCGCGAAGTGCAGCCGGATCGAGCCGGGGAGGCGTTCGACGGACGCGAGAGTTGGCCCAGAGTCGGACAGCTTCTTGCCATAGTGTTGCGCCAAAGCGCAAAGCGCGAGGCGCTCTCCCACGGGGCGTTTGTCCTTTGGATGGAGATTGTCGGGATCGCCGGTGTCGATCGTAACCGCGAGGCACGAATTGGGAACGGTGGCCGCGGTGAGTGCCTGCGACTCTCGTGTCTCGGCCCATGCATCGTAGATGGGCATTGGACTGCGGTGTCCGAACGCCGGAAGGCTGACGATATAGAACGGGAAATCGCCCTGGCCGAAAAGTTTTCGCCAATCCGCGATGGTGACCGGAAGGATTTTGCGGTACTGGTACCCGCGTTCCGAGTTCTGTTCGCCCTGGTACCACAGAGCGCCCGTGATCGAAAACGGTGCGATAGGCGCCAGCATTCCTTCATAGAGTACGGATGGAATCACCGGCCAGTTCTCATAACCAATAGGCAAAGGTTGCGGCGGACGAAGATCGACGCTCAGCCGGCCTTTCCATTTACCCGCCAGGGGAAGGCTTTTCTGGTCGCCAAGCACGAAGCGTAATTCTTCGGGCTTCGCAAGGAATCCGCCCTGCGGTTTTGTCTTCAGAACGCGAATCGCGATGACGTTCTTTCCGGGCTTCAGCAACGAATCGGAGACGGGATAGACGCGCGGGTTCTCGACCCACGCGCTGGCGCCGACTTGCGTACCGTTGATGTACGCCGTGTCCATGCGCTCGATCGAGCCGAGGTACAATGTCGCGCGCCCCGCCGGAAGCGGGTCGGACAGCACGATTTCTCTTCGGAACCAGGCAACGGCAGGCGCGTCGGGCGCGGTCAATTCGGCGAAGCCGCACGGGATGTCAACCGACTTCCAGGTTGAATCGTTCAAATCCGGAGCGGCATAGTTTCCCTTGAGGCCGACATCGTACTGGTCATACCAGTGCATGACATAGTTGCCGTATTCGGGCCCACCAGTGGCGGCAAACTTGTCCAGTTCGGCCAGCGGAATATCGAAATCCTTGAGCGGACGGAGCGCTGCAGCGCTTGTCCACGCCTCGGCCGGCGTTCCGCCCATAGCGTCGACGACCAGCCCGATCGGAACGTGGATCTCCTGTTGGATCTTCCGCGCGAAGTAATACGCGACCGCGGAGACGCGATCCGCCGTCTCAGGGGATACCACGTTCCAAGTACCCTCCACGAGGCCCGTGTGATGGTAGGCCGCGTGACCGGCGACGGCGAAGAAGCGAATCTCCGGATAGTTCGCGGCCTTCACTTCATTCTCACCGTCGCGGGCGCGGATCAGGCTGACCTGCATGTTGGATTGGCCGCCGCACAGCCAGACATCCCCCACCAGGACGTTATGAAGTTCCACCGTTTGATGGCCTTTGATGGTGACGGTGTATGGGCCGCCGGCGGGCGGCGGCTGAATCTTCACCTGCCAGCGGCGGTCGCTCCCCGCAACTGCTGATGCGCCGTTGCCCGCAACTTCAACCTGAACCTTATCCCCGGGTTCGGACCATCCCCAGAGGGTATTCGCCTTGTCCCGCTGCAATACCATGTTGTCGCCGAAGATCGGGCTGAGGAACGGGAGTGACTGGACCGTCGCCGACGAGGCATTCTGCGCGGCAGTCAGGCAACGCACTATCAGGAGGACCGCAACGGTTGCGACGACCACGGGACAGCGCTTAGGAATCACTTTGCAAACCTAACGTTGGAGTATCGATAACTGTAGCGACCTCTGAGATAAACCGCTACCGTCCACGACTTCTAAGGTGCGATGAAGCGTACGCTCAGTTGTAGTCAGAACAAGATTCCCGACTGTCGCGAGAAAGAGCGCGGTTTGGATCGATCGTGGACCGCGCAAAGATCGAATCTGAAACTTTCCCGCGTTGAGAACGGCGGAATCTTCGTACAATAATCGAACAATGAAATCCACGATGCTTTTCAGAGGTTGGTATGCGGTCACTCGCCTGCCGTTACTCATTGCGACGGTGGTTGCGGTTGTCTTCGCGTACCAGGCGAGTTCGATACCTTCCTCACGGTTCATCAATCCGGCAGAATTGGCCAAGGCGTTGCAATCGACTGGAAGTCCAAAGCCGCTGATGATTCAGGTTGGCTCGCATGTTCTTTACTCGCAGGCGCACATTCCTGGCTCGGAGTACATCGGTCCGGCGGCCAGTGCCAGCGGGATTGACCAGCTCCGGAAGCGCGTGGCTTCCCTGCCCAAGAACACATACATCGTCCTTTATTGTGGGTGCTGCCCCTGGGATCACTGCCCGAACGTCAAGCCAGCGGACGACGCGCTGCAGGCGCTCGGCTTCACCCATGTGAAAATCCTCTACATCGCTAATAATTTTGGGACCGACTGGGTGGACAAGGGCTATCCGGTCGCCAAAGGCGACTGATCCGATACTCCGTGAAGAGAAGACTATTCCTCAGCCTCCTCGCGTTGGCCATCTGCGGAGGAGTGTTTCTGGCTGCCCGTGCGAAATTCCGTGCACAGCATAGCGGCTTGGCAGGTCGGCCCCTCGCGCCGGATTTCACCCTGACGGATCTGGGTGGCAAGCCATTGACGCTCTCGAGTTATCGCGGGAAGGTGGTTCTTCTCGATTTCTGGGCCACGTGGTGCGATCCATGCCGCGACGAAATCCCTCGCTTCATCGCATTGCAGGACAAGTACCGCGACCGGGGATTGCAGATCGTCGGCGTGTCCATGGATGACACTGCCGAGCCGGTGCGGGAGTTTCAAGAGCGGTTCAGGATGAACTATCCCGTAGTGATGGGTAGTGCGCGGATCGGAGAGCTTTACGGAGGAATTCTCGGACTGCCAGTGGCATTTCTTATAGGACCGGACGGCCGAATCTGTTCCAAGCACTTCGGTGAAACGGATATAGCGGTGTTCGAAAAGGAGACTGAGACCCTTCTACGAACGAAGCCGCTCAGATAGCAAAGGGGCATTAGCAATAGAGACAAGGACGTAGCGGCGAGTCGGCGTCCCGAATTTAAACCACCATCGCAGGGAATTTTCAGTACGCATTCTTGCTGTTGAAGGCGTGCAGTGCGGTCATGATGATGATCTGCAGGTCGAAAGTAAGGCTCCAATTGCGCAGGTAGTAGAGGTCATATTCCACGCGCTTGGCGATCGAGGTATCGCCGCGCCAGCCATTCACCTGCGCCCACCCCGTGATGCCAACCTTGAAGGTGTGGCGCACGTTATATCGATCGAACTGGTCCAGGAATCTTTCGACGAAATGCGGACGTTCCGGACGCGGGCCGACGATGCTCATGTCGCCCAACAGCACGTTCAGGAACTGGGGCACTTCATCGATGTTCATCTTGCGCAAGAACATGCCAACCTTCGTGCGGCGTGGATCGTCCAGCGACGTCCAGCGAGTGTCCCCTTCTTCCTGGCTGCCCAACCGCATGGTGCGGAATTTGAGCATCTTGAACACACGCCCGTTAAGCCCTACCCGCTCCTGCACAAAGAAGATTGGTCCGCGGCTGGTGAGTTTGATCGCAAGCGCGATCGGAATCGTAATTGGAAGTGTGAGTAACAGAAAGAGTGCCGAAAAACCGATGTCGAAGATCCGCTTCTGTACGAGGTAGGAACCGCTCTCAGCCAACGTCGGCTGGACATCCAGCATTCGGATTCCACCCAGGTCGATGAGGCGGCTGCGGACACCTACCGTTTCTCCCAGATCGATCACTACGCGCGTAGGCACGCACAGTTTCTCGAGGAAGGGGGTGATCTCGCTCACGTCGCTGATGCGACTGGGTGGCAGGGCGATGATGATGTCGTCAATCGAGTGCCCGTTGCAAAAAACCGGGATCTCATCTAGCTCGTAAACGGCGCCCTCGACCGCAATCTCCTGATCAGGCAAGCGGACGAAGCCAACGATTTTGCAAGGCAAGACTTCGCCGTGCTCAAGCGAGGTGGCCACACGACGCGCAAAACGGTCGGTGCCCACCAGCAGAATCTTCACTACTTTGTTGTGCTTCCTTCGCAACACTTCAAGAAAAACGCGGAAGCCGATGCGGGTAATCGTTGCAAGCACGAAAAGGGCCGCCGCGCTGACAACGATGACCACACGGGAATAGCTTGCTCCCCGATACAAGAAGCCGACCGCCATCACAACCACGTACGTGAAGCCAATGGCTTCCAGCAGACGCCGACTCTTTTGCCCGGGCGCATAAAGTTGCTCGACGTTCCACAGGCTTGCTTCCTCGGCCGCGATCGCCCACGCAATTGTGGTCAGAAACAAGAGTCCCCAGTACGAGGGGAGACCGGTTATCGGTGTGCGCGGAAAGAAAATGTTAGATCCGAAATGAATTTCGACTGCAATGAAATAGGCGAGAGCCGGCAAAAGCAGAGTGAGGACTCTGAGATAGAGACGCGCAAAACTAAGACGACTACGAATCATCTATACAAACTCTAGCGTAAAGCTTTGCTGGTCCAATTGCTGAACGCTGGAACCTAATGTTATGAGGAATCTTGTTTGCATCTGGAAGTCTCCTTTGACAGCGCCTCATAATCAATACCCAAGCGTCTTGATTTTTGAACAACCAAAATGGCTCACGGAAATCAGTCTGCGGTGAGCTGCGCAATTCTTGCTCGATATATGCGGAATGTAATCGCGAGGATTACATCGGCGCGACTGATTTTCAAAGCCACAGTTCATATAAAACGAGCCGTGCGCTTGTTTTTTTTAAACCTCCACGCTTTGATTGTGAAAAAAATTCTTACTGAGCTGTTTCTCCGATTTGACAGACCCTCTTCGGAAACCCATTTTGCGGTTCAGATGCATCGGGACATGAACAGGGTTTGTTCGTTGTGCAGGGAGATTTGTGATTGCGTTTTCTTTGTAAAATACTAATGTGCATAGGGTTGTGTGTTTAAAAACCTCCGATGGTTGTTCCCCATTTCGTCCTAAGGTGAAACCTTGGCCTTCTGGCGACCAAGACTTGAGTCCGAAGGTGTGCAGTCACGGCAACGCAAAACGTTTTAGGATCGACACAGCACGCTTGCTGGTTGTGGTACTCGTACGCAAGAATCTAAGCTTCAGACCTTTCTGCAATTTTGGGAACGCGCGGCTCGCCCATGGCTCAGAGATTTAAGTGGAGAGACAAACCTACCATGACTCGATAGAAGTGATCGGAATTTTTTTACTACGGAGAATCAATGAAGAAATTCATGTTGTGAAGACTGGCAGTTTACAATTTCAAAATCCATTATGCACAAGACATTTTTGCTTGCTTTTTTGATTTCAGTGTCCAGCGTGTGCTTTTCTCAATCGGTTGGGGACTTATTCTCACAGCAGGACAGTTCGCAGCGCACGCCACCAGATTGTACAGATCCCTCCATGGCTGGTACGCCCCAGTGCAGCGGATCGCAGCAAACAAAAGGACAAGCAGGAGCGGATGTATCCACTCTACCTCTAAGCACACCCGTACTGAGTCTGCCCGAAGCAGGGTACACAGATCAGTTCGCTCCCAACACGCCGCCGCAGAATCTCTCGCAGAACGGACGCCCCCAGCCAGTGCGTCCTGAAACAGAATTCGAGCAGATGGTGGCTGACACTGTGGGGCACGTATTGCCGTTGTTCGGACAATCGTTATTCACGCAGGCACCGACTACATTCGCCCCTGTCGACCTGATGCAAGTCCCGAGCGACTACGTGATCGGCCCTGGGGACGAACTGCAAATCAAGATCTGGGGGCAAGTGGAAGCGAATTTGCGAGTGGTAGTCGACCGCTCGGGACAAGTCTATATTCCTCGGGTGGGACAAGTCGCGGTTGCTGGTATTCACTACGGGGATCTGGAGAATTCTCTGCGAACAGAGATTTCGAAGGTGTTCAAGAACTTCAATCTCACGGTCAATATGGGTCGCCTGCGCACGATCCAGGTCTTCGTCGTCGGAGAAGCGCGCTATCCTGGAACCT
This sequence comes from uncultured Acidobacteriota bacterium, assembly GCA_963718505.1. Classification (GTDB taxonomy): domain Bacteria; phylum Acidobacteriota; class Terriglobia; order Terriglobales; family Acidobacteriaceae; genus Gp1-AA133. Next base: position 133,300 of record CAVQZP010000038.1, on the reverse strand, counting down.
ACACGATCAGTTCGCTTAGTTCGCTAGTGAATGCAATCTTCGCTTCTGGAGGTCCTGCGCCCCAGGGATCCTTGCGCCACATCCAGGTACGGCGGAATGGCGCGATTATCAGCGACTTCGACTTCTACGACCTGCTGATTAAGGGAGACAAATCCAAAGACGTGCGTCTCGAGTCTGGCGACGTGCTCTACATCCCGCACGTGGGGCCTCTTGTCGCGATGTCAGGGTCTGTGAATACTCCGGGAATTTACGAAGTCAAAGACAATTCAACCCTGAATGATCTGATCGAAATTGCCGGCGACCTGAGCGCGGTTGCCGACACCAACAAGATCACAATCGACCGTTTCGTGGAGCACCACGCACGCCAGACGCTTGAGTTTCCTTACGACGCACAATCGCGCGCGGAACCATTGAAAGACGGCGACATTGTCCGGGTGTTTTCGATTGTCCCGCGATTCGTCGATACGGTGACCCTACGCGGTAACGTGGCCAATCCGGGGCGCTATCCATGGAAGCCAGGCATGCGCATTCGCGATCTGATCCCGGATTCGCAAGCGCTGCTGACCCGCAATTACTGGCGGGACCGCGCCGCTGTGGTGAACGGACGGGCCACGGAATATCCCATCCGGTCGTCGCAGCCGACCTACACGACACGGCCAGAGTATCAGCAGCAACCGAGCGGCATTACGCCTATTACAGGAGCTACGCCGGAAGGCCAGTACCCGTCAACGAGCGGCGCGGGGAATACACCCGGCTACGTGCAGGAACCGGGTGGGTCGACGGCGGCGGAGACCGGGATGGCGCAGAGCGAGACTTACAATCAGAATCCATATCGGCAGACGCCTATGGTGTCGCCGTCGCGGCTGCCGCAACAGTCCATGCAACCGTCGACCAACGTCAGCGCAGTCCGCGACATCGCCGAGGACGTACGCCGGTACGCTCCCGAGATCAACTGGGACTACGCAATTATCCAGCGCGTGAATCCAGTTGACCTCTCCTCAAAGTTGCTATGGATGAGTCCCCGAAAAGCGATCATCGAGAAAGATGAGCAAAGCAACCTTGAACTGCAGGCTGGCGACATTGTGACGATTTTCTCGCAAGCCGATATCAACGTTCCACAAGCCGACAAATCCCAATATGTAATCGTCGAAGGCGAGGTGATGCGCCCCGGGATTTATAAGCTTGAAGCGAACGAGACGCTTCGAGGGCTTCTACAGAGGGCCGGAGGGCTAACTCCCAACGCATATGTTTATGGCGCCCAATTCACGCGCGAGTCAGCCCGCGCTGACCAACAGAAAAGTATCGATGAACTCGCCCGGACGCTGGATGTGCAGATTCGGCAGTCGGCAACAACGGTTGCCGCGTCTGCGAATCCAGGCGATGTAGGCCAAATGGTGGCGGCGCAGCAGGCGATCGTGAATCAACTGCGGAATACTCGAGCGAGCGGACGCGTGGCACTCGCCGTCAGGCCGAAGGACACCAGCATTAGGGACTTTCCTGACCTGGTGCTGGAAGACCGAGATCGGCTAATGATTCCGCATACGCCTTCGACGGTGTCGGTTGTGGGCGATGTTTACAACCCGGGGTCGTTCATTTTCGAGGCGCGTAACACGGCAGGCGCCTACCTCCAGATAGCTGGAAAGGGAAAGCCCCAATCAGATCTGCACCATGCTTTCGTGTTACGAGCCAACGGGTTTGTGGTTGCTGCCAATGATGTGAATGGTCTTTTCACCGGATCGAAATTCGAACGCATCCACCTCTATCCAGGAGATCAGGTCGTTGTGCCGTACAAGCTCCCGACCGGCGCTTTCGTCCGCGGCTTGCGCGACTGGACGCAGATCGCCTCGCAGCTGGCCATAACTGCGGCTTCGTTGGCGGTAGTGACTCGATAGGGGGCATTGCTCGGCTCGCGAGCCATACGTTCGTTATCGGAGTGAGTCGGCAGAGAGATCATTCGTAACTCATCATGATTTACGCCGATCAGCGCTGGATTGGGCATCACGGCATCGGTCGATTTGCGCGGCACATATTGGCCAGTTTGGACTATCGACCTGTTCCTTTGACATCGCATCCGGCTGCACCGCTTGATGCTTGGCGGCTCTCACGAGCTCTGCGAATGGCCACTCGGGCGGACCTGTTCTTCTCTCCCGGATATAACACGCCGCTGTTTGTGCGCTGTCCTTTCGTTTTTACGATTCACGATCTCAGCCACGTTTATTGCCCAGAGAACAGCAGTCCGGCGATTCGATTGTATTACTCAACCATTATGCGGCGTGCCTGTCAGCGAGCAGTGAAAATTCTCACGGTCTCGGAGTTTACGCGGTCACAGATCCTCGAGTGGTCCGGAGTTGAGCCGGGCAAGGTGTTGAATGTCGGGTGCGGTGTAGATCCTGCGTACCGGCCAGACGGGGATCTATACGACTTTCCGTTTCCTTATCTTCTTTGCGTGAGCAACCGCAAGCGGCACAAAAACGAATTCCGTCTTGTGGAAGCGTTCGCCAAGGCTGATATCGACCGCCGCATGCGCCTCGCGTTCACCGGCAAGCCCGCTGCTGATCTGTCGCGAATCATTGAACGGCTGCAGTTGCAGCATCGCGTTAATTTCACGGGCTTGGTGTCGGAGGCGAGGCTGCCGTCTTTGTATCGCGGCGCTAAGGCATTGATCTTTCCGTCTCTTTATGAAGGCTTTGCACTTCCAGTGGTGGAAGCAATGGCTTGCGGGACTCCGGTTGTAACAGCGAACGTCACTGCCATGCCAGAGGTGGCCGCAGACGCTGCACTATTAGTGAGCCCTACTTCGGCAGACCAAATCGCCAGGGGTATCGAGCAAATCGTCTACGACGATTCTTTGCGCATTTATCTTCGGGAGAAGGGGTTACAGCGAGCCACCTACTTTTCTTGGACGAGAACAGCGGACAGCGTGCACCACCTCCTCGCCGGAGGATGAAATCGTTTGTTTACGGCGGGATCAGCTATTGCTGTGTCTGAAGTGAATCGGTTATTCTTTCGCGTCGGACGACAAAGATCTTGTCGCAAGTCACACGTCCCGGCCAGATCAACCTGAAAATGCGCCGTAGGCTTTATTAACAAGCGATTGTTGCTCAAGCCCACAAGTTTGCTCGACAGACGTCAGTTCATTAGGAACGCGGGACTGTTAACAGCAGGCTCGGCCTTGGGCTGCTCGTTGATAGGGTGCAGCGATTCCGGGTTGGTTATTCCCTGCTTAGGCCCTGCCTCGCCGCCGACGCCTCTCCCGGGAATGACCTACATCCGGGCATCGGAGATCGGTTGTGCCCTCGATTGCGACCTGAGGAACGGGCACAAACTGCAAACTGGGGGTCCTGCCACTGACGATGGACCGCGCATTAATGCCGCATTGGCTGGAGCCACCGCGGACCATCCGATCACGCTCATCATCGATGGAACTGCTCTGATCTCCGGCTTGTTCCTTCCGGCAGGCGGGCATTGGGGCATCGCAGGGCTGGGCTGCGGTACGGGATTCTTTGTAAAGTCGGGCACCAACAACGATGGCATTCACAACGGACCCCCCGATGCAGCGATACCGTTCGATCCGGGGCCCGCAGCCCCGGCACGGGGCGCAAACGTCTCGCTCAGCAACTTCACGGTGAACGGTAACCAAGGAAACGGCTTCAGCGGAAATTCGACAACTGGAACGCGACAGGGAGTGACCGGCCGTGTGTGGTACTGCGGGATTAACCTCATGAACTTGGATAACATCACGATTGAGAAGTTAGTCGTGGTGAATACACCCGCTTACCACATCAGGCTCTCAAACGTAGGAAATGTTAAGGTATCCGGGTGCGCGTTGTGGAGCAAGGGCGGAAACACGGATGGGCTGCATTTCGACGGACCTGCAAACGACATAGCGATTTCAGGCTGCGATTTCCGAACTGGCGACGACTCGATCGCCTTGAACTGCCCGGAGGGGCACACGGGCGACATCTCGCGAGTTACAGTCGACGCCTGCACTTTTGACAGCTTGTCGCTCATGCGGCTTTATACGACGACCGGAGGAGCCGAGCCGGTCACGTTCAGCATCGATTCGGTTAGCGTCAGCCATTGCACCGGCAGGCTCCGAATACCCGCGTTCTTGATTGGGCTGGCCAGCGGCAGCAGACCGAACTCTGTAGACAATGTGATCATTTCTGATTGTAGCCTGGCCGCGCCAACCGTACTTGCCGTCGCAGAGAACTTTGGGAGCATCAACCTCAGAAATGTGACCTGCATTCCGCCGTCGCCCTTGGCCGGTTTCCTGGCGCCGGCTCAACCTTTCGATCCCTTCGTCGGAGGGAGTCTCTCATTTCAGAACTGCAGTTTCGCGAGAAACGGGGGCATGGCTGCTTTCGTTGGAAACGGCTCGATAATCGAAAAGGTTACATTCAACGGGTTTGCGGCGCAGGCCTCTCCTCTGCTGGTTGGTATTGTCTCGGGCTCGATCGGGCAACTGATTCTTGACTTCGTAGACACCAGTAACATCGGCGCGCCCACGAACGACTTCGCGAGCATCGGTTCTGTTTCTGGGACAGGAGTGCTGGCGACGGGGTGGGAGTTTCCCGATGCCGTCATGGCGGATGGCGTTCCCTACATTTCAGCTAGCACAGGATTGCCTTCGATCAAGATCAATGGCGTGGTTGAGCCTTATGGGAGTTCCTGAACTCACATTCGATTAAATAAGGAGCTCGCCACGAATGCGTGGGTGGAAGAACCGGAAGCTTTTTGGCTTTGCAGTCTTGGAAAGGATGCTTCCACCGGTCATCAGGGTCATCCGACCTGATCGGCAGAAACTATCTTGGGGCGGAACACTCGTTCCACGCACAGGCAGAACCAGGTAAAAAAGTAAACTCCTCCAAGGACATACAGACCTGAGAACCCGGCCGTGATGGCCACGGTGGCTGAGACGCCGAGGAGCATAGTCGAGGCAAATGCTTTCATCATCGAAGGCGGAGAAGCCGTCAAAACACGTTTCGTATCGAGATCAACTCGCCGCACAATGATGCCGACCACCAGACCGACTGCAATTACGCCGAGGACTCCGAAGTTGAAGAATCCTTCGCCAAATGACCCAGGCCTCAACCCGAACACTTCCGGATCCTGGCCGATCGTCGATGTTGTCATCACGCCGACGGCCCAGGTGTTTCGAAAGGAAGATGCGAAGCGGGGCATAAAGGACAGGATTGCGACCAGATAGGTCTTGCCCCCCCAGAATACGTGGTCCCAAGCCGAGTAGACCCAAGCGAAATCCCGAAGGTCTGAAAAGTTATTCCCATAGAGCAGCAAGAAGGCGAGGGAACCGAAGAAGCCAGCCAACGAGTAATCCCCAGCGCGTACATTTCCGAGATAGAAAACAACGACGACTATGATGGCGCCCACGGTCATGATTCGAAACAGGCCAATCCTAGTCCGGAGCATTACCACGTAACACAGCAATACCGGAAAGTAGATAGCTGCGAGATTACCCCGCGCGCCAAAAAATACCAAACCGAGACTCAGGATCATGGTAAAGAACAACAGAACTCGCTCCCTGCCGTCAACATACCGTGCGAGGCAGTGGGAGCCGATAATGACCGAATAATTGGAAATCAATAAGGCAACCGGTCGAAAACTCGGATTGGCGAATGTATAGCCGCGAAGGTCAAATGCGAATCCACTCTGAGAAAAGTAGTAGGCCAGAAGCAGCCATTGAAAGACAACACAGAGCGCCGCCTGAAACACCAGAACGTTGCGCGAGGACATTAACATCATTGAACAGCGTGGAATCAGGTTGAGCGTCTGAGAAGCCGCCTTGCGCAAACCAAGACCAGCCTGCAGTCGCCAAAACCCGCCGCCTGCCAGGACTGCCAAATAGCCAACCAGCGTGATCAAGAACACCGTCGGCAGCACTTGGATGATCGTCCCCATGTCTTTGCCAACAACGATCGTATTCAATTCGCTCCTGGCGAATGGCAGCATCAGCATGTTGGGAAGCACGCAAATGAGAAAAAGCTGGGAGTGCCAAAAGTCGATGCGATAGCCTTTCCGGTGGCAGTTGCGGTAATAGGAAATTAGAAAATGAGCGACTGCGATGGCGTCGATCCAATATAGTGCGGTCCACGGGATGAGAGAGAGATCAGGCATTGTCGATTCATTTCAGTGGTGTGTCGGATGCGTCTGACGATAATCTTGAATTCCCGCCCATACCGATTGGCACCGAGCAAACTCGAGCCTTAATATGCGCCGCGAAAATCGTATTGCCAGGAACAAGAACTGGGCCAAATTGGGTACCGGCGAATGCAAACGTAGCAAGCGCAGGCCGGACGCAGTTTGATAACGGTCGAGGACAATCCTGTTTCCTCCGGTACTGGCGTTGACTTTGTGTAGGACGCGCGAATCCGGAGCGGCGGCAATTCGCCAACCTTTCTTCCGGAGTCGCAGGCAAAACTCGGTGTCTTCCCAATAAAGAAAGAAACCTTCGTCCAACAGCCCAACATCTCCGATCGCGGCAGAAGGAACGAGCATGCTGGTGCCGTTGAGCGAGTGAAACCAATCATCTCCGTGAGGCTCTGTACAGAGACGCCCGTACCCGATCCACAAGTTAACCCTCGATCCCGCCCATGCCTGCACGGTCGAGGGTGCATCGGCGTAGAAGCAGATTGATGCGACCGCTCCGATGCTTTTGTCGGAAACAGCTTTTGCCACAAGGGCGGCCAGTGCGTCCGGGGCGGGCCGTGCATCGTTATTCAGCAACCAAACGTAATCCGCGCCAATATCAAGAGCGTGCCGGATGCCTACGTTGTTGCCACCGGAAAACCCGAGGTTTCTTTCGGTCTTCAGCAGCAAAATATCAGGATAAGCAGACTTGATTCTCACAACGGAATCGTCAGTTGACCCGTTGTCTACCACGATGACAGTCAGATGCGGATAGCTGCATTCTCCCAGTGCGCTGAGACATTCAATCGTATCTGCCCAGCCATTCCAATTCAAAACAATACAGCTCACTTGCGGGTGTGCCTTCAATTCAGTCGTACTCGCTCTCGAACCGGGGTCCGCTCTGTCCGTCTCTGAGCGCAACGCAATCGGGGCCGCCGACAAGCTTTTGCTCTTCTGCTCGTTGTGCATCTGATGGTGGAGATCAAGATCTTGCAGCCGGCATTCTCTGAGAATACCGCTTCGTCGCGTTCGCATCAGGCACGTCCGCTTCAATTGTTACCGCACGAGGCGCCCGCAGCGCGGGCAACAACGCTTCTAGGCGTGTGACTCGGTTTCCGCTTCGGCTAGCTTGCGGCCGACATGGATGAGGCCGGCGGTTACTCCTGACCCCTGCGCGCAGGCGCGTGCTGCCAACAGGCCCGGGGAAAGCAGCCCAACAACCGGATCTTTGGCGATCGCTCGCCATGCGAACGGCAGCGTGCTGACTACAAAGCCAATGCACGCCAGCAGAGTCGCCGAAATCTTCGGGTGAATCAACAAATCAGCGGCAATCGCAAGCAGCAGCGCCGGGGCGAACAGAAGCTGTAGCTTCATCACTTGCGGTGTGTGGCTGTCTCGAATCGCCTTGTTTGGGTTATTACGGATAGCGAGAATACGCCAAAAAGCAAACTTGTATTTTTTCTTCAGGTAGCTCCTGAGCGTGTCTGGGTGAGTGTGATAAACGACAGCCGTCGGAACGAACTTCATGGTCCAGCCACGTGCGGACATGCGGTAGGAGAGGTCCACGTCTTCAGCGCAAGCCACCGGAAAACTCGTGTCGAAGCCGTTCACCTCAAGGAATCGATCACGGCGAAACCCTGCTGAATACGTGTCGACGAAGTCGATCTCAGGACGATGTGACATCAGCCGATATTTGTCTTCGTACTCAACTTGGACAAACCGTGCCACCAGTCGCCTCTGATGAGTGCGGTAGACACCCTTTACTCCAACGACATCAGGATCCTTAAACGGATCAGTCATTGCGGCTAGCCACCCTGACGTCGGAACGCAATCGTCATCTGTGAACAAGATGATCGTGCCTCGAGCTTCGAGCACACCGCGATTGCGTGCAGCTGCGGGTCCGCCATTCGATTGGCTAACCAGGCGAATGCCAGGGTAGGCCGTAACCACCTCCTCTGTATTGTCAGTTGAGCCATCATTAACTACTAAGATTTCCGCATCTCTTCCTGACGTCTGTTCCAGAAGTGCATCGAGACATCCGGCGATTCGCGTCCCGCCATTAAACGTTGGAATGATGATCGATACAAACATGGATAGCCGAGGTTTTCTTCGGAATTCTTACCGGGCGAACGGATAGAGGTGCCCGCCCCCAACGCTGTCATTTGCGAAAGTGAGAATCCGGCGACACCTGACGACTACATTAGCACATGCCGATTTCAGGAAGGAGTCATTTGTTCTTGGCCGAACTCCAGAGGCACCGTGATTACGCTCACGGTGCGTGCCACGCTCGGTCGATTTTACGGATGCCCCGCAACACGGCTAACCAGCCACCAGCCAGAAGTCTTGGGAACGTCAATAGCGGATAGACACAAAGCCAATACAGGAGACGGCCACCGTAAAGCGGGTGCATCAGCGTGTGAGGCGGTGCAGTCTGAGTAAGCCGCGCCGATTTGCTGAGACTGTACCAACAAGTTGGAAACCATGAATACAGCTGATCATTCAGCACGGCATTGTGCAGGTCGGATCCTGGATCGAGAAAAAGCGAAGAAACTTTGTACCAATTGACACCAAAAACTCTTGCGATATCGAATTGTCTGCTTGGATTTTCCTCGCAGACCGCATATAAGCCACTCTGAATGAACAGTCCGCGTTGGAAGTTGTTAAGGGCGGTGAAGACCCAGGCCAGTTGTATCAGGTTGGTATTGCGAGCATCTGCGAATTGCCGATGCGCCACGGTTTCCACCCTCTGCTTATTCACGATAACGGAACTGATGAGAGCAAAATCACCGTTCAGCCCGACCGCGTGTACAAAGGCCGACGCGTCTAGAAACACTTTGGTTTTCGGCGCAGGATTGATCTGTCCACGTTCTGCTGGATCTCTCACGAAACCGAGGGGCCGCATGTACACCAAGTCGAAGTCGCGTTCGCCAATGAGCCGCAGAATGGTGTCGACAGTACCCGGCAAGATGACGTCATCATCAGAGAATACCCAGAGATATTTCCCGGATGCCATCCCATAGCATTGCAGAAAATTGCCGTCGGGCCCGATGTTCTCCTGATTTCGGATATAGCGGCAGCGAAGACCGGCGTCAACGAACGACTCGACTATGGCCGGCGTATCGTCAGACGAACAGTTGTCCGAAACAATGAGCTCGACGCGAGGTTCGTCGATTACTTGGGGAGCCAGATTCCTCAGAAGCAATGCTAACTTGGCGCTGCGGTTATACGTGGGCACAGCGATTGTGAGGATCAGCCTGCGGTTCTCAGAGATGCACTTCTCGTCTGATTCTGCGGGCGCAAGGATTTCGCTCATGTCATGTTCCTCAGAAAGGCCAAGCAGAGCCAAGGAGTGTGATCGAAGCAAGAGTCTCCCCAGCCGTGAGTTTCAGGCGTCGGGATAAGTCGGGCGAATCACCATCTCGAATCGTGCAAGTATCAAACGGAAGCAGGAATAATCACAAAACCGGGAGAATGCCGATTCATCGTAAGAATCAAGCCCCATCGAGAAGATTATGGAGCATGCCAGAGGCTTCGGTATTTGCGAAACTTGTATGTTGCCCACGCCAGGCCGCCGAAATTCAGGAAGCAACAACTGAGAACGATTCCTGGGGCACCGTAGCGTCGCCCCAGGATGAAGGTGCTCATCGCAACAGCCGCAGCTCCGACGAGAGAGTTGAGGAAGAATACCTCCTGCTTGTGTGCACGGAGATAATAGGCTTGCGCAAAAATGATGATATTGACGATCATGTAGATCATGAGAATTCCCAGAGAACTGGGAGAAAGCAAGCGCTGGGCAAAGCGGAAGTGCTGCCAATTAAGGTATACGCATCCGAGCCAGGCTGTAACAGCCCCAGCAACTGCCACGACAAGGGATTGCCACAGGGCTCTTGAAAATGTTAGGTCCAACTCCCGATATTTCTTGCCTGCGATCAGGCCCCCAAAAGGTGCAGACTTTGTGCTTACCCACGAAATCGCGATGGACTGAATGGCGTTTACCAGACTCAGTGACATTCCCATTTGGCCCGCCTCAATCGCCCCACGATAGGCAAACAGCACGGGATTGAAAAGCGAGAACAGGAAATAACCAGAGAACCAGCTCACCGCGATTCTCCATTGAAAGGGCCAAACTTCCTTGCCCCAGCGGATTCGATCGTTTCCTGGGTTATGCCTCAGGAGTCCAAACAGCAATTTCCGTTTTGTGTAAAGCCATAGGAGCGAGCAAGAGGCCATTCCAAACAGCATCATCGATGGCGCGAAGAGGCCGTGGCGGCTCGCCAGGGCAGCCCACGCGAATAGACTTCCTACGACGGACTGCATAAACCTGAGGCGTGCCACCTGCGAAACGTATCCGCAGCCCTCCAGAAAGGACAGCATGGGATCAAGCTGGAAATTAAGGGCGGCCATCGCCGCATCACAGTACCACGGCAGATGCCACGACACAGTCTCGGCGTGTTGATGCGTAGAAAAAAAATAGAATCCTGAAGGAATCAGTGTCGTGGCAACAAGTACTGCACCTATGGAATACCAGCGAACCGATTTCTGAAGCACGGAGGCCAGCCTGGCGTGGGCGATCGAGTCTCCGGTGATGTCGTAGTCGCGGGAAATACTAAGCCGCGCTCGCTCGTGACTGGCCAGTTGCAGGATTACAAAAGAGAACCCGAGCTCAAAGACGATCTGCAGCGCGACCAAGCTTCCAAACGTGTAGTAATAACCCTGCTCGGCGGGCGAAAGAAATCGCGCAATCAGGGCGACGGTCACGAGGCCGGCGCCGCTGGCCCAGATTCTTGCAAGGACGGTGAAGCCGATAGCCCGATCGACCCCGAGGACATGCCTCGTCCAATAGCGGATTCTGGCGAAAAGCGATTCGTCTAACCGGACTTGTGCAACTAACAAATTGTTTTGAGTCGGTTTCTCCAGCTGCGCACCTGATGCTGGTTGCTTACTGCCGCCTGTTTTGCTGACGGAAACCACCGTTAGTGCAAGACTGTTCTCTCATCGGGCACGGCATAGCAAGCCAAATCCCAGCCTTCGCTTCCGTGCGGACGCAGGTAGAATCTGTAATTCTCGCAAACCTCTGCCAACATCAGTGGAATACGCCACAGATGGTCCTGTTCATGATATGCGCTGACCGCCAGGACCGGACGACATCGGGAAATTGTATTTCGCCCCCCGAATAACGCATCCAACTCTGCACCTTCTATATCGAATTTTATCAGCGAGGGCTGAAAACCTTGCAGCGCGTCGTCAAGCGCCACACACTGTACCGAGTTCGTGCCTTGACCAGTCCGGGATTGGTCCGTCCCAGCGCAAGTGAATAAGACAGTTTCAGTTCGCGCCCCGACTGCTTTGGGAATGGTTAGAATCTTATTTCGGATGTGCAGGGGATACGTGTTCAGGCGCTCATGAAGCTTCTTCCAATTGGCTGGGTCCGGTTCGAACGCGATCAGAGAATGAAACGACTCGGCTTTCCGGCGAACAAACTCCTCAATGGAATCTCCGTCAAAAGCTCCACAGTCGACCAACACCTCATCATCTCGAAGATCGATCAGCTGGGATGGGAAGTAATGCTTGGATTCCCCACTGCACGTCAGACTATCGAAATCGAGTAACAATCGAAAGGATAACTGCGCAACGAACTCATGGCGCGAGAATTCGTCTTGAAACAAGTTGAAAGCAGCCACTATGTCGCCCTTGGAACTCAATACTTTATGTGGCAAGTCCAACGGAAAATAGGGCAGGAAGACCTCCGGGAATTTCCAAAACAGGAACCCGGCAGGGACAACGTGCTTGCAACCGCGGTTGCGCAACTGCCGCACTCGATCGGACATTCGATCGCTAGCTTGTGCTCCCCAGATCGTCACCACAAACACTGCGCTGTCTCCGTACAGCTCAGCGGCCTTTGCAGGCGCATGTACCCCTATGTCGTCGATCTTGGTTCCCCACAGGGCTGCGTTGTTGTCGGTAAAGGCCAAAGGCTGGATGCCGACGAGCCGCAGCTTCTTTAGCGCCATTCGGCCAAGGCCACCCGCGCCAAAGAGAACCATGCGCTCATTGAAGGGGGCAGCGGCCCTGTCAAAAGCTGTGCGTTCTCGCTCCACTGCCGCCTGAGGCGGTTCACTCAGCAGAAACTCCAGTTGATCGACAGGCCTGTCTCGGCCAACGACTTTTGCTCGCGTCTCCATTTCGCGCCTTGCATTGACCAAACGCCGCCTCAGCAAAGCTTCACGATCCAAACACGTTTTACTGGATCTTGCTGCAATATTAGCATGAGGGCGTGCAAGGAAATCCGCTGGCAGAGAACTAAGCGTTCGTTGACTCAGGTCCGTTTTTTTTCTCTTGCCGTGACATGTCCCCAATTTTCAAGTAAACCGTAAGCAGTAGCTTGGGCGTGGCAAGGAGGAATGGTGGAGGCGTGCAGAAACTGCGGTTCAGAGACACTATACGAACTCGGATTTGTCGGCGAAATCGCGCCGTTCTTCCTAAAGCGCGTTGTGAATCTCGAATGTGGCGTCGCACCCTCAATACATCCACTTAAAATCTTTCTGCGCAGGATCCCGTTTGTAGCCCGAGCCGTTCAAAGAATCTATGGCAACTCAGCTTTGACCGAGATACAGATCTGCCGTTCATGTCGGTTTGTTCAAACCAAGGTCCCCTTTTCCGAGGAGGCAATTGCAAGACTATACGTTGATTACCGTGCCGATTCCTACAATCGAGAAAGAATTCAATACGAGCCAGAATACGCGTTGATCGCTTCCAGCGTAGGGACGTGTCCACAGGAGGTTCAAGCGCGGAGAATGGGCTTAACACGGTGGTTGGCAGGAAAATTGGTTGTGGAAAACGATTTCTCGATGCTCGACTACGGCGGAGCTGATGGAAAATTCTTGCCCGACTTGCCCGGACGTAAATACGTATTCGACATCTCGCCCGTCGCCCCCGCCGACGGGATCATAAAGATCGAGAGCGAACGCGACCTTGGTTCCTACCCTTACATTCAGCTAGCTCACGTGTTGGAACACGTTTGCTGTCCGCTCGATCTCACGAGAAAAGCGGCTGATCTTCTGAACCATGGTGGCCATTTGTACATCGAAGTTCCCCAGGAGCTGGACGATGAAACCATGCGACTGCTTATGGAAGGCGATCGTCGCATCAAAGTGAGCATTCATGAACACATAAACAAGTACTGCGAGAAGTCCGTAATCGAGCTCGTGCGAGCCGTCGGCCTTTCAATCGTGGCACTTCAACTCGAAGAGGTGGACTTCGGTTGGACTTCGGCAACTGTCATAAGAGCTCTCGCTCGGAAATCTTGAAGTCGCCGTCGAAGCTTTGAATCCGTGCATATCGGGCTCAACAGCCGCACAGCTTCTCGTATTCCTCAATCTGCCTACCGGTTAATTCCACCATGTTCTTGCCCTCATGCCACGCACGGTACCAGTCCACGGTCCATTCCAGTGCGGCATCGATGTTGAGCTTTGGTTCCCATCCCAGTTCGAGGCGCGCTTTGCTTGCATCCAGCCTCAGGGAGTGCGCTTCATGGGCACCGGCATCGGCGTCGCGAGTCCAAGAGGCGCCATTCCCCCACATCTCAACAAGCTTGTTCGCAATACGCTCGACCGGCCAAACCTCGTCATCGATCGGCCCGAAGTTGTACGCCGAAGCAAACTTTGGATCACCGGCAAACAGTTTCTGCGCGAGCATTAAATAGCCGTGAAGTGGTTCGAGCACGTGCTGCCAAGGCCGGATGGCGATGGGGTTCCGGATCAGAACCGGTTGTCCAGAACTGAAGCCGCGAATTAAATCCGGAATCAGCCTGTCGTCGGACCAGTCTCCTCCGCCAATGACATTGCCGGCGCGAGCGGTTGCCAGCGCCACGCGCGGCTCAGCTAGTCGATCGACTGGGAAAAACGAGCTGCGGTAGGCTGCGCTGACAATTTCCGCGCAGGCCTTGCTCGAGGCATATGGGTCATATCCGCCAAGCGGGTCCGTCTCGCGATACGGCCATACCCATTCCTGGTTCTGATAGACCTTGTCGGTCGTGACACAGACCACGGCGCGCACGCTGGGAGTTCTGCGGACAGCTTCCAGAACATGCAAGGTGCCCATCACGTTCGTTGCGAACGTACCGACGGGGTCGGCATAGGACCGGCGTACAAGAGGCTGCGCCGCCATATGAAATACAACTTCTGGCGCAAAATCCCTGATCGAGCCCTCCAACTGCGGGTAGTTGCGAATGTCGCCGCGCACATCCTCCGTGACGCTAGCCACAGACGCCAGCGTAAAGAGATTGGGCTCGGTACACGGGCCGAGCGCGTATCCTCGAGGGTTCGCACCCAGCCGACTCAACCAAAGCGCGAGCCATCCGCCCTTAAAACCAGTGTGACCTGTCAGAAACACTCGGCGCCCACTCCAACTCTTCACCATACTTTCCAGGGCGCCCTCCCTCCGGCCCAAAGCTCTTCCAATCGTTGCTTGTCACGCAGGGTATCCATTGCCTGCCAGAATCCGCGGTGGCGAAACGCGTGCACCTGGCCTTGTGCCGTCAGGCTGTCCATCGGTTCGCGCTCGAACATCCATGCGTCTTTGTGAATTTCATCCAAAGCCTTTGGCGACAGAACGAAGAAGCCGCCGTTGATCCATCCACCGTCTCCCGCCGGCTTCTCCTGAAACGTGGTGATGGTCGTGCCGTTCATACCTAAAGCGCCGAAGCGCGCGGGAGGCTGTACCGCCGTAATAGTCACGCGACCACCGTGTTGCCGGTGAAAGGCGATGCTCGCCGTTATGTCCACATCGCTCAATCCGTCTCCGTAGGTCATGCAGAAAGCATCGTCACCCTCGACGTAGGGGCCAATCTTCTTCAACCGTCCCCCGGTGCCGGTCTGATCACCTGTATCCACGAGCGTTACTTTCCAAGGCTCGGCAACGCTCTGGTGGACGTCCATTCGATTTGCCTTCATATCGAATGTCACGTCCGACATGTGCAGGAAATAGTTCGCGAAGTACTCCTTGATCATGTACCCCTTGTATCCGCAGCAGATGATGAAGTCATTAATGCCGTGGTGCGAATACACCTTCAGGATGTGCCACAGGATTGGTCTGCCGCCAATGTCGACCATTGGCTTTGGCCGCACGGCGGTCTCCTCACTGAGACGCGTACCGTAGCCGCCCGCCAGAATCACAGCTTTCATCCGATCCTCTCTGCCCTTCGCGTCAGGCGCTAGAATGCCGAAACACACCACCCCTCGTGCGTCCGAGTTCCAGGTCCAGAGCCCCATTGGACGCACGTTTCAGTTCCACTCAAGCAGCAAAGTCATGCTTATCATAAGCTTCCAGCCGGCGCAATCAAGCTTCACGAATGATATGATCTCGAATACGCTCACCTTATGTCGGACAGGGCATCCCAGCTTCGCAAGCAGATTCTCGACTTGGCTGCGCAATACTTCTCGGAAACATCCCGACCCGGAGAGTTCACCCCCGGGGTTACGCCTATCCCTGTGTCCGGAAAAGTGATCGACGGCGCGGACGTCAGTGCAGTGGTTGATTCGGCTCTTGACGCATGGTTCACGACGGGGCGGTTTGCCGAAGTTTTCGAACGAAATCTAGCTCGTTTTGTTGGCGTGCGTTCAGCGTCCCTGGTGAACTCGGGGTCTTCAGCCAATCTCGTCGCCCTGAGTGCTCTGACCTCACCCAAACTCGGTGACCGCCGGCTGATGCCAGGAGACGAGGTCATTACCGTTGCAGCCGGCTTTCCAACCACTGTGAATCCGATTTTCCAGAATCACTTGGTTCCGGTTTTCGTTGACGTAACCGTTCCAACTTACGAAATCGACGTAAGCCAACTCGAAACGGCACGCAGCGAACGAACCAAGGCAGTATTCCTCGCCCATACCTTGGGAAATCCGTTTGATCTCGACGCGGTCTGCGCATTTGCCCACGAGCACAATCTGTGGCTGATCGAAGACTGCTGCGATGCGCTCGGCTCAAAATACAGAGGACGAAACGTCGGCACCTTTGGTGACATCGCAACGGTAAGCTTTTACCCAGCCCACCACATTACCACTGGGGAAGGCGGAGCAGTCCTCACCGATAAACCCAATTTGCAGACATTGATCGAATCGTTTCGCGATTGGGGGCGCGATTGCTGGTGTGACCCCGGCAGGGATAACACCTGCGGCAAGCGCTTTGAGTGGCAATTGGGATCTCTTCCCTGCGGATACGATCACAAATATACCTATTCGCATATTGGCTACAACTTGAAAGCCACCGATATGCAGGCCGCATTAGGTGTTTCCCAGTTGACCAAGCTGCCCAACTTTGTCGCGCGGCGCAAGGAGAATTTTGCTCATCTCAAGAAATCGCTGGCTGATGTTGAAGAGTACTTGATGCTACCGGAAGCAACTCCTCTTTCCGACCCATCGTGGTTCGGTTTTCCGCTAGGAGTTCGCGAGGGCGCGCCGTTTCAACGCGACGATCTAACCCGGGCTCTAGAGCGCAACAAGATCGGTACACGGTTGCTGTTTGGCGGCAACCTCGTGCGGCAGCCTGCTTATGTCAATAACCACTACCGGGTCCCTGGACATCTAAGGAACAGTGACTTCGTTATGAATAATGTCTTTTGGTTGGGCGTTTACCCAGGGCTGACCTCGCGTATGCTCGACTTTGTGGCGGAAATTATAGTTGAGTTCGTTTCACGGTCTCAAAAAACATGCCGCGAGACGCAAACCGCTCGGACATCTTAAGCGCGAACAGGAGAATCGCAGGATGCGGGACCTCAATCGCCGGCCGCTCTTTGTTTATGAGATGGCCAACAATCACATGGGAGATGTGGAGCACGGAATCCGCATCGTCCAGGAACTCATGACTGCGTCAGAAGGATTCCCTTTCGGCTTTTGTGTAAAGCTACAATATCGCGACATCCCCACCTGCATACATCCGTCATACCAGGGACGCTACGATCTCAAATACGTCAAGCGCTTCTCGGAGACGCGCCTTTCCTGGGATCAATATCGGCGGATTAAAGATGCCATCGTCGAAGCTGGCTTTCTCTCGATGTGTACTCCATGGGATGAAATCTCGGTTGACAAGATCGTCGAGCACGGCTTCGATTTCATAAAGATCCCCAGCTGCTATATGACCGACTGGCCTCTGCTGGAACAAATCGCGAGATATGATCTTCCGATCGTCGCATCTACCGCGGGGGAACCGCTCGAGGAAATTGATCGTGTGGTGAGCTTTTTCAAACACAGGAATAAGTGGCTGACCATCATGCATTGCGTAGGCGAGTACCCGGCTGCCGACGATCACCTCCATCTTGGCCAAATTGCACTGCTTCGGCAACGCTATCCAGAAATTCCGATTGGCTACTCGACCCATGAGCGCCCCGACAACTTCGAGGCGGTGAAGATGGCAATGGCGCTCGGCGCCGTAATGTTCGAAAAGCATGTTGGCGTCGCAACTGCAAAATACGGTTTGAACGCCTATAGCGCCGACCCCGGTCAAGTGCGCCAGTGGCTGGAATCGGCTGCCTTCGCCTTTGCGATGATCGGTGATCCAACAAAGCGTTACCCGGCGCCTGCGGGCGAGCAAATCGCCCTCCGAGACCTGGCACGAGGGGCGTTCGTTCGAAATCCTGTTTCTTCGGGTGAAGTGATCCGTCACTCCAATGTGTTCTACGCTATGCCCAATATGAAGGGCCAACTTGTGGCACAGGACTTCTCAAAATATGCCGAGTTTGTTGCACGCCACGATATTCCGGCAAATGGCGCGATCATGCAGGAAAACGCAAAGGTGGTGAATACCCGAGAGGCGGTTTTCAAAATCGTGTGTGATGTCAAAGCGCTCATCCGGAAAAGCAAAGTCCAAGTACCCGGTCACTGCGAACTCGAAATATCTCACCACTACGGCCTGGACAGGTTTAGAGAATTCGGACTTACCGCTATTACGGTTGTAAATCGCGAATACTGCAAGCGCCTGATGGTGGTTCTGCCGGGTCAGAAACATCCTGAGCAGTGGCACAATATGAAGGATGAGACGTATCACGTCCTTTACGGCGATGTCACCGTTGAACTGGATGGCAGCCAACAGACACACAAGGCGAACTGCGTTGTGACCATTCCACACGGAGTCAAACATTCGTTTTGGACCAAAGCGGGCGCCGTTATCGAGGAAGTGTCATCCAGCTACTCTTCTGATGATTCCTTCTATTCTGATGCAGCCATCAGCAGCAATAAGAACCGCAAAACATTCGTCAGTTACTGGCTCGAATAATGCTGACCGTTGTCTGGGACGTGGACGATGTTCTGAATGATTTGATGTACCAGTGGTTCGTGCATGAATGGCGAGTGCAGCACCCCGATTGTGTGTTGTCCTATGAGGAGTTGACGAACAACCCGCCGCACGAAGTGCTTGGAATCGGCCGCGCTGAGTATCTTTCCTCGGTGGATTTGTTCAGAAAGACGGAACGGGCCCGCAACATGTCGCCGCGCCCTGAGCTCGTCCCTTGGTTTCACGAGCAGGGATGCCGCTTTCGGCATATTGCCCTCACGGCGCGTCCACTGGAGACCGCGCCGGACGTTGCCCATTGGGTCATGCATCACTTCGGGGCCTGGATTCGTTGTTTTGGGGTTGTGCCTACCCGTTTAGGGGACGGAGTTCCGACTTATGATCAAACCAAAGGTGAGTATTTGGGATGGCTAGGGCGAGGAGACATCATGGTCGACGATTCGGCAGACAACATTCATCAGGCTGAATCTTTGGGCCTGAGAACGTTGCAGCTAGCTCAGCCTTGGAATGACAGCAGTTTGACGATTTGCGACTTACTTCACCAACTGTCAAATATGGCAGACTACTTTTGATAAAACTTTCCGATTATGTGATCCGTTGCCTGCACGAAGCCGGCGTGCATCGCATTTTCATGCTCACAGGGGGCGGCTGCATGCATCTGGTAGACTCGGTCGGCCGTCAACCAGGTCTGGAGTACGTCTGCTGCCTACACGAACAGGCTGTCGCATTCGCTGCTCACGCGCATGCAGAGTTTACCGGCAACCTGGCGGCTGCTCTTGTCACCACCGGTCCGGGTGGGACAAACACAATCACTGGCTTGGCGGCCGCGTGGATTGATTCGACTCCCTGTATCTTCATTTCCGGCCAGGTCAAACGTGCCGACTTACTGACCACTCGCGGTGTTCGTTCCATGGGACCGCAGGAGCTCGATATAGTGTCGGTGGTGCGGCCCTTGACGAAATACGCGAAAACTCTGCTCGATCCCAATGACGCTCGGTATGAATTGGAGCGGGCGTTGTATCTCGCGAATGCGGGGCGGCGCGGGCCGGTGTGGCTTGACATTCCTCTCGATGTCCAAGCCCAGATGATTGAAGTGTCGAACTTGCGAGGATTCACTCCAGAGCCGCAGATCGAGAAGGCAGAGCTGAAACGGCACGCGGCCGCCACCATTGATCTGCTGAAAACTGCGCGGAGGCCGGTGCTTTTTATCGGGAATGGGGCACGCGGAGCTCACTCCAAGGGGCTCGTCCGAGAACTGGCCGACCGACTCAAGATTCCGGTGTTGTTGACGTGGAGGTCGATGGACATGCTTCCAGAAGATTATCCATGGTTCGCAGGCCGGCCGGGTTCAGTCGCATCGAGGGGAGCGAATTTCACACAGCAGAACGCGGATTGCATCATCGTGATCGGGGCCAGACTGGACATGCCTCAGACTGCATTCAGCCAAAAAAACTTTGCGCGCGCTGCCAGGAAAACCCTTGTAGATATTGACCCACTGGAAGTGGCGAAGTTTGAAATGCCCATCGATATTCCTGTGGCGGCCGACGCGGCAGATTTTATTTCTGAGCTCTTGAGTCAGCTTCGAGATGCTCGCTTGTCAGACGCCAAAGCATGGGTCGGCAAAACACAAGACTGGGCCAGGAAGTACCCCGTCATTCTGCCCGAGTACTGGCGGCAGGACTCTGGATTTGTGAACTTGTACGTGCTTATCGATGTTCTCTCTGACCTTTGCACACCGGAAGACGTTCTGGCACCCGGCAGTTCCGGCGCATGCAGTGATGTCTTCCTGCAGTGCTTCCGCTTGAAGGAGGGGCAGCGCGTGGTCAACTCACCTTCTCTCGGTGCGATGGGCACCGGACTGCCGGGTTCGATTGGGACCTGTCTCGCCTCAGGCCACAGGCGGACCATCTGCGTAAACGGCGATGGGGGCTTCCAACTTAACATTCAGGATCTTGAGACTGTTCATCGGCTGAATTTACCTATTAAGTACTTCATTCTGTGCAACGGCACGTATGCGTCGATCATGGCGACCCAGCGCAACTATTTCCAAGGCCGAATGGTTGGGAGCCATCCGTCAAGTCATCTGACCTTGCCCAACATCTTGAAAGTGGCCGAAGCCTATGGAATTCAGAGTCGCCGCATCGACAACCATACTGACATTCGCGATCGCGTCCAAGCGGTGCTGGATCTCCCAGGTCCTGTGATCTGCGCCGTGAACGTTTCGTCAGACCAGGTAACGGCGCCAAGGGCGACGTCTTCGGTGCGACCCGATGGAACCATTGTCAGTCTGCCCATGGAAGATATGACACCCAGGCTGCCGCGGGACGTGTTCCTGTCCGAAATGCTGATTCCGCCGCTCCAAGACTGATGAGCCGACCCATCCCACTTCCTCGGCAGGACATGGAGTACATCCTGGAACGGACGAGCGCGCTCTGGGATGAGGTACGCGGCCAACGGCTTTTCATCACCGGCGGTACTGGTTTTTTCGGTTGTTGGTTATTAGAGAGCTTTTGCTACCTGAACAAGGTCTTGGATTTAGGATCAAGTGCCACGATCCTGACGCGCAATCCCGTGGCATTTTCTCGAAAGTGTCCGCATCTGGCAGCCGACCCAGCAGTGACCCTACTTGCGGGAGATGTGCGTACCTTCGCGTTTCCTGAGGGCGAATACAGATACATCATCCATGCGGCGACAGAAGCTAACGCGAGACAGGCAACCGGGACACCGCTGGAGATGCTCTCGACCATTGTCACGGGTACCGAGCGCGCTCTCCAATTTGCCGTCAGCCGGGGAGGCGCGAAATTTCTACTCACGAGTTCGGGTGCTATATACGGAAAACAGCCTGCTCAAATTACCCATCTTCGCGAAGACTACATTGGAGGCCTAGACCCATTGGATCCGGCGAACGTTTATGCGGAGGGGAAGCGAACCGCAGAACTCCTTTGTGCGCTATATCACAAGCGATACGGTCTGGAATGCAAGATCGCGCGCTGTTGGGCCTTCTGCGGTCCACATCTGCCGCTCGACCAGCATTTCGCGATTGGCAACTTTATCGGGGATGTGCTGGCGGACAGGCCCATTCAGATCCAGGGAGACGGAACTCCAAGGAGGTCTTACTTGTATGCTATAGACTTGGCGGTCTGGCTTTGGACGATACTTTTTCGGGCTCCTGCTTTGGTCCCTGTCAATGTTGGTTCGGCACGCGATGTGAGTATTCTTGAATTGGCTCAAATTGTCGCTGCAACCTTAAACCCCAAGACTGAGATTCGTGTTGCCAAACAAGCTGTCCAGGGCCCTGAACTGCAGCGTTATGTTCCCTGCGTGGATCGCGCCCGTACTCTGCTTGGACTGGGTGAGTGTGTGGGATTAGAGTCGGGCATCCGGAAAACCGCGGAATGGCATGCTCAGTCGAGCGCGCCAATTTCGAACTCCATCATCTAGCGGGTCTTGCGCACAGCTGCTGAATTCTACTGGGACGATTAATCACCCGCTTGAGGAGTTGTGATCTGTGTCAAGCCGTCCCCTCCCTGATCCCCGCGAGAGGACCCGGATGTTTCGTGCTGGCTTCCACGCACCAAATACTTCGACAACGTCAGGAATCCCTTAACGTTGCGCTGGAACTCCCGCCGATCCTTGAGGGATTGCTTGAGCTTGTAGAGGAGATAAGAGGGACTGAGATAAAAGCTGCGCCGGGCCCGGTCACAAAAGCTGACAAGTTGTTCGTGGGTAATGTTCGGCAGGGTAACGATGCTGTTGTGCAGGCCGTCCTTCGTGAGCCACGCATCCCAGTTTTCAATCTGGATATATCCGCGGTTCTTCGCTTCCTGATAGGCCGTCGTGCCCGGATAAACCATGATCGGGAAAAATTGCGCGGTATCGGGACGAAGCTTCTTGGCAAATTTCAGGGTCTTCTCCATGCTGGCCGGCGTCTCGTTCAAGTTACCCACCATGAAGCAACCGTGCACCATGACGCCCGCTTCGCGGCACCGCTGGACGAATCGAAACGCTTCCTGGTGATACTTCGCGTCGCGGCGATCGTCGTTGTTCTTCTTCATTCCGTGGATAACATCGACGTCGCCGCTCTCAAAACCCACGCAGAACAAGCGCGCACCAGCTTTGTGCAAGGTGGAGAGGAATTCGCGATCGGCGCCAATGTCGGCTCGGCAGTTGGAATCGAAGGGAATCTTGTTGCCACGCCGGATCAGTTCGTTTGCCAATTCGAGGGTCCGTGGCCTGCTGATGATGAAGGTGTCGTCCTCGAGCATGATAGTCTTGATTTCGGGCATCTCACGAGCGATGAACTCAAATTCATCCGCAACGTTGTTTACAGAGCGATAGCGCATTTTGTGGCCGCTAAAGGTCTGGGGATAGACGCAGAACGAGCAGTGGTAGGGGCAACCGCGGCTGGTATCAAAAACAACTAACGGCCACAGCGAATGGCCGTAGAAGTAATCCGATGTGCGCAAGTAACGCCTATAGACCTCGGTGACAAAAGGAAGTTCATCCAGATTCTCGATAGCCGGACGGGGCCGATTGGTGATGATCTCGCCGGTTACGGCTTTGCGCCAGACCAGGCCATCCACGGCCGAAAGATCCGCGCCACAAGCCTTGGCTTCCAGCCAATCACGCACGGTGTATTCGTACTCACGGATTGCTACCGCTTCGAGCGCTGCGGATGACGCCAGGGTCTCCGCGGGCAAGGATGAGACATGGCGGCCAACCATCAAGACGTGAAGGGCCGGCTCGGCCGAAACGAGAGCCTCGATTACTTTTACATCATTCACGATGCTAGGCGTGGAGGTATCGCAGACCACAGCTTCGATGTTCTTCGCCCGAATTCTGTCGATGACACCTTGGACCGTGCACCCTGCGGCAGGAGAATCCAGCAAATCAACAGGGTGTCCATGCTGCAGGGCGACTCCGGCGGCGGTGGCTAGCCATTTTGGGTAATAAAGCGTTCCACTCTTGGTAACCGCTGGGCTACGCTGCTCGCGGGAAAATCTCGGGTGAAATGGGGGATTCAGGAACAGAACGCGCATGTGACCAGGTTGGAACAGTCTCCGTTTCGATGTCAGTGCCGTTTAGATGCAAGCCAAATTCATCCGGGCAAGTTTTTGAGGACCTAACCCGGGTGGAACACTAATTTTTGCAACGCAACTATCATCTAAGAGTTTTCATCAGCATACTCAACGCCAAGGATATACGCAAGTTGCTCATAGGTTCGAGAACGACGATTTCCACAGGCTCTTGATCACGTGGATCTGATGCCGATTTTCCGGGAGCTGCGAGGCGATGGCGAATCGTTGGCGAAGATTTACCCAGAAGACAGCCAGTGCAAAGGCCGCGAACGAGGATCCGAGTACGATGAACAAACGGTGGGGGGAGGACTTTCTATCCGGGGGAACAGCGTTGTCCACCACCTGCACGATCGAGCCTTCCCGCGCCTCGTCGAGCTTTGCTATCTCGAACTCCTTCGAAAGCAACTCGAAGACTGCTTCCTGGTATTTCAGTTCGCGAAAGTGTCGCAGGTAATCCATCCCCGCTTGTGTGACTCTGCCCTTGGAGAGGTTGATATCCGACCCAAGATCCTGTTGAGAGCCCGCGATGCGTGCAAGCTGAGCCTCGAGGGCAGCCAGTTCCTGCTTTGCGAGAATAAGGTCCGGGTTGTTTTCCGCGGCGAACGAACGCATCGCTTCGATCCGCACTTGCTTTGCGGCAACCTGTGCGCGCAACAGGGCAGCGGATTCGATCAGTGAACGCGCCTGACTGTCGATCTCGAGAACGCCTGTGGATTTCTCCATTTTCGTCATAGCATCTTCGGCGGCAGTGAGGTTCGCTTTTGTTTCTTCCAGCTGCTTCTCGAAAAATAGTCGCCGCCGTGCGGCTTCCGTGATCGCCAAAGAGGCGGAAAGCTTTCGAAATTCCTCCACGTATCCATTCGCGAGTTCCGCGGATCGCGCCGGACTGCCCGCTTCGACGGACAATCGTATGAGGCCATCCTTATTGCTCGCCGTCACCGTGGTGCGGCGCTCCAAGACCTTGCGCGCGTCCGACATTCGCTTTTCGTGGTACTCCTGCATCAGATTAAAGCGCTGAATCATCGCATCTTCGACCGTCCGGCTGGTGATGAGCGCAACGTACATGTCCGCGGGATTCTTGATGCCGAGGTTGCCGCTCGCCAAGGACGCAAGAGATCCAAGCGCGCCCATGTTTCCGAGCTGTCCTAATAAAGCCGAGCCGAGAGAGGAATTTTGCGCGGGAGGAAGCAACGCAACCT
Organism: uncultured Acidobacteriota bacterium; assembly: GCA_963718505.1. GTDB lineage: Bacteria > Acidobacteriota > Terriglobia > Terriglobales > Acidobacteriaceae > Gp1-AA133. The sequence goes on along the minus strand of CAVQZP010000038.1, from coordinate 108,600 downwards.
TACCTTCGTATCGAACAGGCAACAGAAAGGCGACGACGGTTGAGAGCACAGCCGCAGCCAGTACGAAGAGCCCTATAAACCTGCGGTTCTCGAGCAGGACAATCACATTGTCGAGCAGGGAGATGTCGGCTTCAGGCTGATAGGGCTCGCCGACTCCTCGTTTCGATGCCGAAACGGACTGTATCTCTGCTGGACTCATGCCCTTCAGTTGTACTCCGTTATAAGCTGGTCCCCAAAACGAAACTTTCGGAGGGCGACCTCACCCAGTCTCTGCTTCCAGATTCTGGCCGTAGCGTTACTGCCAGGGTGTACGACTCCTATTGTGCCAGCTTTTGAACGATGATTCTTGAGACGTGCAGCGGGTACCCTTCATGCATACAGCCCAAGGTACTTCGAATAGCATCAGTGCCGGGAAGGGAGCAGTTTCGTCGTGCACCCTACAATCAAGAGGACATAGGATGCCACTCTTTGTGAGTCTCATTCGTAGACTTAGAACTAGATGCTATTTTGCCAGCTTTTGGATGGCCTGTTGTTTTCTGTTTCTTATGGTAACAGGCGGAAGGACTAGCGCCCAAAGCCCTGAACGAGATGAGGAGAACTCCAAGCTTAAGACGATTAAGAGCGATAATTTCGATCTTCTGGTACCCCCGGTTGCACTGAAGTCCCTGCCGCGCAATATTTTGACGGACCAGAAGAACTTCTGGACGACTCCCTTTCACATGACGCAGTCCCAATGGCAGTGGACAGTGCCTTTGGCATTCCTTGGTGCGGGTCTGCTGGCAAGCGACACGGCGATCGAGAAGCACGTCCCTGCCAGTTCCAGTACTGCATCATCCGCGGTAACTGCTTCCAACGCCGGCGTAGCTGCCTTGGCCGGTGTGGGTGCGGGAATGTATCTGTGGGGTTACACCACGGGAAGAGATGAGCCGCGCGAAACCGGCCTTCTCGCCGGACAAGCCGGCATCGATGCCTTCCTCGAAACGGAGGTATTCAAATATGTGTTTGGGCGCGAACGCCCATTTACCGGCGACAACAAAGGGAAATTCTTCCAGGGCGGGACCTCGTTCCCCTCCGAACATGCGGCTGCCAGTTGGGCCATCGCTAGCGTGATCGCGCATGAGTACTCCGGTCCGATTACGCAGTTCCTGGCGTATGGTGCGGCCAGCGGTGTCAGCATTGCGCGCCTTGTAGGACATCAGCATTTCGCAACGGATGTTCTCGTCGGCAGCGCGTTGGGTTGGTATACCGGGCGGCAGGTATTCCGCACGCACTCGCGCTATAGTGCCCCCGAAATCGCCCGGTGGGGCACATTCACGAAGGGCGAGACCGAGGACACAGCGCACCAACCGGGCAACATGGCCTCCCCTTTCGTTCCGCTGGACAGCTGGATTTATCCCGCGATGGAGCGGCTGATCGCGCTTGGTTACATTCAATCGGCGCATCTGGGAATGCGTCCCTGGACGCGTATGGAGTGCGCACGTCTTCTTCAGGAGGAAGCCAACGAGTCGCTGGAAAATGACGTCGGCCTCGACAACAATGCCCAGCAGATCGCAGACGCTTTGCGGGCTGAATTCGCCGACGAAATCAGGCGGCTGCGAGGCGAGACGAATCTGGGTGTCAATGTCGATAGCATCTATACGAGGCTCACAGGAATTTCCGGATCACCGATCCAGGATGGCCTGCATTTCGGGCAAACCATCATCAATGACTATGGGCGTCCCTACGCGGAAGGCTTCAATAACGTCACAGGAGTTTCCGGTCACGCTGTCGCCGGGCCACTGTCTTTTTATATCAGGGCTGAATATCAGCATGCCCCCTCGATTCCTGCGATCTCCGCGTTAGCAGCTCAAACGATCCAGGGCGTCGATGGGCTTCCAACCACTCCTCCAACCAGCCCGGTCGCGGCAGTGAATCACGCGGCCTTGCTGGAAGGTTATGTCGGGGTTCAGTTGAACAACTGGCAATTTACCTTTGGCCGGCAATCGCTCTGGTGGGGAGCCGACCAGAGCGGCGCCATGTTGTTCAGCACAAACGCGGCTCCGATCCTGATGCTGCGGATTAACCGCGTCAGCCCGTTCAAACTCCCGCTGCTGGGATCGGTGCGGGTGGACTATCTCGTCGGCCGCATCGGCGGCTACCACTGGGTGTTTGGGCAGAACACGGGATTCATTGGCTCCTGGAACCAAACGCTGAGTAATCAGCCATTCATCATGGGAGAGAAGATCAGCCTCAAGCCGACCGCAAATCTCGAACTGGGCTTTAGTTCGACCGCGCTTTTCGCCGGTCCGGGAGTTCCGGCAACGCTGCAAAAGCTGCGGCAGGCGATGTTTTCGACAGGAAATGGACTGCCCGGAACTGCTGGCGATCCAGGAGACCGCCGCGGCGGTTTCGACATGGCGTACACGATGCCGCGGCTGAGTGGACTGACCTTCTATGTGGACGCGTTCACCGACGATGAGCCCAACCCGTGGCTGGCCTGGAACAAAGCCGCCGTGACCTCCGGACTTTATCTGCCGCAAGTACCCGGGATCCGCAAGTTGGATCTGAGAGTCGAAGGCGTTTATACCGATCCACCGGGAGGCAACGCCACCGTACAGCACGGATTCTTTTACAACAACAGCCGCTTCCGGAGTGGCTACACGAACGAGGGCTATTTGATTGGAAGCTGGATCGGCAGACAAGGACAGGGTGCCGAGGCCTGGGCGACCTATTGGCTCAGTGCGCGAAATAATATCCAGGTGAATTTCCGGCACCAGAAAGTCAGCCAGCAATTCTTACCCGACGGCGGATCTCTGACCGACTTCGGTGTATCCGGCGATTATTGGTTTCGACCTAATTTCGGCATTTCCGCATGGGTTCAGCGGGAGCGTTGGCTCTTCCCGGTGATTCAACCCGGCGCTACTCATAACGTGACTGCCGCAGTTGAATTCTTGTTCGAGCCGAAGAAACTATTCCAGCGCGGGCATGGCGGGACGCAGCCCTAGTTTCGCCCCGCTTTAGGCGCTTCGCACCTCGACACAGGCGTCGAACGACCTGCTGAATCTGATGGACGAGCAGTTCAGCACATTCAGTGGATCTCCGGCTCCGGGATCGGAGCTGTGCCCTCGAGGAAATCGAAATCGCAGCCCTCATTGGCCTGCCGGATATGTTGCATGTAGAGCTTGCCGTACCCGCGCGGGTAGATCTCAGCCGCTGGACGCCAGGCCTGCCGCCGCCTCGACAACTCGTCGTCGCTCACCAGCATATTGATCTGCTGCCGATCGACGTTCAGTTCGATTCGGTCTCCTTCCTTTAAAAGGGCCAGCGGTCCCCCCACAAACGATTCGGGAGAAATATGCAGCACGCACGTCCCGTAATTCGTGCCGCTCATTCGCGCATCCGAGATCCGCACCATGTCGCGCACGCCCGCTTTGAGGAGTTTTTGCGGGATCGGCAAGTTCCCCCATTCAGGCATACCCGGTGCGCCTTTTGGACCGGCATTGCGCAGGACGAGCACACTGTTTGCATCGACGTCGAGTGCGGGGTCATCAATCCGAGCATTCATTTCGTCGTAACTGTCGAAGACGATCGCACGGCCCACGTGATTCAGTAGTCCTGTATCGGCCGCAGGCGCCTTGATCACGGCCCCATCGGGCGCCAGGTTTCCGCGCAGGATCACCAATCCGCCCGAAGAAAAGACCGGGTTGTCCGGGGTGCGAATCACGTCCGTGTTGTAGATCTCGGCCTCTGCGACATTCTCGCCCAGGGATTTTCCCGTCACCGTAAGACAAGTCGTAGCCAGGTAGGGCGAAAGCGCCTTCAACAGCGCGGGCAATCCGCCCGCATAGTAAAAATCCTCCATCAAGTACTTCCCAGTTGGCCGGACATTCGCCAGCACCGGCGTGGTCTTTGATTGCCGGTCGAAATCGTCGAGGCTCAGTTTGATGCCCGCCCGCCCTGCCATGGCCAGCAAATGGATCACCGCATTGGTGGACCCGCCCAGCCCGAGCACAGCACAAATCGCGTTCTGAAAGGATCGTTCGTTCAGAATGTCGCGGGGCTTCAGGTCTTCCCACACCATCTCAACGATCCGGCGACCCGAGAGATTGGCCATCTTTGGATGATTGGCGTCCACCGCGGGAATGGAACTCGCTCCGGGCAAGGAGAATCCCAGTGCCTCCGCAACGCTCGTCATGGTGGAGGCCGTCCCCATGGTCATGCATGTGCCAGCAGAGCGAGCGACTCCTTCCTCAATCTCCACCCATGCTTGCCGGTCGATCGCGCCGGCGCGCCGCTTCGCCCAATACTTCATCACGTCGGCGCCGCTCCCTAGGAACTGCCCGCGCCAGTTTCCGCGGAGCATCGGCCCCGCCGGAACATAGATCGCGGGCACATTCATGCTGATCGCGCCCATTAAAAGTGCGGGCGTGGTCTTGTCGCATCCGCCCAGCAAGACGCAGCCGTCGATGGGATAAGAGCGCATCAATTCCTCGGTCTCCATTGCGAGCAAATTGCGATACATCATGGTGGTCGGCTTCTGAAACGTCTCGCCCAGCGTGATCGCTGGCATCTCTACCGGATAGCCGCCGGCCTGCCACACGCCTTTTTTCACATCCTCGGCACGCTCCCGCAAAAGGCTGTGGCACGGGTTCATGTCGCTCCAGGTATTGATAATTCCAATGACCGGCTTACCGTCGTAATCCGCATGCACGCATCCCATCGACGCGGCACGCGAGCGATGCACAAAAGAACGCAAATCATCGGGGCCGTACCAGCGATAACTCCTTAACGAGGTCGCACTTTTGCGTGGCATAGGTAGGTTTGATACGGGTTTGGCTGATCGATGTCAAGAATCGTGAACCGGAGTCTTTTCCGCATCGATAGCAAGCCTTGGCGCATACCACGAGCCAAGAGTCGACATCCAAGCGGTAAAAAAATTGAACTCACAACAATGTCAGCGCTTATCTAACGAAGACGTGCGCGCCGAACCCCTTGCCGGATGCGGATTTTGGGCGTATTCGCGATTGACACCACCCGGGGATCGGGTTATGCTCGGCCCTAATGCGCCGTCCCCGGGCGCGCGGACCCCTGTGCGAGGCGACCCCTCCAATCAGCAGATTACAGAGCTTCTTGTCCGTTGGCGTGGCGGAGATCAGCAAGCACTCGACGATTTAGTTCCTTTGGTCTACACGGAACTTAGGCAGATCGCCCGCCATTACCTGCAGCGGGAACGGCCCGACCACACCCTTCAGAGCACGGCACTCGTTCACGAAGCCTATGTCCGGCTTGTAGGGCATAACATTCCGCAGTGGCAGGATCGCGCTCATTTCTTCGGAGTCGCGGCCCGGGTAATGCGTCAGATCCTGGTCGAGCACGCCCGCAGCCATCAGGCGGAGAAGCGCGGCGGCGGCGCCTGCAAGGTCACGATCGACGAAGGCATCGAAGCTGCTCCCAAGCCGGTAAACCTCGACGTTCTCATGCTCGACGACGCCTTGAAAGGTCTGGCCGCCCTCGATGAGCAGCAATCGCGCATTGTGGAACTCCGGTTCTTCGCGGGCCTTTCGATCGAAGATACGTCGCAAGTGCTGGGCATCTCGCCGGCCACGGTTTCGCGCGAGTGGACCTCCGCCCGCGCATGGCTGCACCGTGAAGTCACACGCGGATCCACCGCGTGATTCCGCGCTGATCTCTTCTGTTGTGCGGCTTGTGGTTTCGATCGATTCAAGAACGGCAGAAAATGACCGTTGAATTTTCGTCAGCGGAACGCGGCGAACAACGCCTCTTTCCAACGTTGGTTGTCGAGGGTCCAGCAGACTTTGGATTTCTTTCCCTTTCGGACAATCGGATCCCAGACTGGCCGATTCCGTTCGTCGTCCGCCACGTTCAGGCGATCGACCACCGTCATCCCTCGGGTCAGCTCACTTTTCGTTTCTATATCTACGTAGTGCCCGCTCCATTGGGTACCCACGCTCGGATCAAGAGCCAGGCACATCGCGACGGGGTCCGGAAGCGAAATGCCGTCTTCGCCGGTCTGAACTTTGTAGGCATGTCGAGCATGGCTGTTGCACTCGATGGCGAAGCGCGCAAGCTTCGTATTGAAGCCCTGAATCTTGGAAATATCTCCTTCGTTGAGAACCGCCTCTCCTCGCGAGAGGTGCCAGCCGATCAGTTCGATAGGCAGCCCACTGCGAAACACGATGCGGGCGGCTTCCGGGTCGACCCATATGTTGTACTCGGCAGCGGGCGTAACATTTCCCTCGCAGCAGGGCGCTCCTCCCATGACCACACAGCGGCTCACATGGTTCACGATCGACGGTTTCTTCGCGACGGCCAAAGCCACATTCGTCAGCGGCGCAAGAGTAACGATCACTAATCCGGGATGCGCCTCTGCGGCCTGAATGATGGCGTCGGCCGCGAGCATGGGGTTTGCTGCATTGCTGGGCGGCGGATATCCATGATCGCCAAGGCCATCGCGTCCATGGAACCAGGTGGCGTTCTGGTATTCGCAGAGCAGAGGCTTATCGGCGCCGGAGAAAACGGGCACATCGGATCCGCACAACTCAGCCGTGTAGAGCGCGTTGCGGGTGGATTGCTGTACATTGACATTGCCGGCAACTGTGGTGATTGCGACCACGCGGATGTCAGGATTGCGTAAGGCCATGATGATGGCTACGGCGTCGTCGGAGGCAGTGTCGGTATCGATCAGTAAAGGGCGCGTCACGCGCGTAAGGATAACAAATAGATAGAAGTCACCGATGTTCGCATGCGCCATGCTGCAATCAGCGCTGCTCGGCTTGACGCTGGTTCCCGGGCATCCTACGATTCAATCTGGATCATGTGCTTTCGGCTTGAGCGAATCCTGCGCATCAGTTTTCCTTTAACGCTCTTCTCTTCTTTCTGCATCTTCGCGGGCGTACTCCTCTTGCTCAGAACAGCCAGCGCTCAAAGCGTTGGTCCGACGAAGACGCCTGCACCGATCGCCAACTTTGTAGATATCGCCGAAAAATCCGGGCTGACAATGATGAATGTCTTTGGCGGCAAGGACACCAAGAAGTACATCATCGAGACTACTGGCACCGGCGTCGCGGTTTTCGACTACGACAACGACGGCTGGCCCGACATTCTGCTTGTCAACGGCACCACGCTCGAAGGATTCCCGCAAAGCAAGGCTCCGACCAATCATCTCTTCCACAACAATCACGACGGCACCTTTACCGACGTAACCGCACAAGCCGGTCTCTTGGGGTCCGGCTGGGGACAGGGCGCATGCGTCGGCGACTATGACAACGACGGCTGGGAAGACGTCTACATCACCTACTACGGGAAAAATCGCCTCTATCACAATAAGAATGGAGTCTTCACGGAAGAAGGTGAGAAGTCAGGAACCGCGGGCACGGGCAAGGCATGGGGCACAGGCTGCGCCTTTGTGGACTACGATCGCGACGGCCTTCTCGACCTGATGGTCGCCAACTATGTTGACTTCGATCTCTCGACCGCTCCGGCTCCCGGGGAGCGTGCCTCGTGCGTGTGGAAAGGCGTTCCCGTGATGTGCGGCCCGCGTGGGCTCCCCGGGGCGAAAAACATCCTTTACCACAACCTCGGCAACGGGAAGTTCGAGGACGTCACGACCAAGGCTCACATCGACAAGACCTCCGCACACTACGCTTTCACCGTGGCAACGTTCGACTACGACGACGATGGCTGGCCCGACATTTACGTCGCATGCGACAGCACCGCCAGCATTCTTTACCACAACAACCGCGACGGAACATTCACCGACGTAGCCGTGAGCGCGGGGGCCGCCTACAATGAAGACGGCCGTGAACAAGCGGGCATGGGCGTCGCCATTGGCGACTTCAATGGCGATGGCAAGCTCGATATCTTCAAGACGAATTTTTCCGACGATACCTCGACGCTGTATCGCAACAACGGGAACGGCACCTTCGACGATGTAACGTTCTCAGCTGGACTCGGCTTGCACACGCAGTACCTTGGCTGGGGCACGGCGTTTTTTGATATGGACAACGATGGCTGGCCCGATCTGCTGCTCGTCAACGGCCACGTGTACCCCGAAGTCGACAGGCAAAAGCTGGGGAGCAGTTACCAAGAGCCGCGCATCCTGTATCACAACGATGGCACCGGAAAGTTCGAAGACATTTCCGATCAGGGCGGAAGCGGGATCACCACGCCTCACGCTGGCCGTGGACTCGCAATGGCCGATCTGTGGAACGACGGTCGGATCTCCGCAGTGATTTCGAACATGAATGCTCCGCCCAGCTTGCTTGTGAACCAGGTGCGTTCAACCAATCATTGGATCGCCTTCCGTACGATTGGATCGAAATCGAATCGGGACGGCATTGGCGCCCGCATCTCGGTGAAAGCCGGCGCGCGAATCCTCGTTGACGAAGTGCGCAGTGGGTCGAGCTATAACTCAAACCACGATATGCGCATTCATTTTGGCTTGGGGAGCGCTGCAAAGGTCGATTCGGTCGAGGTGCGCTGGCCGAGCGGCCTGACGGAGCGCTACGACGACGTAGCCTCCGACAAGATCAACACACTAAAAGAAGGCGCCGGCAAGCCGGTTGAAGCAGCGGCGAAGAAGACCGCGGAAGCTCACTAAGCCTTGCGCCGCGCGCCCCTCAGCGCATGACAGCCGTCTTATCCGTTGGCCTTGGCTACCAGAAGAATCGCCAGGCCATAAAACACAAACATTAAAAGAAGATAGACCTTTGCCGCTGTCCCCGAACCTTTGAATTCCTTCCAGGCGAAAATACCCCACATGGCGGCTACCATTGGCGCCGACTGGCCGATCGCGTACGAGATCGCGACACCCGTAAAACTCGCAGCCACCATATTAAAGACAGTGCCAGTTCCCCAGATGAATCCACCCAATAAGCCTAGCGCGTGTCCAGATGCCGGCCCGCGGAAGAACCCGCTAAAGCTTACCGGCTCCCCCACTAGCGGACGCTTCATGAAGTAGATGTTCCAGATGAAACACGACAGCAGCGCGCCCAGCGTGAGAAACACGCAAGCGGCATAAGGCCCAAGCGGCGTGCCAGTCGTCATCGCGCGGGTCAAAAACGGCGCCCACAGGCCCATCAGAATTCCCGACACCACGCAGGTGATCAGGCTCTTCTTTGAGACCGTCCGCCCCGTGCCCGCCAAGCTGCCATACGCCTTGCCGTCGAGAATGACGGCAAGCAATGCGCAAGCCACGCCCAGCGCGAGCAAAACCGGGTTTCCCCTAGGTTGCAGAGCATAACTGAGGACCACACCGACCACGAGAGCAATTCCGATCGAAATCGGAAACGCCACGGCAAGGCCTGCCATATCAATCGCCGCCACCAGCAACAGATTCGCGAGATTGAACCATGCGCCTCCTATCAGCGCATATGCAATGTTCGAGCCTCCGGTCGAGTGGATGTTCTCCATCAGGCTCTGCGCATTGTGGCCTGTGCTTCCCATGGTGTGGCCCAGGATCAGCGAGATGACGAAGATTCCGATCGCGTAGTCCCAATAGAAGAGTTCGAAGCGATAGTTCTTGACGCCTTTGAACGTATTGGCCCAGGAGCCCCAGCAAATGGCGCTCGTGATCATCATCAACAGCGCGACACCCAGCGTTTGTGGCGTATACATCGTGGCTCCTTCTCACACTTGCGAGACGCAACTGCCCAGACGCGCTCTCGACGTACGGCGTCTGTAACGCTATTTGCCTTGAATTCTCGATACGAATATTTGCAGAAAACGGTCGGCCTCTACGTCTGTACACACTTTCGCATTGGCCTGAACCTGATCGACACCCTCAATGATGTAACGATCACCGTGAAGCACATTGCGCTCGACGTAGCCGTGGCGGTTCGCGACTGTCTCCCCTCGCGTAAATTCCCCTCGGGTTTCCACGTCCACGTGCATCGCCGGGGCCTTCACCAATGTTGGATCGATGGCCACTCCAACCGCCAGCGGATCATACATCGGCGTTCCGGGCGAACCGAACTTGGCCGAAAGATCGATTAGGTACTTCGCAACCCCAGCGATAAAGTCGTCCACGGGACCGTGCTTCGCCGCCAGTTGATCCAGATATTTCTGCGACAACAGGGTCTTGTCTCCCACGTCCAGACCGACCATGGTTACCGGCCATCCTGCCTGAAAGACGATTTGCGCAGCTTCGGGGTCGTTGTAGATGTTGGCCTCGGCCGCCGCATTCACGTTCCCACCTGAAATCGATCCCCCCATGAGCACGACTTCCTTCACCAACGGGACGATCGAAGGATCTTTCGAGACGGCGAGGGCAATGTTGGTCAATGGCCCCACGGGAACGAGCGTGATTTCTTGCGGTGATTCATGCACGAGCTGAATGATCACGTCCGGACCAAATCGGCTGTCCGCCTTGCATTTGCTTGGCGGTAGCTCGATATTCGCGAGCCCATTTTTCCCGTGCCAGAACTCGGCGGTGATCAACTTTTGAAATAACGGTTGTTGCGCTCCTCCCGCGACAGGAATATCGCATCGGTTCGCGAGCGAGACCATGCGCAACGCGTTGTCGAGACCCTGTTTCGCGGTCACATTTCCCGGCACAACCGTGATCGCGCGCACATCCAGTTCGGGCGAATTCAAGGCCAGCATCAGGGCCATGGCATCGTCGGTGCCCGGGTCGGTGTCGAAAATGATTTTCTTGGAACCGGCGGCCAATGCCTGCAGGGATGTGAGGATGAGGAAGAGCAGAACCAGACTCGATTGGGGGCGCCAACAACCGGGGTCAATGTTTCTCAGGGTTTTGCCTCCTGAATTCAGCCGGAGCGTAGCCTAGACGCGTGACTGAAAGCATGTCAAGACGGACATTCTCCCGGCTCAACAATTGGCGTGCATCTGCCGTACAATGCTGACACGATGCTACGTGAAAATAGCAAGCGCGCCGCAACCACGATCAGCGTGCCAAGCAACATAGACAAGATCGCTCCAGGATCGGTAACGCCGCTCGCGACCCTCGCCGGCAAAGCGCTTCTCTCCAATCGTCGCGTGCCCCTGAATCTCGACTGGGTACAGCAGGTGCGCGTGAATACGAGCGCCGTCGAACGGCGTGCGCAAACGCATGTCGCGCGTCGCACGGTTAAAAAAGAGTGGCAGGCAGCGTGGCTTCTCCGCGCCATCACGTGCATGGATCTGACGACCCTTTCCGGTGACGACACTGACGAGCGCGTGCGGCGGCTTTGTGCAAAGGCACGGCAGCCTCTTCAGCACGACCTGGTAAAGCGGCTTGGGATTGAAGAACTGAACATCAAAGTTGCGGCGGTTTGTGTTTACCATCGCTTCGTCGAGACGGCTGTCCGTGCACTGGAAGGCAGCGGAATTCGCGTTGCTGCCGTGTCCACCGGCTTTCCGGCAGGGCTGTCTCCAGTTGAGGAGCGCATTGCCGAAATTCGCCGCTCGGTCGAAGCCGGCGCCGACGAGATCGACATCGTCATCACGCGCGCTCTGGTCTTCGGCTCCCGCTGGCAGGAACTCTACGACGAAGTGTCAGGCTTTAAGCAAGCCTGTGGGCACGTCCACATGAAAGCGATTCTTGGAACCGGCGACCTGCTGACTTTACGCAACGTCGCCCGCGCCAGCATGGTGGCAATGATGGCCGGAGCCGACTTCATCAAGACCTCGACCGGAAAAGAATCTGTGAACGCGACATTGCCCGTTGGCCTGGTGATGGCGCGCTCGATTCGCGAATACGCGAATGAAACCGGAATGGCCGTGGGGTTCAAGCCCGCCGGCGGCATCCGAACCGCGAAGCAGTCCACAGAATGGCTGAGCCTGATGAAGGAAGAGTTGGGTGACCCGTGGATGAAGGCCGAACTGTTCCGCTTCGGTGCGAGTTCCCTTCTCAACGATATCGAACGCCAACTGGAGCACCATGCCACCGGCCGCTACTCGGCGGACTACCGTCACCCGATCGCCTGAACGTCGAAGAAAGGGCTAGAAAGAAGACGCATGAGCATCGCCGAAAAATTCGTCACGATGGAGTACGGCCCCGCGCCGGAAGATCCCAAGGACGCGCTCGTTTGGCTCGACCATCACAAGCGCCGCTTCGGACACTTCATCAACGGCGAGTGGCACGATCCCATCGACGGCGTCTTCTTTGATTCATCCGACCCGGCCACCGGGGAGAAGATCGCGTCGATCGCGCAGGGTTCGGCTGCCGACATCACCGCTGCTGTTCAAGCTGCCCGCCAAGCCCTTCCGAAGTGGCAAGCTCTCACTCCGCACTCACGCGCGCGTTATCTCTACGCGATCGCACGCTCGGTGCAGAAACACTCGCGCCGGCTGGCCGTTCTTGAAACGATCGATAACGGGAAACCCATCCGCGAGAGCCGCGATATCGACATTCCGCTGGTTGCCCGGCACTTCTACCATCACGCGGGATGGGCGCAGTTGCTCGACTCTGAATTTCCCGGCTATACCGCGTGTGGCGTCGTTGGCCAGATTATCCCCTGGAACTTTCCACTGCTGATGCTCGCTTGGAAAATCGCTCCCGCCCTCGCCACCGGGAATACCGTGGTTCTGAAGCCGGCCGAGTTCACTCCGCTCACCGCTCTTGCCTTCGCCGACATTTGCCGTGAAATCGGTCTGCCCGCCGGCGTGGTGAATATCGTGACCGGCGACGGCGCGACCGGCGAAGCACTCGTGAAGCACCCCGACGTCGATAAGATCGCCTTCACCGGATCGACAGAAGTAGGCCGCGCCATTCGCAGCGCTACTGCCGCCAGCCACAAGAAGCTGTCCCTCGAACTTGGAGGCAAGTCGCCCTTCATCATCTTTGACGACGCCGACCTCGACAGCGCCGTGGAGGGTCTGGTCGACGGCATCTGGTTCAACCAGGGGCAAGTCTGCTGCGCCGGTTCGCGCCTTCTTATGCAGGAGAGCATAGCGGAACCACTCATGGAAAAAGTCCGCGCCCGCATGAACACGTTGCGCGTGGGTCCTCCGCTCGACAAGGCCATCGACATCGGCGCGATCGTAGCACCTGTTCAACTCGAGCGAATCAAGCGGCTCGTGGATCAGGGCATTGCCGAAGGCGCGATCTGCTGGCAACCACAAATCGAGATGCCTTCGCGCGGACTCTACTTCCCGCCTACGCTTCTCAGCAACGTGCACCCGACATCGGTGGTCGCGCAGCAGGAGATCTTCGGACCCGTCCTCGCCGCGATGTCCTTCCGCACTCCCGCCGAGGCCGTCGAACTGGCGAACAACACCGTGTATGGCCTGGCCTCTTCCGTGTGGAGCGAAAGCATTAATGTCGCCTTGCAGGTCGCCGCGCAAATCAAGGCAGGCGTCGTGTGGGTGAACTGCACCAACATGTTCGACGCCTCATGCGGTTTCGGCGGGTACCGGGAGAGCGGCTACGGCCGCGAAGGCGGACGCGAAGGCCTGTGGGAATATCTGGAGCCAGCCTGGTTCAAAGGCGCACCATCGTTGCCTCCATCGAAAAACCATAAGACCGAGGCTGACGACGGCTACGAGCACGCTGGATTAACAATCGACCGCACCGTCAAGTTGTATATCGGCGGAAAACAGGCGCGGCCCGATTCCGGATACAGCATCGAGGTGCGGGGCGCTAATGGCGAGGTTCTCGGCGAGGTGCCACTCGGCAATCGCAAGGACATCCGCAATGCTGTCGAAGCCGCCCGCAAAGCCTCCGGCTGGGCAAAGACGACAGCCCACAACCGCGCCCAGGTCTTTTATTACATGGCAGAGAATCTGTCCCTTCGCCAGGCGGAGATCGCGACCCGCCTTGCCGCGATCACAGGCAACGAGCAGGCCGAGAAGGAAGTCAGCGCCAGCATCAGTCGCATCTTCTCTTATGCAGCCTGGGCGGACAAGTTCGACGGCGCGGTGCACCATCCTCCCTCGCGCACAATCGCCATAGCCATGAACGAATCCATCGGGACTGTCGGGATCGTTTGCCCGAACGATGCTCCGCTGCTCGGATTGCTCTCGCTCGTTTTGCCCATGCTTGCGATGGGCAACACCGCCGTCGTCATTCCTTCTGAGACATATCCTCTGATCATGGGCGACCTCTATCAGGTCTTCGATACCAGCGATCTGCCTGGCGGCGCGGTGAACCTGGTTTCCGGCTACACATCGCAGTTGCTCAAGACGCTTGCCGAGCACGACGACATCGATGCCATCTGGTGCTTCGCCGACGAAGCCAGCGCGGCCGCTGCCAAGTCTCTCTCTGTCGGAAACCTGAAACAGGTGTTCACAAATGAAGGACGCGTAATCGACTGGTTTGACCCCAAACAAGGCGAGGGCCGGTGGTTCCTGCAGCACGCCACGCAGGTGAAGAACATCTGGGTGCCCTACGGAGAATAGAGACCCGACCTCGTACTACACGAACCTAATCGCCGAGCCGCGAATTGACACGACCGCGCGCGCCTGACTAAACTCGGCGTTCTTCTCGGACCAGAAAATTCCTATGGCGAAACGTCCCCGCATTGCAGTCGTCGGCAGCGCAAATATTGACCTCACCACCTTCACCGCAGAGTTCCCCAAACCGGGCGAGACCATCTTCGGCCAAAAATTCGATCTTGGATTTGGCGGCAAGGGCGCCAACCAAGCCGTTGCCGCTCGTCTATGCGGAGCCGAAGTGTTCATGGTGGCTCGCGTTGGAAGCGACCTCTTCGGGCCGGCGACGATTGAAAACTTCAAGAAGCTTGGCATCGATGCAAGCCAGGTCAAGCAAGTCGAAGGACTATCCAGCGGCGTGGCGCCGATCTTCGTCGATCCGCACGGGCAGAATCGCATTCTCGTTGTAAAGGGCGCCAACGACGCACTGAAGCCTGCAGACGTCGACGCAGCAACCGACGTCCTCAAGTCCGTCGACTGCATCGTGCTTCAATTCGAAATTCCGATTGAGACTGTCTATTACACCGTCGCCTTCGCCCATAAGCACGGCGTTCGCTGCATCGTGAATCCCGCTCCCGCGCAACCGATCGATATGAAGGCTCTAACAGGCCTCGATTATTTCGTTCCCAACGAGAGCGAGGCAGAAACCATTAGCGGAATGCCCGTGCGAAATTTGGACGACGCGAAAAAATGCGCAGAAAAATTCCTAGCCGGAGGAATCCAACGCGCGATCATCACGCTGGGCGCAAATGGATCGTTGCTTGCCAGTCGCGACGGCATGCGGCATGTCCTTCCATTTCCTGTAAAAGCGATCGACAGCACCGGCGCCGGCGATGCATTCATCGGAAGTTTTGCAGTGTTTCTTGCCGAGGGACTTCCCGAGAGCGATGCCGTCCAGCGCGCCAATCTTTACGCAGGCTTGTCCACCACCGGAATCGGTACCCAGAAGTCGTTCTACGATCGTGCGCGTTACGACGCGGAGTGGGCGGCACAATCGGTAGCTACCGCAAGAAGCTAAGTCGGATCTTACAATCAAAATTCGCATCGCACGGTAGATCCCTGCCGCCGGTCCTCCACATTCCAAATTTCGTAGCCTTCAATGACATTCCGTATACGCGCGGCCCGCGAACCTCGCGCCGAGTGTGATCGCAAGAATTTCTCGTACAAGAACGTTGTTTCACAAAACATGCGGCCAGTCGATTTCGTGCGCGCATTCACATCGAACCAAGACATCGATACGTGTCTACCAAAATTCACAACGTGACCATGGAACCGACGCGCGCAACACCGACAAACCTCTTGACTTTAAAAGCAAAGTCCAGTTAGATGACCGCTTCTGTACAAAGGGGCCTTCTACTTTTCTGTGGGGAAAAGAAGAGTCCCGTTCGCATCGGTGAGTGGGCACCGAAGGGGGTGTGGATGTTCACCAAGAAAGCGCTGCTCGTCGTTCTTTTCTGCCTGATTGCTCTCTCCGCCAGTCCTCTTCTGTTCGGCCAAGCCAACGGAAATTTCTCAGGGACGGTTTCCGATAAAACTGGATCTGTGATTCCCAACGCGACGATCAAAGTGACGTCGCAAGGCACCGGCATCTCGCGCGAGGCAAAAACCGACGACACCGGACACTATCTGATTCCACTCTTGCCGGTTGCGTTCTATACCGTGCGCGTGGAATCGCAAGGTTTCCAATCAGCAGAGCAGAAGGACGTACGTCTTCAAGTCGACGAGCATCGCGAGCTTGACTTCACGCTTGTGCCCGCGTCAGTCACATCCACGGTCGAAGTGAGCGCGACGGAAGTCGCCGTAGAAACGTCCAACCCAACATTGGGCCAAGTGATCACCTCTGAGCAAGTAGCTGACCTCCCGCTCAACGGTCGCGATTTTGTCCAGTTGGCCACCCTTACGCCGGGCACGACTCAGGAAACGAATCCAAACAGCTTCTTTACCAGCGGAGCTAGCAGCGAAGTTGCCGCACGTGGAATCTACTCGCTTTCTGTTGGCGGTTCGCGTGCCCAGAGCACGGACTGGCTTCTCGACGGTAACGACAATAACGAGTTGACCGCAGGCGGAATTGCGATTCTGCCCTCCATCGATGCGATCCAGGAATTCAAGGTCCTTACTTACAACTACTCCGCGGAATTCGGGACTCGCGCGGGTCCGACCGTTCTCGTTTCTACAAAATCCGGTACGAACAATTACCACGGATCCGTGTTCGAGTTCTTCCGGAACACCAGTCTCGACGCCCGCAGCTACTTTGCTTCTGAGCGAGAAAAATTTAACTTGAATCAGTATGGCTTTGCAGTCGGCGGTCCTATCCAGAAAGACAAGACTTTCTTCTTCGTTGATTATCAGGGAAAGCACCAGCGCCACGGCATACCTTTCATTGGCTTGATTCCGACACCGGCGATGGTGGGTGGCGACTTCACACAGGATCCGCTCGGTGTGGCACGCCCGGGTTGGGATTCCACCGGAAAACCTCTTCCTGCGAATGCTAATGGCTTCGGGGACCTCCAGAATCCTTATTCGTCCACAGCAACAACATCAGTTCCTTTCGCCTGCGACTCCGCTGGAAATCCGATTGCCCCGAACTCGAACGGGTCGCAGACAGGCGGCGCGCCCTGCAACAAGATTCCCGCGGGCATGATCGACCCAACTGGGCTGGCGATGATGAAACTCTATCCCCAGAGTACCGGTGCGAACCTCTCGACGTTTACCAACTTCGCGGACGTCCCGGTTCGGAGATTGGACGAGAACACCTTCGACGTTCGCCTCGATCACAACTTCTCGAGCAAGGATTCGGTCTTCGCGCGGTTCAGCTACGACCAGGCTACATCGTTCGTACCGGGGGGCTCGCCGGGATTCGCCGAAGAGAGCGCCTTCGGAAGCACCCAGCACATCACCAATCACGGGCGTAATGCTTCTTTCACCGAAACTCACATCTTCTCTGCCAACAACATCAACCAGTTCACTTTCGGCTTCAATCGGATCTTCAATCACATCATTTCTTTCGGCGATTCCACCTGCGAATCCGCCAATATCGGCATTCTGGGCGCGAACGTAAACGGCAAATGCGCCAATGCTCCTGCCGGAGTGCCGACCCAGTCCAAAACGGACTGCGTCAGTTGCGGGCTGAGTTCCACTCTAATGAACAACTACTGGGCCCTTGGAGACCGCGGCTTCGCGCCCTTTCAGGGTGGTACCAACGTCTTCATGATCTCCGATTCCTTCGACATGATCCGCGGCAACCACAATATCCGCGTTGGCGCGGGCATCCGTGCCCAGCAGATGAATGTCCTCACGAATGCCTTCCAGGACGGCTTCTACATTAACTTTGGGTTTAGCGGCGACGCCGCGGCCGACCTACTCTTAGGCCAGATGGGCGGCGGCATCCACGACCAGACATTCTTCGGTGCCACCACCGGCCGCCGCTGGAAGCTTTTCCGTCCGTACGTTCAAGACGATTGGCGCGTGACCAAAAACCTCACCGTCAACCTTGGGCTGGCTTGGGCCTTGGTTACCCCCATCAGCGAAGCTCAGAATCGCCAATCTAACTTTGATTTCGCGACCGGCAAGTTCTATGTAGCCGGATCGAGCTCTCTGATCACCGGATGCTCCTTCTGTGTCCACTCCGACTCTCGCACGGGCATTCAGATGGACAAGACCGCGTTTGAACCCCGTATCGGGTTGGCCTGGAAGGTGATGGGGAGCCAGAATACGGTGGTTCGTGCCGGCTATGCTATCTTCCACGACTCTTCCTGGAACCAGGGTGCCCAGGGCCTTTGGGAGAATCCTCCATACTTTGCCGAATCGGATAACTTCCCGGGAGTCTGCCCCTTCAATAATGCGACGTCGGCCAATCCCGCGAACTGCGGCTTAGAACGAATGTTCCTGCCGGCAATCACAGCACCCTTGCTTCCCTCTCAGTATCCCGGCGCTGTCCAGTCCCAGAACCTTGACTTTAAACAGGGCCGCGTGCAGCAGTTCAATCTGAATCTCGAGCACCAGTTACCTGGGAACGTCGTGTTGACAGCTGGGTACGCGGGCTCTCGTAGCTCCCACATCCTGGTGGATGGATTAAATCTCAACGTGGGATCGCCCTCAAAGTGCGGAACTCCCGGCTACACTCTGGGATGCGGCCCGGGCGGAGCCGCCTTTGGCCCGAAGTGGGGAGCTCCGACGTTCCTGTTCCCGCTTACGATCGCCAATAACAATGATTTGGGCAAGGCTCACTACGACTCTCTGCAGATCAAAGCAGAAACGAAAAGCACGCGCCACGGCCTCTATGCCTTGGTTGGCTATACCTATTCCCGCACTTTCGACTCGGGGCTGCCCGATGGTTTGGGTAGCTTTCCCGGCGCCACCTACTTCCCCTTGCCGGGATATCAGAAACTGGACTGGGCGCTCTCCAGCCTCAACCTCAATCACCAGTTCACGGCGAGCTTGCTCTATTCCTTACCCTTTGGAAAGGGAAAGCAATTCGGCGGTGACTGGGGCGGACCGGTCAATGCCATACTCGGGAATTGGGAAATCAACACGATTGTGAGAGCGACGAGTGGCTTCCCGTTGTTCGCGGTGGATAGTGCCAATGGCAACACGGGAAGTCCCGGAGCATCTGGGGTTGCTTTTTCGTGGAACGGAAATGGACTGAATCGTCCAGATCAAGTCGGAGATCCAAACAAGCCCGGCGCGGTCGCGGCGAACCCGACGTGCAATGCCCCGTCCAGAATCCACACTTTGCAGAATTGGTTCAACCCGTGTGCTTTTGTTCATGCCGCACCAGGAGAGCTCGGCGATTCGAACCGCGCTCCCGTATACGGGCCTCGGTTCGTCAATGCCGACTTGTCGTTCATCAAGCATTTCCCGATTCGTGAAAGTCTCGGGCTGGACTTCCGGGCGGAATTCTTTAATATCTTCAACCACCCCCAGTTCTACTTGCAGGGCGGCAGCAGCGGCATGCAGGACGTGAACGCGTCGTCCAGCTTTGGAGTCGTGAATGGCACGGTCAACAATCCCAGAGTCATTCAGTTCGCTTTGAAGCTGAACTTCTGAGGTGCAACGAAGATCAGAGACTGTGAATCCTCGGGCAGACTGATGGCATGAACTCCCACTTCAGTCTGCCCTTATCTTTGTCATCAAGTTTTAGTCGTCAACGATTCGCGTACTGAGGAGATCATGCCGCTCCGCCAACCCACGCTCGCATTCGTGGTCGTCATCTCTGTTCTGCTCGCCACATCAGCCTCCGCCCAGAAAATCAAAGTCATCGTCGATCAGGACGCCCGCGGGCCCGGCACCAGCGATCAGCAGGCCATCCTCGTCTTCCTGCAATCGGAAAAATTCGACGTGCTCGGCATCACCACCGTCAGCGGCGATCAATGGGTGAAGGAAGAGACACAGCACGTGCTGCGGCTTCTGGAGATCTCCGGCCGGACCGACGTCCCCGTCTACGCCGGGGCCGAGTTCCCTCTCCTTAATTCCAAGGAAGAGAGCGAGCGCTGGGAGGCGATGTACGGGAAATTCGAATATAAGGGCGCATGGACCGATCGCTTTGAGGCGCAGCGCTCGACCGTCTACGAAATGCCGTATCACACGCCCGAGGTCGTCCCGCCGATGCCCGAAGGCGAGCCGCACATCAAAGCCGCTCCCGGCACGGCCGCCGAGTTCATCATCCAGATGGTCCACAAATATCCGGGCGAAGTCGTTTTATGGGCCGGCGGTCCGCTCACGAATTTCGCGCTGGCGCTCAAGCTCGATCCCTCGGTGGCGACTCTCGCCAAGGAATTCGTGCTCATGGGGGGAGGCCTCTACGCCGACAAGGGCGCGATCGACACCGGAGCCATCGACGCGCGCCGCGAGTTCAACTGGTGGTTTGATCCCGAGGCGGCCCGTATCGTGCTGCGTGCGCCCTGGAAGAAGATGACCATCACGCCGATCGATATCTCTGTCAAGACGCACTACACGAACGAAATGAAGGCCACCATCGTCAAGGCCAATACTCCGGTCACCCAGTATCTCGACAAGTATTCCCTGCCCGGCTACATGTGGGACGAAATCGCCGGCGCCGCCCTCATCGACCCCTCGATCATCACGGGACAAAAACAACTGTACATGGACATCGACGTCGATCACGGCGCAAGCTACGGCAAGACGATCTTCTGGGACGCCAAAGCGCAGGTCCCGCCATACCTCCGGCTCGCGAATGTTCAGTTCGAGATTGACGCAGAGAAGTTTTACAAGCTTTACATCGACCTGATGACGCGGCCTCCGCGTAGCCAGCACTAGACAATGAACCGCCGCCCGATTCGCCACCTATTCGTCTTTTGCATGCTGGGGAGTTCGCTGTGCCTCGCGCAGCCCAAACGCAAGATCGTCATCAACCAGGATTGTTCCGGCCCCGGTGGCAGCAACCTGCAGACTCTGGCCCTGCTGATACAGTCGCCAGACGTCGAAGTCCTCGGCATCACCGTGGTCAGCGGCGACCAATGGCGCGACGAGGAAGTCGCGCATACCCTGCGTCTGCTCGAGATCATGGGCCGCACCGCGATTCCAGTTCTCCCGGGCGCCGTGTTCCCTCTCGTCCGCCGCCGCGACGAAGCGCAGTTATGGCAAGCGCGCTACGGCACCGTTGCCTATGCCGGCGCATGGGACGACCGATGGTGGCATGAACCCGATGTCATTCCGCCTCTCGCAGAAGGTCAGCCCTCCGCCAAAGCGTCCTCGGAAGACGCGGTGCACTTCCTCCTTCGAATGGTGCATAAGTACCCGAACGAAGTCACCATCTACGAAGGTGGGCCCATGACCAACCTCGCGACGGCGATTCGAATCGATCCCGAGTTCCCAACGTTGGCAAAAGAGCTGGTCTTCATGGGCGGCAGCCTCAGTCCGCAAAGCGACAATCCAGAGTGGGCCAACAATCCACGCCACGAATTCAACTTCTGGTTCGATCCTGAGGCAGCCGACATCGTCCTTCGCGCTCCCTGGAAGAAGATCGTCTGCACACCTACTGACATTTCGGTCAAAACCAGCCTGACCCCCGAGATGATCCGGAAGATCGGCGCCAGCGGCACTCCCCTGGGCCAGTACATCGCCCGCTTCTACCAGCAGTTCCCCGGAGCCGACATCATGTGGGATGAACTCGCCGCCGCGGCCTGGGTCGATCCCACGATCATCACCCAGCGCGAGACACGCTATATGGATGTGGACCTGGATAAAGGCGCGGGCTACGGAAACACGCTGACCTGGACCAACAAGGACAAGCCGAAGATCGCGCTACAGCCCGTAGAAATCCAGGTCGATCTCAACAAAGAGAAGTTTTATCGGATGTTCGTCGATCTAATGACGCGGCCAACGACGGCTCACTGAGGCGCGGGGGATTTCTCCGCGGCAGGGGTTCCGAACGTTTCGTCGCGCATCGTGTAGACGAATCCTTGCATCTCGCGCTGTTCACGCTGTGCGTGGTCAGCAGATTGTTTCGACGTTACCTGATACAGCGCCATCTCCGCTTTGGCATTCGCCTCGTCGCCGCTCTTTCGGTAGGCTTGCGCCAAACGATAGTGCGCCTGCTCAAGCTGCGGGCTTGCAGCCACGGCCTCTTTGTACGCGGAAAGCGCGCTCGGAAAATTTCGCTGTTCTTCGTACAGAATACCCAGCTGCAAATACGCATCGCCCAGTTTCTGGTCGAGCCTCACCGACTCGTGCAGGAGCGTCTCGATTTTCGCAAGATTCGCGGTGTCCTCCGGACCTTGCCGGGTCTTCCACAAGCTCATCGCGTAATAGTAGGACGCTAGCGCATTCTCCGGCTGCAGTCGCGCAAAGCGCTCCAGTCGCTCCGCGATCTCGCGCGCATGCGCTGGATCGATGCTCTGGATCTTGCCCAGGAACAGGTACGGGGTGCTCGCGTTCGGATCAAGATCTGAGGCCTGACAAAGACGCTGCACCGCGGCCTCGTATGATCCGCGAGCGTACAAGCTCACACCCAGACCGACCAGCATCCTCGCCGAATTCGGGTAGAGTCGATTTCCCTTCGTGAACACTTCGGTTGCCGGCTCAAAGGCACGGTGCTGCAACAATTCCGCGCCCCACGTGAAAAGATTCGATTCGCTGGGCTCGAGTTCAGCTGCGCGCTGGTATTCGTGGACGGCCGAGACCGGGTCTCCGATCTTTTCCTCCACATCGCCGAGCAGGCGGTGGTTGTCGGCGGACTCGGGTCGACCCGCCGCCGACTGCAACGCCGATTTGGCGTGCTGGTAGTCGCCCAGAGCGACACACGCAGTGGCCAGATCATAAGCCGCCTTGTGGTCGGCTGGATTCAACGCCGTAGCCCGCTCTAGATACGGTGCCGCTTCGCGAACATTGCCACTATCCAAAAGCGATTTCCCCAGCTGATGGTTCGCCTGAAAGCTCTGGGGGTCTCGTTGGACCGCATCGCGCAACGATTGCAACGCCGCGGCATCTGGAGGAGCTGTTGGACCACCGCCCGCACCACGATTCATCGATGCCGTCTCGTGCACGAGCGATTCGGTGTTGCGCACAACGGTGTCGGCCCCGTGCGTGCCTAAATTGGTGGTATCGGTGACGCCCGCCACCGTGAACTGCGGCTCGTCGTAGAACTCCGGCTCTTGCGCCTTGGACCCCGACGGGGTCAGAACGATGTCCACCACCTTGACGTCGTTCGCCTTCAGCGTCACTTGAGGCAGAACCTGTCGACTATAGCCACTCGCCTCTACCTGTACCTTATAGCCCCCTCTCGCTACTGCAGGAAGCTTGTACACGCCGACGCCATCCGTGGTCGCAGCGGCGACGGTCCTTCCCGCTGGATCCTGAAGGACAACATTTGCCGAGGCGATTGCCCTCCCACTCGAGTCTCGAACCGTTCCGTGCACGGTCGCAGTCTGCGCAACCGCCGGCCGACAGCAAATGATCGCGGCCGACAAGACAACAGTTCCAGCTGCGAACCAGGAAAGCGATTTTGGCTTGAGGGCTGAGAAACACATCGAGAACGGGTTCCGTGTAGTGTGACGACGTTGGCGAACCTCTGAATTCTAACCATCGCCCAATCGCACCGCAATCGACGCTGCGAGAGGTTTTTCGGAAGCCTGCGCCGCCCTTCTGACTAACGACTTACACTGTCGGACGCGCTCTTCGTGAGGACTCCACTCAAAAATGAAGTGGCAGTCGCCGCCTGCAGGAATTACAATGCACCGCTTTCACAATTCCCACAAAACTCCGGGTCATCCTCGGCCTCAGGCGCCGGTGGCCGACACATGGGAGCACGAGACGTGGAACGAATTCACTGGGCTGTCCGAATCACAATTGCCATCGTGATCTTTTCCCTCTCGTCCCCCGCGAGCGCACAAAAAATAAAAGTCATCGTCGACCAGGACGCGCGCGGGCCCGCTACTACCGACATGCAATCGATCCTTATCTTCCTCCAGTCGGACAAATTCGACGTACTCGGCATCACCACTGTCAGCGGCGATCAGTGGGTGAAAGAAGAAACACAGAGAACCCTTCGCCTGCTTGAGATCGCTCAGCGCACCGACGTTCCCGTGATCCGGGGAGCCGAGTTCCCGCTCCTCAATTCCAAGGAAGAATCCGAGCGCTGGGAAGCCCTCTACGGCAAGTTTCGCTATAAAGGCTGTTGGAGCGACTTCTCCAAACGCCCCGGGAATACCCCACCCGCTTTCCGCGAGGGATATCACGATCCCGACGTCGTTCCGACGCTGGTCGAAGGCGCTCCTCACACGAAGGCCCTCGACGAAACGGCAGCGCATTTCATCGTTCGGACTGTCCACCAGTATCCCGGAGAGGTCGTGATCTGGGCAGGTGGGCCACTCACTAACATCGCGCTGGCCCTCCGCCTCGATCCGGAAGTCGCATCGCTCGCCAAAGAACTCGTTCTCATGGGCAGCGGCATGTACGCCGACAACGGCGGCATAAGCGGCGTCGACGGACGTCGTGAGTTCAACTGGTGGTTCGACCCCGAAGCCGTTCGCATCGTCATGCGTTCGCCGTGGAAGAAAATCACCATTACGCCAATCGACATCTCCGTGAAAACGCAGGTTACGCCCGAGATCAAGGCTGCTATCGCGAAGGCCGATACACCGGTCGCGCACTATCTGAGCGAGTACTCGGTCCCGAGTTTCATGTGGGACGAACTCTCCGCCGCCGCGATGGTCGATCCTTCAGTGATCACTGGCCAGAAAGAACTCTACGTCGACATCGATATTGACCACGGCCCCAGCTACGGCCAGACGCTCTTCTGGGCGCCCGGAACGCCCGTCCCGCCATACGAGCGGCTGGCGACCGTCCAGTTTGACGTAGACACAAAGAAACTCTACGACCTCTACATTCGGCTGATGACGCAGCCTCCCCGCCACGTCCAGTAGAGACTCTTACTTGGGAGAATGGCATGAGTTCTGAAATGAAGAATTCGGGAATGACGCGGCGCGAATTCGTCGCGACCTCCGCTTCTGGCCTCGCGCTTACGGCATTGGGTAATCCAGCCGCCGCGCTGGCGACTCGCAACCCGCGCACGTTAGCGGACGAACCGGCCGCGGGAAAGCGGCGGGTCATCATCGATACCGATCCCGGCGTTGACGACGCATTTGCGCTCCTGCTCGCCATGCGGTCACCCGAACTGAAAATTGAAGGCATCACGCCTGTCGCCGGCAACGTTCCCCTCGACCTGACCCTCCCGAACGCCTTGCGTATGGTCGAAATCGCGGGCCGCGGTGACATTCCCGTAGCCGCCGGTGCCAAAGCACCAATGGTCCGCCGCCTGGTCACAGCGGTCTACGCTCATGGAGAAAATGGTTTGGGGGGAGCCGTCTTCCCCGAGCCGAAACGAAAGCCGATCGCCGACTCCGCGGCGGTCTTCATCCGTCAGATCGTCCGGAAATATCCCGGCGAAGTGACTCTGATAACGCTCGGACCACTCACTAACGTTGCCACCGCGCTCAACTCCGACAACGAACTTCCCGGAATGATCAAGGGCGTCGTCATGATGGGGGGATCGCTTTCCGGCGGCAACATCACACCGGCCGCCGAATTCAACATTTACGTGGACCCCGAGGCGGCACGCATCGTTTTCCAGTCCGGAATTCCGATCACGATGGTTGGCCTCGACGTCACCCGTCACACTTCCCTTACCGACGATCACTTCAAAACTCTGCAGGCTGCCCAGAATCCGGTCAGCCAGGCCGCCGCTAAGATCGCGCGCAACGCCATCGACCACACCCGCTCGCAAGGATTTCTCGTCGGGCCCAACATGCACGATTCCCTCGCCGTCGCCGCGTTTCTCGATCCCTCATTGTTAAAGTGGAAGGATTACTACGTGGACATCGAAACAACGGGTGAACTGACAGCCGGTGAAACGCTTGGATACAGTCCGACTGCGGGCGATCTGCGGCGAACTCCAGAAATGGAAAAACAAGCGGCCGAGAACATGCACATTCGCGGCTCTGCGCCGACCCTGGCCAGCACCCGAAGTTCACCGGTCGTACGCGACAAATTCGTACCCAACACGAAGGTTGCGATCGAAGTCGACTCCACGAAGTTCTTCGACCTGCTGATTGGGCGCCTGACGGGAAAGTGACGCGTTGCAGTTGCAGCGGACGATCCCGACACGACGAACAGAATTACTGTACGAGGAAACTGATGAAATTGGGCCGATTCTCACTGCTTGTGGCGCTCGTAATCTCGGGAACACTCGCACTCTCTGCGCAGGAAAGACAAAAAATCATCATTGACCAGGACGAGGCCGGCCCCGGCGGCACCGACCAGCAAGCGACTCTGCTCCTGATCCAGTCCCCGAAAGCTGAAGTCCTCGGCATCACCGTCGTCACTGGCGACGCCTGGCTGAACGAAGAAGTGGCCCACACCCTCCGTACACTCGAGATCATCGGACGCACCGACATTCCGGTTCTCCGCGGTGCCGAGTATCCCCTGGTCCGCCGCAAAGACGAAACCGAACTCTGGGAGCAGCGCTACGGCGCGATCCAGTGGCTCGGTGCGTGGACGCCGAAGTATTACCATCCGCCCGACGATCTCGGCAAAATGCCCGAGGGCAAGCCCACAACCAAAGCCTCGGACGAAGATGCCGCGCACTTCCTTGTGCGCATGGTCCGCAAATATCCAAACGAAGTGACCATTTACGAGGGCGGGCCCATGACGAACCTCGCTCTCGCGATCACGATCGATCCGGAATTTCCGCGCCTTGCCAAGGAATTAATTTTTATGGGCGGCAGTCTGAACCCAATCACGAACGATCCCGAATTCGCCAATCCCCGGCACGAATTCAATCTCTGGTTCGATCCCGAAGCGGCTCACACCGTGCTCCGAGCGTCCTGGAAGAAGATCGTCTGCACTCCGGTCGACGTGTCCGTCAAGACGAAGTTAACGAAAGACCTCATCAATCGCGTCAAGGCCGGTACCTCTCCCGCAGCACACTACATCCGCACCTACAGCCGGCTCTTCGGTGAGTACAACTACCTTTGGGACGAGCTCACGGCCGCTGCCTGGCTCGATCCGAGTGTGATCACGAAGACAGAAACGCGTTACATGGACATCGATGTCGACCAAGGTGCTGGCTACGGAAACACATTGACCTGGACTGATCGCGACAAGCCGAAGATCGAACTGCAGCCGGTCGAGATTCAAATGGATCTCGATACCGAAAAGTTCTACAAAATGTTCGTGGATCTATTGACCGCGCCTACACCGCCAGCAGCGCCGACAGCGAAATAGTATAGGTTCGCTGAACAGGAAATCGTGACGCGGTTGGGCTACTGCGGTAACTCCGACAAAGCTCTCTTCGCCACTGCGTGATCGGGATGACGCTTCAACAACTCCTGTAAGACGTCACGCGCCTTGTCCGGGTGATCTTCGATGGCATACACCCGCGCCAGGTTCAGATAGGACTGGTCAAAGTCGGGAGCGACGCGAATGCTCTCCTCGAACGATGCTACCGCCTGGTCCCTCCGCTGCGTTCGCAAATAGAGAATGCCCAGGTTGTTGAGCGCCTCGGGATACGCCGGCCGCAACTGCAAAGCCTTGCGCAAGTATTCGTAAGCACGATCGGAATCATTCAGCTGCGCGAATACCATGCCCAGGCCGTAATTCGCCTCGGGATCGTCGGGCCCCACTTCAACCGCGCGAGTGAGAACCGTTCTCGCCTGCTCCCATTGCTTCTCCTGACGATATGCATTCCCCAGGTTCGTTAGTGCGATGAGATGATCGGGATTCGCACGCAGAGCCTGCTCGAAAAACGGGATCGCTTCAGCCGTACGTCCCTCGCGCGTCGCCAGCAGACCTAGGTTGTTCCATGCATTCGGCAAAGTATCCGGATACGCCGCCGAGGCCTTCGTGGCCCGTTCAAACTCCTGTTTGGCGTCCGCCGTCTTCTGTTGTTGCAGGTACACACTGCCTATTCCGTAAAGCGCTTCCGCGCTGGTCGGATCGTCTCGCAGCGCACGCTGAAACGATGCCTCCGCCTGCTCCAGATAGCCGCGCTGAAAGAAGACCGATCCATACGAAAGATAGTTGCGCGGAAACTCGGTAACGGTGGTCACGCCCGGAAAGGGCAGCGCTTTTGCCACGCGTTCTGCTGTCGTCTTCGGAATCTGCTGAAGATCCCGATCCACGTGCTCCGGATCAAGCGGCCCTTGATAAACCTTCACAATCTCTCCTGCCGGATCGATAAAAAAAGCGCTCGGTAGCTGCAGGTCGCGATGCCGATCGAAAAGATACCGATAAACGATGTTATAAACGGCGCCAACATCCTCCGATCCTGCCAGCATTGGCATCGAAAGCCGATTCGTACGACTCAACTCGCGAACACGTTCGCCCCCTCCTGCCTGCAGATCAAAATTAACGGTCAGCAGTTGCAGTCCGTCCCGCTCCCACGGTTCCCGGCGTTGATTCAGCCGCTGCAATTCAGCGAGGTAGTCACGCGCCTCGGTCGTCCAGAAGTAGAGCAACACCAATTTGCCGCGTAGTGACGTGAGATCAACAGTCTTGCCACCCGTGTCCTGCAGCGCGAAGTCCGGCGCGACTATCGGTTCGAGCAGCCAGGTCTCGATCGTCGTCGGAAATTCTTCCCGCGTGTTGAGCGCGCTCCTTTCCTGAACCCCGGCGAGGGAGCCCTTATCGAATTCCTTGAACGGCTCAAACCGCGTTGGCTTCGTTCCCTCCTCGATCCAGATCCGCTGATTGATCGGCAGATTCTGTTCAGTCTGCACCAACCCGCTCGGCCATCGAATAGTCGCCTTCACAGGCCCTTTCGCTTGCCCCAGTCCAAAAAACACATCCTTGCTGTGCTGCGAAAGAAAACCCGAGCCGCCATGAAGCTCACGAGTCTGTTTCCCCGCTTCGGTCTCCACCGTCACGACCGCGCCAATCCCATCTCGATTGCTTTTCGTCCCACGCAAGCGAAACGCGATCGACGATCCCAACCCATCCATCACGTTCTTCATCAACCGGACTTGCGGGGCATTCCGATTTTTCACCAGCACTTCGAGTCGACCATCATGATCGAAATCCGCCAGCGCGAACGATCTGCCGTCTTCGAGAAAATCTAGACCGGCCACACCCGAAACATCCGAAAAGGTCCCATCCCCATTGTTCGCATACAGGACATCGCGTTCGTACCCGCTCCACGTGCCATCGGCTCGGATCAGTTCATTAATCGCGCTCCAGCCTTGTTCATAGTCGTGCGACGGCTTGGCCCTGACTGGGGATTTCGCCACCACCTGCCGCCAGAAAAAACTGTTGAGATCTTCTCGCGACGGACCCGACACCATGCCGTTGACCACATACAGATCCGGAAGCCCGTCTTGATCGAAATCCCACGCATCGCCCATCCACGACCAGCGGCCCATCCCAACCCCGGCGGAAACGCTGACATCCTGAAATGCACCCTTGCCGCCGTTTCGAAACAGCGAATTGCCCATCGCATGCTTCCGATAAAGTGCTCGCACCGCGTCCGGAGCATCTTTCTGGAAGATGTCCTGCATCGCGACCCGCTTTCCGGCCGCCGTCCACATGTCTGCCACGTACAGATCCGGCGCGCCATCGTTGTCGTAGTCAAGCCAGGAGACACTCATGCCGGCGCCGGTGTCTTCAACTCCCGCCTCGGCCGCCACGTCCGTAAAAGTGCCATCGCCGTTATTGCGATAAAGATTCTTGTGCCCAAAATCGTTCACGACGTACAGATCCGGCCAGCCATCGCCGTTGTAATCGCTCCATCCGCAGCAGAAACTGTAGCGGGTATTGTTCTTGTCGAGCCCTGTAGCGGCTGTCACATCGCGGAAAGTCCCGTCGCGTTGGTTGCGCATCAGGAAGTTCGGCGGCCCGTTCTCTGCCGCGTGATACGGCGTGGGATATTTGTATTGATCCGTTCCCTGGTAATAGACGTACAGGCAAAAATAAATGTCGAGCCAGCCATCACGGTCGTAGTCGGCCATCGCCGCGCCCGTGAACGTTCCCGCCGGTGGAGTCGCGAACTGAAATGCATTCTCCTTCTGCCGAAACCTTCCTCCTCCTTGATTCAGAAATAGCAGCGGCCCGTTTGTCCGCACCACGATCAGATCCTGCCGTCCGTCGTTATCGACATCTGCAAACAACGCGCATGCCGTATTTTCGAGAACTCCCACACCCGAGCTTTCGGTGATGTCTTCGAACGTCCCATCTCCGCGATTCCGATACAAGCGGTTCGGAAGCCCCGCGGCCTGGCAGATGTACAGACCGTCGTGACCATCTCCGTCGACATCCCCGGCCGCCACTCCGTTGTGCCCATAAATGTCGATCCCCGACGCACCGTCCAGCACCGTCCGCCAGTAGTCAGCGCCCTTTAACAATTGCGCTGAATACGACGATGCTCCGCTAAACGCCGCTGCTGTGACATCCGCAAACATGAGACCACTCGCGCTTGCGCGCGTCTCCTTCAGAGCCTGCCAGCGCCGCAGAGCAAACCTGCCGTCCGACGCGGCTTCCCATTCCAAGTCCCACTCACCCACGCGCTGCTCGCGATATGCATCTTGAACCGAGCCAACGAAGTCGTACCGCACACGAGTCCGCACTCGCTTAGCCGCATCTCCGGACTTGGAGGCCTCGATCCCCGTGATCTGCAGCTCCGCTGTGAAGATCTTTGTAAACGCACCGAAAAATTCCCGCCATTCGCGCGCGAACGCTTCCCGTCGCAATGGGCTCGTATTCGCGAACGCATTTCGTTCGACAACAATCCCGCCGTGCGAAAGCAGTCGTTTCGACTCGGTGGGGCGCAAGGAACACCCGGAAAACTCCCGAGAAAAAGTCTTCTCGACCCCACCAGACTCCTCGGGAGACTGCAGCAGACTCTTGCTCCACTCCCCCAGCACAGCCCCAATCTGATCGGCGTATTTTTCCGTGACGAATTCGTCCGAGCCGGCTTGTGTCTTCAGAAGGAGCGCATCGAGCGGCCTCGGAGTCCGATAGTGAGGATGGAGGTGAAATTCCGCTTCTGGACGAACAGAGTCCGCAGGAAGGAAAGGGTCCGAGAATCTCAGCGGAAGCGCGCGAAGCCTCGCCGGTAGTAGCATCGCGGTGGCGCCCTGGCAACAACGGATGAGAAAGTCGCGCCGTTCAAGATCGACTGGAGCGCGAGACCTCTTCGTCCGGCTCAGAAACTTTCCCCCTGGAGCATCCACGTGTGAAACGGAATCTAGCAGTCAGCCCACGGAGCGTCAAGGCAAGCGCCCCCACGCACTCGCTGTGGTAGGCTTACGGGTTCTTCCGTGCCATTCATCGCAGGAGTCGCCTTCTGAGTAAGCCTCGCATCACGGTCGTTGGCAGCTACGCGACAGGCCTCACCATGAAAGTGCAACGCCTGCCCAGCAAAGGCGAGACACTCCTCGGCAGTGGCTACCGCGTCGACTACGGCGGAAAGGGGTCCAATCAGGCCGTCGGGTGCGCGCGCCTCGGCGCCGGCGTAACTTTCATCGCCAAGATCGGCACGGATTCTTTTGGTGACATGGCCTTCGGCCTCTATCGCGACGAAGGCGTGGATACCGCGTGCGTGCATCGCACCGCGGACGCTCCCACCGGCGTGGGCTTCATCACGGTAGAAGCCGCGACTGGACACAATTGCATCGTGCTCGACCCCGGTGCCAACGAGCATCTTAGCGCGAATGATGTGCAAAATTTTCCAGACGCCTTCGCCTCAGTAGCGGTTGTTCTTACGCAACTGGAGATTCCCGTGCCCGCGGCGGAAGCTGGCCTTGCCCTTGGACGCTCTCGAGACGCGATCACCATTCTCAACCCCGCTCCGGTTCGTCCGCTGCCTCCGTCCGTTTTGCAACTCGTCGATGTTCTCACTCCCAACGAGACCGAGGCGAAGGTGCTTGCCGGCATGAGCCCTGAACAAGCAATAGGACCCGAGGAAGTCGCTCGCAAACTGATCCGCGAAGGCGTGAAGCAGGTCGTGATGACCTTGGGCGAGAAGGGCGCGCTAATCGTGAGCGCGTCTTCCGCAACTCACGTTCCAGCGATTACGGTATCGGCGGTCGACACAACCGGCGCTGGCGACGCCTTCAACGCCGGCCTGGCAGTTGCGCTTGCATCGGGCGCGGACCTGGAGGCCGCCGTTCGATTTGCCGCGATCACAGGGGGCCTCGCGGTGACAAAAGAAGGCGTCATCCCTTCGCTCCCGAAGATCACGGAAGTTGTGGAGTTCATTCGATACCAGGGAAACATGCCACCTGCGTGGCTTCAGCCTTCCCCGGCAAATGTCTGAGACAAACGCAGCCGACGAACGGCAACCCGCAAATCCCGTGACCAACGCCAATAACCCGCCTGCAACCAACGACACCGACTTGGACCTTGCGCGCCACATCCAGTCCACGCTTATCTCGAATTCCGTCACTCACGCGCAGTGGCAAGCTCACATCGACGATTGCCTTAAAAACAACTTTCACGCCGCAATGATTCCCCCTTGCTGGGTGCGCGAAACGGCCGCCCTTCTCCGCGGCTCCGGAATTCGCACCGCCTCGTTCATCGATTTTCCCCTGGGAACCATGACTACCTCCGGAAAAGCGTTCGAGACACGCAGGCTGGTCGAAGATGGCGTCGAGGAGATCGACCTCATGCCGAACGTCAGCTTCCTGCTCTCTGGAATGGACCGGGAATACTTCGCCGACATCCAGAGCGTCGTCAAAGCTGCGGAAGGAATTCCCATCAAGATCATGCTCGAGCTCGCACTGCTCAATGAAGCTCAGCGCGAGCGGGCCGTTCAGCTGAGCATCAACGCGGGCGTGGCGTATCTCAAGAATGCAAGCAGCGGAGCGGTGGGCCGCGCGACTCCCGAGCAGATACGATGGCTGCGCCAGCATGCTCCCGACCCTGTGCGAATCAAGGCCTCGGGCGGAATCAAGACCGTGCAACACGTGCGGGACCTCCTTCAAGCGGGTGCCGATCTGGTCGGAACGAGCGCTGGCACGCGGATCATGCAGGAATTGCACGGGAACATAGTGCACGCTGACTCCGAGCCTCCATCGCGCTACTGAACGCAGTTCGCGCGAACGGATCGACCGCACCGGGTAAAGTTGGAAGTCACGACTGCCACCATTTTTCTTTTGAGGCACGCATGTCTCTACTCGCCGGATTTCTCCTGGTACTGCTGGCAGGCTTGCTGCAAGGCACATTCGTGCTTCCCATGACGCTGGTCCGTCGCTGGTCCTGGGAGCACACCTGGGGCACGTTCTCGCTCCTCGGCATGTTTGTCTTCAATTGGATCATTACCTTCACACTGATCCCGCAGATCGCCACGGTCTACTCGCTCTCGCCCTCGCGATACCTAGTGATCCTCGCCCTGTTCGGAGCGGGCTGGGGCGTGGGCGCCATTCTTTTCGGGCTGGGCATGGACCGGCTTGGCATGGCGCTCGGCTATCCCGTGATCATGGGCCTGATCGCAAGTCTCGGCGCGCTGATCCCGCTGCTGGTGTTCTTTCCGCAAACCATCCTTACCGCCAAGGGACTGATCCTGGTCGGATCCACAGTGCTGGTGATCGTCGGAATTGTTCTCTGTTCGATCGGAGGATCGCGCCGGTCTCCTCCCGCGACAACCGGTTCGTCGACGGGTGCGCTCAGAACGGGGCTCATCATCGCTGTTCTGGCCGGAATTCTTTCTTGCCTCCCCAACGTCGGCATGGCCTTCGCCGACCCGGTCATCACGACTGCTCAGCATCTCGGCGTGCCAGGCAGTTTGGCGGGAAATGCCGTCTGGGCGCTTCTCTTCACTTTGGGTAGCGTGGTCAATGTCGTCTATTGTCTGTATCTGATGCGGGCCAAGCGCACATTGCGCAGCTACTGGAGTGCAGAGACGCCAAGAAACATCGGCTTAAGTGCCCTCATGGCGCTCATGTGGATCGGCAGCTTCTATTTATACGGCGCGGGAGCCTCCAGGCTCGGCCGCTGGGGAGCGGTTGTCGGCTGGCCTTTGTTCATTTCCCTGTCCATCGTCACCGGCAATCTTTGGGGAATCTCTCGCGGCGAATGGCGGGGCGCACCCGCGCGTGCTCGCCGCCTGCTGAATGTAGGACTGGCAGTACTGCTGATTGCGGTCGTCACCATTGCGCTCAGCAACGCGTAGTGACTGACAACGCCGGTATTCGGGATAAAATCTAGTCCAGCGATTGGAGAGCTCTCAAGGCTGTAAGCCGGTTCTCTCTTACTCGAACCATGTCCGAATTCACGACATTCCTGTTGAAGCCGCAACCACGCGCACGTTGGATGCGCATCGACACCGCTCAACTGCTGAAGCGCTTCTTCTTCTGCGAGCGCTCACTACTCATCAGCGAGGCATCGTGGATTCCTGCACTGGCGCCCCTCGAGATCAAAACCGGCCTCGCGCGATTTGTGTGGCAAGCCGCCGAGACGGCCCACGCGTTGCGCAATCGCGTCTTCGAATTGCGATTCCCCAGCCGTCTTCTCGAGCACGAGGGCGCGGATCAGGCACTCGTAGACCTTTTCTCGGCCGTACGAGACTCACCGTCGCCGCCGGCGTTTTTACTCGCGATCAGCAGTGTGTTATTGCCCGCTTTACGTGATGCTTACAAGGACTACCTTCAAGCATCGGATGAAATCGCGGACGGCCCTACACACCGGTTCCTCCGCCTCGCTCTAGCGGAGAAAAATGAGCAGATCGCGGCCTTCGAATGTTGGACAGAAACCGCTCTCGCCGAGCAACCTCCCTCCCGAGCGGGTGCGGAAGATTTCGCTGCAGCGGTGAGCGCGCGTCTGACCGAGATCGGTGGCGTCGGCGTGGGCCCGTCCTCGTCGGCATCCGTCACCGGCCCATTACCGGGTTCGAGGCAGTACGCAATTCCGACTCGTCCCGCCCGCGATGCCCGCTTCTGGCCCTGCCGCTTCTATTGGCCCGACATCGTCGATCCGAATTTTCCTTACGGCGAAGGATTGCAACTCCAGCTTCGCTCCGCTATCAGCCACGTGAACGAAGTCTGGGCGATCGAGGCCGGTGGCGTCATGTTGAGTGCCTTCGCCGATACGCTCCCCTGGGAGTGGATTCACGACGCCGCCCGTTGGACCTACGACGAATCGCGCCATTGCCGCATGGGCTACGAGCGCCTACTGAATTGGGGCTTCCAGCCACCCGAGATTCCCCTGGGCACCTATATTTACGACAGCGCCTCCGGCCAGGATCCCATCTATCGCCTCGGCATGCTCTACTTTTTCGAGACCAAGAACATTCGCCACAAACTGACGAGGGCACAAAAATTCCACGAATACGGCGACTCTCTGAGCGAACACGACATGGACTTCGATTGGGCCGACGAAACCATCCATGCCGGCTACGGAAAACACTGGCTGCGCGGACTGCTCACCGTTCGCGGCGAGGACCCCCATGCTTATGACGCTGTGCGCGAACGCTGCGGCCAGTTGGTGAGTGATTCCGTGGCGACCGCCACTCCGAAAGAGGTTAGCGAGATAAAAGATGTTGCGCGGCGCCTCATCGACAAGGCCACCCGGCGGCAATGACAGGACTTCCTCGCAACCGCGAGTTAAGGGCGCGAATCACATTCGCAACAGTACACCTCAGAAAAGCAAATCAGTGACGATGATACGGACCCCAAAAACTCATCCCCGAAGCTTAATCCTTGGACTCTTTGTGCTCGCGCTCTTGTTCTACCCCGGAATCGCGGCCACAGAATCGCCGCAGAATGAGCCCGCTTCGTCCGACAACGCCGAAACCCACCTCTCCCGCGGCTACGACGCCCTCAAGCAGGATCGCTACGATGCTGCCGTGACCGAATTTCGCGCAGCGCTGTCGCTCGACCCGAAACTCGTCCTGCGCGCCGAATTTCCACTCGCGGTCGCGCTGTTCGAATTGCACAAGCCCGACGAGGCACGCAAGGAATTCGAAGCCGTCCGCCGTGAAGCCGGCGACCATCCCAACATTCTTTACTACCTCGGCCGCCTCGACATCGAGGATCACAAGTTCGAAAGCGCCATCCGCAACCTGAACGAAGCCGTCGCCAAGCCGCCATTCCCCGACACGGCCTACTACCTCGGCTACGCGTACTTCAAGAATGGCGATTTCGCTTCGGCCGAGAAATGGCTGAAACAAGCCTCCGAAGCCGATCCCCGCGACGCTCGCATCCCTTACCAGCTTGGCTTGGTCTACCGTCAGCAGGGCCATGAGGAAGAAGCCCAGAGAGCCTTCGCCTTGTCAGACACTCTTCATCAGCAGGACGACCGCGAAGGCCGCTTGCGCGTGGAGTGCGGTCAGAAACTCGACCAAGGTCCTCGCGCGGACGCCCGCAAGATTTGCGAGCAGCTCTACAACCCCGACAACGCCGAGAAATTAATGACACTCGGCACCATCTACGCCCAGCATGGCGATCTCGAAGATGCGCTGAAGCCCTTGCAAAGAGCCGCCGAACTTCAGCCACAATCTCCGCAAATGCAGTACAACCTGGCGCTCGCTTATTTCCAGCTCAATCGATTTGAAGATGCCCGCGTCCCTCTCGCCGGCGCTCTTAAGCGCTGGCCTGACCTCTTCCAGCTCAATGCACTCTATGGAGCCGTTCTCTTCAAGCTGGGTGAGAATTCCGACGCTTACCGCACCCTTCAGCACAGTCATCAATTGAATCCCGACGACGCGGTCACCCGCGATATGCTTTACGACACGACCATGCGACTCGCCGAGACGGACCAACAGGCAAAGCGCTACACAGAAGCACTGCGCTATCTTGTCGAAGCCTCGAAACTGCGCCCGCAGGAACCTGAACCTCACCGGCGCATGGCCCAGGTCTACAAGCTCACGGCCCGCAACAACGAAGCTGCCGCCGCACAGCAGGAAGCCGACCGCCTTCAGAAAAACGCTCCGCAATAGTCTTTCGCCAAAAGCTCGTTACAGCCGACCAGCCTTCGCTTCACCTTCCAAACATGCTCCAAGAAACAGTTCTGCAATCGCATGGTCCGGTTTACAATCAGGCGCGCGATTGGAGCCCCGGTTCCGGCTCTCATCTCTCCTTATCTATGACAAAGCAGAATTCTGCTGCGAAGCAGCGCGACCGCTTGCTGCGCCTTGCCCGCGCCGTCATGAAAAACGCCCATGCTCCCTACTCCAATTTTCGTGTGGGCGCCGCTTTTATCACCGATAAAGGAAAAGTCTTCTCCGGTTGCAACGTCGAAAACGCCTCGTACGGGATGACCAATTGCGCCGAGCGCACCGCGATCTTCACGGCGGTGGCGGAGCTCGGGCCGAAATTCGAGATCCAGGCCATCGCCGTCGTGAACAACCAAGGCGCCCCCTGCTCTCCCTGCGGAGCCTGCCGCCAGGTGATCTACGAATTCGGTCCCGACGCGATCGTCTTCTTCAAAGGGAAGGATGGCACCGAGAAGCAGGCCCACATCACGGAACTCCTTCCGGAGGGCTTCCGCTTGAAATGAGCCCCTCCTCCGCGAGCACAAATATCCGAGCTATCGATGTCATCCGGAAAAAGCGCGACGCCACCGAACTCTCCCGCGCCGAAATCGACGCCTTTATCAATGGATACACGCGCGGCGATATCCCCGACTATCAAGTCTCGGCCTGGCTGATGGCCGTCCTGCTGAAAGGCATGACCCGCGCGGAAACCGCCTCCCTTACCGACGCTATGCTCCGCTCGGGCGAGGTCCTCGACTTCTCCGATCTCCCCGCGCGGAAAGTCGACAAGCACTCCACCGGCGGCGTTGGCGACAAAACTTCGCTCGTTCTCGCGCCCGTGGTCGCCGCCGGCGGCCTTCTCGTCCCCATGATCAGCGGGCGAGGCTTGGGCCATACGGGCGGCACGCTCGACAAACTGGAATCCATTCCCGGATTCAACGTGAATCTCCCCGTCGCACAATTCCGCAGGGTTCTGGAAAGGTGCGGTTGCTCGATGATCGGCCAGACGGCCGA
This sequence comes from uncultured Acidobacteriota bacterium, assembly GCA_963718505.1. Classification (GTDB taxonomy): domain Bacteria; phylum Acidobacteriota; class Terriglobia; order Terriglobales; family Acidobacteriaceae; genus Gp1-AA133. The sequence continues at coordinate 70,799 of CAVQZP010000038.1, read as the reverse complement.
AATCGCCCCCGCGGATCGCAAGATCTACGCCCTCCGCGATGTCACCGGCACCGTCGAGAGCCCCTTCCTCATCTGCGCCTCTATCATGAGCAAGAAACTCGCCGAAGGCATCGACGGCCTCGTCCTCGACGTGAAAACCGGCTCTGGCGCCTTCATGAAGAACGAGGAAGACGCCGCCTACCTCGCCGAATTGATGGTCGAAACCGGCGAGCGCATGGGCAAGAAAATGGCCGCTCTCCTCACCGACATGGATCAGCCGCTCGGCTACTACGCGGGTAACTCCCTCGAAGTCATCGAAGTCATCGAAGTCCTGCGCGGCGGTGGCCCGAAAGACCTCGTCGACCTTTGCCATGAACTGGCTGCCTGGATGTTTCTCCTCGGCGATCGCTTGAAGTCGATCGCGGAAGGAAGACAACTCTCCAAGCACCTCATTGACTCCGGAAAGGGCCTCGAGAAATTCCGCCAGATGGTCGAATTGCAAGGCGGGAATCCGCGAGCCGTCGACGATCCCGGGCTGCTCCCGAAGGCTCAACACACCCTCGAAATCACGAGTCCGCGATCCGGCTTCCTTACCGCGATTCAGTGCGAACAGACCGGAATCGCCTGCGTGATTCTCGGCGGCGGACGCGAGCGCAAGGAAGACTCCGTCGACCCCTCCGTCGGATTCGTCCTGCACAAGAAAGTTGGCGACCAGGTCAGCTCCGGCGAGTCGCTCTGCACCATGCACTACAACTCCGAGGAGCGCGCCGCCCGTGCCAAAGCTCTACTAGAAGCGAGTTTCCAGATCGGCGAGGCTCCGCCCGCGAAGCTCAGGCCACTGATTCATCGAGTGATTGCGAAGTCAGGGGAGAAAAACTGAATGGGACGCTTTACCGGAATTCTCGGCCTGTTGACCCTACTAAGCGCGGCGTATATCTTCTCGACCAACCGCAAAGCCATTCGCCTGAAAACCGTCGCGTGGGGACTGAGCCTGCAGATTGTCTTCGCCATCTTCGTCCTCAAAATCGATTTCGGACGAAACCTCTTCCAGGCCGCCGGTGCCGCGGTCAATCGCCTGCTCAGCTACTCCTACGTCGGCTCGCAATTCGTGTTTGGGGACCTTGGCAAGCAGGGCTCTTCGATGGGCTTCTTCTTCGCCTTTCAGGTGTTACCTACCGTCATCTTCATCGCCGCGTTCTTCGCGATCCTCTACCACTACGGCATCATGCAGTTCATCATTCGAATCGCCGCCTGGATCATGACCCGCGTCATGGGCGCGAGCGGTGCCGAATCTCTCGATGTCGCCGCTAGCATTTTCATGGGACAGACCGAAGCCCCGCTCACCATCCGTCCCTTCCTCCCAGACCTCACCGACTCCGAACTCATGACCGTGATGACCGCGGGCATGGCACACGTTTCGGGCGGAATCATGGCGGCCTACATCGCCTTCGGCATTGACCCCAAGCACCTGCTCAGCGCGGTGATCATGACGGCTCCGGGCACGCTCTTGATGGCGAAAATGCTGGTGCCCGAAACGGGCCAACCCAAAACTGCGGGCCGCCTCGTGATGAGCGAGGAGGAAGAACAGGCCGAGAAGCACGAGAACCTGCTCGGTGCCATCGCTCGCGGCACCACCGATGGCCTCTATCTCTCCCTCAACATCGCGGCCATGCTGATCTCATTCCTCGCTTTGATCGCCCTGACCGACGGAATTCTTGGCGGAATTCATAACCACGGCCTATCCTGGTTTCCTTCAAGCCTGGAACGCATCTTCGGCATCCTTTTTGCACCCGTCGCTTGGCTCATCGGGATTCCCTGGCACGACTGCCCGGCGATCGGAAACCTGCTCGGCACGCGCATGGTGCTCAACGAACTCGTGGCCTTCTCTATGCTCGGCCCTCAAAGAGCAACTCTTGATCCCCGCTCCTTCACCATCGCCACCTTCGCGCTTTGCGGCTTCGCGAACCTCAGCTCGATTGGTATTCAGATCGGCGGAATCGGCGCACTCGCGCCCAATCGCCGCGGCGATCTCGCTCGCCTCGGGGTCCGCGCAATGTTGGCCGGAACGATGGCCAATTTGATGTCGGCGTCCATCGCCGGAATGCTGTACTAGAGCCATTCCACATCTCTGTGTCCAACTGTGCAGTCTCCGGGGCTATCGCAAATCACGTGGGGACAGCCGCCCTCGGCTGTCCGGCGGAGCGCAGCTCCGCAACTGGAGGCCTCCGGGGAAACCCGACAATCTGCGCCCCGTCCTGTACAAACCGGGATCACTCGTATAAAAATTGACGGCAAGGCGCTGCCCGAACGGCTGCTCAGGCTGTTCGCTCTCGGGGGACCGACTCACTTGTATTTCCAACCTAGGACGCTTGCAGAAGCGGTCCAGACCTTGGCCACGTATGGTGGCCAGATTCTTTCCGGTGGAACCGACTTCTATCCGTCCTTGGGGGACCGTGCCGCTCCCGGTGATGTCATCGACATCTCCCGCGTCGCCGAAATGCAAGGGGTTCGTATCGAATCCGATCACGTTCGGATCGGCGGCCGCACCACCTGGACCGAAATCATTCGAACGCCCCTGCCTTGCTGCTTCGATGCCCTGAAAGCCGCCGCGCGCGAGGTCGGCTCCGTGCAGATTCAGAACCGTGGCACTGTCGCCGGCAATCTCTGCAACGCCTCACCCGCAGCCGACGGCGTGCCGCCCCTGCTCGCTCTCGATGCGCAGGTCGAGTTGATCTCGATTGCGGGAACGCGCCGTCTGCCATTGAGTGAATTCATCGTTGGCAACCGAAAAACTCTGCGCCGGTCCGAAGAGGTCTTGTCCGCTGTCATTGTTCCCCGAGACCTCGACGATTCCCCTTCAGCGTTTCTCAAACTCGGAGCGCGTCGTTACCTTGTGATCTCGATCGCGATGGTGGCCGCCGTCGTGACGCTCGATCCGCGTCGAACGATTACCCACGCCCGTGTCGCGGTCGGCTCATGCTCCGTCACCGCTCGTCGTCTCGCGGATCTCGAGCGCGATCTGGTAGGCGTCGCGATCGCCCGCGGATGGACCTCCCGAGTCTCTGCGAACCACCTTCGCCCACTATCTCCGATTGACGATGTCCGGGCCACCGCTCCGTATCGCAACGACGCCGCTCTCACTCTCATCCGGCGTGCTCTCGAATCCTGCGTGGAGGCCCACTAACGTGGTCGCCACGCCGCCCATCCTTCACGAGGTCGAATCCACGTTCGCCTTCACCGTGAACGGAAGCCAGGTCAGAGTGTCCACACCGCCGGTGCGTCGCCTCTCGCGCGTGCTGCGCGAGAATCTGGGTCTCACCGGCACCAAAGTCGGCTGCGATGCGGGAGACTGCGGTGCCTGCACCGTCTTGCTCGATGGCGATCCCGTCTGCTCGTGCCTTGTTCCCGTGGCGCAAGCCGAGGGCCACGAGATCACCACTGTAGAAGGCTTGGCCAATCGTCCGCCGCTGTTCGATTGCCTGCAGAATTCGTTTCTGTGTCATGGCGCCGCGCAATGCGGTGCTTGCACTCCCGGCATGCTGATCTCCGCGACCGCGCTCCTGGAGCAGAACCCCGCTCCAATCGAAGTCGATGTACTCGACGCCATCGGCGGAGTTCTCTGCCGCTGCACCGGCTACCGGAAAATCGTGAACGCCATCCTCGGCGCGGGTGTCCAATCCAGCGCTTCGTCATCTCCCGAGGCCGGCCATGCCGTCGGCAGCCGCCTCGTTCGCGTTGACGGCGCAGGCAAAGTCAGCGGCTCCGAAATTTTCGGCGCCGACGAAACACCCGCCGACTGTCTCTCTGTCCGCGCCATCCGTTGCCCGCACCACCGCGCCCGCTTTCGCTTTGGGGATCTCGACCGGTACGTTGCGACCCATCCCGGCGTCCACGCGGTCTTCACCTCGAAAGATGTCCCCGGAATCGACCGCTATGGCGTCATTCCCGACTTTGCCGACCAGCCCGTCTTCGCCCGCGACGAAGCTCGCTTCCGTGGCGAAGCCGTCGCCATTGTCGTGGCCGAACCCGATGCGATCGAAGCCTTGGATCCTTCCGAATTTCCAGTTTCCTGGGAGGTTCTCGAGCCTCTTACCACGATCGACGCGGCGCTCTCGTCCGAAGCCACCCAGCTCCATCCTGACCTCCACCGCCCCAACAATGTCCTCACCGGCGGACGAGTCGTCCGCGGCGATGTCGATCGTGCTCTCGCGGAAGCCGACGTCGTTGTCGAAGACGAATACGAAACCGGCTTCGTCGAGCATGCGTACATCGAGCCCGAAGCTGGCTTCGCGCGCCGGGTCGGCAACTGCATCGAGGTGCAGGCCTGCACGCAGTCTCCCTACATGGATCGCGCCGACATCGCGAAGATCCTCGGCCTCGCGCCCGAAGCCGTTCGCATCATCCCAACCGCTGTCGGCGGAGGCTTCGGCTCCAAGCTTGATCTTTCGGTGCAGCCCTTCATCGCGCTGGCCGCCTGGCATCTGAAGCGTCCAGTGCGGATGGTCTATTCACGCATCGAATCAATCCTCTCGACTACCAAGCGTCACCCCGCCCGCATGCGTCTGCGAGCAGGCGTCAATCGCGATGGCAAACTCGTCGCCCTCGACTTCACCGCCGACTTCAACACCGGTGCCTACTCTTCCTGGGGCCCGACAGTCGCCAAGCGCGTTCCCGTGCACGCCTCGGGTCCGTATGTCGTCCCCAACTATCGTGCTGTCACACGTGCCGTGCACACGCATCTGGTTCCCGCCGGAGCTTTCCGCGGTTTCGGCGTTCCTCAAACTGCGATCGCACAGGAGCAGGTCTACGATCAACTCGCCGACAAGCTCGGGATCGATCGCCTCGAGTTCCGCATCCTGAATTCGCTCGAGGACAACACACCCACCGTCACCGGCCAGGTCCTCGGCGAAGGCGTTGGCATTCGCGCCTGTTTCGAAGCTGTTCGACCCCACTGGGTCGCCGCTCGCCAAGGTGCCGCCGACTTCAACGCCACAATTCTCAGCCCGATTCGTCGGGGTGTCGGCATCGCCGGTATGTGGTACGGCTGCGGGAACACTTCCCTTCCCAATCCGTCGACGATTCGCGTTGGCTTAAGATCCAACGGCCGCATCGCCCTTCACCAGGGCGCCGTCGACATCGGTCAAGGCTCGAACACGATCGTCACGCAGATCTGTGCCGACGCCATGGGCATCCCCATCGATCACTTCGATCTTGTCTCTGGCGATACCGCCATCACGCCCGATTGCGGCAAGACATCTGCCTCGCGCCAGACCTTCGTCACCGGCAAAGCCGCCGCCATGGCCGGCAAGAAGCTCCGCGATGCCATGTGCGCCTTGGCAAATGCGTCGGAAGACGACACAAGCCTGACCCTCGAAGACGATGCGCTCATCGTCGAACTAACCGGCCGCAGGGTTGATCTCACCGCCCTTCCGCTCGACGCCTATGGCTACATCATCACTGCGGAAGCCACCTTCGACCCGCCCACCAGTCCGCTCGACAAGAACGGTCAGGGCATACCCTATGCTGTCTTCGGCTTCGGCGCACACATGGCCGAGGTTGCCGTCGATACCGACCTCGGCACAGTAAAAGTTCTCAAGATCACCGCTGCCCACGACGTGGGGCGCGCGATCAATCCCACTCTCATCGAAGGCCAAATCGAAGGCGGCGCCGCGCAAGGCCTCGGGCAAGCATTGATGGAAGAGTTCTTTCCCGGCAAGGGCGAAAACCTTCACGACTATCTCATCCCCTCCGCTGGCGACATGCCGCCCGTCGAGTCGATCCTCATCGAGGACCCGTCGCCAATCGGCCCATTCGGCGCCAAGGGTATCGGCGAACAAGCCGTCATCCCCACAGCGCCTGCCATTCTGAATGCCATCTACGACGCGACCGGCGTGCGCATCCGCCGCGTACCAGCCACTCCCGATCGCGTTCGCGCCGCGATCCTCGCATCTCGTGGAGGCCCGTCCCATGCCTGACGACGATGCCATTCGCTGCGACGCCTGCCCCGTTCTCTGCTACATCAAGCCCGGGCGTCTCGGCTCGTGCGATCGCTACGGCAACCAGAATGGCACGCTCGTCCGCATCGAACCGCACGTGGTCCTTGATCGCGCCGTGTCCCGCGGCGAAACCGTCGTCCCCTTTCTTGAGCGCGACCGCGAATGGGACGGCAATCTCGTCACTGGACAGGAAACCTTCGTCACCGCGATTGGCGCCGGCACCACTTATCCCGATTACAAACCCGCGCCCTTTATCATCTCGTCGGAAGTCAAGGGCGTTGACATGGTGACGGTCGTCACCGAGGGCATCTTCAGCTACTGCGGCGTCAAGTTGAAGATCGATACCGATCGATTTCTCGGCTCCGAGCAGAACACCGTGCGCGCCCAGGGCGAGGCCGTCGGCCACGTCACCACCTCCGAATACGGCTCGCAGATGCTGTCGCTCGGCGGCGTTCGTCATCTTACCGGCGGCAGCCGGCATGAAGGCACGGTCACCTGCCAGACGCTGCTCGATCTCAGCAACGGCAAGTCGGTCGAACTGAAGGTTGATGAAGGCGCCTCCGTCGTAGTGCAAGCCGGTAAGCCTCCTGTCGTCGACGGCGTGTTTGAAGAGCGCATGCGCGTAGGCTGCGGCTCGGCCACCATTGGCATGTTCGCCAAGCAATGGTTCGGCAAAGTGGACGACGTGGTTGTCGTCGACGACCACATCACCGGCGTTCTTTCCGAACATCAGGCCGGAAAATTACTCGGCGTCTCCGCGACTGGAATCAAGATGAAGGGCCGCCGTTCCACGCCCGGCCGCTACTTCAAAGTCGCGGAACCCGGCACTGCCTGGGGCGGAACAAATATCGACGATCCCCTCTCTATCCTGCAGCCCTTCGATCCCAAAGAAGCCTGGGCCGGTCTTCGCCTGTTGATGGTCAGCACCACGGGCGAACATTCTGCATATTTCGAACTCGATGAATCACTGCAGCCTGTCGAGAAAGAACTCCCCGCTACCCTCAAAGAATCCGTCGCCCGTATCAAGGAAAACTGCGAACCGGCGTTGTGCACGGTTCTCTTCATGGGAGGCGCGGGCGGTTCTCTCCGCGCCGGCGTGACCGAAAATCCCGTCCGCCTCACGCGCTCCGTGCGCGACGCGCTCACACGCGTCACCTGCGGCGGGGCTCCCGTTTACCTATGGCCTGGCGGCGGGATCACCTTCATGGTCGACGTCACGCGCATGCCCGCCAACGCTTTCGGCTACGTTCCCACTCCGGCGCTCGTGGCCCCGATCGAATTCACTTTGAGGCTGCAGGACTACGCCGAACTCGGCGGTTACGTCGATCACGTGCGCTCGCTGTCTTCGATCAGCACGGACGAGTCCCGACGCCGGGTCTCCGCGCGCACCGACAATCCCTGGCCGCTCGCTCCCGCGAAGCCGCCCGAGGCGCCCTGATGCCGCGCGCCCAGATTCGTCTTCTCCCCGATGGACGCCGTCTGCACCTCAACGACGGTCCGATCGACCTCATCCTCGAGGCCTTCGGCCCAACCGATCACATTCAGCTCGCCTATCACGCCGCCTCTGCGCGGTTTGTGACCGTCCTCGACGAACTCTGTGCCGAACTCCCCCTTTTGCGCCGCGAACAGAATGCTGAATGTTGGCCCACCGGTGTGACTGCCCGCCGCATGGCCGGCGCCGTGATGCCTTACTCCGCACAAGCCTTCATCACGCCCATGGCGGCCGTCGCCGGAGCCGTCGCCGAAGAAATTCTCCACGCCATGACCAACGCCGCCTCGATCAACAAAGCTTACGTCAACGACGGGGGCGACATCGCCATTCACCTCGAACCCGGCCAGCACTTCGTCGTCGGAATGGTCGAGCGCCCGGACCGTCCTTCGCTCCTCGGCACTGCGACGCTCACCGCCGATCAACCAGTTCGCGGCATCGCCACCAGCGGATGGCGTGGGCGCAGCTTCTCGCTCGGCATCGCCGACGCCGTCACCGTCCTCGCCAAAACCGCCGCCATGGCCGACGCCGCCGCCACCATCATCGCGAACGCCGTTGACCTCCCCGGCCATCCGGCCGTTCTGCGCGTCCCCGCCCGAGACCTCGCTCCCGACAACGATTTAGGTGAACGCCTGGTGACGCAAAAAGTCGGCGCATTGACCGATCGAGAAATTTCCAGCGCACTCACCAGCGGAGAGGGACGCGCTCGGCGGGTGCTTGCCGCTGGCCTCATCGGTGCCGCCGCCCTCCATTTGCAGGGACAAACGCGCGTTGTCGGTGATACCTTGCAACTCGCGCAGCCTGCGACCGTCCATGTCGAAAGAGGTCTGGTCCATGCCTGAGGTCCGAATCCGCAAGCGGCTCACTGTGGTAGAGGAGATTTTTCACGAAGGCGGGCCGGTCGCGACCACTCCACTCAAACGCGCCGCGGCTCTCGCAATCATCCACAACCCGTACGCCGCCAAATACGTCCCCGACATCGCCGGTTTCATGGACGACCTCAAGCCTCTCGGCCTCTCGCTGGCGAAAACTCTGGTCGACGTTCTCGGCGGCGATCCTAAAACAATCGAAGGCTACGGCAAGGGCGCGATCGTCGGCAGTTCCGGAGAAATCGAGCACGGCGCCCTGTGGCACGTCCCCGGCGGCTATGCCATGCGTGAAGTTCTCGGTGGCACCAAGGCGATCGTCGCCTCCACCAAGAAAGTCGGTGGTCCCGGCGCTCGCCTCGACGTGCCCATCACCCACATCAACGCGTCCTACGTGCGCAGCCACTTCGACGCCATGGAGGTCGGACTCAACGACGCGCCTCGCGCCGACGAGCTTCTGCTGGCACTCGTCATGACGACCGGCCCCCGCGTTCACGCTCGCGTTGGCGGCCTGAAGGCCTCCGAGATCAAGGGAGAGGACGGACTGCGATGAAAGCCGCCATCCGCAAAATTGCCGTGTTTGTGGAAGAGACTCACACGGAAATGGATCGTAAGATCGCCCCGCCCACCCGCCGCGCCGCCGCCGTTGCCGTCATTGAGAATCCATTTGCCGGAAAATATACCGAAGACCTCTCGGACCTCATGACCATCGGCGAAGAACTCGGCGAACTTCTGACAACGAAAGCTGTCGCCGCGCTTGGCATCCCGGCCAACACGGTCGAAAGCTACGGCAAAGCCGCCGCTGTCGGCGAGAACGGAGAACTCGAACACGCCGCCGCGATTCTCCACCCGAAACTGGGCACACCCGTACGCCGCGTTCTCGGCAAAGGCGCCGCACTCATCCCGTCAAATAAAAAGCGCGGCGGTCTCGGCGTCGTCCTCGACATCCCTCTCGGTCATAAGGACGCTGCTTTCGTTCGCAGCCACTTCGATGGAATGGAGGTACGCCTCAACGACGCTCCGCGCGCCAACGAGATCATGGTCGCTGTTGCTGTGACCGATAGCGGCCGGCCTCTTCCGCGCGTCGGTGGCCTGACCAAGGATCAAATCAAAGGCGAGGACGGACTCCGCTAAGGCTCAACGCCTCCAGTGGCCGTCTACATTGGCCCTAGGCGGGTTCCGGCCATGTCGTTCGCGTCACAGCGCGGCTAAGTGCCTTTGCGATGTTCGCACCTCTTCTTTGCGATCTTTGCGGTTGTTTTTCTTTCCTGAAGTCTAATCGTGCAATCAGATACCTTACCCATTCACCACCTCCGGCACCCTCGTCGCTGGAGGTGTGTTCCTGCTGCGCTGCGCGCTGACCAAGCCGTCGATCACCACCATCCCGATGCCCGGCAGATCCCCAGCCTGAATGCTCTTTAAAAGCGTGCTACCCGACGAATGCTGCGCCTTATCCATCATCACGAACGTCGCGTCGCACCCAGCCGCAATGCGACCGCAGGTCAGCTTTCGGATCTTCGCCGTGTTCCCCGTCGCGAAGCACAGCGCAACCTCCGCCGGGATCTCCCCGATCGAACTCAGCATTGACACGAGGCGCACAATCCCGAGCGGCTGCACTCCCGACCCAGCCGGGGAGTCTGTTCCCAGGATGACCCGATGCAGCTGATTTAGCTCGCGCGCCGTGCGCAGCGTCAACAAAGCCGCTCGCTCGTTTCCGTTATGCACAATTTCCAGTGCACGTGACGACTTCTCGCACAAATCGACAATCTGATCGTCGGGAAGCGCGGTGTGCCCGCCATTGATGTGCCCGATCACATCCGCATCCGCGGCCAGCACGATATCCCGGTCAATCAGGCTCGACCCCGGAATCGACGGCCCACCTGTGTGAATCGTGCTCTGAATCCCATATTTCCGAGCCCAGCCCACCATCTGCTTGGCGGTCGCGCCATCCTTCACGCTCCCCAAACCCACCTCCCCGAGCATGGTTACGCCCGCCGCCGCCAGCTCTTTGAAGTCTTCTTCCACCATCCCGTGCTCAATGACCGGCGCGCCCGCGTGAATCCTCACCCCTCCCGGCCGAAACGCCGTGAACGTCCGCTGCGCGAAGATGGCCATCGCCTTTACACCGACTACATCCTTCGGCCGTCCCGGCGTATGGACTTCTCCCGCCGAGATCATCGTCGTCACGCCGCCGTGCATGTAGCTATCGATCCATCCCAGCTGGTTCTGCCGCGGCGTCCAGTCGCCCGCCACCGGATGCACGTGGCTATCTATCAACCCCGGCGCGAGCGCCGTCCCCTTCGCGTCAATCACCGACGTCGCACCCTCGGTGTCCAGATCCTTCTCTTTCCCAACCGCTGCGATCTTCCCATCGACCGCGACGACGGTGTCCGCATCGAGAATCGGATTCTCCAGATCCCCGCTCAGCAACAACCCGATATTGCGGATCACCAGCCGCGTTTTTGGGCTCGCTTTTCCTGCCTCTCCGTGTGCCATTCCTCCTCCATCGATACAGGAACTCGTCGTCAGAACTGTGAGACCGGTACACCAACGATTCACATCTGGCACTCATTCATGTGCCTGCGAGAATCCAAGACGGTCAAGGCATGGGCTCACGCCACTCGCTACTCGGACTCAAACAGCCGATACCCTTCGGCATCGAAACTTACCCAGCATCATCCCGGACGATTCGTATCAGGGCGCGCCTTCAGGCGCGCCGTCCGGGACGTGAAACAAAATGCGCCTTCAGGCGCTGGCCAGTATACAAACTGGCGTGGCTCGAGAAGACAGAGCCGATCGTCTATTTCCTGGAAGGTGTAATCTCGGACGAGGGGGTCCTCACCGCATGGTTTCTCGCAACGTCATTCTCTGGGGCGTCGATATGCAGGCCGACTTCATGCTACCCGGGGGCAAGCTTTACGTCCCCGGCGCCGAAAAACTGCTGCCCAACGTCAAGAGACTCACCGACGCCGCCCGCCGGGGTCACGTCTTCTACGTTTCCCACGGCTGCTACCACCGGCCCGACGACCCGGAGTTCGCGACCTTCCCTCCGCACTGCGTCAAAGGAACACCCGGCAGCGAGTACATCGAGCATGCCACCACCAGCAAACTCGCCCGCGTTCCCAACGATCCCGCCGCCAAGCTTCCGGAAAATCTCTTCGATCACCAGCAGATCCTCCTCGAAAAGCAGACCCTCGATATCTTCGAGACCCATCACGCGCACTCGCTCGTCGACAAGCTTCCCCGAGACGCGGAGTTTCTCGTCTTCGGCGTGGTCACCGAGTACTGCGTCCGCTTCGCCGCCAAGGGACTACTTGAGCGCGGCCGCGCCGTCTCCGTCATCGACGACGCAATCGAGACCCTCAATCCGGAAGAAAGCAAGAAAACCCACGCGGAACTCAAGGCTCTCGGCGCGAAGTTCGTCACCACCGAGCAGGCGCTCGACCTCATTCGCAAAGCTGCTTAACATCCTTGCCGCCTCGCGCTCGGACGGGTATGATGCAACCCGGTCATGGCTACCAAAAATACAGCTCCTAAGTCGGGGCTGCGCCAGAAAGCGCAGCTCATGTCTGCGTCTGAAATCGAGCGCACTCTCGTCCGTCTGGCTCACGAGATTATGGAAAAAAACGGAGGCTCTGAAGACTTGGGGCTGGTAGGCATCAAGCGCCGAGGTGTCCCCATCGCCCAGCGCCTGGCAAAGTTCATCGGCCGCGTCGAAAAGAAGCCCGTTCCGGTCGGTACCCTCGACATCACCTTCTACCGCGACGATCTTTCCACCCTCGGACCGCGTCCCGTCGTCCAGAAATCAGACATCGGTATCGATATTGCCGACAAAAACATCGTCCTCACCGACGACGTCCTTTTCACCGGCCGCACCATCCGTGCCGCGCTCGACGCCCTGTTCGACCACGGACGCCCGCGCCGGGTTCAACTTTGCGTGCTCATCGACCGTGGCCACCGCGAACTCCCGATCGAAGCCGCCTTCGTCGGTCGTCTCGTCCAGACCACCATGAATGAGGTGATTGAAGTTAAACTCACCGAAATCGACGACGCAGAAAAAGTCCTGCTGATGGAAAAGTAGTGGCAGTGGTTCCGGTAAGCATACAAACCGTTTCGAGATCCTAGGGCTGACAACAGCTCGCGTGGGGACAGCCGCCCTCGGCTGTCCAGCGGAGCAGCGCTCCGCTGCCCTGAGACCACCCCTTTGCCACAATCCCGCCGCACACAGTAATCTCGTGCGCATGACCTCAACCGCCTCGCGCTTCGGAACGCAAATTCTGCTCGCCTTTCTTCTTCTCACCGCCCTCCGCGCCCAGACTCCGCCCGCTCCGACAAAGAAACCTGCCGACCTGCTCATCACCGGCGGCCTCGTTGTCTCGATGGACCCGGCTCGCCACATCTACGACGACGGCAGCATTGCCATCAGCGGAGATTCAATCGTCGCCGTCGGTCCGCGACAGGACATCGAGAGCCAGTTCTCCGCCAAGCAAACCATCGACGCCAGCGGCAAGCTCGTCATGCCTGGTTTCATCAACGGGCACACGCATGTCCCCATGACCCTGCTCCGTGGCCTGCACGACGACGTCACCCTCGACGACTGGCTCCGCAAATACATCTTCCCCGCCGAAGCCAAAAACGTGAACGAGGATTTCGTGCGCTGGGGCACGCGCCTCGCCGCCGCTGAGCAGATCCGCTTCGGCGTCACCACCTTCGCCGACATGTATTACTTCGAAGATGCCGTCGCCGAAGAAACCAAAGCCGCCGGCATGCGCGGCGTACTCGGCGAAACCTGGCTCGATTTCCCCGCCCCCGACAACAAGAGCGAAGCCGCGATGATCCTCTACACTGAAAAATTCCTGCAGAAATGGCAAGGCGATCCGCTGATCCATGCCGCCGTCGCGCCGCACTCGATTTACACCTGCTCGCGGAAGACTCTCGAAGACGCCGCCACCCTGGCCCGCAAGCACCATGCGCCGATCCTCATTCACGTCGCCGAAATGAAAAAAGAGCGCGACGACAGCGAGAAGCAGAATGGCGCCAGCCCCGTGCAATACCTGCAAACGCTGGGCTTGCTCGGCCCCGACGTCGTAGCGGCCCATTGCATCTTCGTCGACGAAGCCGACCGCAAGACCTTGGCTCAGCACAATGTCGGTTGTGTCCACAACCCATCCAGCAACATGATGCTCGCCAGCGGCGTCTCGCCCGTTCCGGAAATGCGTGCCGCGGGAGTCGCGGTCGGCCTCGGCACCGACGGACCGGCCGGCAGCAATAACGACCTCGACCTGATGGAAGAGATGGATCTCGCCGCGAAGCTGGCGAAAATCACGAAGAACGATCCGCTTGCGCTGAACGCGAAGGCCGTCGTCGAGATGGCCACCATCGACGGCGCCCGCGCTCTCCACATGGAAAAAGAAATCGGCTCACTCGAACCCGGCAAGAAAGCCGACGTGATCCTGATCCGCCTCGATCGCCCCAACGCCGTCCCCATCTACCACGTCTACTCCCAACTCGCCTACTCGCTGAAAGGAGATGACGTCACCACGGTCGTAATCGGCGGCCGTGTCGTCATGCGCGACCAGGTTTTGCTAACCGTGAAAGAAGAAGAAGCTATTGCGAAAGCGAAGGAATACAAGAAAGCAATCGCGGCTTCACTCGGGCTGCCATAAGGGCTTCTTGCCACACCCCACCGACAGAGTTATCCCGAGCGCAGCGAAGAAGCAGCTGTGTAGCCCACCACAGGCCACGTGGGGACAGCCGCCCTCGGCTGTCCGGCCGCGGCGATGTCTGCCGCGGCAGCATTCCGATAGGGCAAAACGAATTGGTGCCCCAGGTTCGCGTCCGCCCTTTGGACGCTAACCTGGGAGACTAACTCCTGCTCTCCGATGTCCGCATCTTCCACAGCATCTGTTTCAGCATTCCCAGCAGCACCTCCGCATCCTCGGCCTGCAGTCCTAGCCGCCGCACCATCCTCCGCACCTTCGCCTCCGACACCGCGCTCCGCTCCGCCTTGAGATATCCGCTGACCCGCAGCGCCTCCAGCAACTCTTGCGTGATCCGTTCCAGGCTCCCCGCCGACGCCCCCTTCGACTTCGCACTCCGGATTCCCCGCGGCGCACTCCGCGCAATTTCATAAAGACACAGCGCCGCCGCCTGCCCCAGATTCATCGACGGATGCTCTTCGCGCGTCGGAATCCGCAGCAGCCAGTGACAATGACTCAGCGCTTCGTTCGACAGCCCAGTTTTTTCCGACCCGAACAGAAGCGCGACCTCGCCCGAACGCAGCCGCTGCCGAATCATCCGTGCCCCTTCGGGCAACGCATGCATGCGATGCTGCAATTCGCGATTTCGCACCGCCGTCGTTCCGACGACCAACGAACAATCCGCCACCGCCTCGGCGACCGAACCGTACTCCTCAGCGTTCTTCAACAACTCGGCCGCTCCTACTGCCGAGCGCGCCTCGCGGAAAGCAACTTCATACGGGTTCACAACCCTCAACCGCGCGAACCCAAAATTGCTCATCGCGCGCGCCGCCGCGCCTAGATTCAGAGGATTCCGCGTGGCCACCAGCACCACGCACAGGCGCCCGAAATCACGATCGGAAGGCAAGCACGTTATTTTACGATCCCCAACCCCTCCCCCTCTTTCTGTCACCGACGCCCTTGCCGTAAGATGTCCACTTCGCTCACCTGAGCACCCATGGACTGGCAAGCTCTCCTACTGACGCTACGCCTCGACCTCATCGTCTGTGTGCTCCTGCTCCTCATTGGCATCCCCATCGCCCTATGGCTCGCATTTTCCCGCTGGCACTGGAAATTTCTCGTCGAAGCCATCGTCGCACTTCCGCTCGTCCTGCCACCGACCGTTCTCGGCTTCTATCTGCTCATCGCTCTCGGACCGCACAGCCCCTTCGGACGCGCCTACGCCGCAATCTCGGGCAGCAACCTGCCCTTCACATTCTCCGGGCTCGTGGTTGCCTCCATCGTCTACAGCCTCCCGTTCATGGTGCAGCCGCTCGCGACAGCCTTCTCCGCCGTCGACCCCAAACTGATCGCCGCCTCCCAGGTTCTCGGCGCCTCTCGCCTGCGGACCTTCCTCCGCATCATTCTCCCGCTTTCCTTCAACGGCCTCATGACTGGCCTTGTCCTCACCTTTGCCCACACGCTGGGCGAATTCGGCGTCGTACTGATGGTTGGCGGCAACATCCCCGGCGTCACGCGCACCGTTTCCGTTTCGATCTACGACAACGTGCAAGCTCTCGACTTCGTTTCCGCCGGCCGCACCTCGCTCTTCCTGTTGCTCGCCTCGTTTCTGATCCTGGCCATCGTCTACGCCTCGAATCGCCGATCTTCTGTTCTTTGGCCTGCCCGCCGCTAAGCAGCCTGTAGTGCAAGTGTGATTTGTATCAGGGCACGCATTTATGCGTGCCGTACGGACCACGCGAATCAACGCGCCTTTAGGCGCCGTTTCGGATGTCGCCCGGTTTGCCACGCCTTAAGCCCGACCCCACCGGTTCTGTTACCCTTGTTCGCGCACCACGCACAAAATCCACACGGAGAAAGACGCATGAAATACCGCGCCCTCGGCCGTACCGGTTTTCAAGTCAGCGACATCGCGCACGGGCTTTGGGGAATGAGCGGCTGGAGCGAGTCCAACGACGACGAGTCGCGCCAGGCCATCCAACTCGCCATCGACCTCGGCTGCAACCTCTTCGACACCGCCTGGGCCTACGGCGACGGCAAAAGCGACGGCCTCCTCGGCGAAGCGCTCACCAAAAACAAAGGCAAGCGCATTTACGCCGCCTCGAAGATTCCTCCCAAAAACCTGCGCTGGCCCGCCTCGCCAAAAGACAAATACACCGATGTCTTCCCCGCCGATCACGTTTTCAAATACGCGAACCGCATCCGCGAGAAACTGAAGTCCGACTCCATCGACATCCTTCAGCTTCACGTGTGGGACGATAGCTGGACCGACCACCCCGAATTCCGCAGCACCGTAGAAAAACTAAAGAACGATGGCGTGATCCGTTTCTTCGGCCTCAGCCTGAACCGTTGGGAACCCGAAAATGGCCTGAAAGCCATCCGCACCGGCCTCGTCGACGTCGTGCAGGTGATTTACAACATCTTCGACCAGGCACCCGAAGACAAGCTCTTCCCACTCTGCCAGGAATTGAACATCGGTGTGATCGCCCGCGTTCCGCTCGACGAAGGCAGCCTCGGCGGCAAAATGACAGCGCAAACAAAGTTCCCGCTCGAGCGACTGGCGCGCCCGCTACTTCGGCCCCGAGAATCTCGCTGCCACCCTGCCCCGCGTCGACTCCCTCAAGCAGATCACGCCCCCAGGCATGACCCTGCCCGAGATGTCCTTGCGCTTTGTCATCTCTCACCCGGCAGTCAGTACGACCATCATCGGCATGCGCAAGCTCGATCACGTCCGCCAGAACATGGCCCTGAGCGACGCCGGGCCACTCGATGCTCCTTTACTGACGAAGGTGAAGTCCCACCGGTGGGATCGCCGACCGCAGCGTTGGTCGGACTAGCGGCACATCCTGGTTGGCACGCGCGACTTCTCCACTGGCTGCGTTGGGACAGCCGCCCTCGGCTGTCCGGTGGAGCGTAGCTCCACAAATTGCGGGTTACTTCATTTCTCGTTCTTGCAAATGGGGATGATCCCCTCTGCGCTTCATCGCACGAACGCATACGCCGGATCCTCCACCCGGATCGTCGACTTCCTCCGCGTCCCCGTCGCAATGTTGTACGCGACCAACAGCTTATTTTCGACGATCAAAATCTCTTTCTCGTTCAGCCATCCCACCAGCACCGCATGCGGCAGGAACGCAGTCCGCTTCACCGGCTCCGTCGCCGTCACCACCTGCACCACGGGAAGCTCTGCCAGCGCCTTGCGAATTCTCAGGGACTCCGCCGCATCCCCCTGCCCCTGCTCCGAGAGCTGGATCGGCTGACTCGATTTCGAGCTCGCCTCAATCGTCATCGCCGCCGAACTCTGGTCCGGCGACAGCTTCGCATTCTCGGTGAAGAAGCTCACGTCGTAATCGGGATTCTTGAACTGCTCGCGCTCGTCGAACACCACCACGCTCTTGCCGTAACTCAGCAGCACCGTCTGATCGTCACTCTGATTCTCCCATCCGCAGCAACCCGTATCCAGGATCGCGCTCAGGATCACCGCGCCATGCTCCGCGCTGTCCAGCACCCTCTGCAAGGGCTGCTTCAACTCCGTCGGAACCCACGTCCCACCCGAATGCAGGTAAAGGCTGCTGCTCATGTATTTCGTTTCCGTCGTGCCCTGAACCAAACGCGTCAGCATGAAGTAGTCATCTACGCCTGCATCCGGAATCCAGAACCGGACCTCCGGGCATGTCTCCGAACATGCGCCCGTCGCGCACCGGCAATCCGGAAAATCAATCGACACCACGTCTTGCTTGTCTCTCCCACTCAGTGCCGACTGCCACGAATGAAACGTCGTTGTCACCGACAACTCCATGTTGTCCCGCGTCATCTTGTCGAACTCGTTGGTGAACCAGAACAGGTGCAGCCCATCGGTCGAAAGAAATGGCCACGGCGACGACTCCGTCACCTTCTGGTTCGAACCCGACGGCGCTGACACGCGGATGATCTCGCGTCCCAGCATCGTGGTCGCCTGCCCATCCCAGAACCAGAAGCGTTCGCCGTTCTTCCCCACGTCCGGCGACGGATCATCGGTATTCGGCGCGAACAGCATCTGCCCCTTGGCATTAATCTGCAGAATGCGCGCCGCCTTCAACACATCTTCCGAAACCCTCTGTGTCTGCTTGGCAGCAAATGTCGCCGGATCGTATTCCACGATCGAGTCCGGCTCTTGCAGCACCCAGATCCGCCGGCCCTGGCCAAAAACGCCCGGACAGACACAAGCCACCACCAGCAGACAACACAGCAGTTTCGACATTTCTGTAAGCACTTCCTCGCGGTATCCGCGTATTGTAAACGCCGCGCCTGTGTATTGGCCGCTCTGTGACCCTCGGCGCCCTCGGTGTGGTGATCCGCCCTTCGCGGTTATCCGTTCTTTGCGGCCTTTGCGGTTTTTCTTTGCGATCTTTGCGGTTAAAAGCTTTTTCCACGTCGGTGCGAGACCTCTGCGCCCTTTGGGGGAACCGATGTACCCCCGGGATTTCCGCCCCCCGTCCGCGGCAGTTACAATAGTTTTTCACTTCAGAGGACCTGCCATGTCCACCAGACCATTCGCCACCGAAGCTGCCACCGGAGAAATCCCTGCCGTCCCCCTGACCATCGAGGGCTACAGCGTCCTCCACCAGATGATGCGCTTCCGCTGGACCGCCTGGCGCGCTCTCCCTCCCGCCGATCGCCGCGCTATCGTTGTCGAGGCCGTGCCCGTCCTCGCTCAAATGGAGCAGAACGCCGCCGGTCAGTCCGCCTTCTACTCGCTCATCGGCCACAAGGGCGATCTGATGTTCGTTCACTTCCGCGAGTCCTTCGACGACCTCAATCGCGCCGAACTGCAACTCGCGCAACTGCGCCTCAGCGAATACTGGGAACCGACCACTT
The DNA here is from genome assembly GCA_963718505.1 of uncultured Acidobacteriota bacterium. Lineage (GTDB taxonomy): Bacteria > Acidobacteriota > Terriglobia > Terriglobales > Acidobacteriaceae > Gp1-AA133. The sequence continues at coordinate 51,913 of CAVQZP010000038.1, read as the reverse complement.
CCTATCTCTCCATCATCGAACTCGGCCTCTACGAATCGACCACAAAGGTCTACAAAACGCTCGTTGAGCGCGGCATCGAGCCGCATTCCGACGAGTGGAAAAAAGAAATCGAACAGACACTCGCGCGCCAAAAAGAAGCGATGCGGCCGCGCCTCTTCCCCGCCATCCCGCCGAACCGCTACGCCTGCTTTTACCCAATGGACCGCAAACGCGGGGAAGACAAGAACTGGTACACGCTCCCCATCGAAGAACGCGCGCGCCAGATGAACGAGCACGGACTCGTTGGCCGCCGCTACGCCGGAGAAGTGCGCCAGATCATCACCGGCTCCATCGGCTTCGACGACTGGGAGTGGGGCGTCGACCTCTTCTCCGACGATCCCCTCGTCTTCAAGAAGCTGATCTACGAAATGCGCTTCGATCACGTCAGCGCCGTCTACGCGCTATTCGGGCAGTTCTACGTCGGCCTGCGCTGTCCCGCCGACCAACTCGGCACGCTGCTGGAAGGCCAGCTCCCCGCGCCGCAAAAATAGCGCGTTGCAGATGGAGGGACGGGCGTCCTCGCCCGTCACATGCATGTGCCGCAAAAGTGCATGGCGAGTGTCCTCACCTATCGCTCGCCCTCTCTCACTGTCATCCTGAGCGGAGTGAGGCGTATGCCGAACACAGTCGAAGGACCCCTTGTTGGACGACCGCGCTAACAGGCCTAAGAAGGGATTTTACCCACGACTTTCGATTCGTTCCTCAAACATGTTGAGGTTCACCGTGCAACGCTCATACCAACCCCAAGCGCACGAATCCCTCACCCCTGCTAATCTTTCCTCGTACGCAACTCTCGACCCGGAGCCCTCATGCCCACTCTCGGCCTTATCGAATACAAAGACGCCAGCCCCGAAGTAAAAGCCGTCTACGACGACATCATGGCCACCCGCAAGACCGACTGGATCAACAATTTCTGGAAGGCCATCGCCCACGATCCCGCCACCCTCAAGCGCATCTGGGAGGACATCAAGCAGATCATGGCTCCCGGCGCCCTCGATCCACTCACAAAAGAAATGGTCTATCTGGCCGTGAGCGTGAGCAATCAATGCGGATACTGTATCGCCTCCCACACCGCTGGCGCCCGGAACAAAGGCATGACCGACGCCATGTTCAAAGAACTCATGGCCGTCGTTGGCATGGCGAATGAGACGAATCGTGTCGTAGCCGGGTACCAGGTGGAAATCGACGAGCAGTTCAAGACGCCTTGACCTCAAGCCGCTGAGAGTTCGCAGGTCCTAAGCGCGACCCTCTTCGCGGTTAGAAGATTTGCCCGCGCTCCCCGCGGCCTTCTCCGCGCCCTCCGCGTTTCAAGGTTTGTTACTCGCAACTCGGTACCCGGTACTCGCGACGCAGTTTTTCTTTGCGCCCTTTGCGGCTTTTCTTTGCGCCCTTTGCGGTTAAAGGCTTTTCCCGCAGCCTGTGTTGAACGTTGGGATACGCAACTCACCGCGCACGCGTTCTCCCCTTGCCACCGCCGCGTTTCTTCCCGGCCGTCAACCGCCCCGCTCGTGACGAAACTTTACGTTTCGGCCGGCCAAACTGATGTTCGTGCGCCCGCATGTTTACGCGCCGCCCCCGAAACGTAACTCCCTCGGCCTCCAGTCGCAGCCGCTGCTCGATCGCCGAGTCCCCGCGCAGCTTGATTTCGCCGCCGGCCCCGACGATCCGGTGCCACGGCACATCGAACGACCCACGCAGCGCTGCGACTACCTGCCGGGCTGCGCCCGGAAACCCCGCCGCCCGCGCAATCGCCCCGTACGAGGACACCTCTCCCCGAGGCACCTTCCGGATCGTCGCCAGAATCTCCTTACGCATTGCCAAATCAGCATACGACAAATACTATCCATGCTTCGACCTGATGCGCCGTCTATACATTCGTCTGTCTTCCGTAATCATCCCGGAGCGCAGGGCATCTGCACGCCGCCAGTTTGCATCCAAACTGGTCCATAGGGGCGGCGGCGTGCCTGTTTTTCATCTCGTTTGAGGAGAGAAGCGATGAGAGGCCAGCTGTTCCGAATTCTTCCGCTCGCAACCGTGCTGATCGGCGTGGGCTCCATTCTTCTGGCCGCGGGTTGCGGCTCCGGCGGTTCCCGTTTCCGTTACATCCAAGGTTCGACCGGGTCGCAGGGCACGGCCGTCGACCTCTTTATCGACAACAACAAAGTCCTCACGGCCGTCAGCTACGGCACCGCGGGCGCGTACCAGGGCATTAGTAGCGGAACGCATCTTTTCGATGTCTACCTCACCGCCACGACCACCAATCCTTTCTTCAACGCATCCTTCGGGGTAAACAAAGGCGACAACACCATCATCAGCAACGGAAATTTCAGCCAGATGGCGATGAACGTTTTCCCGGACGACAACGTGGTTCCGGCCTCTGGAAACGTCAAGCTGAAGTTCATTCACGTCGCGCCCACCGCCGGTTCAGTCGACATCTATGTGATCTCTCCCAACACTGGGATCGGAGGACTCAGCCCGCAGCTTTCAAATCTTACCTATCAAGGTCACAACGAGATTTCCTCCATCACGGCGGGCAGCTACGAAGTCATCATGACGCAGGCGGGAACGCAGAATCCGATCCCCGGCCTCGACATTACCTACACTTGGACAGCGGGCCAGGTGAGAACCATTGTCATTCTCGATAGTGTCACCGGCGGCGCACCCTACAGCCAGCTCGTTCTCAGCGACGTGAACTGAGATTCCGTCGCATCATCGGCCAAAGCCAAAGGCCGCGATCCTCGTACTGACCGCGGCCTCTTCCATTCCTGTGTAGTCTCTTCCGAGAGCGAGCACATTGGACCGTTGTGTTGCTCTATCGATCGGCACGCGTATAACGGCACGCGGCACATGGACCTCAGCTGGACTTGTGGAGTCATCAACGCACCAGCCGCGGCAGCGGCGGCAGAGATTAGCCCAGCACGTAAGTGCTGGGAGAGCAGGGTTGAAGAAGCTGAGTCCGCTTCAGCGGACGCCACATTGTTCCGTATCGACGTTGAATCGTGCCCTTCTTATCAATTTGGGGCCTTTGCCACGCATCACGACAGTCGAGATCAGCCCGAAACTTGTGGAATCATCAACGCACCAGCCGCACCAGCCGCGGCAGAGATTAGCCCAGCACGTAAGTGCTGGGAGAGCAGGGTGAAGAAGCTGAGTCCGCTTCAGCGGACGACACTTGTTCGGTACTAAACGGAAATCGGAGGCCCGGAAATTCCCCAGCCGTGAAACTACAACCTCACCCACCCCCTGAAAATCAGCCACAGCGACGTCACCGACACCAGCAGCCACAGAACGATTCCCTGCACCAGCGGCCGATGTCCCACCTGCTTCAACGTCGCAATCGAAATCCCGCTCCCGATTAGATACAACGTCGCCGTCAATCCTACCTTCGCGATCTTCACCAAAACCGTGTACGCGGGCGCTCCCCCCGGCAGAGACGTGTTACAAATCGCCGCTATGCAAAAAAGCCCGATGAACCACGGCCACTGAATCTTCGCCCGCGCTCCCTTCACCACCGCCGTCGCAACCGACAGCGGCACGATCCACAACGCCCGCGCCAGCTTCACGGTCGTCCCAACCTGCAACGCCGACGCCCCATACTTCGCCGCTGCTCCCACCACGGAACTCGTGTCATGGATCGCCAGCGCCGCCCACAATCCAAACTGGTTCTGCGTCAGCTTCAGCCACGCGCCGATGGCGGGAAAAATCAGCAACGCCACCGAATTCAGCACGAACACCGTGCCCAATGATACGGCCATCTGCTCATCCGATGCGCCCGTGATCGGGCCCACCGCTGCGATCGCACTCCCCCCGCAGATCGCCGTTCCCGTCGAAATCAGGTAGGCGCTGATCTTCGGCACCTGCAGCAGCATCCCGAGCAGCATGCCCGACAGCAACGCGAAGCTGATCCCTAGCAGCGTATAGACGAAGCCGCTGCGCCCCGCGTGCACCACCTCGTGCAGGTTCATGCCGAAGCCGAGTCCCACCACCGACGCTTGCAGCAGATACTTCGATAACTTCGCCGACTGCTTCGCAAACGGATGCGTAAACAGCAGCCCAAACGCCAGCCCCAGCGCCAGCGCGGCAGGCGGAGACAGAAAGGTGCTCGCGGCTGCGAGCAACCCGAGGACAAAAACAATTCTCGATGTCATTAGGAAATTGCCGGGGACCACTCATTGTCCCCGGCTCGTGTGAAAAAACCTATGCGGCAGCGCCCTTCCGGAAAGACTGAATGGCTTCTTCTTCGGTGTCGTACACCTCGAAGATCGTCAGCAGCTTGGTCACCTGCAGAAGGTCGCCCACGCGCTGCGTCAGATTTGACAGCTTGATCGCTCCCCCGGCGTTGTGCGCCGTGGTATAAAGAGCGACCAGCGTGCCCAGCCCGCCCGAATCGATGTAGCTCACGCCTCTGAGATTCAGCACCATCTGGTTATTCTGCGCCAGCAATTTCTTGACGGTGTCGCGCAGTTCGGCCGATTCCTCTCCGAAAACGATGCGGCCATCGCAGTTCACCACCAGAATGTCCTGCACTGTACGTGTGGAAAGTTTCAGTTGCATGGGGAGAGCTCTCCTCCGCTCTTGGCTCCAGTATTTAAATTCCGCCGAAAAGCCTACAGCCTGCGGGGCTTCGGCGCAAGCATTCCGCCACGAAAAACTCGCGTCCCGTGCCCCTTTCGGCCCGAGTTTTCCTCTGACTGCGGCAAACGCCACGCCGGCTTCCTCACGTATAATTGAAGCTTCTTTTCATGAGCTATCAGGTTCTGGCGCGCAAGTACCGTCCGCAAAAGTTCTCCGAAGTCATTGGACAGGAGCACGTTACCCGTACCCTCAAGAACGCCATCGAACAGGGACGGATCGCACACGGCTACATCTTCAGCGGACACCGCGGCATCGGGAAGACTACTATCGCGCGCATTCTGGCCATGGCCCTGAATTGCCGCTCCACCGATCACCCCGTGGCCGAGCCCTGCGGAATTTGCGACTCGTGCACCGAGATTCGTGCCGGAAACGCCGTGGACGTCATCGAGATCGATGCCGCCACCAATCGCGGCATCGACGAAATCCGCGAACTGCGCGAAGCCGCTCGCTACCGCCCCGCGCGCGATCGCTTCAAGATCTACATCCTCGACGAAGCCCACCAGATCACCGATGCGGCCTTCAACGCGCTGCTCAAGACACTGGAAGAACCGCCCGGGCACGTCGTGTTCATGCTCGCCACCACCCAGCCCGAGGACATTCCGCAGACCATCCGCTCGCGCTGCCAGCACTTCTCGTTTCGCGCCGTTCGCTTTGAAGACATTCTGGGCCAGCTTCGCGATCTCGTTGGCCGAGAAAACCTCGAAGCCGACGAAGATGCGCTCGCCCTCCTCGCCGAAGCCGGCGACGGTTCCATGCGCGACGCGCTCTCGATCCTCGATCAGGCCATCGCCTCGAGCACCGGACGCCTGACCGCCGAATCCGTCCGTCAACTCGTTGGCGCTGCCCCTTCCGGAATTCTCGAAGACGTCATGCAGGGCGTCGCACGTGGTTCGAGCGAAGATGTCTTGCGCCTCGCCGACAATCTCATCAGCGAAGGACACAATCCCACCCACTTCGCCCGCCAGCTCGTTCGTTTTCTGCGCAACGCAACCGTGGCCAAAGTGGCGGGCAAGGATTCTTCCCTGCTCCAGATCTCGGGCGACGAGCGCGCCCGCGTCGCGCGCATCGCGGAGCTGTTCAGCGAAGAGGATCTGGCGCGTCATCTGCAGATCATGCTGCGGGTTCACGGCGAACTCGGCTACAAGCAGGAGCAGCGCTTCCACCTCGAGCTTGGCTTGTTGAAAATGGCCCATGCTCAACGGCTGATTCCGATCGAGCAATTGTTGAGCGAAGTGAGCGGCAGCGTCGCATCCAGCGCAAGAATTTCAGCCAAGCCGTCTCTGGTTCCCGAGAATCGCAGCGCCGCGCCCGGAGCGCCGTCGCGTGCCGTTGTTTCGCCGTTCGCAGCCGACTCCGCGCGTAAAAGCGCCTCGAAGCCGGAACTTTCCGCCGAGACAGCTCCCGCCGCTTCGCGCACCACTCCCGTCATCATGGGCAGCGCGGCACCCAACACGGCGAGCGAAACGACGCCGCAGCGGGTGCCCGAGTCACGTGCACCTGAGCCACAAGTTGTGGCCGAAGTCAGCCAGCCCGCGCCGGGTCTCGACGGCCTGCGGAACGCCGTCCTGAACGCCTTGTCCGAAGCCGGACACCGGATGCTGGTCTCGATGCTCGAAACCGGCGAGTGGGCCGTTGAAGGAAACGAGATCATCATCAAAGTCGCAGCTTCGGCCGCCGTGATCGACATGTCGCTGGGCGCCGACGCCAAGCGCGTGGCCATCGCGACCGCCAGCGGCATCCTGGGCAGGGCAGCAAAATTCAAGGTCCTTCCCGGCGGCACGGCGCAAGCCGCACCGGCGCGCAGCAAGAGTGCATCCAATGGTGGCAGCCGGGGACGCGCCGAAGATGATCCCATCGTGCGTCGCCTGCAGGAGAAATTCGGTGCCGAGATTCGCACCATCATCGATCAGCGGGACAAGAAGTAGAGAGGGGCGCAATGGGCGGGTTCAACCTCCAGCAGTTAATGTCGCAAGCCAAGCAGCAATACGAAACCCTGCAAAAGAAAATGCAGGAGACGGTGGTGGACGCCTCTTCCGGCGGCGGCACCGTCACCGTCAAGATGGATGGCCGCAAGCAGTTGTTGAGTCTCAAGATCGATCCCGAGGCCGTGAAATCCGGCGACGTCGAAATGCTGCAGGACCTGATCACCGCCGCCATCAACGAGGCAGCCCGCAAGATTGATCAGTCGATGCAGTCGACCGTCGGGGGGCTGCTGGGCGGCATGGGAATTCCAGGACTGTGAGAATCGGATGATCGGGAGATCGGGTCACCGGGTGATCAAGGATCTCTACCGTTCAAGTTCGCTGATCCAGCGATCCGAATTGGCTGATTTGCCCTCTGGCTGATGACCGATAGTCTAACGAGATTTTCAATGATCCAATGACCCGATCACCAGCTGATCCGATAGCAAAGATTCGCCAGATATTCAGAAGATAACTCGATTCTATGTCAAGATTTGCCGAGCCGATGACCCGGCTCATCGACGAACTGAAGAAGCTGCCCGGCATCGGCAGCAAAAGCGCGCAGCGTCTCGCCTTTCACATTCTTCGCTCGAGCGCGGACGACGCCGAAGCGCTCGCCGCCGCCGTCCGCGACGTGAAGGCCAGCCTTCGCCTGTGCTCGATCTGCAACAACATCACCGACGTCGATCCCTGCGTCTACTGTTCGAGTCCGACCCGCAACCAGCGGCTCGTCTGCGTGGTCGAAGAGCCCACCAACATCGCGGCCATCGAGAGGACCAAGCACTTCAACGGCTCTTACCACGTTCTGCACGGCTCGCTCTCACCGCTGCACGGCGTCGGTCCCGAGCAATTGCGGATCAACAACCTGATTCGCCGTGTCGAGTCGGGCGACGTCGACGAAGTGATCCTCGCCACCAATCCCACGGTCGAAGGCGAAGCCACAGCCACTTACCTCTCCCAGCAGTTGCGCCGTCAGGGAGTGAAGATCACCCGCATTGCCATGGGCATCCCCGTCGGCAGCGACATCGAGTACACCGACGAGATCACCATGCTGAAAGCGATGGAAGGGCGGCGGGAGTTGTAAGGGAGAGCCGCATGGCACTAATCGGAAGCGCAACGGTTCTGTTCATCGCAGGCTTCGGTCCGATCGTCCGTGAGACGACTGCGAGTCGCAAGCTCTACATCCAGACTCTCCGTATCCGTTTCAAAGAAGAGACTGGCGGCTATTTTCATACGGAAGCATTGAAAGGCGCGAAGACCTTCGCCCTTTGGCCGCTCTCGCAGGTAGCGCAATCATGTTTTGGAGAGGATTCCTGGCCGGACGAGATTCCCGTGCCTCAAGCTTGGCTTGAGTTTGACGTCGACAATGTGGAGAGTGCAACCGCGGAACTTGAATCGCGAGGCTATCGAATGCTCGTCAAGAACAAGACCGAGCCGTGGGGACAAATCGTCAGCCGCTTCTTGGCGCCGGAAGGATTGCTGGTCGGGATCACCTTTACCCCATCCATGCGAGAGAAAGAGTAGGAGCGGCGACCTGCACCGCCCAAGGAAGTCTCGGCTTTGGTTCTCTTCTGGCTAAGTTATTGAAAACTCGTTAGAGCTTGTAAGTGATTGAAAATCACCTTAACGACAAATCGTAGAATGCCACTTAAACCGGCCTAGGATGACCATAGGCCGCCGACCATACCGCAAGGCATGGTCAAGGTCACCCCGGCTCTTTACGAACGTCCATATCGCATCCTAGCGCGAAATAATCTTAAAGCTAACAGCGACCACACTCAATCCAGAAAACCATAGGAACGAAGCGTTGCGCCTCTCTACTCCATTGCCTCCACTCCCTCCCCTGCCTCAGCTTCACTCCGCAGATAGAAGTTCGTCTCTTGCTCGGGAGGCGTCACGCCCTCTGGAAAACTCCCGCGGTTGTATTCCGCCATGCGGTTCTTCCACTTCAGGAACTCGGTGATCGTCTGCGGCTCGATCCGGATCTCCACTCGGCGCAGGCTCGCCAGAAGCAAATTCATCTCGCAACGAAACCCTTCGTCGCTGCGCAAATTCTTCTTCGAGGCCCGAACTAGCTCGATCGACCGGTTTTGATATTCGAGCAATCCCCAGCCCGGCGGAAGTTCTTCAACCTTCACCAAGTCCTTGGGCGCCAGATAGAAACGTTCGCTCCCGACACCCAGCTCAGGCTTCACACGGAACGGCTTGTTGCGGTCCGCCAGGAAATCCGCTCGCGAAATCTTGCACTCGACCAAGACCGAATGGCAGGTGCGCTTCCATCCGATCGCATCCGGCATCTCGCCGCTGACGCAGGCCTGTTCCGAAAGCACAACTCCACACCGATAGCGTCGCAGCCACTCAACAGCTCGGGTAACCAGGAAGGCATGATTCATGACGTTACCAGCTTGGCTGGGATGATGAGACTTGGAAAGTATCTGATCGGTTTCGGTCAGGCAACGCGTTGGCGTGGAACTTCCTTCAACCGGCTCGCACCGGATTTCGGGACCTTTAGGGCCTTCACCATCACCGGCCTGCGCAGAACGACTTCGAGAACGTGGCGAGCAGCGGCTACACCCTCTGCCGCGGAAGTCCACGGAGAATATCCGGCGGCCGAGATCGCAAGGCATCCATCCTTCGCTTCAATTTCGAGACGCGGCGCCTGACCATCACGTTCTGCATCCAAAGCATTCGTCAGGCGCAGGACGCCCGCCAGATAAATGGCGAGCTTTTTATCCTCCGGCGCGAACTCCTGCAAGGACTTGTGGCGCGCCTGCGGCAGCGCCCCGCGATGAAAGCGCGCGACCGCGGCCGCCAGCCGAAGATCGGGCACGCTCCAGCCCAGAGGTGGCGTCATCTGGTGAATCCAGCGATAAGAAACTTTGTGGTGCCTCTTCTCCCGCTTGGCGCGGCCCACATCGTGCGTCAGCGCCGCAGCCACCAGGATCTTCCGCAAATCGTGCTCGCTCCTGGGGACCAGGTTCATCCGGCTGAGGCCGTCATAAAGCTGAGTCGACAGAGTCGAAACGCGCTCCGCGTGCCCAAAGTTCGGATCGAGAAACGAAGCCCACAAGCGCAACCGCGCCATTGCTGCCGCTTCTATCTGATCTCCCTGAGGCAGTTCCCTTCGCCACACGCGCCAAAGCGAATCCGTCCCGACCATGCGCTCGCGATACCTCGCAATGCGCTTTTCACGCGCCTCATGCACGACCGAATGCCAGCGCGTACGCGATTCAACGTTGGCGAAGGCGTTCACCTGCGTCGCCGTCGTCCAGAGCACGTCCAGATCATGAACATCGCCGAGCAGGTCCTGCAGTTCTTTCAGATCGCCGCTCCAGGCTTCGTGCTGTTGCGGAAGGAAATTTTCAACGATGTAGCGGAAGCGTTTGATGCCGATACGCAGCTGATGAAACGCAACTTGCGAGCGGTTGCGCAGGGCGCGGCGATGCAGTTCGTGCGCAGCGGTCCAGCGCTCCAGCGCAAGATGCTTGAATGCCACACTCCCCCGCTTGATGCGCGCGGCCTTGCGCGGCAGTTCCTTCGCCCACTTCCGCCATTGACGCGCGTCAAAGGCCCGGATCGCCTCCCCCGCGTGCGCTTTTTGCTCGTGTTCGCGCTGGGCGAGCAAGTTGAGCAGTGCCTTCGTCTCCGGATCGTCCGGCGACCCAAGCTTTGCCACCCATTCGGCCATCACCTGCACGTCGCGCAACTCCCCGAGAGCGCTAAAGAGCTCCTTCCCTGCTTTCTTCATGTCCTTGAAGGAGCGGTCCGAGGAGATGGCGATCAGCCCGTCAGCCATCGAGCGGCAACGGCGCAGAGCGACGCGTAGATCGTGCACCGGGTCGGGAGCGAGGTCGGCGGCTGCGCGATGCCACTCGTGAATCACGCGCTCCATCCAATGGGAAAATCCCACCGTCGCCTGAGGCTTTTTGGGGTCTTTCGGCGCTGTCAAAGAGACCAAGGACATTGCTCGTATGTCATTCTGCAGGTGGTATTTTCGCACGTCTGTTCGCCTATTACCTCCGTAATGTGCGCCGCCCTCTTTTTCGCATTACCCTCAGCTAGAAATCGAGAATTACGGGAGATTACCATCTCGACCGCAGGCACATCCCAGGCTGGCCGCAGCGCTTCGGCAAGCGCCTTTGTCCATAGTCTGAACATTTTAGTGAAGTACGTTCGACTCTATGGTTTCGAGCACAAACGCACCGAAACCCAGTTCGAAACCGCGTGGAACGAATTGCAGTCTGCGCTCCCCAAGGTGGGAGACCAGGGATTCCTGCTCGGGGTTTCAAGTAACAAGCTTCTGCTGGATGGAATTCCTCTGGAAAGCGGACAAGCCGAGCGCAGTTTCGCCCAATTGCTGACCACTGCCGGCCTGGCTAGCATTAATTTTTCCCCCAAGGTGACGGTCGACGACTTTGCGCGGTTGGTACGCGCTTTTGCCGTGGGTGGATCCAAGGCGCAGGATGTTGCCAAGCAGATCAAAGACACGTTAGGCGACTTGAAAAGCTCGACCATCAAGATCAATGAAGTGAAGTTCGTGGCTGCCGATCCGGCCACGGGCGACGTGACCGTGGCCGCCCAGATCGCGGCGCAGACGCTGGGCCCCGAGTTCAAGCAATGGTTGAATGATCCGCAGAAACTGCTGCAGTTGATTGCAGCTGCGGAAGGCGCGAAAGGCGGAGGCTCCAGTGAGCCCGGAGGCGCGCCCATTGGTTCGGTCCCCACCGTGCGCGGGGGAGGTGGCGGCGGTTCCGGGACAGGGACTGGCGGGGGCGGCGGCGGTACGTGGGACGGAAAAACCGTACCCCTTCAGGAAGAAGAAGTCGTTCAAGCCATTCGCCTTCTGACTCGCTTCGGCGAGACCGGCTCGAATCCCTCAGCCGCGCCCGAGGACCTGCAGAAAGAACTGAGCAGCGTTGACGCGAATACCCGAATCAATCTGCAGCAACTGCTTGAAACTCTGGCCTCTAACGTTCAGACCGATAATGACACGCCGCTGCTGATGAAAGCAGCCGAGCACATGGCCATCCGTTTCGCCCTCGAGCGCTACCAGAAGGGCGAGGTGAAGGTGAATGCCGTCCACCAGATGCTGGAACACATGAGCCGGCAGATGGACACCCTGCGCCAGATTCTGCGCGTGCAGGAAGAGAAGATGAACAAGGCCGGGCTGCTGGTGGAATCGCACGCCGACATCCTGGACCGCATGTTCTGGGCGGAAGTGCCCGAGGCCGGCAAGAAAAGCGTTCTGCTTTCGAACGAGGCGCCGTGCGTGCCGCCACGCAACGTGCGGCAATTCGTGGAACTCCTGCTGGAGCGCGAGGACAAGGAGTCGGCCGACGCGATTCTAAGAAACTACGTCAACTGTCTCGACGCGAAGGATTCCGAGCCGCGCCGCAAAATCGCAACCGGCCTGGCGCAACTCGCAGACCTCTATCCCGGTCCGGGTGGCGACCTGATGGCGCACACCGTCCGCCGGGTCGGCGAGCAGATCTGCAAGGAGAGCGACACGGAGTTGCAAGGCATGCTCTGCGCCGCGTTCGTCCGCCTGAGCCAGGAAGCCAGCACGCGCAAGAGCTACGCCGCAGTGGGTGAAGTTTGCGCGGCCATGGAGCAGGTGGCGAAATCCCGTCCCGTGCTCGCCAATGACCTGCGGCCCCGCATTGGCGTCGAGAACCGCCTGCCCGAGTTCATCGAAGAAGCGCTGCGGGTGGACCAGATTCCGCGCGACTTGCTCGCCGTACTGCAACGTACCAGCCAGGCCGCAGTCGAGCATCTGGCCGACCGCTTCTTCCGCTGCCTGCGTCGCGACGAATGCGACCGCATGGTGGAGCTGGTTCGTTCGCTCGACAAGCCGGCGCTGGCCCAACTGCGGGAGATGCTTCGTACCGGTCAGCCGCGCCAGGCCGCATCGGTTGTGGGCCTGCTCAGCCGCCTGGACGTTCATACGCTGCTCGAGTTGCTTCCAGTACGGCTGCCCGAGTTCAACCGCTTTTATCACGACGTGGTCGTCCGGCAGATCGCCTATGGGGCCGCCTCCGATCGCGGGCGCACGTTGCTCGAGCTTTTGGAAATCCTCGATCCGCTGGTGATCCCGCAGGCCGTCGACGAAATCGGCATGAGCGGCGACCGCGGCGCGGTCGGACAGCTCGTGATCATGGCCCGTTCCGGCGAAACGGAAGGACGGTCGCAGTTCCTGCAGTTGAAGGCGATCGAGTCCTTGGGTCGTCTGCGTGATACGGAAGCCACGAACGTGCTGCGCGAACTGCTGGAAGCCAAGAAGATGTGGAAGTGGTCGCACCATCGCGAGATCCGCATTGCGGCGGCACAGGCCCTGGCGAAGATCGATCCGCGCTACGGCAGCCAGATTCTCTCCGATAGCGGCCTCGAGCCGGGCGAGTTGGCGATCGCCGCATTGGATTCAGCCCCTGCGTGTCCCTGGGTGCGGCAACGTCGCTATGAGCGCATCGTGCTCTCGAAGACACTTTCGGCAACGATCTCAAGCTCCTGGGGCAAATCGAGCATTTCGATTCGCGAGATGAGCCTGGGTGGCGGCATGGGCACGAAAGAAGACAACCTGCGCATCGGCTCGGAAGCGAATCTCGACATCTCCATGGGCGTGCGCCACGTGCGGGGCCAGGTTCTCCTGCGACGCGCCCGCGTCAACGAAGTCGGCTTCGAGATCGTGAACACGGACCTGGAAAGCCGTTACCGCCTTCGCCGCATCCTGGTGGACGCGGTGGAACGCGCCCCCGAAGTCCGCGGACGGGAGTGGGATGGGGAACGCAAGGGGTAAATCAGCTCTTAGCACTTAGCCGTTAGCACTTAGCGAAACCGAGTCCGCGAATCTTCCAAGTTTCCCTTCTGCGTGGCTGACTCGTGTTCCTCGGCAAATTGATAGCTCCCTCTGCCGCAGAAAAAATGAAGCCCCGCCTGGATGGGCAGGGCTTGGTCGTGCCAAATTCCGCTGCTAAGAGCCCAAGGCTCAGGGCTAATCGCTGCCTTTCTACTTTACCTTCGCAAAGATAATAACCAGCGTGTAAAGCGCGAGGGACTCGATCAGCGCCAGGCCGAGAATCAGCGCCAACTGAATTCCAGGACGCGCCGCAGGATTGCGGGCCAAGCCTTCCGCCGCTGCCGCGGTCGCCTTCGCTTGCGCCAAGCCGCAAACAGCCGACGCGATCGCCATCGAGAAGCCGGCAGTGATGGCGACCCAATTTACCCCCGCGGCCTCTCCGCCCTGCGCGAACGCCGGCATGGCGAAGCAGAGCGCGGAAAGCGCCATGAACAAATAGCTGAGTTTTCGCATTGTGTGTTTCTCCTCGTATGAATCGCCGCCAGTGGGTGGTTGACGTCAACCCGTGCAGACGCCCTCACGCTGACGGCAAGAAACCGGTTCCGGGTTTCAAGTTTCGAGTTTCGAGCGTCGCCGCAAACGTCATCTGCGAGGCGTACTCGAAACCAGAAACTTGAAACTCGAAACTTTTCTAGTGCTCTTCTGCGACGGCTCCCGCCAAATACACCGTCGTCAGTAGGATAAAAATATACGTCTGCAATAACGAAACGCCGATGTGCAGACCAAGAAACAGAATCGGAATTCCCACCGGCACCAGCGAGAAGAAGACGAGCGTGACCATGTCGCCGGCGAACATGTTGGCGAAAAGACGGATGGTCAGCGACAGCACGCGCGCCAGGTGGCTGATGAGTTCAATCGGGATCATCAACGGAGCCAGGGCTGGCATCGGCCCAGCAAAATGGGCGAGGTACTTGATCCCCGCATGCTTGAATCCCTGCGCCTGGTAGTAGAAGAACGCGACGATCGCGCATCCCAGAGGCACGATCGGAACTGCGGTTGGGGACTCGAACCCCGGAATCACCCCGATCAGGTTGCAGAACAGGATAAACAGCGCCAGCGTTACCAGAAACGGCGTGTGCGCCTCGCTGTGGGGGCCGATGATTTCGTGGCTTTGCTGCTCGATGAAGCCGTGGGTTAGCTCGAAAAGGTGCTGCAGGCCGCCTGGTTTGTCGACCGAGAGCTGGGACCGAACCACGATAAACAACAAAATCAGGAAGAGACAGACAAGCACTTCCATAGCCGCCGAGTTCGCGATGGGCGCCTCCGGATGTTTGACATGGATGTGAAAACTCTCCATCAATCCGGCGACGGCCGGTCCGAAGAGGCGGTTCAGGATCTTGGTAAACCAAAGTTGCTCAAGCATAAGAAATCAGTTGTCAGTGGCCGGTTGCCAGCCGCCAGTCCTCAGCCTTAGTCGTCGGGATTTGCAATGAAGAACGTACCGGCAACTGGTAACTGGAGGCTGATTTTAGAGACCACGCGCCAAGGCCACGTAAGCTTCGTAGGCGGCTTCGCACGCGATGGCCGCTACGGGAAGGAACAGGCCGACAAAGAGCCCGTAGAGGCTCGCGGGGGAAACAGTTAAGATACCATACGCTACGAGCCCCATCAAAACGTAACGCAGCAGGAAGCGGAATACGATTCCCTTCCCGGACTGGGGTTTTCCGCCCTCGACGATGCGATCGGCAAGTGCTTCCACGCCGCTCTTGAGCCAGTGGAAATTCAGGTAGGCGACGGCGCAGCCGCAGGCCATTCCGAGCGCGAATCTCCAACCAAAAAACATCCACGCACCGAGAGTGAGTATCGCGGCGAGTACCAGCATGGAACGGCGAATGCGGCCTAAGGCGCCGGAATAAACCAGCTCAGCGGCGTGGGCCTCACTCGCCGGGGAACTTGTCTTGTTGTCGAGTTGCTCGGGATCACTCAAGGGGCTGTTTGACCGGGAGAGAGCTACTCTTTCGACTCCGATGATGTCACTAATCGGATCAGTTCCACGAAGCCCGCGATGATTCCCAGAATAAGCCCCGCAAGATACAGCCAGGTGGTGTGCAGCCAGCGGTCAAGAGCTGCGCCGATCAGCCATCCCACTACCGTGGCTGCGGGAAAAATGAAGGCCAGCTGGCTGTAATTGGCCAACTGCACCAGCGCGCTCTTTTTTCGTTCAGGAGATTCCGGACGCGGGCTCTCCATGGGAGATTCCTCAGGCGGGGATGCCCCTCACCGCAGCAACTGGGCCACCGACGAGACCGGGCCGAGGCCGAGCACATTGTTGACCGTGCGAATCACCAGATCGGGGAAGACGCCAATCCACACGGTAATGAACGCTGACAGGCCCAACGCCAGACCCATCATCGGACTCATACGTAGCTTCTCGGCTTCGAGCGGCTGCCGCATGAACATCGCGTTGGCGATGCGCAGGTAGTAGTACAGGCCAAACACCGAGTACACCACCGCCAGCGCAGCCAGCGTGTAATGTCCGCTCTCGATCAGGCTGAAGAAGATGAAGTACTTCCCGTAGAAGCCGGCCAGCGGCGGAATTCCGGCGAGCGACAGCAGGAAGATCAGCATCAGGGCGGCTTCCGTTGGAGCGCGCTGGTAAAGCCCGGCGATGTCGTCGATCTCGTCGCCAATCACGTTGCGGTGCCGCAGCGACGTGATCACCGCGAACGCGCCCAGGTTCATGAACGTATAGACGAGCAGATAGATGAGAATTCCCTTGATCCCGGTGGAGCTGAGGTTCTCGGGAGTCCCGGCAATCAGGCCGAGCAGCATGTAGCCGACGTGCGCGATCGAAGAATATGCCAGCAGGCGCTTCAGGTTGTTTTGCGTGAGAGCGGCGAAGTTGGCGCCGGTCATGGTCGCGATCGAAACGAAGATCAGGATCGGCACGTAGACGGGGCGCAGCGCCATCAATCCCGGACGATAGACTTGGCCGCCGTAAAATAGCGGATAGCCGAAGATGCGCAGCAGCATCGCCCACCCCGCAGCCTTCACCGACACCGACATGAAGCCGGTGATGCTGGTAGGCGCGCCCTCGTAGGCATCCGGCGCCCATTGGTGGAACGGAATGGCGGCGATCTTGAAGAACAGACCCGTGGCCGTGGTCAGCAGGGCGACGATCATCACCGGATCAAAGTGCCCATTGGCGCGCAGGATGCGCTGTTGCAGGCTGGCGCCGATCGTGACGAGATTGGTACTGCCCGTCAGCCCGTAAAGCAGCGATAACCCATAGGCGAATATGCCCGAAGAAAACGCGCCCAGCAGCATGTATTTCAGGGCGGCTTCGTTCGAGCGCTGGTCGCGCCGCAGGAAACCGACGAGGACGTAGGTAGAGATGGCCATCAACTCCAGGCCGATGAAGATGAGGACGATGTCGATCCCCGCGGCCATGCACATCATGCCGACTACGGAGAACAACATCAGCGCGTAGTACTCGCCGTGATTCTCGCGCTCGATCTCGAGGTAGCGCGCTGAGATCAAAATGGCGACGGCCGTTCCGGCGAGGAAAAGATAGAAGAAGTAAATCGCGACCCGGTCAACCAGTATGGTGACCATGAATCCCGGCTGCATAGTCAGGCCGTGGGCGTGGAAAAACTGCTGGATGCGGAAGACGCCGCCGGTTGCGAAGGCTACTCCTGCCAGGGCCGTGGCGGCGTTGGCGCGCTTCCACTCCCGGGGCAGCATCAGGTCAATGAGCAGGATGCCGATCGCGAACAGCGTCAGCAGCACCATGGGCAGCGCCAGCAGGTAGTCCGTCCCCGTAAAGTTTTGCGCGATGCCCAATCAGTTCTTCCCTTTCTCAGGAATTGGAGTGGTGGCCGCCATCGCGGCCGCGGCGGGCGCTGCCACAGCCGGCGTGCTCGCTACGAGACTGCTCGCCTGCTGGTGCACGTCACGGGAAATTTGCGTCACTGGCTGCTCGAGGATTTGAAAGAACGGCTTGGGATAGAGGCCGATCCACAGCGCCATCGCGATCAGCGGCACGAAGGTCGCGATCTCACGAGGCGTGAGGTCGTGCAATTTTTCATTCTTGGGATTGGTGACCGTCCCGAAGAAGACGCGCTGGTAAAGCCAAAGCAGGTACGCCGCGGCCAGGATGACGCCCGGCACGGCCCACGCGGCCCACTTCCAATTCTCCATGAACGTGCCCCAGAGGATCGTGACCTCGCCCACGAACCCGTTGAGCAGCGGCAGCCCCATCGACGAAAGAAACATGATCAGGGTGATAGCGGCGTAAACCGGCATGACGTTCGAGATGCCGCCGTACTCGGCGATCTCGCGTGTGTGTCGGCGCTCATAGAGCACGCCGACGATCAAGAACAGTGCGCCGGTCGAGATGCCGTGATTGATCTGCTGCAGCACCGATCCGCTCAAGCCGAGCGGGGTCAGCGCGAAAATTCCCAGCGTGCAGAAGCCCAGGTGGCTCACGGACGAGTACGCCACGAGCTTCTTCATGTCCTTCTGCATCAGCGACACGAGCGCGCCGTAGAGGATGCCGATGATGGAGAGCACGATCATCCAGGTGCGCACCGTGTGATTCATAACCACGGCCGGGAAAAACGGCAGCGAGAAGCGGATGAACCCGTACGTGCCCATCTTCAGCAGAACGCCGGCCAGGATGACCGAACCCGCGGTAGGCGCCTCCACGTGTGCGTCAGGGAGCCAGGTGTGGAAGGGGAACATCGGCACCTTGATAGCGAACGCGAAGAAGAACGAAAAGAACAGCAGAGTCGCGGCGCGCGCGCCGTAGTCGGTGTAGATGTGTGGGGCCGTTTGATAGAGCGCGGGAATGCTGAACGTATAAATTCCCGTACTCACGTGATGGTGGTAGTAGAGGAACAGGATGCCGAGCAGCATCAGCACGGAGCCGGCGAGAGTGTAGAGGAAGAACTTGATGGCGGCGTAAAGCTTGCGCGGCCCGCCCCAGATGCCGATCAGCAGGTACATGGGCACCAGCATCGCTTCCCAGAAAACGAAGAACAGGAAGAAATCGAGCGCCATAAAGACGCCCAGCATGCCCGTCTGCAGCACGAGGAACCAGACGTAGTATTCCTTCACGCGATTCTCAATCGCCGTCCACGACGAGAGGATCGAGATCCAGCCGAGCAGCGTGGTCAGCATGATCAGCAGGAACGAGATGCCGTCGATGCCGAGGAAGTAGCCGCCGCCGATCGTGGGGATCCAGTTGTTGGGCGCGCCTTCGATGAACTTGAAGCCGGGCTCGAAGCGCTGCGCCCAGAACATCGGGACTAGCGGCAGCGAGATCAGGAATCCGCCCAGCGCGAAGATGTTGGCGATCCAGCGGATGGCGTCCTTGTTCTCGTTGGGAACAAACAGGAGAAGGATCGCGCCCAGCAGGGGTACGAACAGGATGATCGAGAGAATGTGATTCTGCATAGAAAACCAGTTCTCAGTTGCCAGTTCTCAGTAAAAGCTTCGAGCTACGAGCCAACCAAATTGGTGAAGCCGTGACCCGTGTCGCGCCGGCGTCTCGCCGGCTGTCGTGAGGGCATCTTGCCCTCAACAACGTAAATAGCGAGCTATCGCCACGCGTAATAAAACACAAATCCAAGCAAGCCCGCGATCATCACCAGCGCGTACCACTGCACCTGCCCCCATTCGAACAAGCGAAATGGATACGACAAGATGCGCGCCAGGATCGCAGGGCCGTTGACGCCGATGCCGTCGATGATCCAGGTATCCCACCATCTCGACAGCGTTCCGATGGCGCGCGTGCTCCAGCCGGCGCCGTTCACCAGGCCGTCGACCACATGGACATCGAACCACGCCGATGCATCACCCAGGCCGAGCACCCCGAGCCGAACTTTGCCCAATTTGCGGCGGCCCGTGAAGACGTAGTCGTAAGCCTCATCGACGTACCACTTGTTGTAGAGCACGGTGTAGAGCGGTTTAACATTCGCTTCGAGCGGCTCGGAGTAGCCCTTGTCGGCGTGACGATAGAAGGTCCACGCCATGCCCCATCCGACTAACCCAGCCGCAACGGACAAGAACATCAACCCGTATTCAGTGCCGCTGGTGTGCTCTTCTTCTTTTCGGCCCGCTGCAACCTGCGCCGCCTTACCCTCTTCCCCGAGAACTCTGGCTTCTTTGGCGAATACCGGCTCCAGGAATTTTACAAATCGATCGTTCCCGCCCAGGCTGTGCGGCCAGCTCAGCATTCCCGCAAAGATCGAGCAGAAAGCCAGGATCGCGAGCGGCGCCGTCATCGACTTGGGCGATTCGTGAATGTGATGTTCGACTTCGTGGCTCATGCGAGGATGGCCATGGAAAGTCAGATACATGAGCCGGAACATGTAGAAGGCCGTCATCAGCGCCGTGCCATACCCGATCACCCACAACCAGATATATGCCCCGTGTTCTGACGTCCACGTCTCCCAGAGGATGGCGTCCTTGGAAACGAATCCGGCAAACGGGGGAATACCCGCAATGGCCAGCGTCGCGATGAACATCGTGATATGCGTAATCGGTGTGCGGTTCGCGAGGTCGCCCATGTTGCGCATATCTTGTTCGCCAGACATCGCGTGGATGACCGAGCCCGCGCCGAGGAACAACAGCGCCTTGAAGAATGCATGCGTGAAGACATGGAACACGCCAGCCGCGAACGCCCCCACTCCGAGGGCGAGAAACATGTAGCCTAACTGTGAGACCGTCGAGTACGCCAGCACACGCTTGATGTCGTTCTGCACGAGGCCGATCGACGCCGCGAAGATCGCGGTCAGCGCGCCCACGATCGCCACTGTCTTCATCGCGTTCGGCGCGAGCACGAAGATTGCATTCGACCGCGCCACCATGTACACGCCAGCCGTCACCATGGTCGCAGCGTGGATCAGCGCGGAAACGGGCGTCGGGCCTTCCATCGCATCCGGCAACCAGATGTAGAGCGGCAGTTGGGCCGACTTTCCGCAAGCGCCCACGAACAGAAGCAGCGCGGCTGCGGTCAGAACCGGATCGCCAATCAGGAAGTGGCCGCTGCGCGCCATCGCGTTGACGTCGGTAAACCGCACCGAACCCATGTACCAGGCGATTGTGAACATGCCGAGCAGGAAGCCGGCGTCGCCGATGCGGTTCACGATGAACGCTTTGTTGGCCGCGTCACTCGCCGACTTGCGCTGGAAATAGAAGCCGATGAGCAGGTAGGAGCACAGGCCAACGCCTTCCCACCCCACGAACAGCTGCGTGTAGTTGTTCCCCAGGATGAGCGTCAGCATGGAGAACATGAACAGGTTCAGGTATCCGAAGAAGCGGTAATACCCACCTTCATGCGCCATGTAGCCCGTGGAATAAATATGGATGAGCAGGCCGACGCCGGTGACGAACAACAGCCAGATACTCGACAGCGGATCGAGCAGGAAGCCAACCTGCGCTTTGAATTCGGCGGGAAAACCGTCTTTGGTGGTGAACGTCAGGTGGCCGGTGTCGCTGCCCAGCCAGGTGTACATCACTTTCTCGAACGGCTGGCTTCCGGGATAGGTGTGCACGTACTGCCACACGGCGCCGCACGACAACACGAACGCCAGCGCGATAGTTCCAACGCAGACGATGCTCACGGTCTGCTTCTGCAGCTTGCGCCCGAAGAAGAACATCAGCGTCGCGCCGATGGCCGGCAGCAGCGGGATAAGCCAGATTTTTTCGAGAAAGAACATTTTTCGCTTGTAGCTTATGGCTGATAGCTAGTTGCGTAGCACTCAGCATTCAGCACACAGCACTCAGCCATCGGACTGCGCACTTGGCACTTGGCATTTAGCATTTGGCCAACGAAACATACGGCAAACTCCGATACGAACCTTCACTGGCTGAATGCTAAGTGCTGAATGCTGAATGCTAAGTGCTGCCTTCACCACTTCAACAAATCCACTTCATCCACGTTGACCGTCTCCTTATTTCTAAAGAAGGCGATCAGAATGCCCAGGCCAACGGCAGCCTCGGCCGCCGCATCGGTAATGACAAAGATTGCGAACACCTGCCCGTGCAAATCGTACAAGCGCGAGAACGCCACCAGGTTCAAATTGACCGCGTTCAGGATCAACTCGACCGACATCAGCACGATGACCACGTTCCGGCGCGTGAGTACGCCGATCACGCCCAGCACGAACAGTGCCGCAGCCACGACGAGATAGTGAAGCGTAGTAATGGGAACCATAAACCAGTTCTCAGTTGCCAGTTCTCAGTTAAGCATTCAGCAATCAGCATTCAGTCAACCACCATTTAACTCTCAATCTGGCTGAATGCTGAGTGTTGAATGCTAAGTGCTGCCTTCAAATCCTCTTCTTCGCCATCACCACTGCACCGATGATGGCCACCAGCAACAGCAACGACGCGATCTCGAACGGAAACATGTAGCTGCTGTACAGCATTTCGCCAATGCGCTGCGTGTTTTGTGTCTCCAGCACAGGCTTCATCGGCATCGGGAACAAATCATGCCCCTTGATGTAGATCGCGATGAAGAGCGCGCCCAATGCGACCGCTGCGACCACACCCGCAATCCACTGCTGATTAAACTGCTTCTCTTTCAGCGAGCGCTCCAGGTTCACCAGCATGATCACGAAAAGAAACAACACCATGATCCCGCCGACATACAAGATGATCTGCACGCCGGCTACGAACGGCGCGTACAGCATCAGGTACAAGCCGGCGAGCGACAGTAGCGTCAGGATCAGCGCCAGCGCCGAATGCACCGGGTTCTTGCGCGTGATCACCAGCACACCGCTGCCGACTGCCAGTCCCGAGAGCAGGTAGAAGAAGAAAGTTGTCGCGACCGGTTGCATATCAGATCATTTGCCGCACGAAATCCCAGATTTCCACTCTCAGAGCCACAATGCCCGTCGCCATGAGCACGCCGATTCCCATGGGCAGAAGAATCTTCCAGCCGACTTTCATTAACTGGTCGAAACGATAGCGCGGGAACGTTCCGCGATACCAGATGTACAGATACATAAAAACCGCGATCTTCGCGATAAACCAGTAAATGTCTTGAATTTCACTGCGCACCTGCGGAATCAGCAGGATCAATCCGATCAGCACGAACACGGCGCCAAACGCGCCCAGGCCGATGGTCTGGATCTTGAAAAACGGATGCTTCGGCATCCGCATCGTGCTGTAGAAGGTCAGCCCCGCGATCGCGAAGAACGTCAACGCAGGGAAGAACGAGAACGCGAGATCCCACGTGGCGCCGCTCAGCAGGTTCGGAAACGGCCGCATCCATCCACCCAGCCAAAGCGTGATCGCGATCGACGACACAGCGATCATGGCCGCATACTCGCCCAACATAAATAAAGACCAGCGCAGGCCGCTGTATTCCGTATGGAAGCCGGCGGTCAACTCCGACTCGGCCTCTGGCAGATCGAACGGCGCCCGGTTGGTTTCCGCGACCATCGCGACCGCAAAAATGAAGAACGCAATCAGCCCGAGCGGAAAGAACTTGAAGATGAACCAGGTGTGTTGTGCGAACTGCGCCTGCACGATCCCGATCATACTCAACGTGCCCGTGCCGGAGTCGTTGAGGCTCGTCATCAGGATCGCCGAAATTACCGCCAATCCCATTGCCACTTCGTACGAGACCATCTGCGCGCTCGAGCGCAGCGCGCCGATCAGCGGGTAGTGCGAATTCGACGCCCAGCCCGCCATCACGATCCCGAGTACGCTCAGCGACGACACGCCCAGCATGAAGAGAATGCCGATATTCATGTCGGTGATGGCGTGCGTCGGGCCGAATGGGATCACGGTATATACGCTGAACACAGCCAGCAAAATAATCAGCGGCGCCAGCCAGAAAACGAAGCGGTCGGCGCCTTCGGGAATGATGTCCTCTTTGAGGATGAGTTTCAGCGCGTCAGCGATCGGCTGCAAAAGGCCGTGCGGCCCTACGCGCATGGGACCGAGCCGGACCTGCATGTGCGCGAGAATCTTTCTCTCCAGCCAGTTCATGCAGACCACGGCCAGCGACACTCCGCCAAAGACGATCAGGATGTAGACAAGCGCCCAGAACGGGCTGCCGTACTGGCCCGGCGTCACGTGCACACTGTTGTCGAGGTAATTCGTGATGAAGCCCGGCATCAGCGGTCCACCTCGCCCAGCACGATGTCGAGCGTGCCGATTACGGCGATCACATCGGCCACCAGTTGTCCGCGGCACATGAGGTCAAGAGCCTGCAGATTTACAAACGACGGCGGCCGCACGCGCACGCGATAAGGCTGCGTCGAACCGTCGCTCACGATGAAATATCCCAGCTCGCCCTTCGGCGCCTCGATCGAGTGATAGATCTCGCCGATCGCGGGTTTCATAACCTTCGAAACCTTGGCCATGATCGGGCCTTCGGGAATGCCATCGACCGCCTGCTGAATGATGCGCAGCGACTGCCGCATTTCGGCCATACGCACCAGATACCGGTCGTAGGTATCGCCGTTCTGCCCGGTCGGCACATCGAATTGAAATTGTTTGTAGACGGCATAGGGCTGCGCCTTGCGCAGATCCCACTTCACACCGCTCGCCCGCAGCACCGGCCCCGTCACGCCCAGCGCGATGCAATCCTTCGCCGAAATTGTCCCGACATTCTTCGTCCGCTCGACCCAGATGCGATTCGTCGTGAGCAGCTCTTCGTATTCGTCGATCTTCGGCGCGACGAAGGCCACGAACTTCTTCACGTCCTTCTCGAAGCCGTCGTAGGTCTCGTACTGGCAGCCGCCAATGCGGAAGGCATGCGTAGTCAGGCGCGCGCCGCAATACTTTTCGAAGATCTTGAGGATCTCTTCCCGGTCGCGGAAGGTGTAAAACAGCGGCGTCATCGCGCCGATATCGAGCGCGTGCGTGCCCAGCCAAAGCTGATGGCTAGCGATCCGGTTCAACTCGGTCAGGATGACGCGGATGTAGTTCGCTCGCGCTGGCGCTTCGATGTTGAGCAGCTTCTCGACCGCCTCGCAGTAGCCCAGTCCGTTCGAAACCGCGGCCACGTAATCCATGCGATCCACGTAGGGATTGAACATGGTGTAGGTGCGGTGCTCAGCGATCTTCTCGACGCCGCGATGCAGATACCCGATCACGCACTCGAGGCCCAGAACCTTTTCCCCATCCAGCCGCAGAATGACGCGCAGCACGCCGTGCGTCGCCGGATGCTGCGGTCCCATGTTGAGGATGAGCTCGTTGGCGTCGAGATACGTCTTCTCGGGCGTGTCGAGATCGAGACGCGAAACCAGCGTGGGGTCGTTCATTGGCCGCTTTCAATCCCCAGATTGATTTGCACCCACTCCTGGTCCTGCTGGATGATGCCGTAGTCCTTGCGCAGCGGGTGCCCCTTCCAGCCATCGGGCAGCAGAATGCGTTTCATGTCCGGATGCCCGTCGAACTTGATGCCGAACATGTCGAAGACTTCGCGCTCCAGCCAATTTGTGCCGGGCCAGATGCTGGCCGAGGAAGGGATCGATTCCCCGTCTTTGATTTCGGTTTTTACGCGCATGCGTTCGTTCTTCGCGAACGAGTACAGGATCCAGATAACGTCGAATTGGCGCTCGCGTTTGGGATAGTGAACCGCCGTGACGTCCACGCAGTAGTCAAACTGTTCTTCGTCGCACAGCTGCTTCAGGATGTTGGGAATCGTCGAACGATCGACGCGCAGGTAATTCTGACCCAGATAAGTTTGCGCTTCGAGTCCCGAGCCGTACTGACGTCTGAGCTTCTCGACCATGGGTGACTCCCATGGGACTGGTACCGGCCCGGCAGGTTTCGCAGGCGCAGCGGGCTTTGCGGCGGTTGGAGCGGCAGGCTTGGCGTCAGGAGCAGTTGTCGGTTTCGCGACGGCCGGGGCTGCAGGTTTGTCGGGCGCCTGTGGCTTTTCGGCCGCCGGCTTGCCCTCGCCTTCAGGCGGAACGGGAGTTTTGACTTCGTCGGCCATGATGGTCTTTCCAACAGCGCTGCTGCCTGATTCAGGAAACCTTCACTTCTAACATCTGGTGGCTTGACCGTCAACGACGACCGTCAGATGTGATGAAGATCAACATGCCAATGCGCAATCATTGTCAAACCCAGCCTGCGTACGTTTTCTAACAGTCCTTCCCACTCATCCGGATTTGAATAAAACTCCTCATCTAATCCGTCGAAGACCTTTATCTCGGGATCGATGCGTTCAAGTAAACGACCCCTCGCGAGACGGTCTTTCTGGAGACATTCAGGTTCCTTTGAGGTGACCGGTTTGATACGTCTCAATTAGATCGCGGATGCGAAGCGCATCGGCCTTGCGATGGCCGTGGCTGGCGATCGGGTCGGTGCCTCCAGTGGACTCGATGAGGATGTCAGACCAAATGAAGCCCGTCGAAATCTTGACCGAGGCGACCTGGGAAATCGAAATGCTTTCCTCATTGCTGCCGAACCAGCGTCGCTTCACTCGGCTCACCCGCAGAGGATTGACCGTGATCCGCGTCGGGAATAGAAAGTTGCCCTTCGTCCAACGGCTGGCGCTGAACGTTTCCTCTCCGGAAGCTGCATTGGCCGGCATTGACGCGCGGCCGCTCACACCCACTCCAGCGCGCCTTTCTGCCAGATCCAGATGTAGCCCACGATCAGGATGCCGAGGAAGATCAGCATCTCCATCAACCCGAAAAGTCCGAAAAACTTGAATTTTACCGCCCAGGGAAACAGGAAAATGGTCTCCACGTCGAACACGACGAACAGAATCGCCACGATGTAGTACCGCACGGTATAGCGGCCACGCGCGCGATCTACAGGATCGATGCCGCACTCATAGGGCAGAAGCTTTTCGCGCTGGGGATTGTGGGGCCGGACCAACCGGGTGAGAAGCAGGGTTATAGGAATGAGAGTTCCGACGACCGCGACAAAGATGAAGATCGGCACATAATTCTGCGGCAAAGGCTTCCTGCGCCCCTTCTTCTTTCCCGTGGAATCCTCGGGAAGTGGAATAGTAGCGCCGATGCGCCGCGTCTTCAAGTGCTAAGCCGTCAACAGGTTGTCAAATCTCAGGAACACCCATCGTCCGCAAAACCAAAAGCAGCGCTTGTTTATAATCACTGTTTCTCATTTCGCGCGGGCTCGCACTCTGTACGCATCCGGCGCAATCACAAACACAGATAAAGGACACGTTTGGCTCTCGACGAGAACATCTACGAACTCCGCCGCGCGAAGCTCAAGCAGATTGAGGCTCTCGGGCAGGAAAGCTATCCGCGCCGCTACGACTTCACGCACACCGTTCCCCAGGTGATCGCGGATTATTCCGTGAAGACCGCCGAAGAACTCGACGCGAACCGCGTCCAGGTTCGCGTCGCCGGGCGCATCATGTCGCTTCGTCTCATGGGGAAAGCTGCGTTTGCTCACCTGCAGCAGGGCGGACAGCGGCTGCAAATCTACGTGAAAAAAGATGCGGTCGGCGAAAAGGGCTTCGAGCTTTTCAAGTTGCTCGATCTCGGAGATCACATCGGCGCAAGCGGCTATCTCTTCCGTACCCGTACGGGCGAACTCTCCGTCCACGTCGAAGAAATTACCTTCCTTTCGAAAGACCTCCTGCCTTTACCGGAGAAGTGGCACGGCCTGACCGACGTCGAGCTGCGCTATCGCCAGCGCTACGTGGACCTGGTCGTCAATCCTGAGGTTCGCGAAGTTTTTCTGAAGCGCAGCAAGCTCGTCCAGTCGCTGCGCCGTTACATGGACTCGCAGGGCTTCATCGAAGTCGAAACGCCGATGATGCAGCCCATCGCGGGCGGCGCCGTGGCGAAGCCATTCGTCACTCACCACAACGCGCTCGACATCGACCTGTATCTGCGCATCGCGCCTGAGCTTTATCTCAAGCGGCTCACGGTGGGCGGACTCGATCGCGTCTACGAGATCAACCGCAACTTCCGCAACGAAGGGCTCGGCTGGCGCTGGAATCCCGAGTTCACCATGCTCGAGTTCTACCAGGCCTATGCGGATTTTCGCGAGGTCATGAACCTGACGCAGAACCTCATCGAGCAGGCCGCCAAGGACGTCAACGGCACGACGAAGGCAAAGTGGGGCGATCAGGAGATCGACTGGGACGGGTCCAACTGGTGCCGCATGACCATGCGCGAAGCGATCATCCAGTTCTGGCCCGAGAAAGCTGGGGCCAAGCCGGCGATGTCGGATTTTGCGACGCACGACTCGGTGAAGGCTCTGGTCGAGCACTACAACTCCGCAGGCAAGCACATGGCCTACGATCCGAGCGAACCCGCCGGCAAGACGATCGCAAATTTGTTTGAAGCGGTTGCCGAGGAACATCTCCTTCAGCCAACGATCATCTACGAGTTCCCGGTCGCCGTTTCCCCACTCTCCAAGAAGAAGCCGGACGAGCCTGACTGGGTGGAGCGCTTCGAAATCTTCGCGGGCCAGATGGAGATCTCCAACGGCTTCAGCGAACTCAACGATCCTGAAGATCAGCGGCAGCGCTTCGAACAGCAGCTAAAAGAACGCGCTCGCGGCGACGAAGAAGCACACCAGATGGATGAGGACTACATCCGTGCGCTCTCGTATGGAATGCCGCCCACCGGCGGAGTTGGGGTAGGCGTGGATCGGTTAGCGATGCTGCTCACCAACTCGCAGACCATCCGCGACGTGATCCTTTTCCCGCTGCTGCGACCCGAAAAGCCAGAGGAGAATGACGACCAGGAAAAAGCGGACGAGAAGTGATCCCGACTGGACTCGGGGTGAAAAGCTGCTCTCTGCGTTCGCTGCGGTCTAAGAGCTCTTCTTTGCGTTCTTTGCGGCTCTTCTTTGCGAACTTTGCGGTTAAAAGCTTTTCTCTGCGCTCTCCGCGGATCCTCTAAGCGTCCTCCGCGTTTTAAGACTTTCCCGCATCCCACTATGCACTAGATGCGGTGCATGCGCCGGCCTAGACTTTTCGCAGTAAGGGACCTCAGTAGTAGCAGCGCTATCGTAGCGTCCTCTGGCCACCCAACGACGCTGGGTCGATAGCGCTTTGCTATCGACTTCCAAGCGGCCAACCGCTCCGAATTCTACTTTTTATTCTTTTTCCCGACCGAACTCTGCAATCGGTCTGCAACATACGCAGGCTTGTCGACGCCGAAGTTCGTGCTCAGGTAGTCGACGAACGCATCGCGGTCTTGAGCATCGACCAGCGCGCCCCACTTCGTCATCTTGTCGACTTCCTTCGTCCAAGCAGCTTTGCTGAGGCGCTGCTGCACAATGATGCGCGCTTCATGACACTCGGTGCAGGCAGTCGTGACCTTCGCCTGCATGGGACCCGGCGGTAACTCCGGATTTGCCGCGGACTGCGCGCCCAGCGCTGTCACGCAGCACAAGGCCGCGAACAATACCGCGATCACGCTAAGCCTCGACATGCATCGTCACCCGATCTATTGCGTTGTTGAGATAGCCGCTCGGATTCCAGACCGGGGCTTCGGGCTGCGTCCGTCCCTGGCTGTCAGTCGCGCGCGAAGCGATGGTGTACTCGCCCGGTTTGGGAGCCTTCCATCGCAGACTCCAGAGCCTCCACGCGTAGCGTGCCTTCTCCGTTCCCAATTGTGCGGGCTTCCACGAAGCTCCGCCATCAGTAGAAATTTCGACCTTCACCACATCCGCCTCTCCGGCCCAGGCAACGCCTTGAATGCTCACAGCCGCCCGCGCCGTCGCGCCATCACCCGGACTCACGATCACCGACTTCACGCTCAATCCTGTGACCGGATGAGTATCCTCGGGCTTCACGGCCTCCCCCGGCTTGACGGGTGTGTTGGGTAATCGATAGCCCGGATTCATGAAGTTGCCATCGAATTCTTTATCCAGAACTTGAATTTCGGCGAGCCACTTGCACGACGCTGCCCCGACCCATCCAGGCACCAACGCGCGCGCCGGAAAACCGTTGTGCTTCGGCAGAGGCGCACCGTTCAGGTGCGTAGCGATGAGCGTGTCCGAGTCCATCGCCTTTTCGATCGGAATGCTACGGATGAACGGAGGCACCTTGCCCGGCACTTCATCAAGTCCGCGAAACATCACGTGCTTCCCTGTCGGCTTGACTCCTGCGCGTGCCAGCACATCGCGCAGCCGCGGACCGCTGAACCGGCCGGTCCCGACGGCACCCTTCGCCCATTGCACTCCTGGAACCTTCGGATTCTGAAATGCGCGCC
Source organism: uncultured Acidobacteriota bacterium (assembly GCA_963718505.1). GTDB lineage: Bacteria > Acidobacteriota > Terriglobia > Terriglobales > Acidobacteriaceae > Gp1-AA133. The sequence continues at coordinate 22,307 of CAVQZP010000038.1, read as the reverse complement.
CATTGCCGGCGCACTCGAGCGTATTCACGACCGGATGCGTTTCCAGCTTCGAAAGCTCTGTCAGGCTGAGCGCAAACGGCTTCTCGACTTCTCCGCCGATGTTGAGCTTCCACTCCGCGGGATCGAGCGTGCTCGGCTCGTGCATGTGGTTGCGCACGAAAAAATGCTGCGCAGGCGTTAGCCAAGTATTGAAGTATTCGACCGGCGTTTCCAGATCGACGAATCTGGACGACCGCACGATCAATCCCTCTTTTCCTGGAAATGAGAGCGCGGTTTCATCGGCGGCCCAGCTCAGAATCGGCCACGCACCGGCAACCGCCGCAGCTGCCCCCGACACCGTACGCAAAAAATCTCTTCTGGAAGTCATCAAGAGTTTCCCCGACAAATGCTGCTCCTCGGAAGCGATTCGTGCAAGCTCCGTTGTATTGTGCCGCGTTGAATGTCCCTCAGAAGTTATCGGCTACGCAGATGGCGCCAGCCCCCACCGGTTCTGCAATGCACGCTCGGCCGTCCGGAACACCAGGCCATCCACAAGGTAGCCCAGGCCGACAATCAGGATCATCACGGCGATCACCTGGTTCATATCGTTCAGATCGCGCCCCGCCATTAAAAGCTGTCCCAGTCCCAGCGTGAGGAAGATCATCTCCGCCTGGATCAGCGACCGCCACGCAAACGCCCAGCCCTGTTTCAGGCCCGAAATAATGTACGGCAAACTCGCCGGCAGCAGCACGTGCCAGAACAAGCGAAATCCATTAGCCCCCAGGTTGCGTCCCGCCATGCTGTAGATTTTCGGAAGCTGCTTGCGCCCGTCCTCCATCGCAATGGTCACCGAGAGCAACGAGCCCATCAACACCACGAACAGAATGGCTTTCTCCGTCAGCCCGAACCACAGGATGGCCAGCGGGACCCAGCAGATGCTGGGCAGCGACTGCAGGCTCACCATCAAGCCGCCCAGTGTTTCTTCCAGAAATTTATTGCTGGCCACGGCGAGCCCAAGAATCATTCCCAGAACCACCGACAACCCATAGCCAATTAGCATTCGCTTCATCGTGGCGGCAATGCCGATCAGGAAGCTGTGGTCCTTGAAGCCATCGACTAACACTTCTCCGACGCTCCACGGCGCAGGGAACAGATACGGCGGCCAAATGCGTAACTTCGCAACCAGGGCCCAGAGTCCAAGCAGTCCTGCATAGAACAACACCTGCCGTGTGGTCTTGCGGATAGCCTTCCGAAGCGATGGCGAAGCCCAGAAGCTCGGAGTTGAGGCCGATTGGCCCACAACGATTGCCGGTCCCACCGAATACTCCTTTTCCCCGTCGTTCTCAGCCACGGCTTTCATGGGCATACTCCGCTTCCAGCGACTTATTGATCTCATCGCGCAGGCTGTCGAGAATCTCGCGCGCCGTGCGCGCTACATCCACTTCTTCCAGATGCCGCGGCCGCGGCAGCTCAACTTCAAACTCGCGCTTGATCCGCCCTGGCCGGAAACTCAGCAGCACGACCCGATCGCCAAGCCGCACCGCCTCGCGCACGTTGTGCGTGACAAAGATGATGGTGCGTCCCGTCTCGGCCCAGATTCGTTCCAACTCGTCGTGCAGCAAATCTCGTGTCTGCGCATCGAGCGCAGCGAACGGCTCGTCCATCAGCAAGACATCAGGCTCCGTCGCTAGTGCGCGTGCCAGCGCCACTCGTTGCCGCATTCCGCCGGACAGTTGATGCGGACGGCTGTCTTTGAACTGCGACAGGTGCACGAGCCGCAAGTAGTACCGGGTCCTTTCCTGTCTTTCTTTTTTCGGGAGCCCTTTCATCTTCATCCCGAACTCAACGTTCTCGCCCACCGTCAACCACGGAAACAAGCCATGTTCCTGGAAGATCAGGATCCGGTCCGTGCCCGGGGCATTCACGGGTTCCTCATCGACCAGCACGCTTCCCGACGTCGGCTTCTGCAACCCCGCAATCAGATGGAGCAAGGTCGATTTCCCACAACCCGATGGCCCGACGATGCACAGGAATTCTCCCTGCCGCACTTGCAGGTTGATTCCATCAAGTGCAAGCAACTCCGCGCCCGTCTCGGTCTTGTATCGAAGCGAAACATCCTGCAGCGATAGCTTGGCCGTCGACGACGCAAAGTTTCGGATCGGCACGATCGGCGAGCGTCCATTCGTCCGCGCCTGGCTGCCATTTGCTTGAGCGCTGTTTCTTTCTTCGCCAAGCGGCCATTGGAGCGCGCTGGCCAAACTCGTATTCGGTGTCATTGCACTGCCTTCTTTCCCTTCTCCGCCAAAACCTGGTTCAGCAGCGACAAGTCGTAAAGATTCGATAGATCCGGCATCTGCCGCCCGAGAAATCCCGCATCAAATGCCGACTTCGCCGAGGTCAGCAGCGATGCGCGCAGCGGATCGTACGTCACCTGCAATCTCCCAAACGCTTCGTCGAGCACAGCGTCGGGCAGCGCCTTGCCGGTCTCCTTCTGGATCTGCTGGTTCAAAACCTTCTTTGCTTGCGGAAGATTCCCATTGATCCAGTCGGTCAGTTCGACGTGCGCGCGCAGCCAGCTCTTCACGATCTCGGGATGCTCCTTCAGAAATTTGCTGTTCACGATCAGGTTCGCGCACACAAACTGACCGTTCGGCCAGAGCGTGCGCTCATCGAGGAAGAGCCGCCCATTCCCTTCCCGGATCAAACGCGTAGCCCAAGGCTCGGGCGCCCACGCGGCATCCAGATCTTTTTTCAGAAACAACGTCAACTGGTCCGGATTGGCCAGCGGAATCACCTGCACGTCTCCGCCCTTGTCGGTTGTCTTCAACCCGTTCGTACGAAGCCATGCGCGCAGAGCCACGTCCTGCGTGTTGCCCAGTTGCGGCGACGCGACTTTCTTCCCATGGAAATCGGTCGCCTTACTGATGCCGGAATCGTTTCTCACCACCAGCGCCGCGCCTCCACTGCTCGCTCCGGCCACCACGTGCAACGCTTCTCCGCCCGAGCGAACGTATCCGCTGATCGCCGGATTCGGCCCGATGTACGTCATATCGATTGCCCCGGCAAACAACGCCTCGATCGCCGACGGCCCGGCGTTGAACGACTTCCACTCGATCCTGACATTCGGCCCCATCGCCTTCTCAAACGCGCCATTCGCCTTGCCGACCATCGCCTGCGGATGGGTGATGTTCGGGAACGCTCCCACCCGCACCGTGACTGCGCTCTGACCGAATGCCAACGCCGAAAGAAAAACCGCCAGCGCGCCGGCGGCAGAGAGTGTCCGCATGATCTAGCCCTTGTTCCCGGTTCCGTGCACGACCATCGGCAGAACGCTGCCTGCCTCTTTGTCCTTCTTTTTGCGCGAACCCTTCCCGCCTTTCACCGCGCCATCTCTTGGTCCGCTCACAATGTCAGCCAGCGTCGTGTGCTCGAGAATCTTCGCCGCCGCGTCGCGCACCTCGAGGAAAACCTTGTACAGTGCCCGATGCGCGGGATCTTTATCGATGAGCACGCGCAATTGTTCGGCATCACCGAAAGGCGCCAGCGGCCCATCAATGAGCCGGATGATTTCGCTCAAGTGAATCTCGTCCGGCGAACGCCGCAAGGCGTAGCCACCCTTGGCGCCGCGCACGCTCTCGACCATGCGAGCGTTCTTCATTTCCAGCAGGATCAGTTCGAGAAACTTTTCGGGCAGATTCTCCTCGTACGCGATGTCCCGGATTTTGATGGCACCCTGGTTGTAGCGGCGGGCCAGCATCATCATGGCCTGCAAAGCGTACAGTCCCTTTTGCGAGATCTTCATATCGGCTATCTTCCCACAAAACTCGAGTTAATTTATAGACTTTATTTACGAATAAGGGTATTGCAGGTTGGAAGCCATCGCGCAGCCTTGCCGATAATCCGGCAAAGCACTGAGCATCAATTATTTAGAGGGAATAACAAATTGCGGCGCAGTGTGGGGATGTTGAACTCTCTTGCACACGGCAACCCCTGGAATCTGACGGGTACCTGTGGCGACTAAACCCAGAGCCGAGAGCCCAGCGCCGAGAGCCGAGAGCCCACCGATCTGTTCTACTGCCGCGAGCCGTTGGCCGAGATCTTCAGGATCTGCACGGTAATGTTGTCGGGTCCGCCCCGTTGCCGTGCCCGTTTCACCATCTCTTTGCAGGCTGCGGCTGGTGTTGGCTTCTTCTCGAGAATCTCCAGAATCTCCGGCTCGTGAATCAGGCTCCACAGTCCATCGGTGCAGAGCACCAATACGTCGCCGTTCTCGAGATCGATGGGACTGGCTGGTGCGTCAGCAACCACCTCCACCCCCGCACCCAGCGCCGCGGTCAGAATATGCCGCTGCGGATGCCGCTCGGCTTCTTCGGAACCCAGAACGCCCGACTCCACCAGGCGTCCGACATAAGAATGGTCGCGTGTGAGGCGAGAAATTGTGGTGCCGCGAATCAGGTACAGCCGGCTATCGCCCACGTGAGCGAAGTAGAGCTGGAGATCGTTCAAGGCTAGCGCGGTACAGGTTGTGCCCATGCCTTCGAATTCGGGATGGGCTTCAGCATACGCGCGGATCTTTTCATGCGCAGTGCGAAAGCCCTGCAGCAGCGCGTCGCGCAGGTCGCTGCTGGCATTCGTGTCATAAATGTTTTGGATGGTTTCGACCGCGAGACGGCTGGCCTCCTGGCCCCCTTCGTACCCCCCCATGCCGTCGGCAATCAGGGCGAGCCTGCCCTTTTTCAGGAAGTCGGCGTCGCTGTCGGGTTCCCAATATGCGAGGAAATCTTCGTTGTTCTCGCGCTGGCAGCCGACATCCGTCAGGCTGGCCATTTCGATTCCCGGCCGAATCCGCATCACGCCTCGCTGGAGGGGATTTGCTCTGCTCCCCAAGCACACACTGCCGCAGACTTTCATGCAGTCGCACGAATGCAATGGCGGGTGAGCAGGACGCCTCGTCCGAAACTCCGGCGGGCTCCACGATTATATATCCGATGCCAAGCCACGTAGCATCGGGGAAACCCTGCCCCGCATCCCATCGCGGCTCTCACAAGCCATCTGATAAATCAACTTTGAAGGAGTTCGGCTTCACAGTTTGCTGAAAAACTCGAGGTTCGTATCAGGGCACCGCTTCAGCGGCGCCATAGGCTACGCAATATCACCGGCCCCTTCAGGGGCTGAAGTCCGCTCGATCAGCTTTTCACAGTCTGTTTTAGCCGAGTCGCTCACCACCAACAAATACCGACTTTAGCCCCCGAGGGAAAAGGACTATCCTTCCGATTCATTGTGAGATGACTTCTCAATGTCCCATCGGAGCGCCAGTACCCGGCAACCCGCGCTTCATGAAAAATGGCAAAGGCACCAGGCAAGCCACAACCAGCGCCATGATCGAAACCACATCCACGTACGCGAGATTCGCCGAGTGCGCCTGGATCATCGCCTGCATCTGCGCCCATGCATGATTTGACGCGGTCACCGGATCGAATCCCTTCTGCACCAGCGTCTGCGTCAAGCCGCTTACCACCGACTGAAACTGGTGATTGCTGCTGGAAGTGTGACTCGCCAGAAACGTCTGATGCTTTTGCGTCTGCCGCGAAACAAAAGTCGTGATGAGCGCGATCCCAATGCTCCCGCCGACATTTCGAATAAACGTATTCATCGACGACACCTGGTTGTTCTTCTCCTGCGCGATCCCCACGTATGCCAGCGTGTTCGACGGAATGAAGATGAACGGCAAGCCCGCAGCCTGAAATGTTCTCAACAAGGCCGCGGTCGTGAAGTCCATGCCCAGCGTCATGTGCGTGGTCATGTAGACCAGTGCTGCCGCGGTCACCGCGAACCCGAACGACATCATCCCTCGCGGATCCACGCGCGACACCAGCAGCCCGGATATCGGCATCATAATCAGCATCATGACGCCGCCGCCTGCCAGTGCCTCCCCCGCCCTCACCGCTGGATATCCCAGCAACGACTGCAGAAACTGTGGAATCAAGACAGTCGTCCCGTAGAGCACAACACCCAGAATGAACGTGAAGAACATCGCCGTGGCGAAGTTGCGATGCTTGAACAGGCGCACGTCGACAATCGGATCGGGATGCCGCCACTCCCAGATGACCCACGTGATCAGCGCAACAACCGCCAGTCCGCAGAAAAAGGTGATCCACGGCGAACCGAACCAATCCAACTCCTCGCCTTTGTCGAGCACGATCTGCAGGCACGACATGCCCAGCGCCACCAGCCCGAGTCCCATGTAGTCGACCCGCGCGCCGAACGAGCGCTTGCGCTCGACCGCGAGATAAGGCGGATCTTCCACCATGCGCTGCGTCAGAAAAAGAGACAGTAAGCCGACGGGAATGTTGATGTAAAAGATCCATCGCCAGGTGTAGTTATCAGTGATCCATCCGCCCAGCGTCGGGCCAATGGCAGGAGCTACAACCACGGCCATCCCGTAAACCGCGAAGGCAATCCCACGTTTGGACGGAGCAAACGTGTCGGCAAGAATCGCCTGCTCGCTGGGCGCAAGTCCGCCGCCTCCCGCGCCTTGCAGAATCGCGAAAGAAGATCAACATTCCGAGACTCGGCGCCAGACCGCATAGGAAACTGCTCGCCGTGAAGACGGCGACACACGTCATGTAAAAGCGCTTGCGGCCGAAGCGCGTCGCCAGCCACGCGCTGATGGGAAGAACGACGGCGTTCGACACCAGGTAGCTGGTAAGAACCCATGTGGATTCGTCCTGCCCCGCCGAGAAACCGCCGGCGATGTGGCGCAGCGCAACGTTCGCGATCGAGCTATCCAGCACCTCCATGAACGTGGCCAGCGTCACAGTCAGCGCCACCGCCCACGGATTGTGGCTCGGACGCCATCCGGACCATTCGGGCGCCACTGCGGTTACCGCGGTTCCCGCCGTTTCGACCGTCGCTACGTCCCCCACCGCCATATTGACCAACATACATACACGTATGTATGTTGTAAAGGTTACCCGACCATGCGGACCCTTCGCCACGCTTCTCATAGCTCGGCCACGTCGCCCGCGATTTCCCGCCAGCAGCAACGCACCGCGGCCACGCGCGCCAAACTTCTCACGGCTGCCCAGTTCATCTTTGCGCGCGACGGCTTTGAAGCCTCTCGTCTCGAAGACATCGCCGCCCGCGCTGGATTCACCCGCGGCGCCTTCTACGCGAATTTTGACAGTAAAGAAGACCTGCTGTTTGCGCTGATGGCAAGAGTCATCACGGAAAAAGTCGACTCCATCCGCGCTCTGCTGGACCGGTGCGAGTCGCCCGACGAACGTCTTCAGGCCCTCCGCGAGTACTACGCCAGCCTCGCCGGCGACCGCAGCTGGGTGTTATTGCTTCTGGAGTTCAAGCTTTTCGCCCTGCGTCATCCGCAGGCCCGCGCTCGCCTCGTCGAGCGCTACCGCAAGCTGCGCGCCCCCGGTCGCGATCTACTGGAATCGCTCGTCCGCAATTTAAGCCGCAGCCTACCGATCTCGAGCAACGCCACCACCATCGCACTCGGCGCGCTCTCGAACGCTCTTCTGATCGAAAGCCTCCTCGACCCCAAAGCCCTCAAGCCCGACGAGATCGAGTTCTTGTTAGGAATGTTCTTCGACGCAATGATTGGAAAGCCGGCGCGCCTGTAGGGAATGCCGTTCCCCGGTCAGGATTGCCGTTCGCCGGTTCTTGATTCGTTGGACCAGCCTGGTTCGATTTGCAGTCGGAGGACAGATGACCACGCTGCCGGCGGTTTGATTTTCTTCGTAGGGAAAATATTCGGGGAGGGGTCGATGCAGCTCTTCGTAAAGTTTAGTTATTTTGTAAACGCTCGGATGCAGGAGAATGCGAAGGCCGCTTCCGCTCAGGGCCGCCAAAATTTCTTGTGCCTTTCCTAGTGAGTAACCGAACAGGACCGGCACGCGGTTTTCTTCAAGCGTTTCCAGGCAAAACTTCGTCACCGCCGCGATTACTTGCTCAACGGGCGGGAAAACATATTTAGGCAACCCGTAAGTGGTCTCCATGATCAAGGTATCCGCTTGAAACCATTCAATCGATTCAGCGGACATTCCTTTCCTCAATTTAAAGTCTCCGGTGTAGAGCAGGGTTTCGCCGCTCCATTGAATGTAAATCTGGGCTGAGCCGAAAATATGCCCTGCCGGCAACAACGTGAGGGAGGCGCCGCGAAAATGCACCGGAGCACCGAACGGGAGCGAGTGTTCCAATCGTCTGCCGGGCAAGCGGGCGGCCATCAATTTGGCAGTGATCGCAGAGAGAATCACTTCCTGATGATTTCCAATGTGGTCGCTGTGCGCGTGGGAAACGAAAGCGGTGTCGCGTTCATCCTGAGGATCTAGCCAGAGATCCAACTCCGGAAGGAAAATTCCACGTTCGAAGCTGACCTTCATCGGGTTAATTTATTCATTTCGGAAAGTAAAGTCTAAGGATGTCGACTTACATGGAGACAAACAAATACGCTGTCCGCGACCAGACCGAGCCCATATTCTGTTGTCTCTCGGTCACAGTCGTTTGCGTTCCCAGGCCAGCATAATTTCGGTTGACGCTTGGGCCGCTACAAAGAGCGGCGCCTTTGGCTTAATGTCGGTCGGATTGGCCTCAGTTAACCAGTCAGAAACCGTGCAGCGTACTCGACCAAGGCGATTCCCTTCTTAGCCGTGCCGATGCAGCGCGTTCGTGAGACGGCTGTAAAAAATCATGTTTATTGTAATTATCGTTAAAGAAAAGACGGTGGGAGTCGTTTTTTCTAATAGATTCAACTATTCGTGAACTACCACTATTTCCAATGAGTATGAGAAAAAAAGAGACACGGTTTATTCTCAACCGATCAAGCACGCGGTCTTCTTCGCCTGGAACGGCGGATACCTGATGGGAACCTGCAATACGCTCGGGGAGTCAACGGACTCCCTTGAATTTTGACAAGGCGAAAGACACCCTCATCCCAGTTGGTCCGATGATGTTCTTCGTCGTTCTTCTGCCGGAAAAATTGGTTATTGAACCAAGAAGTGGTGAGGCGTCTGTAGGCAGTTCTGTAGGGTTGCTTTTTCATGTCGCCCCGTCTTGGGAGCTAATTTTTGAAAAAGATTGGGCTGCTTGGGCATCTGTGCGGCTCTTCATGCTAAAGCTGACAGTTGGATCAGCCGCACTGCTGGCACAATTTTGGCTGTGCTCGCTTGGAATGGCGTGGCTTGTAGCGGCAGACGCTGCGCAGTTTCGCAACAAAAAAGGTGCTAGGATACTTGCCTGGGCGGGCTTGTTAAACACGCATTCGAAATCAAATTTTCGTACGCAACCTTGCTTCGGTGCCCAACGTGAGTTTTGACGCTGGGAAATCTTGACGAGCGGATCACTAATTCGTCATCGGCCCGCAATTTTAACAGCCGAATCTGAACAGGTGCCGGTTAAATCGAAAAAGAAAACCTGACTGAGTGAAAATCCTCATAGCCGATGATGACAATGTTTTCCGGATCATACTGGCATCCAATTTGAAAAAACAAGGGCACGACGTGGTTGCTGTCGAGGATGGTCTCAGGGCCTTGGAGGCATTTCAAAATGGCTATTTTTCCGTGCTGATTTTTGATTGGCTGATGCCTGGGATGGATGGCCCGGATCTTTGCCGCCAAATTCGCAAACTGCCCCGGGAAAATTACACCTACATTATCCTACTCACTTCACTCAAAGGGAAGTCCCACTACCTCGAGGCGATGGCTGCCGGTGTCGATGATTTTATGACCAAGCCCGTTGATGCCGACCAACTGACATGCCGCATTCAAGGGGCGGAACGCATCATCGCCCTGCAGCGGCGCGTTGCGGAAGGCGCACGGGAGTTGCGCCAGAAAAACGAGCAGATGGAGAAGGATCTAAAAATGGCCCACGAATTGCAAATGGCGCTTTTGCCTCAGCATTTTCCCATCATCCCGCGTGGTGCCTTGCCAGTGGAAAGCGCTATCAAATTTTCGGCCTTCTACTATCCGATGGGGGCTGTCAGCGGGGATTTTTTCACCGTGAATCGTCTTTCAGACACGGCTGTGGCTGTTTTCATTCTCGATGTGATGGGTCACGGCGTTTGTGCCGGACTAATTACCGCCATGCTGCGCGCACTTGTCGAAAAATTCAGCGCTGCGGCTGCAGATCCTGGCGTGATGCTTACCAACATCAACCGCAGCCTGCTTGCGATCCTGAAGAACACAGATAGCAACCTCTTCGTGACCGGTTTTTACCTCGTCGCCGATGCTGCGCGCTCGCGCATGCTCTACGCAAATGCGGGCCATCCAGAGCCGCTCTTGTTGCATCGCCTCCGCGGCGAACTTGAATCAATGGGAGCCAACAGCAGCGGCGGACCGGCACTCGGCTTGTTTGCAGAAGCCCAATACCGAACCTGCGAGTGTCCAATGGTAGAAGACGATTTTGTCATGCTCTTTACCGATGGGCTCTTCGAGGTGGAATCACCCGACGATAAAATTTACAGTCGCGAGCGCTTGATTGCTGCAGTACGCGAGCGCGTCAGGCTGCCATCAGCTGAATTGTTCGCTCAGCTCTTTGGGGAGATTCGACTGTTCTCCAGGCGCACTGAGTTCTCCGATGACGTATGCCTCGTGGGTATGGATGTTACGCGACTCTGCGACACCTGAGGCGTGGGACTCTTCGGTTCACAAAGAAAATTGTTACGGCGTCGTAACCGAAAAATTTCTAGGTGAACGCGAGCTCGTAATAAAGCCATTGGATCCGCGCCTGGGAAAGATCAAGGATATCAGTTCAGGGGCGCTGCTGGATGATGGTTCGCTCCCGGTGATGATCGTTTGCCCAATGACGCGTTCGGGGGGCAACAGGAAGGTGCTGGAGTTATGGGAACCCGAGCGACCCGGACGTGGTAAGGGTCCGATCTCGGCCGCCTTCTCTTTGGTCACGCTCTGCGGGGCATCCCTTGGAGGCACGTCTCGATAGGCACAGTGGTCGGATGATTCTCGGCACAAGACGGTATCTCTTCGTAATCTTTGCGGCCTTCTGTGCAGATTGCCTTTTCGTGCGATCGACAGGAGAATCAGCACAGAAGATCACAAAGGTCACGAAGACGATCCCTAGGATGTAAAGGGGCCCTGGAGGCACGTCTCGATAGGCACAGTGGTCGGATGATTCTCGGCACAAGACGGTATCTCTTCGTAATCTTTGCGGCCTTCTGTGCAGATTGCCTTTTCGTGCGATCGACAGAAGGATCGGCACAGAAGATCACAAAGGTCACGAAGACGATCCCTAGGATGTAAAGGGGGCCTGGAGGCACGTCTCGATAGGCAAGCGGTCGGATGATTCTAAGCGATGGTAACTCTTCGTGATCTTTTGCGGCCTTCTGTGCAGATTGCTTTTTCGTGCGATCGACAGAAGGATCAGCACAGAAGATCACAAAGGTCACGGTGTAACCAGTAACCGCTGGCACCGGCTTCGTAACAGCTGTAGATCTGCCAGCCTTCCTGGAGCTCCTTCTGCACCCAGTTCAGAAAATCCACGTGCCCCATTTTCCCGGCGGCCTTGATCCGACCTCCATCCTCTCTATCGCCACCGTGACCTGCCGATAATGCACATCGAGGCCCAAATTCAGAACCCGATTGACATAGTTGACCAGACTTGCCTGGCCGCTACTGCTACTCGATATTGTTTGGTTTCTTCTTTATAGAGCCGACAATTTGCAGCGAGTGCTGTTTGTTGTCGGCTCATGTCATCTATGCTTTCTTGGCCCTTCGGGCCACGCCCTTTGGGCCGCAGAGAACCACGCTAAACATGGATAATGCTTCAAATTATCATATTTGCTAAAGTTATCTCAATTCCGACCGATATGGCACTGCAGGTTCTTGAAATTCTTTAGTTGAGCCCCAACGCCGATGAAAGCGCATGAACTCCTAAACTCGCCTGCGACTTGGTGCCGGGAATCGCCCGCAAAAGACCCGCATGGGAACAAACTTCAGGTTTTTGATCCACGGGCGGTGAAATGGTGCGCCCTCGGAGCGATCCAAAAAGTCTACCCTCCCTCGCAATGGGGAGAAGTGATGGACTGCCTGTTGCGCACCCTAAGCTATTCCGAATGGGGACTGGCTCAGATGAACAAGACCGATAAGGCGTGCTCTATAATGGAGTGGAATGACGATCTTCAAAGCTCCTTCCAGGAGGTCAGGCAACTTCTTTTAAACGCCGACATCTGAGTTTCGGCCTGCGGCTGGCGCCCTCAAATCGCTGACATTCTCTCAACGGCAGAGGTTCTCGAAAACACCTTGACTAGAAGACCGTCTTGCAGACAACGAAATCACAAGACCAGAATTCTTAATGGATATTGTAATTTTAGAAAGTATAGTAAGTGAAATCGCTGCTTTTGAGGCGGCGCACTAGGAACAATAAAACCCTCTCTCCAATACTTCGCTGTCCTGTCCAGACGCAAGGAGTCTCGTCCGAGGGCAAGCGCCTTTCCAATGCCATCTGTGACATTTCCGAGCGCAAGAAGGGGGAGCAGGGTCTCCGCGATCAGGCCCAAATTATGGACTTGGTCAATGACGTCCATCTTCATGCGCGATCTTGAGGACAGGATCACCCATTGGAACCGCGGAGCCGAACGGATCTATGGCTGGACGAAGGAAGAAGTGTTGGGCCAGGTAACGCACGACCTGCTGAAAAGCAAATCGTTTCAATCCTTCGATGACATCAGGGCGCAATTCTTGGCCGAAGGACACTGGGAAGGCGAACTCGTTCGCACTCGGCGCGATGGTACCTGTCTCACCGTGATGAGTCGCTGGACATTGCAAAAGGATGCTACCGACCAGCCTGTAGCGATCGTCGAAATAAACTATGACGTCACCGAGCGCAAGCGTGCGGAAGAGGTCTTGCGCCAGAGCGAAGAACGATTCCAGCTCTTAGTCGATGGTGTGCAAGAATATGCGATCTTTATGCTCAGTCCGAAAGGGAATGTAATCAGTTGGAACAAAGGCGCTGAGCGCATCAAGGGCTACAAAGCTGACGAGATCATCGGCAAGCACTTTTCCTCGTTTTATCCTCCGGAAGATATTGCGCAGGGTAAGCCCGAAAGGGAACTGCAAACAGCCATTAAAGAAGGGCAAACGGAGGACGAGGGCTGGAGGGTGCGCAAAGATAAGAAACAATTCTGGGCAACTGTTGTGATTACCGCCTTGTTCGACAAAGCCGGCTCCTTAAATGGGTTCGCTAAAATCACACGAGACATGACCGAACGAAAACGGATCGAGCAGGTTCTTTATGACAAAAACATTGAACTTCAGAATGCCGCCAAGACCAAAGACCGATTTCTGGCGAACATGTCGCACGAGTTGCGTACCCCGCTGAACGCCATCATTGGTTTCGCTGAATTTTTGGCGGACGGCAAGCCAGGTCATCTCAACCCGAAACAGGAAGAATATCTCGATGATATCCTGAACAGCGGACGCCACCTTCTCCAACTAATCAACGACCTCCTTGACCTAGCAAAAGTTGAGGCTAACAAGATGGATTTGCATTCGGAGAGATTTTCGTTGGCTAGGGTGATCGAAGATATCTGTACCGTGGTCAATCCCATCGCGCAGAGAAAGAGCCTCCAGATCGGGATCGAGGTTGCGACCGAACTCGGCGATGTTGTGCTCGATCAACAGAAGTTCAAGCAAATCCTCTACAATCTCCTGTCCAATGCGATCAAGTTCAGCGACGACGGCGGGCGCGTTGACGTCTTCGCGTCGTTGAGGGACCGTCGACATTTGAAGTTGGTCGTGCGGGATGCGGGTATCGGCATCCGAGCCGAGGATATTTCACGACTTTTCACGGAGTTCGAACAGCTCGAATCGGGCGCGTCGCGCCGCTACGAGGGCACTGGTCTGGGATTGGCCCTCACCCGGAAGATCATCGAATTACAGGGAGGCACCATCGGCGTCGAAAGCGAAGTGGGCAGGGGGAGTACGTTCAGTGTAATCCTGCCGCTGGATGGGGTAGTGAAACCATGAGCGCCGTGCGCATCCTCGTGGTGGACGACAACCCCACCAATCTCAAGCTGGTTTCTGACGTGCTGGAATGCGAGGGTTACGAAATTCTTAAGGCGATCGACGCCGAGGAAGCGGAACGACTGGTCAACCAGCACCGGCCGGAGCTAGTTCTCATTGACATCGCCCTGCCCGGCATGGACGGCCTCACGCTCACCCGCAAGCTCAAAGCCCAGGAGAAAACCAAAGACGTGGTCATTGTCGCACTGACGGCTTTCGCGATGAAAGGTGACGAACAGAAGGCCCGCGATGCCGGCTGCGACGGTTATATTACCAAGCCGATCGACACCCGCGCTCTACCCGCCTTGGTGGCTGGCTATTTGCCGCGGTTGGAGCTGAAAGCCACGAAGCTCGCCTTTAAAATTCTCGTCATCGAGGACACACCTTCCGAATTGAAGCTCGCCCAAATTGTCCTGAGCTGCGCTGGGCACAACGTCAGCGTCGCGGAAGCCGCCGAACAGGCACTCCAGGCGGTCAAGCGAAATAAGCCGCAGATCATCCTGCTCGATTTACACTTGCCCGACATCGACGGTCTCGCGCTCGCGCGCACGCTGAAGGCCGATCCGGAAACACGCGACATCCATATCGTCGCAATCACGTCGTTTCCGGAAAGGTTTTCCAAAGCAGAGGTGCTGGCGGCTGGATGCGACGCCTATCTGACCAAGCCTATCAGCACCCGCAGACTACCGCGGCAAATTGAAGAGGTGATCACCGGCGCTCTAACTTCGTAAAAGAGATTCATCCGCATCTGAGGTGCGGAACGGCGCTGCCTCGCCCGGAGAACGTTTGCTTGAGCCTGGTTAATTTATTCGACCAAAAAGGGAAGACATTTGATGTGCGCTCTCAAGTTTTTGAGCTTCTACCATCCTACGGGTTCCGTGAGTAGTGATCCGGAAAACCTGACAGAAGGCTCAAGTTGCCGACACCAGTGTTTTTCTGAACAGCATTAGCCTCGCACTCGCCACATGCATCCGGGAAACCAGAGTAGGAGCGAAAGTGAGTTTCTCGTCGCGGCTCATTTCCAGAAATGCTTCTAAGTCTTGCTTTATGTTATTTAACTCCCAGGCGAATTGTCCAAATTGTTCTTTCGTTTGCATTTTGAGTCGTCAGCAACGGTCGATCTTAGGAGGGGTTTAGCTGTCGTGTGCCGGAGCCGATAACCTTCATAGCTACGAGACGGGATGGTAAACAAAGTCGACCCGTCCCCCCAAAGAGGCGCGTGTTTGCGTCTTCATGGGGAATCGCACCGATGATCCCGCTCGACGAACAATTGCGGCTGAGGTGGCTCTTTTCGGAACCCGTACACGAAGGCTGCGATTGGGGGGGGAACTATGAGCGGCTGCGGACGCCCCTCAACGGGCTCAACGGCTCCGCCGAGGTCTAAATTCTATATTTTCAATTATTACAATAAATATTGTATTTACCATCATTCGGACGCATAGTTAACGATCCAATTCGATCGGAGAAGGCAATCCATGACGTTACCGCAACAGCAAAGGTCCCGCACCGAGAATAAGTTGAGTTATCCTGAGCAAGAGCAAGCTCAGCAAGCGAGGATTGAGGCAGGTTCGCCGAGGCAAAATGTCCTGATCGTGGATGATAACCCGACAAACCGCAAACTTCTCAATGAGATCTTGCAGTCAGAAGGTTATGCGACGGTTGAAGCGGCAGACGGATTAGAGGCGCTTTTTGCCCTTGAAAGCGCACCTTTCGACATCGTCGTTTGTGACATCCTAATGCCGAACCTGGACGGCTATGGCCTCTGTACCGAGGTACGGCAACGCGCAGAGCTTAGAGATTTGTTTTTCATTCTATACAGCGCGATCGATTTCACTCCGAATGACGAAAAACTTGGTTTGGAACTCGGTGCTGACAGAATTATCAGTAAACAGGGTTCGCCCCTCGCGATCCTCAGGGCAATTGAGGACGGCGCTGGAGAAAGGAGAGAGCATCTCAGGCGCACCCTCGATTTGCCGTCCGCGAAGGAAATGAAAAAATATGACGTGCTTATGATCCGACAGCTCGAAGAAAAGAGCATCGAACTCGAACAAGCGCGCAATGAACTTCGCAGCCTAAATGAAAGGCTGGAAATGCGGGTGGCTGAACGGACAGTACAGGTCGAAACTGCTAACAAGCAACTGGAAGCACTAAATAACCAGTTGGAGCAGAAGGTGGCAGACCGGACAAAAGAATTGGCCGCACAGAATGACGTCTTGGAGTTGCGCACAGAAGAGTTGACGCACTCCAACGCGGATCTTGAGCAGTTCGCATCTGCTGCCTCTCACGATCTGCAGGAACCGCTCCGCGCGGTAGCTGGATGTATCCAGGTTTTTGAGAGGAAATACCGCGGAAAGTTGGACCATAAAAGCGATGAACTGATTCGGATGATTGTCGACGGCGCCGTTCGGATGAAAGCGTTAATCGACGGCCTTCTGGCCTACTCGCGAGCGGTGGTAGATGAAAAGCTCGAGACGATTGACACCGAGGTCGTGGTGCAACAAGTACTGGCTGATCTCGATGTCGCGATCACTGAATCCAAAGCAGAAGTTGTCGTCGGGAAATTGCCATCGCTACGTTTTGCCAAACGACAATTCCAGCAACTGCTGCTAAACTTGGTTGGCAACGCAATTAAGTACCGAAGCGCATTAGGACCCCAGATCGCTGTCCGGGCCGAGCGTCAGTCCGATTCCTGGATGTTTAGTGTCGCAGACAATGGGATCGGATTTGAGCAGCTATACGCGGAGAAAGTCTTCGGGGTCTTTCAGCGGTTGCATACCCGCGATCGTTACCCGGGAACAGGGATTGGACTCGCCATTGGGAAAAAAATCGTCGAACGGCGCAGAGGAAAGATTTGGGTAGAATCGGAGCCCGATCCAGATGCCTGAGATGCGGCGATCAAGGACCAGATTCTCGTCTATAACCTGGAGGATTGCCACGCCCTACGATTGTTGGTCACAGAGCTACGCAACATTGGACAAGCGGCTGCCACTCGGTCGGATGTGGACTACGCTGACGCGCCAAAGCAGAGAACGACAGATCGGGGCAAGGGTATTCACGACACGCTTGAAGGCGTACTGAAGTCGGCCCACGCCGAGTACAAGAAAAGCCGCATCGGGATACGGACTACCGAGCAAGACATCGAAAAGGAGCCAAAGAAGCGGGGCGCTCCCAAGGGCCACGTAGCCTACCAACGGATTACACCAACGGAAGCAGGCCGGGTTGTGCGGGTGAGACGCCCGATGATCTGCCCCAACCAGCAGCGCCACAATGGACAGCCGCTGGAGGCATCAGATAAAGTTGCTGAACACATCCTGATTGATCTGTCCTTTACCAAAAGCGGGTGCCGAAAAACGGTCACGAAATACACCGGAAAAATGGGGTTCTGCCCCCGGTGCAAACAGCATTACGCTCCACCCGCAATAAGGCGTCTGAAGGGCCGTCTGTTCGGGCACAATTTCCGGGCCTGGACGGTGTACCAGCGGATTGTCTTGCGCCTGCCCTATCGGGTTGTCTCACAGGTCATTTACGATCTCTTCCGAGAGCAGGTGAGCGGCGGCAGCCTCATTGGGTTCATTGCGGACCTAGCCCGGTACTACGCTCTCACCGAGAAGACAATGCTGTCGAGGATCCTCGCCAGTCCTTTCATCCACGTTGACGAGACGAAGCTCAACATCCAGGGCGTCGATCACTATGTCTGGGTGCTGACCGATGGCCTGCATGTGGTGTTCCGCCTAACGGAAACACGCGAAGCGACCCTGGTTCGGCAATTGCTTGACGGCTACGCTGGCGTGTTGATTTCTGATTTCTACGGCGGCTACGATGCGTGCAACTGTCGGCAACAGAAGTGTCTCGTTCACCTGATTCGTGATCTTAACGACGACCTCTGGAAGAACTCGTTCAACCAGGAATTAGAAGGGTTTGTAAGTAGTGTCAGGGACTTGCTGGTTCCGATCATGACCGATGTGGAACGGTACGGGCTAAAACGGTGGCACCTGCAAAAGTACACGCATCTTGTCGAACGCTTCTACAAGGCCGTTATCGTGAACCGAGAGTACAAATGCGAAGTCACCCAGAAGTACCAGAAGCGGTTCGTCCGGTACAAAGAAAGCCTGTTCCGCTTTTTGGAGGAGGACGGGATACCCTGGAACAACAACACGGCTGAACGGGCGAGTCGGCACCTAGCGGTCCAGAGGAAGATTTCGGGCTACTTTTTCAAGCGGGTAGCAGTTCCGTATCTGCTCTTGCTGGGAATTGCCCAAACGTGTCGTTTCCAGGGGAAATCCTTCTTGAACTTCCTGATCTCACGGGAAAGGGACATCGACCAGTTCAAGGAAAAGAGGCGTCCAAAGGTGACAATCCAAGTACCCAGCAGGACACAGCATACCGATGTGCCAGGCATCCCGGTTGTTCGAGGGAGACGCAATCGTTTCGAACGAGGTGGGGCGCTGTAAGTCCCTCTCCTGTGCTCGACCCAAAGGATAGCATCACAGGAGTCGGAAGTAGACTGCTGCACTGCGGAATTCAGGTCGGGTCCGCCGCGGCGTTTTGGTCCGGTTAGGGTCAAAAGCCCGCATTACCGCGCCGCGGCATTGCTGTCCGCTTCGCCCCCAATAAGCAGACCCCGACAGAACGGGTTCAATGCGACGCTATGTGCCAATAAGCAGACCCCAACAGGACGGGTTCAATGCGACGCTCAAAACCGGACTCATGCAGCGCAGCAAAATCACCGCTACTCGATCACTTGGTCGGCGAGCGCGAGCAGCTTTGGTGGAATTTCAAGTCCAAGCGCCTTCGCGGTCTTGAGATTGATCACCAGCTCGTACTTGGTAGGTGCTTGCACTGGAAGCTCGGCTGGCTTCTCGCCCTTGAGAATGCGAATTTTAGTTACTAGGGCACAATGCGTCTGTACTCAAGATAGAGCATCGGGCTCGGGAACACGAGGAGGGCATCGGCACGATCTCTGCTCATTGCGGCTAATGGCGGGTTATGGCACGACTCGGATTAGCCGATCAGCATTGGATAGTCGGAGTACGAGTTGCAGGCGCGCCACAACCGGGGCTAGGCGGTACTCACACCGCTGATCGGGTCGCGATGGGGAGTATCATTCCTCAATTGCCGCCGTCGTTTCTGGGCTGACTACCCCTTGCCGCACGCGCTCAAACATCGCGGCGTGGTATGCCTTCGGGTCATTCAGAAAACCAGCCTGCGACGCTAGGTAACGTTCATAAGGCCCGCTGAATCCCAATGCTGTGGCTTCCTTTTCGTAACGATCCCAGAGACCAATCAGCACGAGAAGCACAAAACCAGTAACTGCAAAGACGGCCGGCGTAAGCAGAATACGGCCAATAATTCGTGACACTTTGCGACCCTTACGAATCGGCATCGACGAACAGCGACCAGGGTACTCTTCGATCGGAACGTTTAGGTCGATGTCGGAACAACGGTCCGAAATCGAGCAGACTCTTGGTGGCGCTTTGATGAATTTGCCGTTTTGTGCACAGCTTTATCCACAACAAAATAAGCCGCAGGCCTGGTGCAGGACTACGATGCTCCTATCAGCACGAGCTTCGTGGAGATGATGCACGAGGCGGTGAAGAACTCACGCGACCTCGTCATCCTGTCACCCGCGATTATGACACCCGCAACTCGGGAGCGCATCCCGACTTGTGCTGCCCTTGCGCATGATCTTGAGTTTGATCTCGGTATTGACGGGCTCGCGCACTTTCTCGACAGCTTGATTGAGGGCGCGCCCCTGAACCGGCTAGTCGTTCTTTCGTTCCATCCTGCTACCATGGCTTTGGCCATGAGCGAAGCCAACACTCGCAAGATCATCCACGTCGACATGGACGCCTTCTATGCGTCGGTCGAGCAGCGCGATGATCCGTCCTTGCGAGGCCGCCCGGTCGCGGTCGGTCATGCTGTGAAGCGTGGCGTCGTCGCCTCTGCGAGCTATGAGGCGCGGGCCTTCGGCGTGCGCTCGGCAATGCCGTCGAGCACGGCGCTGCGCAAATGCCCGGATCTAGTTTTCGTGCCGCCAAGGTTCGAGGTCTATCGGGCGGTGTCGCGTCGAGATTCGCGCGATCTTCGCCGACTATACGTCGCTCGTCGAGCCGCTCTCGCTCGACGAGGCTTATCTCGACGTCTCCGAGAATCTCCGAGGGATTCCTACGGCGTCCGCGACGGCGGCGGAAGTCCGCGAAAGGGTCAGTACATGCGGTTCGACCGCAATCCGGATTACTTGGAAGAAGGGCCGGCCTTACCTCGACCGCACAGATCCGGACTTGACACTCTCGCGTCATCCGGCTCGTGCCACCGCGCGAGGGCTGCCGCCTTCCGTCGAGAATTGGAGCTCCTCCTGTTTCCAATTGGCTCGCTCCCAACGGCGATGACCTGCCCCTTCGCTCCACGAGCATTACACCCGCTTCGGCACTACTACAGGGCAGTCCGCCCCTTGCCGGCTTGTCGCCACGCATTATGAATGTTTGTTCCATAGCTCATAAGACCACCGACAGCCGTGAACTGGGGCCAAGCGTAAATCGTCGGTAGAGCATGGCGGGCCGCGAGCGTGACGATTTGGTCGGGATGAGCAAGGAGAAAACCGTCACTACTCACTTGGAGTACGTCAACTCGCTGCTGAACAAGGTCTGCAAAGGCCGTCTCAATCTCGCTTGGGCGACTTGCATTCACGATCAGCAGGTGCACTCCATGGGCATGCGCCGCAGCCTCTAACTCTCTCGTTTCGCTCTCGGCAAAAACGGGGTTGGTTGGGTTGCGAAGGTAACCGATCGACATGGCCTTAGGCACCAATTCGAGCAACAGCTCAAGGCACTTTCCGGCCGCTTCGGCTGCCATTCAGTGTATGCGCCGAAGCCCGCGAAGGTACGAGCGGCC
This sequence comes from uncultured Acidobacteriota bacterium, assembly GCA_963718505.1. GTDB lineage: Bacteria > Acidobacteriota > Terriglobia > Terriglobales > Acidobacteriaceae > Gp1-AA133. Next base: position 1,410 of record CAVQZP010000038.1, on the reverse strand, counting down.
TGCGAGGAGGCTAGCAAAGCGCTTGAGCAGGCACATAAAGCGGCTGTCGAATTCCGCGAGAAACTTCTCAAGGCGGACGCGATCCTGCTCGAATTTGATTATGCAGAATGGTCGCGGCCATGGTTGCTGCCTGCGTATCATCCCGCGCTCGTTCGGATGTTGGAAGAGCACACGTGGAACAACGATATGGCTCAAGTGCCGGGCACGTTCCAGACAGTAGTGTTTGCGCAAGAATCTAAGCTGCGGTTGCTTGAAGAACCAGAGCGACCGAAGCAGCTCGCGGCGGCGCGCAAGCGAGCTGATACTAAAAGATCGAGAAAGCCGCGTGCCGAGAAAGAGGGAGAGGTAACCACATGAGCACGACAAGATATTTTGGTCTCTTGAAGTGCATGGACTGCGGTAAAAAAGTTCTGAAGACAGGCAATCGCCAAGTTCGTTGCCAAGAATGCGCGGCGGAACACTATCGCATGTGGGTGGCAAAATACAGGCGACACAATCGCATACGGTATGCAGAATACCAGCGTGTCTGGTACGCAGCGAATCGTGAACGGGTGGCGGAACGCAATCGCAATCGGCCCGCTGTGTATCGAGAAGAACAGCGGATGCAGAATGCGCAATGGTATCGCGAGCATCGCAAGAACAACCCTGTGTGGGCGGTCGCTGCGGATGATCGCGAGCTCCTTCGTGGTGAAATCTACGGCCAGCTCGCCAGCGTAGAGGCTTGTATGGCTATGGATGACGGGTGAGTGGCCAACCGATGAAATTGATCACAGGAACGGCGATCGTGCCGACAACAGGTGGTGCAATCTGCGTCCGGCCACACGGCAGCCGCCAGGCCCCCCAATAGCCCCCGCCCGGCAAAATCATCCCGTTGCCGCGGCCCCGGTGATCGGACGATTTCTCTCGCTGTATCCCGAAATCAGCATCGACGTTTCGGTTGACCGGGGTGGACGATGTGGGGCCGTAGACCACTTTTTTTGTCAGAATGCTTCATCTGGCAGGGCACTCATTTGGCAGATTGGTAATTTCTTCGTGCTTGTGTTCAAAACTCGCCTTAGCAGTGTCTCCGGCCCAACTTAGCCTGATGACATAAATGCTATCGAAGTCGTCAGGATCCCACTCTCGAGGGACCTCCTTCCGATCACCGCCGTGTGAGGCGAGGAGAGCGCGCGCCATTTTGTCTAGTAGGTTATGCTCCCATACGATGAGAATAACCTTTTTCCGGTTCCCAGGTTCTTCGAGAGCCGATTGCAACTTGTCTGTCTCAGATACCCCAAAACTCGTACTGACTGGCAAACCGAGCGATATGGCGGTAGGCTCAATTGTTGCGAGTGGACGGACGTAATCGTACTTCTCCCCGCGGTCAATTTTCTGGTCTGACGGGTTGGGCGCGAATATAGCGTCCGGTCG